>CBCSNG010000023.1:0-32228 GCA_965141635.1 uncultured Collinsella sp. | reverse complement strand
AACCGCAGCTACTTTGAAGCGCTTGAAGTAAAAGCTGAGGAAATGGCTAAGAAGTATGATTGTCCCTTTGTGGATAATGAAATGCCTTATGGCAGAGTCCCGCAGGGACATCCGGTGATCGTGGATTATTTCTATCATGAGGAAATCCGAGGGACAGAAAATACCGGAAAAAGAAATCGCTAACTTCCAGTTTGTCGAACTAATAAAATCCCCTTAGGAACCAAGGGCGCACTTCTGGGCTCTCTGTCGAGAGTAGTGCGCCCCTTTCCAGCGAGCGCTCGGGGACCGGTAGCTTACAGGTGCGAGATGATCAGTTCCATCTTGCCTTCAAGTTCGATCTGGTCCACGGTGCTCGGAGCCAGCAGGTGGCTTCCCTTGTGGACGGGGTCGCCGCAGACGGTGCCTTCGCCGCCGATGACCGACAGGCACATGAAGGGCCAGCGCTGGTCGAGGGTCTTGCTGCCGTCGACGCGCACACGATCGACGGTGTAGCAGGAGTTAGACTCGAGCTCGGTCACGCCATCGACTTCGGGCGCGGTCACCGTGCCGTCGGTCGGAGCCTGAGCATCAAAGTCGATGCAGTCGAGGCTCTGCTCAATGTGCAGCGGGCGCAGCTTGCCATCGGTGCCGGGACGGTCGTAGTCGTACAGGCGATATGTCACGTCGCTCGACTGCTGCGTCTCCAAAATGAGCGTGCCGGTCTTGATGGCGTGCACGGTGCCGGAATCAATCTGGAAAAAGTCGCCCTTGTGGATCGGCAGCACGTTGAGCATGTCGTCCCAGCGGCCGTCCTCGATCATCTGTGCGGCCTCGGCGCGGTCATGCGCGCGCTGGCCGACGATAATCGTGGAGCCGGGCTCGCAGTCCAGCACATACCAGCACTCGGTTTTGCCCAGGCTGCCGTTCTCGTGCTTGGCGGCGTACTCGTCGTTGGGATGAATCTGGATTGAAAGGTCGTCCTTGGCATCCAGAATCTTAATGAGCAGCGGGAACTCCTTGCCCTCGCAATTGCCAAAGAGCTCGCGGTGCTCGGCCCACAGCCACGACAGCGTGTGACCGGCATACGGGCCCTCCGCAATCTGGCAGTCACCGTTGGGATGGGCCGAGATGGCCCAGCACTCACCGATGGGACCTTCGGGAATGTCGTAACCAAATACGGTTTCGAGCTGGCGGCCGCCCCAGATCTTCTCGTGAAAGATCGGCGTCAGTTTAATCAAATCGGACATGTTCATACCCCCATTGTGTTGCGCGGGCGCTGCACAAAACAGCTCAAAGCGAGCGCCCGGATGACTACAAAAACCTATGCCAACGTTACGTTGTGCAACTCAAAGCGGTCGCCAACGTTGCGCGAGACCGAATACTCAAAGGCGGCGCCGCTGTCCAAAAAGCCAATCTGGGTGAGCTCGAGCAGGGGAGAGCCAAGTTTGGTGTCCAGACGCTCGGCTTCTTCCTCGGTTGCTGCCACGGCGCGAATGGTACGGTGGAAGCTCGAAATCTTCAGCCCACATTGCTCGCGGATGAAGTGGTAGACCGATCCGTACAGGTCCTTCTTTTTAAGGCCTGGAATCAGCTCGAGGGGCATGTAGGTGTACTCGATAACGATGGGCTTCTCATCGGCCTGACGCACGCGCACGACGTGATAGGCAAAGTCATCCTCGGCAATTCCCAGCTGGGCTGCGATGTCCGCCGGTGGATTAACGATCGAGAAATCGTAGACCACCGAGGTCACCTTCTCCCCGCGGTGCTCATACGAAAAGCCCTGGGCACGGTCGTTTTTGCCCTGGAAAAACGCCTGGCCGGGAAGTCCCGCCGTGTCCTTAACGTAGGTACCCGATCCGCGCCGGCTGGTAATAAGACCTTCCTCGGTGATTTGCTCGATAGCTCGTTTGACGGTGATTTTGGAAACGCTATAGAGCTCACAGAACTCAACGACGGTGGGAAGCTTGTCGCCCGGTTTAAGAGCGCCATCCTCGATACTTCGACGAATATCTGCAGCTATCGCCTCGTATTTGGGAATCATGGAACCTCCTTTCCGACATATATGAATACAAAAAGTAAGTATAACCCTCAACAGGGCATCCATATTACTTTTATCTAAGAAGTTCGAGAAAGAAAAAAGAAAAAGACGCTTTACTTTTAAAATTAGAACGCTATAGTTTAAGCAACGAACGGAATCCTTCCGCACAACAGGATCGACCGTTTGGGGACGGTTTTGTTTTGGCGGGTTGGATATCGGTATGGCCGGTGCGCGCCCGCGCCGGATAACCTGCCAAAGCAAACCCGTCTCCAACCGGAAGCTCTAGAACACGAAAGCGAGGACTTTGATGGCACAGTATCAGCTGCCCAACGACTTCTTCTTTGGCGCTGCTATGTCCGGCCCGCAGACTGAGGGTCAGTGGAACCAGGGCGGCAAGCTCGAGAACCTGTGGGACACCTGGTCCATCCAGGATCTGGGTTCGTTCTACAACCGCGTTGGCTCTTACGCCGGCAATGACTTTATGGCCAAGTACCAGGAAGACCTTCGCATTTTGAAGGACTTGGGCCTGGATACCTATCGCACTTCCATCCAGTGGAGCCGTCTGCTCGATGCCGACGGCAACCTCAACGAGGAAGGCGCCGCGTGGTATCACGAGTTGTTCCGCGCCTCTCGCGAAGCCGGCCTGGAGCCGTTTGTCAACTTGTACCACTTTGACATGCCCACCTACCTTTTTAACCGTGGCGGCTGGGAGAGCCGTGAGGTTGTCGAGGCTTACGCACATTACGCCGACGTCGCCTTCCACGAGTTTGGCCAGGAGATCAAGTACTGGTTCACCTTTAACGAGCCCATCGTCGAGCCCGAGCAGCGCTATCAGGAGGGCGTGTGGTTCCCGCAGCTCCACGACTTTAGCCGCGCTCGCACCGTGCAGTATCACATCTCGCTGGCACATGCGCTGGCCGTGGCCAACTACCGTCGCGCCTATGACGAGGGCGCCGTTCGCAGCGATGCCAAGATCGGCATGATCAACTGCTTTACCCCGGTCTACACCAAGGAGAACCCCAGCGAGGCGGACCTCGAGGCCGTGCGTATGACCAGCGGCATCAACAACCGCTGGTGGCTCGACCTCATTACCAAGGGCGAGCTTCCCGCCGACGTGCTCGACAGCCTGGCCGAGGGCGGCGTTAAGCTTCCGTTCCGTGCCGGCGACCAAGAGATTCTTAAGCAGGGTGTTGTCGACTGGCTCGGTTGCAACTACTACCACCCCACGCGCGTTCAGGCGCCGGCGAGCAAGATCGACCAGTACGGTCTGCCGCACTTTGCCGACGAGTACGTGTGGCCCGACGCCGTTATGAACGAGAGCCGCGGCTGGGAGATCTACCCGCAGGGCCTCTACGACTTTGGCATGGACTGCGCTAAGAACTACCCCGATCTTGAGTGGTTCGTTTCCGAGAACGGCATCGGCATCATGGACGAATACAAGAACCGAGACGCCGAAGGAACCATCCAGGATGACTACCGCGTCGACTTTGTACGCCAGCACCTGGAGTGGGTTGCCAAGGCAATTGCCGAGGGCGCCAAGTGCCGTGGATACCATTATTGGGCCGTCATCGATAACTGGTCTTGGGCGAATGCCTTTAAGAACCGTTACGGTTTTGTCGAGGTCGACCTTATGGACGGCTACAAGCGCCGCCTTAAGAAGTCGGCAGCTTGGCTCAAGCAGGTCGCCACGACTCACGTGGTTGATTAGCGAACGGGCGAACGCCCAGAGCGCGCGCCGCTGCGCGCAACACATGGCACATCTGGTGGCAGAGGGCGACAGACCACCGTGCGCATAGGAAAAGGCCGGATTTGAAAGTTAGGAGCAATCATGGCCAGTGACAACGGAAAGAGCTTCCTCGACAAGTTTGCCGAGGTCTCTGCGAAGGTGGGAAACCAGGTTCACCTGCGTTCCCTGCGTGACGCCTTCGCGACCATCACGCCGCTCTATATCCTTGCGGGTATCGCGGTTCTTATTAACAACGTCGTGTTCCCTCTGTTCCCGCTCGATGCGGCGGGCCTTGCCAACCTTCAGACGTGGGGTTCGGCAATTACGCTGGGCACCCTCAACGTCTCTGCCATTATCTTGGCCGGATTGATTGGCTACAGCCTCGCTAAGAACAAGCGTTTCGATAACCCGCTCGCTTGCGTGGTCGTCGCTATCTCTGCTTTCGTCATCATGATGCCGCAGCAGATCACCGCCTCGCTTGCCGCCACGAGCCCGCTGCTCACCGACAAGATCACCTCCGCCGAGGTCACGGGCGCCCTTTCGACTGCCAACACCGGCACCAACGGTCTGTTCTCGGCTATTATCATCGCCCTGCTTTCCGTCTCGCTCTTCATCAAGATTTCTGGCGTCGAGAAGCTCAAGGTTAAGCTGGGCGAGGGCGTGCCTCCCGCGGTCTCCAACTCCTTCAACGTCATGATCCCGATGCTGCTCAACCTCGCGATCTTCGCTCTTGCCGCAGCCCTGCTCGCCGTGTGCGCCGGCACCGATCTGTGCACCATCATCTCCACGTGCATCTCCAACCCGCTCAAGAGCATCATGAACGCCGGTCCGTGGGCTGTTATCCTCATCTACACCCTTGCTAACCTGCTGTTCTGCGTCGGTATTCACCAGTCCACCATCTCTGGCGCTACCGTCGAGCCGATCCTGACCATGCTCATCGTCGACAACATGGCTACCTTTGCCGCCGGTGGCACCATCCAGCCCGATCACTACATGAACATGCAGATCGTTAACAGCTTCGCCCTCATCGGCGGCTCGGGCTGCACCCTCATGCTTCTGCTCGACACGCTCCTGTTCTCCAAGAACAAGGCTTCCGAGACCGTTTCCAAGATGGCTATCCTGCCTGGTCTGTTCAACATCAACGAGCCGGTTATCTACGGTTACCCCATCGTGTACAACCTGCCGCTCATGATCCCGTTCGTCCTTCTTCCCGATCTGTTCATCGGCATCACCTATGGCCTTACCTGCGCAGGCATCATCAGCCCCTGCATCGCCCAGGTGCCCTGGACCATGCCTCCCGTCATCAATGCCCTGCTCGCTACGGGCTTTGACTGGCGCGCCGGCGTGTGGCAGGCTCTCGAGATTGTCATTGGCATGGCCGTCTACCTGCCCTTTATGAAGATTTCCGAGAAGGCAATCGCCAAGCAGGAGGCTCTCGCCGAGTAGAACGCCTAACGTTCGTCCCTTTCACCTTTGCGGGCGCCGGTACGCGGTGCCGGTGCCCGCGGCTCTCTCCCTTGCGTAAAGATACAGGGGAGCGGGCACAATAGCCGCAAGGAATACAACCAGTTGTCGTCTGCGCGCCGCGCAGTTATAAGGAGGAAACCATGAAGAAGATCATGCTCTGCTGCAATGCCGGCATGTCCACGAGCCTGCTGGTCCAGAAGATGCAGGCCGAGGTTGCAAACCGTGGTCTGGATATTGAGGTCGAGGCTCGTCCCATGAACGAGGCCCACGATCACCTGGACGAGTGCGACATGTTGCTGCTTGGTCCGCAGATCGGCTACACCAAGGGCGATTTTGAGAAGGAGGCCGCCGGTCGTTTTCCGGTCGAGGTCATCAACATGGTCGACTACGGCCGCATGAACGCTGCCGGCATCATCGACCACTGCGTCAGCGTGATGGGCTAGGTGCTCCGCATGGAGGATATGAACGAACTGCAGATGACCTGCTTCGAGATCATCAGCTACGTCGGTACCGCCAAGAGCATGTACATCAATGCCGTGCAAAAGGCCAAGGAGGGCGATTTTGACGCCGCCGAGGAGCTTATCAAGCAGGGCGACGAGGCCTATAACGGTGGCCACGATGTTCACATGGGGCTTCTGAAGAAGGAGGCCAACGGCGAGCGTAACGGCGAGGCCCCGTTGATTCTGCTGCATGCCGAGGACCAGATGGCCGGTACCGAGACCATGCGCGTCATGGCGACGGAGCTCATCGAGATTCACAAGCAGCTGCAGGTACTTCAGGCCTAGTCGGCGTTATCGCCGCGATGGGCCGTGCGGTCCAACAGACAACACAGTCCCTTTGACGGGCGCCGGGAGTCTCCGCCTCCCGGCGCCTTTATATTTGGGGAAGGTCTTGCGCGACCTATTAAGCGACCATTCGCGTTTCCCCAGATAAAGCCTGCCAAAACAAACCTGTCCCTTTTTGGTAGGTTTTTGCCTTGGGAGCGGTACCATACAGGCAATGTTTAAACGAGAAAGGTGGGCTCCCATGGAACCTAAGCAGTACTACATCGGCATCGACGTCGGCGGCACCTCGGTTAAGGAGGGCCTGTTCGACGAGGACGGCAACCTGCTTGCCAAGGCCAGCGTGCCCACGCCTCCCATCGTTGACGCTGCGGGCTTTGCCGCGGTGACCGAGGCTATCGACCAGGTGGTCGCCAAGGCGCAGATTCCGCGTGCCTTTGTGGCGGGCATTGGCCTGGCCGTTCCGTGCCCCATCCCGGCATCGGGCGATGCCAAGGTCAAGGCCAACATTGCCATTAACCTGCCCGAGCTGAGGATCGCCATTCAAAAGCACTGCCCCGACGCGGTCGTTAAGTACGAGAACGATGCCAACGCCGCTGCCATGGGCGAGGCCTGGCTCGGTTCTGCCAAGGGCGTGCAGAACGTCGTGATGGTCACCATCGGTACCGGCGTGGGCGGCGGCGTAATCGTCAACGGCGACGTGGTATCGGGCGTTGTGGGTGCTGGCGGTGAGATTGGCCACATGTGCCTGAACCCGGCTGAGGAGCGCACCTGCGGCTGTGGCGGCCATGGCCATCTGGAGCAGTATTCCAGCGCCACTGGCGTGGTGAGCAACTACCTTGCTGAGTGCAAGAAGGCGGGCGTCGAGCCCATCGAGCTCACCGGGCCTTCTGATTCCAAGGACGTGTTCCAGGCCTGCCGCGAGGGTGACAAGCTCGCGCTGGCAGCTGCCGATACCATGGCCGACTATCTCGGCCGTGCCCTGGCGCTTATTGCTAACGTGGTTGACCCCGAGATGTTCCTGATCGGTGGCGGCGCGTCCGCTTCGGCCGATGTCTACCTCGACAAGGTCCGCGAGCACTTCCAGCGCTACGCGCTTTCCGCCTCGCGCGAGACGCCCATCAAGGTCGCTTCGCTCGGCAACGACGCCGGCATCATCGGCGCCGCCTACGTAGCCCTGCGCGCCGCCGGTAAATAGCTGGTGCAAGGGGGTCAGGTTACTTTGCACCAACACGGTGCAAAAGGGACAGTCTTGGCCCCCATGCCTGCCCCAAAATATGCCGTGACCCTTCCGTCTGCGAAGGCTCGGCATCGGCGTGCTACCATAGCTACGTCCAAGTACACATATCAAGTGGAGGATATCCATGGCAAACGTTCTTGTCTTTGGTCACCAGAACCCCGATAACGACGCCATCATGAGCGCCGTCGTCCTGTCCCAGCTGCTCAACCAGGTTGAGTATGCCGGCAACACCTACGAGGCCTGCGCCCTTGGTCAGCTTCCGGCCGAGTCCGCCAAGCTGCTCGCCGACGCCGGCATCGCCGAGCCCCGCGTGATCGAGTCCGTCGAGGCCGGTCAGCTCGTCGTCCTCACCGACCACAACGAGTCTGCCCAGTCCGTTGCCGGCCTTAAGGACGCCACGGTCTTTGGTGTTGTCGACCATCACCGCATCGGCGACTTCGAGACCGCCGGCCCGCTGCACTACATCTGCCTGCCTTGGGGCTCCAGCTGCACCATTGTCACCAAGCTCGCCGGCGTGCTCGGCGTTGAGCTTTCCGACGTCCAGGCTAAGCTGCTGCTCTCGGCCATGATGACCGACACGCTCATGCTCAAGAGCCCCACCACCACCGATGTCGACCGCGCCGTCGCCGCCAAGCTCGGCGAACAGGTGGGCGTCGATCCGGTTAAGTTTGGCATGGAGGTCTTCCTCACCCGTCCGTCTGGCTCCTTTACCGCAGCCGAGATGGTCGGCAACGACATCAAGATGTTCGAGCCCACCGGCAAGAAGCTGCTCATCGGCCAGTACGAGACTGTCGACAAGACCCGCGCACTCGGCATGATCGACGAGATTCGCGAGGCCATGCGCGCCTACGCTGCCGAGAAGGGCGCTGACGGCATTGTCCTGTGCATCACCGACATCATGGAGGAGGGCTCGCAGGTCCTGCTCGAGGGCGAGACCGAGGCCGCTCAGAAGGGCCTGGGCATTGCCGACGAGCACGACGGCGTCTGGATGCCGGGCGTCCTCTCCCGTAAGAAGCAGGTCGCTGCCCCCATCATGGCCGCCTGCTAGGTTTAGTTCACTAAACGCCACGACCGGATCGCGGACGCCCCGCGCTCCGGTCGTTTTTTGTGCATGGCGCCGCGTCGTCTCTTGGACAGGCGTGCCCGTGCCGTTGGGCAAATAATGTTCAACCTGTGGTTCCGCTTTTCGGCCACGCCTGCGTGCTTGTCGTGCAGGGTAGGCTAGATGCAAGCGTAATACGTTAGAGCGCGGCGCCGCCACTTGGGCGGGCCGTGCTTTTTTAAGACGGGAGCCTTCCCGTGAAAGGAGCCGCCCATGGCAGCACCCGAGCAGCTGTTCAACGTCCGTGAGCGCAAGCGTTTTGATCGTCACGACATCTGGGAGCGCATCGCCGAGAACGGCACGATTTCCGCCGCCGTCATGGTCTTCGCCGCCATCGCCGCCGTCATTTGCGCCAATACCGATGCCTACGAGGCCATCCATCACTTTTTGGAGACCCCGCTGTATGTGGGTCTGGGCAACCTTACGGCCGGTCTCACCGTTGAGCTTTTCGTCAACGACTTTCTCATGGCGATTTTCTTTTTGTTGGTGGGTATTGAGCTTAAGTACGAGATGACGGTCGGCGAGCTCAAGAATCCGCGTCAGGCCATGCTTCCCATGCTGGCGGCCGTGGGTGGCGTCGTCGTTCCCGCCTGCATCTACCTGATCTTTAACCATGCCGGCGCCCGCAACGGTTGGGCCATCCCCATGGCAACCGATATTGCCTTTGCGCTGGGCGTGCTGTCGCTTTTGGGCAACCGCGTGCCCAACGGCGTGCGCGTGTTCTTCTCGACGCTCGCCATCGCCGACGACCTTATCTCCATCGCCGCCATCGCCATCTTCTACGGTCAGAGCCCCAATCCGTTTTGGTTGGGCGCCGCTGCGCTTGTGACCTGCGCGCTCGTGTGGCTCAACAAGACGCAGCATTACCGCCTTGCCCCGTATTCGGTACTGGGTCTGCTGTTGTGGTTCTGCATGTTCAAGAGCGGCGTACATGCCACGCTCGCCGGCGTCATCTTGGCCTATACCATCCCGGCCAAGTGCGGCGTCAAGCTCGATAGCCTCACCGATTGGTTGGGCGAGTGCCTGCCGCTGCTTGATGACCGCTACGACGACGAGGCGCACATCTTGGGCCAGCATGACTTTACCGTCTCGACCACCAGGGTCGAGCGCGTCATGCACCGCGTGACCCCGCCGCTCATCCGCATGGAGCGTCTGATCTCCACGCCGGTCAACTTTGTGATTCTGCCGATCTTTGCGTTCGTGAACGCACAGGTTCGCCTAGTGGGCGTGGACATGAGCACGCTGCTCACCGACCCGGTGACGCTCGGCGTGTACTTTGGCATGCTGCTGGGCAAGCCGATTGGTATCTTTGGCATGACGTTTGCCCTGGTTAAGTTTAGGGTCTGCGAGCTGCCGCATAACGTTAACTGGCACATGATTGCCGGTGTGGGCATTCTGGGCGGCATCGGCTTCACCATGTCGATCCTCATCAGCGGCCTTGCCTTCCCGACGGCCCAGTTTGAGGTTCTGGCTGCCAAGGCCGCCATCCTTGCCGGTTCGGTCACCGCTGCCGTGCTCGGTATGATCTACATGAGCGTGGTCTGCAAACACCCCGCGCCCAAAGACAAGTAAAAGCATATACAAGTTTGAAAACGCCGCCTGTGGACACCATCACAAGCGGCGTTTTAGTCAATGGGGACGTTCTTAAATGACTAGGTTTATTCCACGGTGCCGTAGACGGCGCCCCAGCCGTGGGCGGCCAAGGCGGAGTTGAGCTGGTCGCAAAGTGACTGGCGGTCGTAATAGCCGGGCGGTAGCAGGTTGACGATTTCCATGAGATCGGGCGCCAGGTCCAAGATTTCGGCCTGTACGATGAGATCCAGGCGGTCGATGGCGTGGCGGTCGTAAAACAGTCCGTCGACCAGGCGCTGCAGGTCGCCGAATTCCTCGGCCTGGAACGATCCGTACTCCATAGTGCCTCCTTGGGCGCTCCACGCCGGCATGCGCGGCGATTCGTAATTCATTGCGATGGACTTAATCTATCACGGCTTCATAACGTTGCGACGGTGGCGGTCTATACTTAGAAGAATTGCAACGTACCGCTTCGTGAAAGGTCGCACCCATGCAGACGATCTACCAGAAGATGGAAACCACCGAACTCGATGCCGCCATCGAGGCGCTCAAAGCCGAGGTCGCCGAGGTCAAGGCCAAGGGCCTGGCGCTCGACATGGCCCGCGGCAAGCCGTCGTCCTCCCAGGTGGACATCTCTCGACCCATGCTCGATATCCTCAATGCCGATGCCGATCTGCACGACGGCAACGTCGACTGTTCCAACTACGGCTGTTTTGAGGGCATTCCCTCGGCACGCAAGCTAGCGGGGGAGTTCCTGGGTTGCCCCGCCGAGCAGACGCTCGTGCTGGGCTCGTCGAGTTTGCTGATCGAGCACGATATCGCCGGCATGTTCTGGCGTTGCGGCTCGTGCGGCAGCGAGCCCTGGGAGGCTTACGAGGCAGCGCACGACGGCAAGAAGGTCAAGTTCCTGTGCCCGGTTCCCGGCTACGATCGCCACTTTGGCATTACCGCCGACTTGGGTATCGAGAACGTCCCCGTCGCGATGACCGACAACGGCCCCGACATGGACGAGGTCGAGCGCCTCGTCGCCGCCGACGATTCCATCAAGGGCATCTGGTGCGTGCCCAAGTATTCCAACCCCACGGGCATCACCTTTAGCGAGGACACTGTGCGCCGCCTGATTGAGATGCCCACGGCCGCACCCGATTTCCGCATCTTCTGGGACAACGCCTACTGCGTGCACGACCTGTACGACGAGACCGACGAGCTCGCCAACATCTTCGATCTTGCCCGCACGGCGGGCACCGAGGACCGCGTGGTGGCCTTTGCCTCGACGTCCAAGATCACCTTCCCGGGCGCCGGTATCGGCTTTATCGGTGCGAGCCCCGCGGTCATCGCCGAGTTCTCCAAGCGCCTGAAGGCCGGCCTCATCAGCGCCGACAAGCTCAACCAGCTGCGTCACGTGCGCTTCCTTCCCACCATCGAGGCGGTCAAGGAGCACATGAAAAAGCATGCCGAGTTCTTGCGCCCGCGCTTTGAGGCCGTCGAGCGCAAGCTCACCGAGGGTCTGGGCGACACGGGCTGCGCCACCTGGACGCACCCCCGCGGCGGCTACTTTGTAAGCTTCGATGGTCCCGAGGGCTCGGCCCAGAAGGTTGCTGCGCTTTGCGCCGACCTGGGCGTCAAGCTCACGCCGGCCGGTGCTACCTGGCCCTATGGCAAGGACCCGCGCGATACCAACATCCGCATCGCGCCGAGCTATCCCACGGTCGAGGACCTGGAGGCCGCGCTCGATGTGCTGGTGCTGGCCGTTAAGCTTGTCGCTGCCGAGCTTGCGCGTGCCGAGCGCGCCTAACGCGCGGCTTCCCGTACTATCCGCACTTTCGATACGTAAAGGAGCGTATACATGGATTTGGGTATTTCCACCAACCCCACGTCAGAGCTTTACACCATTGGGGTAACCGGCGAGATCGATATCTCTAACGCCGATAGCCTGCGCAATGCCATCGACCTGGCGCTCGAGCAGCCCACCGAGGCCGTTGAGCTCGATTTTGCCCAGGTGAGCTACATCGATTCGACGGGCATTGGCGTGCTCGTGGGCGCCGCGCACCACGCGGTCGACCACGGCAAGCGCTTTAGCTGCACCAATGTGCAGCCCCCGGTGATGCGCGTGGTCCAGCTGTTGGGTGTCGACCAGGAGATTTCGATCACCGCTGCATAATCTTTGCCCCAAAAGGGCGTGCCGTTTGGCATATGTTTGTGATGCGCTCGGACGTTTTGGCGTCCGGGCGCTATACTTGACCGAATGAATAGACGAGTTCCGGCCGAATGGCGCGGTGCGGGCTCGACTCACATCGAGCCTTGGAGGTATGTGTGTTTGGTATTGGAGAGGGTGAGCTCGCGATCATCGTGGTCTTCGGCTTTTTGCTGTTTGGCCCGGATAAGCTCCCACAGATGGGCCGCACGATCGGCCGTGCCATCCGTCAGTTCCGCGAGACGCAGGAAAAGATGACGGCCGTTGTTCAGTCCGAGATTATCGATCCGGTGAGCGAGGCCGCTTCGGCCCCGGTCAAGCCCAAGAAGGCTGCTGCGACCGACGACGATTCCGATGCGGACGAGGATGCCGCCGAGACGGCAGCGCCCGCCAAGAAGGAGACCTTTGCCGAGCGTCGCGCCCGTCTTGCTGCCGAGAAAGCCGCAAGTGAGGGTGCCGCCGAGGGCGAGGGTGCCGAGCCTGCCGCTGCCGCCGAGCCTGTCGTCGAGCCCGAGCCTGCTGCAGAGCCGGAGCCCGAGCCCGAGCCGGCAGAGCCCACGACGGCTGACCTCTACGCCCGTCGTCCCCGCAAGCGCAAGGCCGTCGTCGACCAGCTCGCTCGCGAGCTCGAGGCCGAGGACGACGCCGCTGCCGCCGATGCCCCGAAGGGAGGCGATGAGTAATGCCTATCGGACCTGCGCGCATGCCGCTCTTCGATCATCTGGGAGAGCTCCGTCGCCGCCTGACCATCGTGGTCGTGTCGGTGTTTGCCGCCGCTATTGTGCTGTATTTCGCCACGCCCGTGGTGCTCGACATCTTGGAAGACCCCATCCGCTCCTTTGTGCCGGACGGTAAGTTCTACATCACCACCACGCTCGGCGGCTTTGGCCTGCGCTTCTCGCTGGCCATCAAGATGGCCGTGGTCATGTGCACGCCCATGATCATCTGGCAGATTCTGGCATTTTTCCTGCCGGCGCTTCGCCCCAACGAGCGCAAATGGGTCGTGCCCACGGTGCTTGCCTCGACGGTGCTGTTCTTCCTGGGCGCAATTTTCTGCTACTTCATCATCATCCCTGCGGGCTTTGAGTGGCTCATCGGCGAGACTTCGGCCGTCGCCACGGCGCTGCCCGATCTGGAGAACTACGTCAACATGGAGCTGCTCTTTATGATCGGCTTTGGTGTGGCGTTTGAGCTGCCGCTCATCATCTTCTACCTGTCCGTCTTCCACATCGTGTCCTACGCTGCTTTCCGCAGTGCCTGGCGTTATGTATACGTTGGCCTGCTTGTGGGCTCGGCTGTGATTACGCCCGACGGCTCGCCCGTTACGCTGGGCCTCATGTATGGTGCCCTGCTCTCGCTCTACGAGATTTCGCTCGCCATTGCCCGCGTGGTCATTACCGCGCGCGAGGGCAAGGAGGGCTTGTTTGTGAGCCGTCTGGACCTGTTCTCGGACGATGAGGACGACGAGGAGTAAATCGGTATGCACGAGGTTGGCATTGTCAACGGCATACTCGATACAGTGATTCGCGCGGCGCGTGGGGCGGGGGCCTCGCGCGCCGTTTTGGTAACGCTGCGTATCGGGGATATGACCGAAGTTGTGCGCGAGGCGCTCGACTTTGCGTGGGAGACATTTCGCGATGAGGACCCGCTCACGCGAGGCTGCGAGCTTGCCGTGGAGGAAGTCCATCCACAAAGCGAGTGTCTGGACTGCGGGGAGGTCTTTGAGCACGATCGCTTCCATTGCCGCTGTCCCCAATGTGGCGGCGCCAACGTGCGTCTGCTGCACGGCCGCGAGCTCGATATCGCGAGTATCGAAATCGAAACCCCCGACGATTAGCCCGCTAGCCATCTGGTGATGGGGTATAAAGGGGCCAAAGTAAGGAGTGCCGAGTATGGCTGAGAAAACGATTGATATCGCGTCGCCGATTCTGTCGCGCAACGAGCGCCTGGCAGATCAGCTGCGACAGCGATTTAATGAGACAAACACCTATGTGATCAATGTGCTGTCGAGCCCAGGTTCGGGCAAGACCACCACGATCCTGGGCACCAACGAGCGCCTGCGCGACAAGGCTGGCCTGCGCTGTGCCGTCATTGAGGGCGATATCGCCTCGGATGTCGACGCCATCACCATGAAGGAAGCCGGTATGCCCGCCATCCAGATCAACACGGGCGGCCTGTGCCACCTTGAGGGCAACATGATCATGGAGGCTGTCGATGCGTTCGACCAGGCCGTCGGTCTGGAGAACATCGACGTCATCTTTATCGAAAATGTGGGCAACCTGGTCTGCCCGGTCGATTTTGACCTGGGCGAGAACCTGTCCATCATGATCCTCTCGGTGCCTGAGGGCGACGACAAGCCCATCAAGTATCCGGGCATCTTCCAACATGCCGGCGCGCAGCTGCTCAACAAGGTCGACGTGGCCCCGGCTTTCGATTTTGACAAGGATAGGTATACTAAGACACTCGATGACCTCAATCCGCAGGCGCCGCGGTTTGCCGTGAGCGCGCGCAAGGGCGAGGGCATGGATGCCTGGTGCGATTGGCTCATCGGGCAGATCGAGCAAGCAAGGGCGTAAATCGGCCGCCACACGGGCGGGCGTAGCCGCAGAGACACGAGATAGGAGCCTCTTTTGAAGCTCATCATCGCCGAGAAAAACGACGCCGCGCGGCAGATCGCCGAGCGTCTGTCCACGGGCAAACCCAAAAAGGACAAGGTGTACAACACCGCCATTTACCGTTTTGAGTGGAAGGGCGAGGAGTGCGTGACGATCGGTCTTGCCGGTCACATCCTTGCGCCCGATTTTTGCGACAGCGTGCTGTTCGATAAAAAGCTGGGCTGGTATTCGGTTACTGAGGACGGCGAGATGCTGCCGGCCGACATGCCCGATGGCCTGGCGCGCCCGCCCTATGACACCAAGCGCAAGCCGTTTCTTGCCGACGGTATCTCCATCAAGGGCTGGAAGCTTGAGAGTCTGCCCTACCTCACCTGGGCACCCGTCATTAAGCTGCCGGCCGAGAAGGAGCTCATCCGCTCGCTCAAGAACCTCGCCAAAAAGTCCGACAGCGTCATCATCGCTACGGACTTCGATCGCGAGGGCGAGCTGATCGGTTCGGACGCCCTCAACAAGGTGCGCGAGGTTGCGCCCGACTTGCCGGTCGCCCGCGCCCAGTATTCTTCGTTTACCAAGGCCGAGATCACGCAGGCCTTCGATAACCTTGTCTCGCTCGACCAGAATCTGGCCGACGCCGGCGAGAGCCGCCAGCACATCGACCTCATTTGGGGTGCGGTGCTCACGCGCTACCTGACGCTCGCCAAGTTTGGCGGCTTTGGTAACGTGCGCTCTGCCGGCCGCGTGCAGACGCCGACGCTTGCCCTGGTGGTCGAGCGCGAGCGCGAGCGCATGGCGTTTGTGCCCGAGGACTATTGGCAGATTCGCGGCATGGGCGCCGCACAGGGTGCTGCCGAGGATGACCGCTTTAAGATTGCGCACAAGACGGCACGCTTTACCGACAAGGATGCTGCTGAGACGGCGTACGGCCATGTTGACGGCGTCGCGACGGCAACCGTCGCCGCGGTGACCAAGCGCTCGCGCAAGCAGCAGCCGCCCACGCCGTTTGCGACCACCTCGCTGCAGGCCGCCGCCGCGGCCGAGGGCATCTCGCCTGCGCGTACCATGCGCATCGCCGAGTCCCTCTACATGGCGGGTCTCATCAGCTACCCGCGTGTCGACAACACCGTGTATCCCGCGACGCTCGATCTGGGCGCCGTGGTGAGTGACCTGGCAAAGATCAACCCGGCGCTGGCGCCCGTGTGCAAAAAGGTACTCGCTGGTCCCATGAAGCCCACGCGCGGTAAAGTCGAGACCACCGACCACCCGCCTATCTACCCCACGGGCGAGGGCGATCCTTCCACGCTCGACGGCGGCCAGCGCAAGCTCTACGACCTCATCGCCCGCCGCTTCCTGGCGACGCTCATGGGTCCCGCGACCATCGAGAACACCAAGCTTGAGCTCGATGTGAACGGCGAGCCGTTCGTGGCTTCGGGCGACGTGCTCGTGACCCCCGGTTTCCGCGAAGCGTACCCGTACGGCCTCAAGCGCGACGAGCAGATGCCGCCGCTGGAGCAGGGCGACACGGTCGATGTGTTTGACATTAAGCTCGAGGCCAAGCAGACCGAGCCGCCCGCGCGCTACAGCCAGGGCAAGCTCGTGCAGGAGATGGAAAAGCGCGGCCTGGGCACCAAGTCCACGCGCGCGAGCATCATCGAGCGCCTGTATGCCGTGCGCTATCTCAAAAACGATCCCGTGGAGCCGAGCCAGCTGGGCATTGCCATCATCGACGCGCTGACGCAGTTTGCCCCGCGCATCACGAGCCCCGATATGACCAGCGAGCTCGATGGCGATATGACCCGTGTGGAGCGCGGCGAGGATACCGAAGAGCATGTCGTGACGCACTCGCGCGCGCTGCTGGCTGGCGTGCTCGACGAGCTGCTCAAGCACACGCAGGAGCTGGGCGACGCTATCAGCGACGCCGTCACGGCCGATGCGCGCGTGGGCGCTTGCCCCAAGTGCGGCAAGGACCTGGTTATGAAGACGAGCGCCAAGACCCGTGGCAGCTTCATTGGCTGCATGGGCTGGCCCGACTGCGATGTGACCTATCCGGTGCCGAGCGGCGTCAAGGTGAGTCCGCTCGAGGGCGAGGCGGCCGTGTGCCCCGAGTGCGGCGCGCCGCGCATTAAATGCCAACCGTTCCGTCAGAAGGCCTTCGAGATCTGCGTGAACCCGACGTGCCCCACCAACTACGAGCCCGACCTTAAGGTGGGCGAGTGCAAGGTGTGCGCCGAGGCCGGACGTCATGGCGACCTGATCGCGCACAAGAGCGAGAAGAGCGGCAAGCGCTTTATCCGCTGCACCAACTACGATGACTGCGGCGTGAGCTATCCTCTGCCGGCGCGCGGTAAGCTCGAGGCGACGGGTGAGACCTGCCCCGAGTGCGGTGCCCCCATCGTGGTGGTCAACACGGCGCGCGGCCCGTGGCGCATCTGCGTGAACATGGACTGCCCGACCAAGGAGAAGAAGCCCGCTCGCGGCCGCAAGACTACGACCAAGGCGAGCACGGCAAAGAAGACGACGGCGGCCAAGAAGACGACGGCTAAGAAAGCCACTGCCGCCAAGAAGGCGACCGCGAAGAAGTCGACTGCCAAGAAAGCAGCCGCCGACAAGTAACGGCGCAGTCGGAACATTGACTAAAACAAAAACGAGCGAGGACCTCAAAATCCTCGCTCGTTTTTTATCCGGCAGTTAGGGACGTTTCTTTTCTGCCGGCAGTTTAGGAACGTCCCTAACTGCCGGCTCGGGAACGACAAAGCGCTAGTTCACTTCGACGGGTTTGGCGCCGGGATAGCGCTCCTCAAAGTCTAGGCGGTACTTATTGTCATTGGTGCCCGCTACGTTGTCGCGCGACAGCGGTGCCACGATCTCATTCTTGTGGTCCGCAGGCTTGGCGTATTTCAGGCTGATCTCCCAGGCATCACAGATTGCGTCAATGCGGTGATCCAGGTCGTCGTACAGGGCAACGATGTCTTTCCAGGAGCTGTAGTTCTTGGAGCTCGTCGGGACGTCTAGGTCCTCGACGATGTCGTAATACTGCTCGATGGTGTCCTCCGTGCGCTCGGCGACGTCGGCGAGATTTTGACGGGTGGTTCGATCCTCTTCCAGATAGCTGCCGTTGAAGTTCTGTGCGCAGCCACGGACGTAGTTGTCGAGGTCTTCGAGCAAGTCGTAGTATTCGCTCAGTCGGCGGTAGAGGTTCTGCTCGGAGAGCGTTGCTTCGCCGCCATCCTCGTCGCCATCGTCTTCATCGTCGTACAGGCTGTTGGGATCGCCGAGAGGCTTTAGGTCATCGTCATCGACGTCATGGTGCAGCTTAGCTACCTCGGCAGTCGTCTGCGTGGCGGCGTTGTCGAAAGGCTTGATCACAAAGAAAACGACCAGGGCGATGATGATCGCCACCAGCACAACGATAACGGCGATAAGCGGCCCGGTGCCGCTCTTTTTGGGAGCGGGGGTCTGTGGCGAAGCGGGCGCGTATGCGGGAGCCGGCTGCTGTTGGGACGAACCGCTCGCGACGGGTATACGCTGCGTGGTCTCGACGGCCGCGGGACTTGCGGCGGGGTCGGGGCGATAGGCGAGGGGGTCGTCCGCCTTGGCTTGCGGCGTATCGAGGGAACCGGTCTGCTCAAAAGCGGGCTGGCTATCGCTCGCGGTTGTTTGCTCAACGGGTGCACCGCACGAGGTGCAGAACTTGGCATCATCTGCAAGAAGTTTGCCGCACGAGGCGCAATACCGAGACATTGCCACTCCTTTCGCCACATTTCAATGCAATACGACGATTATACCCAGCGTCCAAAATTCCCCATCATAAGTTGCGGTGAAATAGGGACTGTTTGGCGGTCTCAGAGCTTCAATCAGTCCCTATTTCACCGCAACTTTGGAAAGGCACCTTTAGCCATTGGGGACGCACCGAGCACTGGGGTATCATGGCTTGGTTGATATATCTGCATTTACGCGCCTTGTAGGAAGGGGCTGCGCCCATGGCTTTTGAGCCTGCTCAACATAGCTTTATCACGCTCGAGGGCGTTGACGGTGCCGGCAAGTCCACGCAGGCGCGCCTGCTTGCCCGCGCTCTTGAACTCGCTGGTTACCAGGTTGTGAGCCTGCGCGAGCCGGGCGGTACCGCCATCAGCGAAAAGATCCGCGCTCTGCTGCTCGACCCCGCCAACACGGCGATGGGCGACACCTGCGAGCTGCTGCTCTACGAGGCCGCACGCGCCCAGCTGGTGCACGAGGTCATAGCTCCCGCCCTCGCTGCCGGTAAGGTGGTCCTGTGCGATCGCTTCTACGATTCCACGACCTGCTATCAGGCGTTTGCCGATGGCCTCGACCGTCAGATGGTATGCGACGCCAACAACCTGGCTGTCGCCGGTACGCATCCGGCGCTCACGCTCGTCTACCACATCACACCCGAGCAGGCGGCGCTACGCATGGCATCCCGTGGCGCGGCAGATCGCATGGAGGCAAAAGGCATGGCCTTCCAAGAGCGCGTCTACCAGGGATTTTGCGCCATTGCCGCCGAGGAACCAAACCGCGTAAAGCTCATCGACGCCACCGCGACCATCGAGGAAGTCTTCGAGAAGACGGTCGAGCAGGTTCGCGCCTACGGCCTCGATATTTCCCAGGACGCCGTCACCGCCGCGCTTGCCCAGGAGGCCGAGTAACATGGCCCCCGCTCAGGCAAGCCTGTTGGCCAAGCTCGACACCCAAGAGCGCGCGCGTGATTTTTTGACCAGTGCCGTCGCCAGCGGTCGCGCATCGCACGCCTACCTGTTTTTGGGCGCGCCCGGCGCGGGCAAGCTCGACGCCGCGTGGGCGCTCGCCCAAGCCTTCCTGTGCGAGCAGGATGGCTGCGGCTCATGCGATAGCTGCGTGCGCGTCGCGCGCCATACGCATCCCGACGTGCACTATTACACGCCCGAGAGCGCCACGGGCTATCTCATCGCCCAGACCCGTGAGCTGCTCGATGACGTGCCGCTGGCGCCCATCCGTGCCAAGGCCAAAGTCTACATCATCGACCGTGCCGAGCAGCTGCGCGCCAACACCGCCAACGCACTGCTCAAAACACTCGAGGAGCCGCCCGAGGGCGTTATGTTCATCTTGCTGGGAACCTCGGCAGACGTGATGTTGCCCACCATCGTGAGCCGCTGCCAGTGCGTGCCGTTTCGGCTGGTATCGCCTGCCGTCGCCGCGCAGGCCGTGAGCCGCGCGACGGGTCAGGATATCGCGCGTTGTCGCATGGCCGTCGCCGTGGCGGGAAGCCCCACGCGCGGTATCGAGTTCCTTAAGAGTGCCGAGCGCCAGGACGCCCGCCGTCAGATGGTCCGTGCCATCGACTCACTCATTGCCGCCGACGAGGCGGACGTGCTCAGCCGCGCCAAGTCGCTCATCGTCGCCGTTAAGGCGCCGCTCGCCGAGGTCAAGTCCACGCAGGAAAAGGTGCTTGAGCAAAATGCCGACTACCTGTCGCGTGGAGCATTGAAGCAGCTTGAGGACCGCAACAAGCGCGAACTCAACGCGCGCGAGCGTTCGGGTATCATGGAAGCGCTGGCGAGCGCGCGGACGCTCATGCGCGACGTGCTGCTGACGCTTCAGGATGAGGCGGCCGACGTGGTGAACGAAGACGTGCGCGACTCGATCGGTCGGCTTGCCGCCGCGACCAATGTTGCGGGTGCCACCCGGGCGCTCGAGGCAGTCGCGACCGCCGAGCGCAACATCGCCAGAAACGTTACTCCCCAGCTGGCCATCGAGGTCATGCTGTTCGATATCAGGAAGGCACTGAAATGCCGTTAGTCGTACCCGTTAAGTTTACCTACGCCTCGCGCGACCTGTGGTTCGATCCGCAGGATTTGGATATCCTCGAGGCCGATTATGCCATTTGCTCCACCGAGCGCGGAACCGAGATCGGCCTGGTCACGGCCGATCCCTTTGAGGTGCCGCAAGACGAGATCGGTCAGCCGCTCAAGCCCGTGCTGCGCGTGGCGAGCGACATCGACCTGCAGCTTGCCGACGACCTGGCCATCCAAGGCGACGAGGCGATGGTCGATTTCCGCCGTCTCGTCAAGGAGCTCGACCTCGAGATGAAGCCGGTGGGCGTCGAATACCTGTTTGGCGGCGAGAAGGCCGTGTTCTACTTTGCGGCCGAGGAGCGCGTCGATTTTCGCCAGCTCGTCAAGGATCTGTCCTCGACGCTGCACATTCGCGTCGACATGCGCCAGATCGGCGTGCGCGACGAGACCCGCCTGGTGGGTGGCTATGCCCAATGCGGGCAGGAGCTCTGCTGCACGCGCTTTGGCGGACAGTTTGAGCCCGTCTCGATTCGCATGGCAAAAGAGCAAGACCTGCCGCTCAATTCCTCCAAGATCAGCGGCGTGTGCGGTCGTCTGATGTGCTGCCTGCGCTACGAGTTCGAGGCCTACAAGGACTTTAAGAGCCGTGCGCCCAAAAAGAAGACGCTCATCGATACGCCGCTTGGCAAGGCGCGTATCCAGGAATATGACACGCCGCGTGAGCAGCTGGTGCTGCGCCTGGAGAACGGCAAAGTCTTTAAGGTCAACCTGGCCGATATGACGTGCTCGGAGGGCTGCAAAAAGAAGGCCGCCGAGCAGGGCTGCAACTGTCGCCCCGACTGCGTGACGCGTGATGTGCTCGAGCGCATCGAGTCGCCCGAGATGCGCCTGGCGCTCATGGAGCTCGATCGCGAGAATGGCGTCGACGTGGGCGATGGCCTGTCGAGTGCCGACCGTCTGGCCGGCACGTCGATGCCCAAGCGCCGTCGTCGCGATGTCGAATCCGATGCCCGCGCTGCTCAGAGCCAGGGCGAGGGCCGTGGCCGCGGAAAGGGCCGTGGTAAGGCCGAGACACCCGAGGCCGAGGAGGCCGCCGGTGGCCGTCGTCGTCGCAAGCGCGCGGGCTCGGGCGATGCCGGTGAGACCGCTCCCGCAGGCAAGAATTCCCCCCGCGAGCGCGAGGTTCAGCAACCCCAGCAGCAGAATCGCGGCGGTGGCATGAATCCCACGCGCCGTCGTCGCCGTCATTTGTCGAGCGAGGAGCGCGAGGACGCCTTCCGTGCCGCAGCCGCTCGCGAGGCCGGCGCTGCCCCCAAGGGTGCCTCGGCCTCCGATGCGTCTGCCGACAAGGGCGGCAAGTCACGTGGCGAGGAGGAGCGCGCGCCGCGTCCGCGCCGTCGCCATTCCTCGGGCGCGCAACAGAAGCCCTCAGTGCCCTCCGTGGCCGATCAGGTCTCGGATGGCGAGGTCAAGGTCACGCGCCGTCGTCCCGGAGATGGCGGGGGAGCGGCTGCCAAGGCTTCGCGTGGCGCCGCTCGCGACGAGCGCGAGCCGCACGAGGATCGCGGTGGCGAGGGCTCGGCCGACCAGGGCCAAAAGCGCCGTCGCCGTCGCCGTTCCCGCAAGCCGCGCCAGGATGGTGGCGAGGGCTCGACCCCGTCTTCGTCCGCACCACAACCGCCCGCCGGCGAATAACGCCCGCGAGCGGATTTAGCCCGCCTTGCCCCGAGCGCATCGGGGTATCATAGCGCCGAATCAACAACCCTCCCTGCGACCGAACGTAGGGAGGGTTGTGTCTTGAAGAGCCGTCTGAACATATTGAGCCGTCTGCAGGGTGCCGGTGCCCTACCGTTTGCGGACGAATTGCTACCGTTTGCCGAGTGGGCGGCACGCGAGGCGCTCGAGGCATTGTCGCCAACACGATGTGCCGGCTGCGAGCGCGCCGGTGCGCTTATTTGCCAAGACTGCCTGACCGCGCTCACGCTCATCGACCCACGTCATAGCTGCACCCGATGCGGCGCCCCGTTTGGGGATTTGCTGTGCACTGAGTGTTCGGTCGAGGGCACGTCCTCGGCAATGGCGGAGGCGCTCGACCGCTGCCTGGCGTGCGCCGTCTATGCGCATCCGCTGCCGCGCATCATTAAAGCGTACAAGGATGCGGGTGAGCGACGCCTGGCGCCGTATCTGGCAGAGCTGCTCTACGACACCGCCCTGCATGCCCAGGTCGTAGCGCCCGCCCGCTATGGAGGTGTGCTGTCCGGCGCGGATGCGGTGGTGTTTGTGCCTGCGACGGCGGCAGCGTTTCGGCGGCGTGGTTTTGATCATATGGAGGCTATTGCGCGCCCATTTTGCGAGCTGTCGGGTGTTCCCCTGCTCGATGCCCTCGTCAAGTACGGGCATGGCGACCAACGCGAACTCGGTCGTGAGGAGCGCCGCGAGCGTGCCCAAGGCATGTACGAGACGGTTGAAGATGTGCGCGGCCGCCGCCTGCTGCTTATCGATGATGTCATTACCACGGGCGCGACGATGGCCGCGGCTTCGGCGGAACTCAAGCGCGCCGGCGCCGCGGCAGTCGATGGCGTTGCTATCGCACGTGTTTGGTAGGGGTGGTTTTGTGGCAGTAAAGATTGAGCGGTACAACGAGCGGACAGGCGAACAGCTAGCGGCTTCCGTAATCCTAACAGGCGCCTCGGCGCTACGCATGATGCGCGCCGAGCGCCGACAAATGGGTTACATCAGCTGGAGGGACCTCGATCCCGATGAAGAGCGCCGTGTGCTGTGCACGTCGTCGCCCTCGACCGAGGACATCTATCTTCCCGACTTGGTGCGGATTGGGGCCGCAAGCGGCGAGGTGCAAGAAGATCTTTGCTTGCTGGTGGGATCTGCGGCGCGGCGCCGCCGCATGCTTGGCGTGAGCTGGTCCGTATGCTCCGGGTTGCCCGCCGGCTCGATTCTAGAGGTGGAACCGGGGGTGTACAGTCTATCTCCCGAGGCCCTTTGTGTTGCCGTTGCGCGCGAGGTCGGCTGCATCCAGGCATTTGCCCTGGCTCAGGAGCTGTGCTCTAAGATTTCGCTGAGTGACCGCGGGAAGTATCTGCCTCCCTACACCTCGCCTGTTACGAATAAACTTGCAAAGGACAAGGACCAGCCAGCAGATGTGGGCTACTTTGAGGTTGAGCCGGTGCTGACGCCCGATCGTCTGGCAGATTACCTCGCGGTATGCAAGGGGAACGCGGCCAAGCAGCTGCAGCGTCTGTGTCCCTATCTTTCGGAAAACCTGCGCTCACCCATGGAGTGCATCATGCTCGCCCTGTTTTCGCTTCCGTTTTCCTATGGCGGATTTGCCTGCGGTCCTTTTAAGACCGACTACAAGATCGAGTTCGATGACCGTGCGCAGGCAATCTCGGGGATGCCGCATGCAGTTTGCGATGCGTATCAGGAAGCAGCTCGGTTTGACCTGGAATACAACGGCGAGCTGGGCCATTCATCCCGTAGGGGACGTATCCATGATGAAAAGCGCAACACGGGCTTGATTACTATGGGAATCGAGGTCGCGACGGTCAACAACGAAATGCTCTGTGACATGGAAGCGATGGAAGCGCTCGCATGGCGCATGCACCAGCGTATGCGAAAGCGGTACCGGAATCGTGTCGATGCCCGTAGGAAGAAGCAAGAGGCGTTGCTTAACACGCTGCGGGCGTGTTTTGGGCTTAAGCCGGTCTAATTCGCGTCGAAAATAGAGGGCTAATCATATGCCCTGGCCAAAATATGGCAAATATGAGTACTGTCACTAAATCAGTAACAGCAAAATCAAGGAATTTTGGACTCGGAGGCGGCGTAAAGTAAGAAGATAATAAACAAATGTAGAAAAACTAAGCATCAAGTTGGCGGCACTGAGCGCAAAATCTGTCCGAGAGGCCAAAATTACCTGTTACTAAATTGGTAACAGTACTCATATTTGCCGTATTTTGGCCGGGGCACCCTAAGAAGGGTGCCCCGGAGCTCCCCGTAGGGGAGCTCCGGGCTTCATGGGGGCACGAATGGTCCGCCCCGACCTGCGAAATCTGTACTCGCGATGCGAATGACGCCCCTAACCTTAAACTTTAGCTTGAACTTAGCTATAATGCGCTACGTTCCTACCAGGCTGTGGTTGCGGACGGACGAAATGCCCGTCCTAGTCCAAGACAGACGCGGTCAAAGGGATCCACGTAAGCGACCGCGTGCGCGCGGCGCGATCATGGCGCGTCCTAGATGTAAGCCGCACCGTCCGTTCTACTTTCTTTGGGGCAATACCGCCTCGCGGGCGAGCGGGCCAGTCGTGAAGGTGGCTGCGGCCTCCCGAGCAAACACCCCGGTGCGCAAGTGTGGGGTCAAATACCAGGTCAGCTGGTGGGAACAACCTGATATTCCGCGCAACGCACGGATCGTATACGACACAGAAGGCAGGGTAGTGGACATGGTGAGGGGCAGCTTGATGCACGCGGCTCGGTTAGGTGCTGGGACCGCAGCGGTCATCGCCGTTTTGGGCCTGAGCGGATGCGCGTTCAACCCGCTGTCTACGTTCACGACTCCCACGATCGACCAGATCGAGTACGAGACGGTCACGCCGGCGGTGTCGGACGATGCCCTGGTCACTCCCGGAACCCTGACGGTTGCCCTCGATACTTCCGATGCGCCGCAGGCCATGCAGGGCGCCGACGGCGAGCTCACGGGATATGCGGTCGACGCCGCCCGCGCCCTCGCAAGCCGCATGGGCCTTAAGGTCGCCTTTGTCGATGCGTCCTCGGCAGGTTCCGCGCTCGGCGACAAAAAGGCTGATATCTTTATCGGCGAGATCAACTCCACAGACGGGGACGTTAGCTCGCTCGGCGCCTGCCTGTACGATGCCGCTTCCGTGTTCGGTAAAACCAGCGATGGTGGGTCGCTAAGCGTTTCCACCGATACCCTTAACAGGTCTACCCTTGGTGTCCAGATGTCCTCGGCCTCGCAGGAGGCGCTTGCTAAGCAGAACATCACCGCCAACCAAAAGACCTACTCCAACATCAACGAGTGCTTTGAGGCGCTCGAGTCCGGCGAGGTCGACTATGTGATCTGCGACTCCACGGTCGGCGGCTACCTTGCACGCTTGATGAGCGAGATCTCCTTTGTCGGTGCGCTCGAGGCGCCCTCGACGCTTGGTGTTGCGGGCCTCTCGTCCAATGACGAACTGTGCCGTGCCGTGAGCGATGCCCTCGACGACATCACGGTCGACGGCACTCTCGAGGCGGTTCACTGCGTCTGGTACGGCCAGATGCCCTACGACCTCACCACTAAGACGGTTTCGGGCGCTAACGTGCAGCCGGGCGACTCTGAGTCCAGTGAGACCACGTCCTCCGGCAGCGAGTCTTCCGATTCCAACAATGAGACCGCATCCTCCGAGGACAAATCGTCCAGCCAGGAAGGCACCATCACTGACGACGACATTAACAAACTCAATAGCTAGTTATTGCTAGGGGTGGTGTCTCCTATGCGCAAGGAGAGACGCCTCTTCATGGTTTCAACACGCATTGCCGGGTTCTCCCAACAGGGGAGCCCGGCCTTTTCGTTTCCATAAAACCAGCAGGTCAAAGACGTTTTTTAGGTGCAAAACTTAAGTCGCCGTCGCCCTTCTATAGCGCACTTTGCCACAGAAAAGTGCGAGACTTCGGTATGCGGTATCAAGCAATCGTTATTCGGGTCTTTGGGAATCCGCGTGATTAAATGCACGGCAATGGGTACATAGCCAGTACAGTAAGTCCCCGAGGCAGATTGGAGCCACGTATGGATATCAAGGTTTCTGGACGCAAGACGACGGTAACCGATGCTCTGCGTGCGCATGTGGATGAGAAGATCGGCGAGGCGCTCAAGGTTTTCGATATCGAGCCCATGACGGTCGACGTTGTACTTCGCTATGAGAAGAACCCCTCGAACCCCAACCCGGCGATCGTCGAGGTTACGGTTCGTGCCCGCGGTTCGGTGATTCGCGTTGCCGAGCACGGTGCAGATATGTACGCCGCCATCGACCTCTCCGCCGATAAGGTCACCCGCCAGCTGCGCAAGTTCAAGACCAAGGTCGTGGACAACCGCCAGGGCGGTGCCAGCGCAGCGGATGTCGCACCGGTCGAGCGCGTCGAGGATCTGGCCGACCTGCTGCTGCCCGAGGAGGAGGATGACCTGCTCGTCCGCGAGAAGGTCATCGATGTCACCCCGATGACTGAGGAGCAGGCGCTGGTGCAGACCGATCTGCTCGGCCACGACTTCTACGTGTTCGAGAACGCGACGACTGGCCTCATCAATGTGGTGTATCACCGTAAGAATGGTGGATATGGCATCATCAAGCCCCGTATCGAAACACTTGACGAGTAAAATACGTTAACTTGCATGAGTTAACGGCTGGCGGCCATCCCATGCGGATGGCCGCCTTTTTACGTAAGGAGTCGCTTTGATGGACAAGGCTGCATCTACCGGCCATTCTGACCGCTGCCGCATCGTCGTCGATACCTGCTGCGACTTTAGCCCCGAGGTCGCCGCGAACCTCGATGTCGATATCTTGGGCTTCCCCTTTATCATCGATGGCGAGGAGCGCACGGACGATATCTGGTCGAGCATGAGCCCCAAGGAGTTTTACGACCGCATGCGCGCCGGCGCTCGCGTGTCTACCTCCGCCGTGTCGCTCGGTCGCTATATCGAGTTCTTTACCGAGTGCGCCAAAGAGGGCACGCCCACGGTCTACCTGTGCTTTACCTCGGCGCTGTCGTCGAGCTACAACTCCGCGTGCCAGGCGGCAGATGCCGTGCGCGCCGAGTATCCCAACTTTGAGCTCTATGTGGTCGACAACGCTCTACCCTGTGCGACCGGCGCACTTTTGGCGCTCGAGGCCGTGCGCCAGCGTTCGGCGGGGCTGACCGCCAAGCAGCTGGTCGACTGGGCAAACGAGGCAAAGACCTACGTCCACGGCTACTTTACGCTCGAGAGCTTCGACGCACTGGCTGCCGGCGGCCGCATTCCGCCCGCGGCGGCGCAGCTCACGGCAAAGCTCGATGTCAAGCCCGAGCTCTCCTACGACCTTGCCGGCTCGCTGTCGCTGATCGGCGTCAACCGCGGCCGCAAGAAGGCGCTCAAGTCCATCCTCAAGTCGTTCCGCGAGAACTACGTGCCCGATCGCACCATGCCCATCGCCATCATGACGGCCGATGCCGAAAAGGATGGTGACTGGCTCGAGGCCGCCATCCGCAAGGAGGAAGGCTGCGCCGATGTCACGATCATTCGCAGCTCCGTGGGCCCCACCATCGGCTCACACGTGGGCCCCGGCATGGTGGCCTGCGCGTTTTGGGGTAAGAACCGCGCCGACAAGGCGTCGCTTTCCGACCGTATCGCCCGCCGCGTGCGCGGTCAGTAGGCAAGCGCTGCGTCCGTAATCGCCCTCGACTCACAGCCCAAACGCTGGCACCGAGTATTCAACCTGGTAACAACACCCAACCCAAAAGGAAAGGTTTCATGGCAAACAAGCTCTCCGTCGCATTTATCGGCACCGGAATTATGGGTGCCCCCATCGCCGGTCACATCCTGGATGCCGGCTATCCCGTCACGGTCAACAACCGCACCAAGTCCAAGGCTGCCGCGCTTATCGAGCGCGGTGCCGCTTGGGCCGATACGCCGGCAGATGCCGTGGCGAACGCCGACGTCGTCTTTACCATGGTGGGCTATCCCTCCGAGGTCGAGGAGCTCTACCTGGCGGGCGACGGTCTGCTCGCGTGCACTAAGCCCGGCGCGGTCCTGATCGACCTCACCACGAGCTCGCCCGAGCTCGCCCGTGACATTGCCGAGGCCGCCCAGGTTTCTGGTCGCATGGCGTTTGACTGCCCCGTCACCGGCGGCGAGTCGGGAGCTATCGCCGGCACGCTCACGGCTATCGTGGGCGCCACCGAGAACGACATCGCTCCGGTTCGCGATATCCTTTCCACCTTTGCGGCAACCATCTGCTGCTTCGACGGCGCTGGCAAGGGCCAGGCTGCCAAGCTCGCCAACCAGGTGTCACTGGGCGCCTGCATGGTCGGCATGGCAGACGCCATGGCATTTGCCGAGCTGAGCGGCCTTGACCTGGAGAAGACCCGTCAGATGATCCTGGGCGGCACCGGCAAGTCCGGCGCTATGGAGAGCCTGGCGCCCAAGGCGCTCGACGGCGACTACAAGCCCGGCTTTATGGTCGAGCACTTCATCAAGGACCTGCGCTTGGCGCTCGCCTATGCCGACGACCGCGAGCTTGCACTGCCCGGCGCCGACGTGGCCTTTACGCTCTACGACATGCTCGACGCCATCGGTGGTGCCAAGCTGGGCACCCAGGCCATCACGGTCCTCTATAAGGAGGAGGCCGACGCCATCGCCGCCGGTCTGGACTGGTCGCAGTATCGTCCCGAGGAGCACGGTGCTCACGAGGAAGGCTGCGGTTGCGGCGAGCACGGCGACGATCACGAGTGCGGTTGCGGTCACCATCA
The DNA here is from genome assembly GCA_965141635.1 of uncultured Collinsella sp. GTDB lineage: Bacteria > Actinomycetota > Coriobacteriia > Coriobacteriales > Coriobacteriaceae > Collinsella. Next base: position 3,214 of record CBCSNG010000023.1, on the reverse strand, counting down.
CGGCGAGGACCACGAGTGCTGCGGCGGCCACGGCCATGACGACGGCCACGAGTGCTGCTGCGGCCACCATCACGGGGAGTAGCGCCCATGAGCTGGACGTTCGTGGTGCTTGCGCTGGTGCTCTTTCTCTTTGCGATCTACATTGGCTTTTTGTGCGGCCAGTGGGCCTGCGAAAAGCGCGTGATCACCAAGCGCGACTACTGGATCGCCAACTTTGCAGGCGCGGCGGCAGTCGTCCTGCTGACCTGGGTGTTCTCACTGTTCCCGCTGGTGCAGTTTGCGCCGATCGGCTGGCTCGGCGGCTTTATCGCCGGTCTTAAGATGAGCTTTGGCGAGTCCGTCGGTCCGTGGCGCAAGCACGACGAGGTCTTTAACGTCAACAAGGCTCATCGCGCCGCCGCCGACGCGGGCGACGCTGAGGAACGCCGCCGTGCGCGTCGCAATGGCGCGGCCGACCGACAGCTCATCTCGGTCACCGATGACAGCAAGGGTGCTGGCAAGCACGCTAAGAAATAGTAAGAAGAGGTAACTATGGCAGAAAACAAAGACGAACAGCTCACCGACGAGGAGCTGGCACAGCTTCAGCTGGCAGAGGAGAACGAGAACGCCGTCGACCGTCTGGTCAAGGAGCTCGGCTGCCCTACGCGCCGCATCCGCCAGTTTGCCGCCCGCGTGCTGCACCTGCTTGCCGAGCGCGATCCGCAGCGCGTCGTGCCCTGCGTGCCCGCGCTGATCGAGGCGCTCGACCGCCCCGAGGCGCAGACCCGCTGGGAGGCCCTCGATGCCCTGACGGCGCTCGCTACTACCTGCCCCGAGCAGCTGGGCGATGCCTTTGAGGGCGCCGAGACTGCGCTGTTCGACGAGATCTCCTCCACGCTGCGCTATGCCGCCTTCCGCCTGCTGTGCGTGTGGGGTGCCACGAGCGTCGAGCGTTCGCGCGAGGCTTGGCCCATCCTGGACGAGGCCATCCAGTGCTACCACGGCGACCTTGAGTATCGCGACATGCTCGGTTGCCTGTACGAGTTTTGCCAGGGCGAGATCGACGCCGAGGTTGCCGAGAAGCTCGCGCTGCGCCTTAAGTTCGACGCCGAGAACGGCAAGGGCAGCTATCTCAAGGCCCGTTCGAGCGAGATTTGCGAAATGCTTGTTAAACGTTTTGGCCTGGATCTCTCCAAAAAGAAGAAGCGTGCTAGCGTTAAAAAATCTGACGACGCCGAAGACGAGGAGTAACAGATTATGGCGCACGATGTAGTCCTGATTCCCGGTGACGGTATCGGTCCCGAGATTACGCAGGCCATGCGCCGCGTGGTCGAGGCCACTGGTGTCCAGATCAACTGGAACGTCCAGGAGGCCGGTGCCGGCGTCATGGACGAGTTTGGCACGCCGCTGCCCCAGCACGTGCTCGATGCGGTCGCCGAGACCAAGGTTGCCATCAAGGGTCCCATCACCACGCCGGTCGGCACGGGTTTCCGCAGCGTCAACGTGGCTCTGCGCAAGCATTTTGACCTGTACGCCTGCGTGCGCCCTTGCCTGTCGCAGCCGGGCGACGGCTCGCGCTTCCGCGACGTCGACCTGGTCATCGTGCGCGAGAACACCGAGGACCTCTACGCCGGCATCGAGTTCGATGAGGGCGCTGCCGAGGTCGAGGAGCTTTCGCAGCTCGTCGAGCGTTCGGGCCAAAAGACCTTCGCCGTCGATTCCGCGATCTCGATCAAGCCGATCTCCATCGCCAAGAGCCGCCGCATTGTGGAGTATGCCTTTGAGTATGCCCGCCGCTGCGGCCGCAAAAAGGTGACGGCCGTGCATAAGGCCAACATCATGAAGGCGACCGACGGCCTGTTCCTGCGCGTGGCGCGCGAGGTGGCCGCCAAGTATCCCGATATCGAGTTCAACGACAAGATCGTCGACGCCACCTGCATGGGCTTGGTCCAGAACCCCAACGACTTCGATGTCCTGGTGCTGCCCAACCTGTACGGCGACATCGTGAGCGACCTGTGCGCCGGCCTGGTGGGCGGTCTGGGCATGGCCCCCGGCTCCAACATCGGTGCCGACTGCGCAATCTTTGAGGCTACGCATGGCTCCGCGCCCGATATCGCCGGCCAGGATATCGCCAACCCCACGGCCGAGATTCTCTCTGCTGCGATGATGCTCGATCACCTGGGCGAGAACGATGCTGCCAATCGCATTCGTGCCGCCGTATCTGCCACGCTCGACGAGGGCGAGCAGGTTACCGGTGACGTGCGTCGTGCCCAGACCGGCTCCGTTGAGGGCGCTGTGGGCACACAGGCCTTTGCCGATGCCGTTATCGCGCACCTGGTCTAAGGTATGCACGCTGCAAACGCCTAAATAGTACTTAAGTGTTTGCGTATAACCTAAGAATCAATACGCCCGGCGCTCTGCCGGGCGTATTCTATTGGGGACTATGTTTCCTAACAAGGAGTAACTGATATGGGTCTGATTCAAAAGAAGGACGAGAAGGACGAGATCGACGGCATCCAGATCATCGAGCGCGGCGAAGGCCCCGACGGTGATGAGGACGAGAAGATCGACCTGGTCGCCGGCACGTCTGCCGAACATATTGCCGCTGGCACGACCGCCGAGGAGGAAGACGCTCGCCTGGAGGCAAAGATCGCCGCGGACGCCGCCGACGAGAACCTCATGCCCCAGGAGCAGGACGAGGACGACGACTCCGGCGTGGACGACCACGCTTGTAAGCACAAGAAGACGATGATTGTCGCCTTTGTGGTCGCCATCGTGATCGCTGCCGTGGTCGGCTTCTTTATTGGCAACGGTGGTTTTGGCGGCAAGGGTGTCGGCTCGTCGACCCTGACCGAGGATCAGCTCGATTCGACTATGGCAAGCTATAGCTACAACGGCAAGAAGAGCGACATCACCGCGCGTGAGGCCATCGAGAGCCAGTACAGTCTCGACACCGTCAAGGACGACGACGGCAACTACACCGCTCCGTCTGCCGACGTTATCCTGTCCTACGTGCGCAACCAGATTCTGCTGGACGCTGCCGAGGACGAGGGCATTACCGTTTCTTCCAAGGAAATGAAGCAGTACGCCGAGGATTCCATCGGCACCTCCGACTACAAGACCATGGCCACGCAGTACGGCGTGTCCAAGGACCAGGCCAAGCAGATCGTCCGCCAGTCCGCGACGCTGCAGAAGCTCTACAAGAAGAAGGTGGGCGATAGCTCCGCAAGCATGC
>CBCSNG010000022.1:0-32452 GCA_965141635.1 uncultured Collinsella sp. | reverse complement strand
TGTATAAACAACATCCGTTTACCATCGGCGAACGGTTGTCCTAGAAAATCGTTTTACCAACTATCTACAGAGAAGGGGCGCCCGGTTGGAGCGCCCCTTGTTTAGGGTTTTGATTAGGTTTTAGATCGTCTGCGGGCTAGCGGCGCTTGCGGGTGGCCGTTGCCTTGCGGACGGAGGTCTTCTTGGTCGGGGCCTTTTCCTCGGCCGGAGCGGCAGGGGAGACCGGGGCCTCCTTGGCGGGCTCGGGCTTGGCCTTTACCTCGGCCTTGGGCTCCTCTTTGGCGGCAGCGGGCTTGGTCTCGACCTTAGCCTCCGCCTTGGGAGCAGCAGCCTTGGTCGTGGTCTTCTTGGCCGTCGTCGTGGCGCGCTTGCGCGTGGTGGTCTTGGCGGCCGGCTTGGCCTCGGCGGGCGTCTCCTCGACTTTGGCGGCCGGCTTTGCGGCTGCCTTGGTCGTGGCAGCCTTCGTGGTCGTCTTCGCGGCAGCCTTCGTAGCGGCAGCCTTGGTCGTCGTCGACTTTGCGGCCGTTGCCTTCTTGGCGGTCGCGGTCGTCTTCTTGGCAGTGGTCTTGGCCGGTGCCTTGACGGCGGGCTTGGCCTCGACGGCGGCTTCAGCCTTTACCTCGGGAGCGGCCTCGGCCTCGGCGGCCTTCTTGGCAGCTGCTGTGGTGCGCTTGCGTGTGGTCGTCGCCTTGGTAGCGGCGGTCTTGGTTGCCGCCGCCTTGGTCGCTGTGGCCTTCTTGACCGTCGTCTTACGAGTTGTGGTCTTCTTTGCCGCAGGCTTCGCAGCAGGCTTCACCTTGGGCTCGGGCTCGGGCTCGGGAGTAGCCTCGACCTTCACCTCGGGCTCGGCCTTAACGGGCTCAGCCTCAACCGGCTTCTCTTCGGCCTTGGGCTCGGGCTCAGCCACAACCTCGGGCTCGACCTCAGGCTCCTCAGCCGCAGACTCCACAGCCGCCGGCCTCTCAATCTCCGGGTGCATAAAGAAGTACAGGTCCAGATACTTGTCGGCCGAGCGCGTCCAGCTAAAGTCCTGGCTCATGGCCTGCGTGACCAGCTGATTCCACGCGTCGCGGTTATCCCAGAACAGGCGCGCCGCGCGGAACACGGCGTCGCCCATCTCGTCGCCGTTAAAGTTGCTAAACGAGAAGCCCGTGCCCTCGCCGGTAAACTCGTTATACGGAATCACCGTGTCCTTCAGGCCACCGGTCTCGCGAACAATCGGCAGCGTGCCGTAGCGCATGGCGATGATCTGCGACAGGCCGCAGGGCTCAAACTTCGAAGGCATTAGGAACATGTCGGCGGCAGCATACATGCGCTGTGACAGCGCCGGGTCGAACTCGATGCGCGCGGCCATAGTGCCGGGGTACTTGTCCTGGAAGTAGCGCAGGCCGTCCTCGTAGTCGCGGTCGCCGGTGCCCAGCACCGCCACCTGCACGCCGCCGGACAGGATGCGGTCGAGCGCGTACATGACCAGATCCATGCCCTTCTGGCGCGTCAGGCGCGTGACCATCACCATGAGCGGACGGTCGTCGCGAACCTCGAGGCCCAGTTCCTCCTGCAGCTTGGCCTTGCACACGGCCTTGCCGGATCGGTCCTCCACGGTGTAGTTGGCGGCAATTCGCTTGTCTGTTGCCGGGTCAAAGCCCGCAACGTCAATGCCGTTGAGGATGCCCTGCAGCGCGTAGGAACGCTCGCGCAGTACGCCGTCCAGGCCCTCGCCAAACTCGGGCGTCTGGATCTCGTTGGCATAGGTGGGGCTCACCGTGGTGATGGCGTCGGCATAGCGCAGGGCGCCCAGCATGTAGTTGATGCTGCAGGCGTCGCAACGCAGCTGCGAGGCGGCCGCCGGAATGTGCGCCACACCCAGGATGTCCTCCATTACGGTGTCGCTAAACTGGCCCTGGAACGCCACGTTGTGGATCGAGAACACGGTCTTGACGCGGTCGTACAGCGGCAGGCCCTGGTAGAACTCACGCAAGAACACGGGCGCCAGTGCCGTCTGCCAGTCGTTGCAGTGCAGGATGTCGCACTCAAAGCCCTCGGGCAGGTGCTGCAGGCTCTCGGTGATAGCCTTGGAGAAGAACGCGAAGCGCTCGCCGTCGTCAAAGAAGCCGTACGGATAGTCGCGCGCAAAGTAACGCTCGTTGTCGATGAACATATAGGTGACGCCGTCGTGCTCGAGCTTCTCGAGTCCGCAGTACTCATTGCGCCAACCCAGGCTCACGTAAAAATCGGAGAAGTGCTCCATCTGCGCCTTGTACTCGTCCTTGATGGTGGCGTACTTGGGCACCATCACGATGACTTCGGCGCCGGCGCGCACAAGCGCCGCAGGCAGCGAGCCCGCCACGTCGCCCAGGCCACCGGTCTTCACAAACGGCGCGCACTCGGCCGAGGCAAACACGATCTGCATCTTTTTGCTGGAATCAGCCATATTGTCTCCCATGTTGTTATTCGAGAATAGCCGCCTGGCGCGAACCGGGCGGCTATTCTACATGTTACGAGCGATGTTGCGGTACCAACGTTAACGCACGATGGTGGTATCGGAAGTTAACGGAGCCTTGCCCAGCACCAGGATGTTCTCGGGCGTGCCGCGAAGCTCGGTATTGGTGGGAACCACGTTGTTCTTGTCCAGAATGGCGTTCTCAACGCGGGCGCCGCTCTTGATAATGCAGCTCTGGTTGATGATCGAGTTGGTCACCGACGCGCCTTCCTCGACCACAACGCCGCGCGACAGGATCGAGTTGCGCACGGTGCCCTTGATGATGCAGCCGGCCGAGATGATCGAGTTGCAGGCGTGGCTGCCGGTCGCGTAGCGCGAAGGCGGTACGTCGTGAGCCTTGGTCAGGATCGGGCGCTCGGGGTCGAAGAGCTGGTCGGCCACGGTCTGGTCGAGCAGGTCCATGCTGCGGCGATACAGCGACTTCTCGCTAAACACGCCCACGACCTCGCCCTTGTACTCGTAGCTGCACACGTCGATGTTGCCAAAGTCGCCCTGGAGTGCCTCGAGCAGGTCCAGATAGTCGGCGGCCTGGTAGTGGTCGATGATCTCGAGCAACGTCTCGCGGTTGACGATGCAGCAGTCCATAGAGGCGTTGTCGCCGTACACGACGCCGGCGCTCACGCCCGTCAGGCGGCCGTTCTCGTTGATTTGCAGCTTGGTCTCGTCATCGACGTTGCGCGTGGCCTTGCAGTACACCACGGTCATCTGGGCACCGGAGTTCTCGTGCGCCTCGATGATGGTGTTGAGGTCCATGTTAAAGATGATGTTGGTGCCCATCATCACAACGTAGGGCTTGTCCGAGCGCTGGAACAGCGTCTTGTTGGAGATGATGTCGCGCAGCAGGAAGCGCATGCCGCCCTTGGTGGTGCCATACGCGTTGCCGGGCACCATGAACAGGCCGCCCTTCTTGCGGTCCAGGCCCCAGTCCTTGCCCGAGCCCACGTGGTCGATCAGCGAACGGTAGTTGCCCGGCATGACGACGCCGACGGTCTTGATGCCGGCATTCATCATGTTGGACAGCGGGAAGTCGATCAGGCGGTAGCGGCCCAAAAACGGAACGGACGCGATGGGACGGTCCTTGAGCAGGACGCTGCCGTAGGTCGAAGAGTAGTTAGCGGTGATATAACCGATGGCCTTGCGATTGATCATCGGATCATTCCCCCTTCCCGATAACGACGTCATTTCCAACGACGGCCGTATCCTTGGTGGTATCGACAGAGCCGAGCTTCACGCCCTCTTCGACCGTGGAGTTCTCGCCCAAAATAGCGCGGCAGATGTGCGCGCCGCTCTTAACGTGCGCACCCGGCAGCAGCACGGAGTCCTCGACCACGGCGCGCTCCTCGATGATGACATCGGTCGAAAGGATCGAGTGGCGAGCGGTGCCGTAGATCTTGCAGCCGTTGGAGACCAGGCAGTCGTCCAGGCGGCCGTCCGGACCAATGTAGTGCGGCGGACGCGTGGTGATGTTGGACATGATGGGGAAGTGCTTGTCGAACAGATCGAACTCGGGGTTGTTGCCCAGCAGGTCCATCGAGGTCTCGTGGAAGCTGGCGATGGTGCCGACGTCCTTCCAAAAGCCGTGGAACTCGTAGCTGTACAGGCGCTTGCCCTCGCCGAGCAGCTTGGGGATGATGTCCTTGCCAAAGTCGTGGCTCGAGCGCTGGTCTAGAGCGTCCTCCTCGAGCGCCTCGATCAGCACGTCGGCCGAGAAGATGTAGATGCCCATGGATGCGAGGTTCGAATCGGGCTTATCGGGCTTCTCGGTGAACTTGGTGATGCGGCCGTCCTCGGGGTCGGTGGTCAGGATGCCAAAGCGGCTGGCCTCCTCCCACGGGACGGGCATAACGCTCACCGTGAGGTCGGCGTTGTTCTCAATGTGCGTCTTGAGCATCTTGCGGTAGTCCATGCGATACAGGTGATCGCCCGAAAGAATCAGGACGTACTTGGGGTCGTTGGCCTTGATGTAGTCGAGGTTTTGCGTAATGGCGTCGGCCGTGCCTGCATACCAGGCGCCGCCAGTCTGCGTCTCGTATGGCGGCAGAATCGACACGCCGCCGTCGCGGCTGTCCAGATCCCAAGCCTCGCCGGAGCCCACGTAGGCATGCAGCAGGTAGGGGCGATACTGCGTCAGAACGCCCACCGTGTCGATGCCCGAGTTGGAGCAGTTGGACAGCGAAAAGTCGATAATGCGGAACTTGCCACCAAAGCTAACCGCCGGCTTAGCGATCTTTTGGGTGAGTGCCCCCAATCGGCTGCCCTGTCCTCCTGCGAGGAGCATCGCGATGCATTCTTTCTTACTCATCGATTTCTCCTTCTGTCATCGATGTTCCTAAACCCATTACTCGACGGGCGCGGCGCAACGTCGCGCCCGTCGAGTAATGCCGTGCTGGCATAGGGGAGCTCGTGCGCCTTTACGCGTGCCAGATCTCGTCGCGGTACTCGCGAATGGTGCGGTCGCTCGAGAACCAGCCGCTCGAGGCGGTGTTGAGCAGAGCCTTGCGGTTCCAGGTCTCCTGGTCGCCGTAGCTGCCGGTGAGTTTCTCCCACGCATCCACGTAGCTGCGGAAGTCTGCCATGACCAGGTCGGGGTCGTTGTTGTTCATGAGCTCGTTGTAGATGCTCTCGAAGTTGCCCGAAAGACCCGCAAAGGTGTTGTCCTTGAGCTCGTCCATCACGCGGCCCAGACGCTCACGGTCGCCGTTGAGGGTATCCCACGCAAAGTAGCTGTTGGATGCCCAAAGCTGCTCGACCTCGGGAGCGGTCAGGCCAAAGATGGCCTCGTTCTCGCGTCCAGCCAGGTCGGCGATCTCGATGTTGGCGCCGTCGAGGGTACCCAGCGTAATGGCACCGTTCATCATGAGCTTCATGTTGGACGTGCCCGAGGCCTCCTTGCCGGCCGTGGAAATCTGCTCCGAGATCTCGGCGGCGGGGTAGATGAGCTGGGCGTTGCTCACACGGAAGTTGGGGATAAAGCAGACCTTCATGACCTCGTTGACGCGGGCATCGTTGTTGATGACGTCGGCCACGGAGTTAATGAGGCGGATGGTCTCCTTGGCAAAGGTGTAGCTCGAGGCGGCCTTGCCGCTAAAGATGAAGGTCGTCGGCGTCACATGGAAGTTGGGATCGGCGATGCGACGGTTGTAGATGTCCATCACCTTCATGATGTTCATGAGCTGGCGCTTGTAGGCATGGAAGCGCTTCACCTGGACATCGAAGACGGTGTTGGGGTCGATGACCAGACCGGTCTGGGCCTTGACGTAGGCGGCCAGGCGCTCCTTGTTGGCGCGCTTGGAGGCACCCACGGCCTTCAGGAACTCGGCGTCGTTCTGGAACTCCTTGAGCTTCTCCAGCTCAAAGGCATCCTTCAGCCAGCCGTCGCCAATGGCCTCGGTTACGAGCTTGGCGTAGGTGGGGTTGGCCTCGGCAAAGAAGCGACGATGCGAGATGCCGTTGGTCTTGTTGTTGAACTTCTCGGGCGTCAGGGCATAGAAGTCCTTGAGCACGATGTTCTTGATGATGTCGGAGTGGATCTTGGCTACGCCGTTGACGCTATGGCTGCAGATCACGGACAGGTTGGCCATGCGAATCTCGCCGTCCCACAGAATGGCGGTCTGGCGCAGACGCTCCTGCCAGCCCTCCTGTGTGGTGTCGAACGACTCGTGCCAACGACGGCTGATCTCGTCGATGATCTGGTACACGCGGGGGAGGAGCTTGGAGAACGTGCCGATGGGCCACTTCTCCAGAGCCTCGGGCAGGATGGTGTGGTTGGTGTAGCTCACGACCTGCGTCACGATGTTCCAGGCGTCATCCCACTCGAGCTTCTTTTCGTCGATGAGGATACGCATGAGCTCGGGACCGCACATGGCGGGGTGCGTGTCGTTGGTGTGGATGGCCACAAACTGCGGCAGCAGCTCCCAGTTCTCGCCGTGCTCCTTCTCAAAGGTGTCGAGCAGGCTGTAGATGCCGGCCGAGACAAACAGGTACTCCTGCTTCAGGCGCAGCAGGCGGCCGTGCTCGCCGGCGTCGTTGGGGTAGAGGATAGCGCTGATGGCCTCGGCCTCGGCGCGCTCGGCATCGGCCAGGGCATAGTCGCCGCGGTTGAAGGCCTCAAGGTCAAAGTGCTCCTCGACCGGCTCGGCGGCCCAAACGCGCAGCTTGTTGACGGTCTCGCCGGCATAGCCAACGACGGGGATGTCGTAGGGGACGGCCAGGATGTCCTGCGTGTCCACCGTGCGGTAGAACGTGCGGCCGTTCTCCTCAAAGCCCTCAACATGGCCACCAAACTTGATGGTCACGGCCTTGTCCTGACGACGGACCTCCCAGGGATAGCCGTGGGTGAGCCACTCGTCGGTGGCCTCGACCTGGCTGCCGTTAACGATTTCCTGCTTAAACAGGCCGTAGCGGTAGCGCATGCCGTTGCCGTAGCCGGCGATGCCCTCGGCTGCCATGGAATCTAGGAAGCATGCTGCCAGACGGCCCAGACCGCCGTTGCCCAGAGCCGGATCGGGCTCCTGGTTCTCGATGACGGACAGGTCGAAGCCCATGTCGTCGAGCGCCTCGGCGACCATGTCGCGTACGCCAAAGTTGAGCAGGTAGTTGTCGAGCAGGCGGCCAATCAAAAACTCGATCGAGAAATAGTACACGCGCTTTTTGCCCTCGGCGGTGGCGCGGGCGTCGCTCTTGGTGGCAACGGTGCGGGCCTTCTCGGCCACGAGCTTGGCCAGGGCGTTAAAGCGGTCGAGGTCGCTGGCGGCCTCGACGCTCTTGCCGCTGATGCTCATGACGGCATCGCGATAGAGCTCGGTAAACTCCTGCTTGTTGTCGAAGATCTTATTCATACGTTCCTTTCCCCCGGGGATGTTTCTCCCGGAACGGTTATGACTTGTATCCTACGCCTCGGCGAGGCGGGTAATTACAGCTGTAACGGCTTTGTTACGCTTTCTTGGCAGGAGCCTTAACAGCAGCTGCCTTGGCCTTGGGAGCAGCCTTTTTGGTGGCTGCCTTCTTGACCGTGGTGGACTTGGTCGTGGCCTTGGCAGCGGGCTTGGCAGCCTTCGCCTTAGCCGGAGCCTTCTTAGCAGCTGCGGTCTTGGGCTTCACCGAGGACGCACGCTTGCGCGTCGCCTTCTTGGGCTTCTCGACCACGGGCGGCTTATAGCTGCTGGGACCGCGGCGCTTAAGCACCACGCCTGCCAAGCCGGGCACCTTAATCTCGATGGAGTCCATCTGCCCGTTCCAGGGATAGGGCTCGCTCGAGCAGGTGTAGGGCTCCTCGCCGGCGTATCCGCTGCCACCGAACTCGGGACGGTCGGAATCAAAGATGACCTCCCAGTCACCCTCGCGCGGCACGCCCACGCGGAAGCTCTCGTAGCTCGCCGGGTCAAAGTTAATCAGGATCACCAGATCGTCATCGACGTCCTCACCCTGGCGCACAAAGCTCACGATGGACTGCTTGGAGTTGTCCGCGTCGATCCAGGTAAAGCCATCGTCGGTGTAGCCGCGCTCGTACAGGGCGGGCTCGGCAGTGTACAGGTGGTTGAGCGCCTTGATAAACGCCTGATGATGACGGTGGGTCTCGTACTCCTCGGTCAGGAACCACTGGATGGACTCGTAATAGCGCCACTCAATAAACTGGCCGATCTCGTTGCCCATAAAGTTGAGCTTGGCACCGGGGTGCGTCATTTGGTAGAAGGCCAGCGTGCGCAGGCCGGCAAACTGGCGCCACCAGTCACCCGGCATGCGGCCGATCAGCGAACACTTTCCGTGCACGACCTCGTCGTGGCTCAGCGGGCAAATAAAGTTCTCGGTAAAGGCATACATGATGGAGAACGTGAGCAGGCCGTGGTTGCCGGGGCGCCACGGAAAATCGGTCTGCATGTAGTGCAGGGTGTCGTTCATCCAGCCCATGTCCCACTTATAGTGGAAGCCCAGGCCGCCGTCCTGCGGCGGGTAGGTAACGAGCGGCCACGCGGTGGACTCCTCGGCCATCATCATCACGTCAGGGAAGTGGGCCTCCACGGCGCAGTTGACCTGACGGATAAACGCGCTGGCGTCCAGGTCCTCCTCGGTACCGTATTTGTTGAACTTCTTTTGCCCCGGATCGTCGATGCCAAAGTTGAGGTACAGCATACTGGACACGCCATCCATGCGAATGCCGTCCACGTGGAAGTTCTCGAGCCAATACAGTACGTTGGAGACAAGGAAGGAGCGGACCTCGCCGCGGGCGAAGTCGAACTTATGCGTGCCCCAGTTGGGGTGAATCTCGTGCTCAAACAACATGTGGCCGTTAAAGGTGGCAAGACCGTGGGAGTCGGCGCAAAAACCGCCAGGCACCCAGTCCATGATCACGCCGATGCCAGCCTCGTGGCACGCATCGATAAAGTGCATGAGCTGCTGCGGATTGCCGTAACGCGACGTGGCGGCATAGTAGCCGGTCGTCTGGTAGCCCCAGGAGCCGTCGAAGGGGTGCTCCATCAGCGGCATGACCTCGATATGCGTGTAGCCCATGTCGCGCACGTAGTCCACGAGCTCCACCGACAGGTCGTCGTAGGTGTAGAACTCGCCGCGCTGCGCGGGGAAGGGATCCATGGGACCGGGGTAGTTGCCGTACTCGTCGGGCTCGCCCTGCGGCGCGTCGCCGTGGCGCTTCCACGAGCCAATATGCACCTCGTAGATGTTGAGCGGCTGTGACATGTGGTTGTGGCCGGCTCGGCGCTTGAGCCACGCGGCGTCGTTCCACTTGTAGCCATCGAGGGTCCACAGCACGCTCGCGGTACCCGGGGGGCACTCGGCCTTAAAGGCGTACGGATCGGCCTTATAGAGCTTCTCGCCCTCGTTGGTCTCGATGAGGTATTTATAGAGCTGGCCCTGCTCGGCGCCAGGAATAAAGCCTTCCCAAATAGCGCTCGTATGTACGGGCACCAGCGGGCTGGCTTGTTCATCCCAGTCGTTAAATTCGCCAATGACATGGACGCTCTTTACGTCGGGCGCCCAAACGCAAAAGCGCCAGCCGCGCGTACGGTTCTGCGTGTCGGGATGCGCGCCCATCTTTTCCCAGCTGCGCTCCCACATACCAATGCCAAACAGATAGACATCGTCCTTGGAGAGCTCCGGTGCGTGCGGAGCCGGTTTGCGGGTTGCGGGCTTTTTGGTTGCTGGCTTTAGCTTTGTATTGCTCACGTTTGATCCCATCATGACGCGGCAGCGTGTTGCCTTGGTGACTAGATGCGAAAGGTCCAAGGCTGCACGAATCGAAGGGACGGCGAAGTTTCTGTGATTCGTTCCACCTCGCGTGCTCGGTGGAACTTTCGGCAGAAACTACGATAACACCTGTGCGTTAGTTTTATGGACGAAAGCGGATTTGCGGGGGCGTTTAATCGGTAAGCGACATGTTTATACCACTGGCAGAATTGCCGTGGTAAAACTCTTGACAGTTTTACCAATTAGGGTTTCAAAATTGTTAGCCTGACGTTTGGTAAAACGTTTTTAGCAGGTTGTTTACCATTTGACATCGAAAGGTTCGTTTATGTCCCATACCGCCGCTCCCAAGGTTGCTTTTATTTTCGATTGCGACGGCACACTGGTTAATAGCACCCCCGTTTGGGCCTATGCCCAGCCCGAGTTATTGCACCGCCACGGTGTCGACGTGACGGTCGACGATTTTGCCCAGTTTGAGCATTTGTCGCTGGAGGATGAGTGCCAGGCCTACCACGACACGTGGGGCATTGGCGTGAATGGTGAGGAGCTCTATCGCGAGCTGAGCGATATTCTAATCGATGGCTACTCCAAGGTGCCTCCGCGCGAGGGTCTCCTGGCATTTTTGGAGCAGGCGAAGGCTGCGGGCATTGCCATGTGCGTTGCCACGTCCACACCGGCCGAGCTGGTGCAGTCCGCGCTCGCTGGTGCCGGGCTCGACGTGTACATGGAGTTTGTTACCACGACGGGCGAGGCAGGACGCTCCAAGCAGTTCCCCGACGTATACGAGCTGGCGCTGCGACGCCTGGAAGAGCGCCATGGGCACAAGTTTGAGCGCGCGTGGGTGTTTGAGGACGCCGTCTTTGGCCTTAAGAGCTCTGGTACCGCAGGCTTTAAGCGCGTGGGCATCTATGACCCGCACGGCCGCATGAGGCGCGATGACGTACGCGCCAACTGCGATATCTTTATCGACAGCTACGAGGAGCTGGATTTGGATCACGTTCTTGCGTTTGAGGGATAGGCGAGGGCTGTGGCTTGCAAGGTATTAGTTGTCTGCGGCTCGCCCGTGGTGGCGAGCACAGATCTGTTGCGTAGGCTAGCAGGGGAGTGCGACCACGTTGTCGCCGTGGACCGCGGGCTCGACGCGCTGCTGGGCGCCGGCCTGGGCTGCGACGTATATGTAGGAGATGCCGACACGGTAAGCGACGCAGGTCGCGCGTTGGTCGATGCCGCCACCGACTTTGAAGTTGAGCGCCACGACCCGTACAAGGACTATACCGATCTGGCGCTGGCGCTCGATTCCGTCCGTCGTCGCTGGCCGGGTGCCGAAGTGGTTGCGACCTGCGCCACCGGCGGCCGTCCGGATATGGCCATATCCGTTCTGGGGCTGCTCGCGGGCTACAAGGGCGCCCCAGTCTGGATTGCCGAAGACGAGACCACGGCCCGCATCCTACACGGAGGCGAATCCTGGACCATTGTGGGCGCCGAAGGCAAGACGTTCTCCATCATCGCCATTGCCCCCAACACCGTGGTAAGCGAACACGGCCTAGAATGGGAGCTAGACCACAGCTCCCTGGGCCTGTTGGCCGACACCGGCATCTCTAATGTCGTTAGAAAAACGGCCAAGATCCAAGTTCACACCGGCACCGCCATCGCTTACCTATATCATTAGGCATTTAGAGTCTGACCAAAAAAGTCCTTGCACGTCGCGCCAACTTCCCCTATAGTACTACTTCGTCACGGGGGCGTAGCTCAGCTGGGAGAGCGCTTGACTGGCAGTCAAGAGGTCAGGGGTTCGATTCCCCTCGTCTCCACCATCGTGAATGCAAAGGCCTTCGGAATTCTGAAGGCCTTTTTTCATGTCAAAACACCATTCGCTACAAACCCCACCTACGCAACAAAAAGTTGCACAAATTTTTTCCCATTTCTGTACATAGTTTGTTAGCCAAACGCGATTATCAGTGTAGATCGCCGTTCCATTTGGGCTTCAGGAACGCCTCTAATCACCGTTAGCGTCCCAATAACCTGCGCCAACGTGAACAAGTTCCCAAAACAACCCCCTTTAGCACGTCAAATGAACGATATGTTGTCCAACGCAGCCCAAATCAGTTTCGCTAACAGCTTGTGCTAGGATACGTAACGTTACATGAGTTCAACTGTGCTCACGGCTCTAATAGGCCACATAGCACGGGGTTGATCAGCATCCGGTCGTAACGGCGGTGTTAGAAAAACCACGAGCTCCAATATCGATTGTCATGCGCGATTTTGCACTTGCTTTTATGGCTACTTTTAAGTTTGCATTAGATGGTGCAATGAATTGCCACGGCAACCTACAGCAGTTCTGCAGCTGTTTGCGTGCGGTCCAGTTTTGTACCCGCTTGACTGGCTCGCACGCAGCCAGCTGGGGATGCGGTCTTTTTGCGATACACGTCCGCGTCTCTAGTAAATGCACTTATACATACCGTTCACGGTGGGGCAGAGCCACGTGCTTGTCTAACTGGGCTCAGGGTTTGAATATGGAGCGCCTTCGCGCACAAGCGCCCTGGCGAAGCCATACCCAAACCCCGTGAGCCACACGTAAGACAGCAAGGGGGTGGTGCTCGTGTGGTATGTGATCCAGGTCATTAACGGTCGCGAAGACGTAATGCGCGAGCGCATCGAGCGCATGGTGCCGACGAGCACCATGCAGGAGCTCTTTTATCCCCAATTTCAAACAGAAATCAAGGTACACGGCGAATGGGTCGATACGACCAAGCCGCTCTTTCCCGGTTATCTTATCTGCGATACGGCAGATCCCCGAACCGTGCAACAGTTTCTGCTACGCATGGACGACTTTGCCCGAGTGCTATCCCAGGACGGTCAGTTTGTGCCGCTGGCAAAAGAAGAGGTCCAGCTTATTGGCGGATTTACGCATAGGGGAGACCGCGTGGTGCCCATGAGTGAGGCCCTAAAAGACGGCGATCAGGTCGTAGTGACGGCAGGTCCACTGCTGGGCCACGAAGGCCTTATCAAAACCATTAACAGGCGCAAGAGCACCGCTTATTTGGAGCTCGATCTGTGCGGCCGACGCGTAACCACTCGCGTCGGCCTCGCGGTGCTTTCAAACGAGCAGCGCGCCATGCGCAACATCAAAAAGGCAATCGCCTAGCTGCTGGCGGTCGCCACACAGAACAGGGAGGATCCCCGACGCGGGGACGAAGTGTTGGAAGAGAACGTGCCGGATAAAAATCAATATGCAACTGATGCGCCCGTGGGGGCGGCACTGATTGCTCAGGCCATGGACCGGCGTGAGGGCGTCGGCCGTTACAAGGCCATGCAATCCATCATGGACTGGGATCGTTCGCGCCTGGTCTACCGCGCCGTTAAGCGCGCCTTTGACGTCGTGTTCAGCGGCTGCGTGCTGGCCGTCATTTCCGTTCCCAGCCTTGTGCTTGCCGCGGCCATCCGCCTTGAGAGCGAGGGCAACCCCTTCTACAGCCAGATCCGCGTGGGCCAGACCCACCGCGATGGCAGCCTGTCAACCTTCCGCATGTGGAAGTTCCGCTCCATGTACAAGGACGCCGACGAGCGCCTGGCAGATCTCAAGGAGCAGAACGAGATCGCCGGTGCCATGTTCAAGATGAAGGAAGACCCGCGCGTCACCAGGATCGGCAAGTTCATCCGTAAGCACTCCATCGACGAGTTCCCGCAGTTCCTGAACGTATTTCTGGGCCAGATGTCCGTCGTCGGCCCGCGCCCGCCGCTGCCCAACGAGGTCGCGGAGTACACCGAGTACGACCTGCAGCGCCTGGCAGTGAAACCAGGTATTACCGGCTGGTGGCAGGTCACTGAGCGCAACTCGACGGGATTCGACGGCATGGTCCGTCGCGACCTGGAATATATCGCCAAACGGGGCGTTTTCTTCGATTTGAAAATAATCCTACTCACTGTGATTGAGGTTGTCAGCGGAAATGGCGCTTGCTAAAGAGACACCAGAGAAATACGAAGGCACCTGTTCAGCGGTTGATCTTCCCGGGCGAGTCGAAGTCCTGGGCGCACCAGTCGACCCCTGGACGATGGGGCAGACCGTCGAGGCGACCGACGCCCTCATCAAGGAGGGGCGCTTCGCCCACCTGATCGGCGTGAACGCCGACAAGCTGCTGCAGATGCGCGACGATCCCGAGATGGACGCATGCGTGCGCCGCTGCGAGATCGTTAACGCAGATGGCGCCTCCATGGTCATGGCCGCCAGGAAACTAGGCGTGGACCTTCCCGGGCGCGTGGCTGGCATCGATCTCATGTGGGAGCTGTGCGGGCTGGCCGAGCGCGAGGGGCACAGGGTCTACCTGCTGGGTGCCAAGGCCGAGGTGGTCGCCGAGACCGCCGAGGTCCTGTCCGAGAGGTATCCCAATATGGTCCTCGCGGGCTACCGTGACGGCTACTTCGGTGACGACGAGTTCGATGCCGTGGTCGCCGAGGTTGAGCAGGCCGAGCCCGACATCGTGTTCGTGGGCATCACCTCGCCCAAGAAGGAACGCCTGATCGAGCGTTTCCGCGAGTTGGGCGCCAAGGGCGCTTTCGTGGGCGTGGGGGGCTCGTTCGACGTCGTCTCCGGCAACATCCCGCGCGCCCCGATGTGGATGCAGCGCGCGAACCTGGAGTGGCTATTCCGCATGATGCAGGAGCCCAAGCGCCTGGTGAAGCGCTACGTGGTCGGCAACACCCGTTTCTACATGCTTCTCCGCAAGGAGTCAAAGAGGAGCAAGGCCAATGTCTAAGAAGAAAGTAATGCTGGTCTTCGGAACCCGCCCGGAGGCGATCAAGATGTGCCCGCTCGTCAACGAGCTGAAGGCGCGCGCTGATGAGTTCGAGACCGTCGTGACCGTGACCGGCCAGCATCGCGAGATGCTCGACCAGGTGCTGCGCGTCTTCGACGTAACGCCCGACCACGACCTGGCAATCATGAAGCCGGGCCAGACGCTGTTCGACGTAACGTGCGACGTACTGCTCAAGCTCAAGGCCGTCCTCGAGAACGAGAGGCCCGCCGTGGTCCTGGCCCACGGCGACACCACGACCAGCTTCGCCGCTGCGCTCGCGTGCTTCTACCTGCAGATCCCCGTGGGCCACGTGGAGGCCGGCCTGCGCACGCACGACATCTACAGTCCCTGGCCGGAGGAGTTCAACCGTCAGGCGGTCGATATCGTGAGCGAGTACTACTTCGCCCCCACGGAGGCAAGCAAGCAGAATCTGCTCGACGAGGGCAAGCCCGAGTCCAAGATCTGGGTCACCGGAAACACCGGCATCGACGCCCTGCGCACCACCGTTCGCGATGGCTATACCCACCCCGAGCTCGAGTGGGCGGAGGGCTCGCGTCTCATCCTCATCACGGCGCACCGCCGCGAGAACCTGGGAGAGCCCATGCACCGCATGTTCCGCGCCATCCGCCGCGTGATGGAGGAGCATCCCGACACCAAGGCGATCTACCCCATCCACATGAACCCGCTCGTCCGCAAGGCAGCGCACGAGGAGTTGGACGGCTTCGACCGACTTCACATCATCGACCCGCTCGAGGTTCTCGACTTCCACAACTTCATGGCCGCGAGCCACCTCATCCTGACCGACTCGGGCGGAATCCAGGAGGAGGCGCCTAGCCTAGGCAAGCCTGTGCTCGTGATGCGCGACACCACCGAACGTCCCGAGGGTGTGGCGGCCGGCACGCTGAAACTCGTGGGCACCGAGGAGGACGTCATCTATCGTGAGTTCAGCCGCCTGCTCTCTGACGAGTCTGAGTACGAAGCCATGAGCCACGCCTCCAACCCCTACGGAGACGGGCATGCGAGCGAGCGGATTGCGGACGTGCTGGCAGGCCGGTCGCGATGATTCGGGTCCTGCACATCATTCAACAGCTAGGGCCCGGAAGGGGCGGGGTGAGGACTTTCGTCTCCACGATGCTCGATTGCCCGGCTCCCGATATCGAGCAGAGCGTGCTGTCGGTGGGAAGAGTCGAAGGGGATAGGTTCGGAGAGCGATTCTTCGGTCCTTTAATCGATAGCTACAGCCCGCTACTGGTTGGCACTCTGGGGGCGAAGCGCCTTGACGCTTTTCTATCGAAGCACCGTTTCGATATCGTTCAGATTCACACGAACAATGCGCTCGGCTTCGTCTTCGCCTCAGAAGCCAAAAAGGCAGGAGTTCCAGCGCGCATCGTGCACTGCCATAACAGCGCGCTTGGCAGCGCTTCGCGTTTGAAGAATATGGTCAACGTGGCCATGATAGATAGGTTTCTACCGGCGGCGAGTGAGCGCTGGGCATGCAGCGAGGTCGCAGGTGGATATCTTTTTCAGGGCGCTGACTATGCCTTGGTACACAACGGGGTCGATACTGAAAAATTCCGATTCTCGTCCTCTGACCGGGCCGCCGTTAGGCATCGGCTTGGGATCCCGGGCGATGCTGCCGTCATTGGTTTTGTGGGGGCAGGCATTCCTGCAAAAAATACCCTGCGAGCCCTCGATATTTTCAATCAGCTGCGGTCCAGGGATGCCGATGACCGCCTTCTGCTCTTCGGCCAAGCTGAGGAACTTCCCCTGGCGAAGGAGAAGGCAGCTAAATTGGGGCTGGGCGAATCGGCGGTTTTCATCGGTACCGTTGACGATATCTGGAGGTACTACAGTGCCATGGACGCGCTGCTCGCACCTTCTTTCCACGAGGGGCTCCCGATAGCCTTCATAGAAGCACAGGCTAACGGCTTGCCCATCCTCAGCTCTGACGCGGTTACCCAGGAGGCCGATCTGACGGGCCTTCTCCAGCGAGCAGGGCTTTCGCTTTCCGACAAGGAGTGGGCCGATCTGCTGGAAGCCTGCGCCGGAAAAAGGGAAATTACAGCCAAGGTCGACTACGTTCCGTTTCTTGATAAAGCGGGTTACACCACGCGGTCGCTCTACAAGCAGCTCTCTGATCGCTATAGAAATATGACTAAAGGGGCGTAATATGCCGACTGAATATTTATCCATGCAAGAGGTGAAAGATGCCGAACTACGTCTCCTTCGCATTTTCGACTCCTACTGCCGAGAGAACAATCTGCGATACTCAATGGGCTCCGGAACTTTGCTCGGTGCGGTTAGGCACAAGGGGTTCATTCCCTGGGATGACGATATCGATGTCGTTATGCCTGTTGAGGATTATAGGAAATTTCTAAAAAGTTTCGGTTCACGTGCTGGAGCAGAGTTATCTCATGTCAAGCTTGCCAGCCAGCTGAACTCTAAAGTTTCTGCTGCGATTCCTTTTGAAAAACTGGTGGATACCAGCATTGAGGTAAAGTCTGCATTCATTGCAGAGGGCATCCGCGAATATGTGTGGATCGATATCTTCCCGATCGTCTCTTTCGAAAGCGAGGCCGAAGCCAACAAAGCCTGGGACGCAGCAGTTCGATATAAGCACCTGTTCCAAGCATCAAGATGGAGCTCGGGACAGCCAGGAGTTGCTGGCTGCTTCAAAACCGTCTTCGGCACGATTGCCAGGCACACCCCTCTGCAACAGTGGGCTCTCGGCAAGCTAAGAACGATGACGGATAACGGTTCCTTTTCGACTATCGGCACCGCTGCCAATCTGGCTTGGGCGGTCAGCCAGTCGCTGGAAGTTTTCCCCGCAAGCCTGTTTAGCAACTTGGTTGAATACGAATTCGAAAACGAACGGTTCTTTGGCTTTGAGGATGCGGACCGCTATCTCTCGATAATGTATGGGGACTATATGTCACTCCCGCCTGCCGACAAACGTATTGCGCATGAGTTGAAGGCCTGGCGCGTCAGTGCTTCCAACAACTTCGACCCTACGAGAAGCGGAAGCACTGATGAACAAAATTGCTAAGGTGCTTAAATGGGGTGCTTCCGCCCTACGGGTTGCCAGAGTGCGCATTGTGACCGGAAATCGGCTCAAGATCGCTTCAGGCAAACCATTGTACCTGGGCAAGGGCGCACGAGTGATATTGGGCGAGGGCGCTTCCCTCAGCATCGGTGCGGGCGTTTATTTGAGCCCCGAGTGCTTCGTACAGGTTAATAAAGGCGCAACTTTAGTGCTGGAAGACGGCGTCTACATGAACGAGGGCTGCCGAGTGACGGTAGTCGAATCCGCCCACATCGGTGCAGACACGCTCTTCGGTCCCAATGTTCAGATTTACGACCACGACCACGAATTCGACAGTAGGGGGGTTAGCTCAAAGTTAATCCACGCGCCGGTTTCGATTGGTCGGCATTGTTGGCTTTGCGCTAATGCGGTCGTTACGCGCGGTTGCTCGATTGCGTGCCGCTCTCTCGTCTCGGCGAACTCTGTTGTCACGTGCGACCTTAACGAGTCAGGTGCGCTGTATGCTGGTGCGCCCGCTCGATTGATAAAGAGATACGACTAGGAAGCCTTCTTAAAAGTGAATCAAAAGCTGAACATAACCCTTATCGTGCCCGTGTACAACGTTGGGCGTTACCTCGAGCAGTGCGTCCGCTCAATTCTGGAACAGTCGTATTCGGTTTTTGAGGTGCTGCTCGTCGACGACGGCTCGACCGACGGGTCGAGTGAGCTGTGTGATCGACTCTCCTCTGAGAACGATCGCGTGCGGACAGTGCATAAGGAGAACGCGGGGCTGGGTTTCGCGCGTAACACGGGGCTTGACAACCTGCATCCTGAGTCAACGCATGTAATGTTCGTTGACTCGGATGACTGGCTCGAATCCGACATGGTTGAGACGTTCGCCCGAGCCATAGAGGACACCGGGGCTGATTGTGTTCTGGGCGGTTTCACCAAGCGAGATGATAAAGGAAGTCCCCAGTTTGAATTCAAGCTCGAGGACGCCGTGTGGGAGGGCGACGAGCTAGCAAAGAGGCTCGTCCCCCGCGTGTGCGGCAGCGCGCCCGAGGTGTCCGACTCGATTCCAATGTCGGCATGTTCGTCTATATTCGCAAAGACGAACATAGACGAACATGCCCTGCGCTTTCCCTCGGAGCGCGAGGTGATCAGCGAGGATTTCGTCTTTAAATACAAGTACCTCCGAACTAGCAACAGGGTGGTAACGACGAGTTGCGTGGGGTATTCGTACCGCACGAACCTCTCGTCACTCAGTACTTCTTATAGGCCAGATCGCTTCGACGCCAGTCTGTTCTTCTACGACTACGCCCTTCGACTCGTGGCGGACTCGCCTTCGGAAGCGGAATGCGTTTTGAGGTTAAAAAAGACCCTGTTTATCAATATGAAGATGTGCATCTCGCAGGAAGTGACTCGCGTTAGTGGTAAAAGCCGACGCGATGCCTGCGATGCTATACGAAGAATGGCGAGTGATGATCGCCTGTCAAAGGTGATAAGCGACTATCCATGCGAGAGACTCGGCTTTACACAGAGAGTCTTTGTGGAACTGCTGAGGCGGCGTGCCGCGAGTATTCTCTATATGGCCGCTTCATCTGGGGTTTTCTAGATTGGAGGCTTGAACATGGCTTTAATTGATGGACTAAAGTATTTATATAATTCTATTTTTCTCAATAACGATTTACTGATTAGCCGTTTGAGAAAACTAGGCGTTGCCATTGGGGACGATGTGACTTTTTACTGCCCCAAAGAAATGACGGTCGATATTCAAAATCCACATCTAATCACCATCGGTGACCATGTGAAGATTACGGGTCCATCTACAATCCTGACGCATGATTATTCTTGGGGGGTAATTAAGGGAAAAACGGGGGAGGTTTTCGGAAACCAAAAACATGTGACCATTGGGAACAATGTATTCATTGGATGGGGTGCCACAATCTTGTGCGGCACGACCATCGAGGACAACGTGATCGTCGGAGCGCACTCCGTCGTCAGCGGGAGGCTAGAGCACGACTCTGTTTATGCAGGCATTCCCGCAAAGAAGGTTTGCTCATTAGAGCGCTACCGTGAGAAGCGTGCGTCAGCCCAACTGGACGAGGCGAAAGACTACGTAGCCCGTTTCCGTCGTCGTTTCAGGCGCGATCCTCGTGCAGAGGAAATGAGGGAATATTTCTTTTTGTGGGCCACCCCTGATCGACTTAACGACAGCTATGTTTTTCAAATGAGTCTCATGGGAACTTACGACAAAAGCGAAGCGATTTTAGCAACACCGAGACAATTTAATAGCTTTGAGCAGTTTCTTGCCTGCTGCGACAATGCCGAAGTAGAGTAACCATGCATATGAACAATAATAGACCCGTTGTAACAATTGTTGTTCCCGTCTATAACGTCGAGGAGGAATTAAATAGATGCGTTGAGAGCCTTGTGGGTCAAACGATCAGTGATCTACAAGTTATTCTTGTTGATGATGGATCGACTGACTCGAGTGGTGAGCTTTGCGACGCTTGGGCAGACCGTGATTCCCGCATCTGCGTTATACATAAGCAGAACGGCGGATTGTCCTCTGCCAGAAATGCCGGTATCGATGTTGCCGAGGGCAAATACCTTGGTTTTGTTGATAGCGACGATTATATCGAGCCCGATATGTACGAAACACTTTTGGCCGGAATGGTCGATGATGAAGTGTCTATGGTCACATGTGGTAGATATGTGCATATGGGAGACACTGTTAAAAATGAATACTCAACACCCAAAGTGATGAGGTTTAATTCCGCAGACGCTATGAAGGAGACTTTACTCGGTAACATTATTGATGTATCTGCGTGGGATAAACTTTATCGTCGTGAGCTGTTTGACGAAATCCGCTATCCCTATGGACGCATAAGCGAGGACGCAGCCATTATTTTGCAACTGCTCGATCGCTGTAGCGATGTCGTTCATGTGGGGAAGTGTCTGTACCACTACGTTTTTCGCACCGGAAGTATCAGTAAGTCAACCTACAGCCATAAAAAATTTGACGTTATGCATAACTGTCGGGAGATGACGGCTTGGGTAGAGAAAAACAAGCCCGATTTTTCTTTGGACATCAACTCGTATTGCTGCACGCAAATGGCAGGAATGATTGAGTGCATGATTTGCTCCCCGGGAGCGAGAAAAGAATGGAGCGAGGATTACAGCGCCTATTGGGGCTTATTCCGTCATTGTTTCCGAAGCTACGTTACGCTTGGTGGACACAAAAAAGTTGAAATTGCGCGCGTCTTTGCCACGCGTATGCATCTTTACCGCCTATTCTGGCTAGCCCGTCAGGTTAGAAACGGGGTTAAGCGCTATGTATAATGATGCTGCAACCGTTTCCATTAAGCGAAATACTCTTGCTGATGTCACCATCAAGGACATTGACATCGTGTTAGCGACCTTACTCTTTTTCGCTCCGACGGATGGCAGCGGCGGCGGAGCGTACTCGTTGGTTCGCTATGGCTTAATTGCGTATCTTGTCTTAAAGAACATTCTTTGCTGTAAGAGCATTCCAATTGCAATGATGCTTCTTAGCGCATTCTCTGCGCTTATGGCGTACTCGACCTGGATTAATACCCATAGTCCGACTTGGTCCTTTTCCGGATTCATGTTTGGAATGGGAATCGTTGCCGTCATTCTTGTCTATGTTGATGCGTGCTGTCGCCTTTCCACCGAGATTGTTCTGAAACGCGTGCTCGTCATATTTATCGTTGCGATCTTGCTCAACGATTTAATGATGGTTGTTTTGCCCTACAATCGCTCTGATTCCAGTACGGTGTATCTAATCGGAAATAAGTTCATAGTATCCTACGCGCATTGTCTGCTTTCTGGTCTTATGCTCGTTTGCTACAGAGATAAGATTACTTTAAATCGCATTATCGTGATCATAGGCGCCTTTATGTCGTATTTTTCTGGCTCTAGCACAGGTGCCATGATGATGGTCGCTATGCTTGCTTTGACGTTTGTTCCCGCTAAAACTCGATTCGTTATCGCGAACCCTTTGTTTCTTGCAGCCTCTGTTGCTGTTTTGAATATTCTCATTTGGGGACAAGCAAATCTATTCCAAATGCCTGAGTTTCAAAATTTTGTAGTCCATGTTTTGCATAAGAATCCAAATATGACTGGACGTGAGCAGCTATACGCCGTCACTTTTGATCTGGTTGCAATGAAACCTATTTTCGGGTGGGGATACCTTACCGATATTTACCGAATCACTTTTGGCTACGGTAACGCGCAAAACGGATTGTTTCACCTTATAACCCAGTGTGGAATCTTGGGCACTACGGTCTATTTCGCAGGTTTGTTTACATCTCTTCTCGGAAAACCGGTTCAGAACAAAAGCCTTTTCGGCATTTACGCCTTTTTGCTTTGCATGGTTCTCGGTTCATCTGTGGAGATTAACCTTTCCTTCCAATTCGCTTTTGGCATTGCCCTGGTTTGTGGAGCTTTGCACGGTTTTGATGCTACGGAGAAATAATATGCTCGTTGGAATTATGACAATGCACCGAGTTCCCAATTACGGGTCTTTCTTGCAAGCCTATTCACTTAAAAGAATGATTGAATCCTTGGGTCATCAGGTGGTTTTTGTCGACTATCACATTGAGCCCGATTTCTTGCATAAAGGGGACACAAAGGAAATCTTCCGCTGCGAGATGAGGCAAGTTGGACAGTGGTTTAAATCCTCATCATTGGGTCATTCAATAAAAAAGGCTCTCAAGGGGGATACCGTCTCATCGCGTTCCGTAATGTTTAGTTGCGATGATATGCTTGGAATCACAGATAGACGACACTACAACACGAAATGCGACGCCCTAGTCATAGGCAGCGATGAAGTGTTTAATTGCCTCCAGCTTGGTTCCAATATCGGCTACTCCCTTGAATTGTTTGGGAGGCGCGCCAATGCAGGTAAAGTGATAAGCTATGCCGCTTCGTTCGGCAATACGACGTATGAAAAACTTGACCACTATGGGGTGGCTAGGGAAATAGGGGATTGCCTTAATTGTTTCGAGGGTGTTTCAGTTCGTGACACGAATTCCGTTGACACTGTAAGTAGGCTTACGGGAAAAACCCCAATCATGCATCTTGATCCTGTACTCGTCGGTGGAGTGGAGAACGAAGACTGGTCTCCCTGCAACGAGAGCGGATTCATGATTCTTTACGGCTACAGCTTCCGATTTACCGAGGATGAATGCAGAGAGGCTCTCGAATTTGCTCATTCCCACGGGCTTGAACTCATCGCATTAGGTGAGGACCAGCCCGTACGCGATCGCCATATTCGATGCCGCCCTGACCAGGTTTTACCATATTTTCGAGCAGCTGATTATGTGTTAACCGACACCTTTCATGGAAGCATATTTTCTATCGTTACCCATACGCCTTTTGTGACGATTCCCCGTGGAGACCGAAACGGCCAAGGAGGCAATGTCCAGAAACTAACGTCGCTTCTGGACGGACTCAATCTTTCTGATCGGCGACTTAGCTCAATTGATAAATTGGGCAAGGTTCTCGAAATCAAACCAGATTTCGAATCTTCAGACAAAATTCGAAGCTCTGAGTCGCTACGCTCGCTCAACTACCTGAGATCATATCTCTCAAACGGAGGCGTTGCCGAGTGATGACTAAACAGATCAAACCGCTTCCAATATTACAGGGCAAGACCGCTTTTGCGATAAACCTTATCTCGCAAGTGTCTGTTATTGTTGCTCAGATGGTCATCAGCTTGTTTTTGACCCCGATTGTCCTAGAGAAAATGGGGGCAGAAGCCTATGGCTTTGTTGGTCTTGTTAACAACTTTGTAAGCTATGTGGCTGTAATTACTACTGCCTTAAATTCGCTCGCAGGTCGCTATATCACGATTGCGCACCATAGCGGGGACCAAGAGGGCGCGGAGTCTTACTACTCCTCCGTGTTTTTTGCAAACTGTGTAATGGCCGTCGCCGTGTTGGCTGGATCCGTTCTTCTTGCGACAAATATCGAATCAGTCGTGTCGGTTTCGCCTGGGCTAGTTGAAGATCTCCAGCTTATGATTTTGCTGGCATTTTTCAATTGCGCGCTTAGTCTTGTTGTTGTTGTTTTCGGAATTGCCGCATTTATCAAGAACCAGCTATACCTCAACTCCATTGCCCAACTTGTGTCCTCCGTCATAAGGGCGATGTTGCTGTGCGTTCTTTTTTTGACTGTAGTTCCACATATGTGGTATTACAGCGCAGCTGCAGTTGTCGCATCGGTTGCATTCCTCGCATTGCAGATTTGGACTACGAGACGTATTGCTCCAGAATACCGGGTGAAAGCGACCTGTTTTTCAATTCATAGAGTACTCGAAATTCTCAAAAGTGGCTTATGGGTCAGCGTCGAGTCAATAAACAAGCTTTTGCTTACCGGTCTTGATTTGTGGATTTCGAATCTCTTTGTTGGTGCCTACCAGATGGGGATTTTATCAGTTGCTAAGACGATCCCCAATGCTTTGTTATCCGTTTCAAATAGTCTTTCCAGCCTTTTCTATCCCAAATGCGCCGAGCTTTACGCCAAAAAGAAAACTGACGAGCTTGTTAAACAGTTTGGCTTTGCAATGAGATTCACCGCTGCGGTCATGATTGTGCCGCTCGCGGGGTTTGTTGCATATGGTCTTCATTTTTACGAACTATGGCTTCCCGGACGAGACGTATCGGAGCTCCTTCTGATTCAGAGACTATCTGTTCTGACTGTTGTCTCGTTACTCGCGAGCGCGCTCGTTGAGCCTCTTTACTATGCCAATACCCTCACTAATAAGATAAAGGGATCAGTTCTTATTACTTTAGGCTTCAGCTTACTTGTCGTCGCAATTGAATTGTCCCTTCTGTTTTTTACAGAGCTTGAAGGCCTCTTTGTAATCGCTTCTGTCAGTTCCGTTGTCATGACGTTTAGACATTGTTTTGTACAGCCCGTTTATGCTGCTCATGTGTTAGGTCTGCGTGGATCGAGTTTCTATAAACCACTTGGTAAAGAAGTTGTGGGGCTTTTCGTCGTTCTCGCAACATTTGCAATTCTTTCGAAAGCGTTGCCGTTTTCTTCGTGGGCGTGCTTTCTGATTTCTTGTCTTATTTCTGCAGCAATCGGTTATACGGAGCTATCCCTCCTTCTACTCGATGGGGAAGAGCGACGTAAGGCTTTTGGAATTTTATTGGTTAGGAGGCGTTAGGTTGCAAGACAAACTTCCATCGAACTCTTTCGGCATGCTGTTCGCAAAAGCTCGTTATGCTGTGGCACTTCAGGACTCTGATTCGAAAAGCCTTGAGTTGTCCGCTTCTGGTGGCGCTTTTGCTCTGTTTGCCCGCTCTGTTCTTCGTGTTGGTGGTGCCGTATTTGGAGCTTCCCTTCTCGACAACGGCACTGTCCGTCATATTTGCATAACGCGGATTGATGACTTGTATAAACTCCAAGGATCTAAATACGTTAAGAGCAACGTTGCAGATACATATGAAGAGTGTGCCCATCTTCTTTGCAAGAACACCGTAGTGCTATATTCCGGTACGCCATGCCAGATAGCGGGACTTCGAAAATATCTTGAAAAATCAGTTCCGAAGGAAGTCGTTGCAAACAACTTGCTGTGCGTCGATCTTATCTGTCACGGAACACCAAAGCAGGAGATTTTTTCTGCATATCTTGAATGGCTCGCCACGAAGAATAAAGCCGATGACGGCATCCATGGCTATGCTTTTAGAAGCAAAAAGATGGGGTGGGGACTAAATTATTATTACTACTTCTATCGTCGAGGTAGAAAACACGAGGTGCTGGGGCCCGCCCGTGATGACCCATATTTCGCAGCTTTTACGAAAGGGGTCATCTATCGGAGGTGTTGTTACAAGTGTCCCTTTGCAAGACTCGAACGCGTTGGAGACATCACGATAGGAGATTATTGGGGCATCGATTCCGTTCATCCCGGCTTTTCTGACGGACGAGGCGTTTCCGCGGTCCTGATAAACACTAGTAATGGCGAGCGTTTCTTTAATGAGTGCTGTGCCGATGAATGTAAGTGGATTAAATCAACCGTTGAAAGCGTTGCTGCAAATAACTCAAATCTCGTCAAGCCAGCCTCTCGTTCTGATGATGACGAGAGGCTGGCCGATGAGGTCGAAAGAGCGATTTCTGCTGGTGACCACAAGCTGGCATTCGAAAAGCTGCTGGCACCAAAGCTTAGCTTGATGGCAAGAATTAGGCGAAAGCTTCCCTGGAAGCTTGTTCGTATAGTTTACGGACATGGACGGTAACTGCTTTTCATTTAGACACTTGTAGTGCAAAGCTCACTCACACAGCAAACCCTCAGTGGAAATATCGACAGGCAGCTCATTCGTTACAGTCCTTAACAATTTTTAATCAAAGGCGAAAGGTGTTTATTCATGTATTACATCAACGAGAGGTTAGTTAATCTACACCGCATTTTTGACCAGAACAAGCGCGAGGGTTACCTCAGACTTGATCTGAACGAGAACCCCGAGGGGCTATCTCAAGAGTTCATCGACGGGGTTCTTTCGGGGGTGACGCCCGAAATGGTGGCCCAGTACCCGGAGACTCTTGAGTTTACCGAATTCCTCGCTGGAAGACTTGGTACGGACATCGAGCATCTGTCGCTTGTTAACGGGTCTTCCGAAGGCATTCGCAACATCATTGAGGCCTTCACTGCACCTAACGGCGAGATCGTTTGTGTATCGCCTTCTTATGCAATGTTCGAGGTCTACTCGAAGATGTATGGACGTAATTTTGTGCCGGTTCCTTATAGGGATGACCTTACCATCACGGTGGATGATGTGATTTCTAAGATTAGCGATGACACACAGCTGCTTATTCTTGTTAATCCGAATAACCCCATGGGCAATGCTTGGAGCAAGACTGAGATGTCACGCTTTTTTGAGGAAGCGGAACGACGTCAAATTACCGTTCTTGTCGACGAAGCATATCATTATTTTTGTCCCGAGACATCCATCAACTATGCCCTAACCCATGAACACGTATTTGTAACTCGTACTTTCTCGAAGCTCTTCTCGCTTGCTGGAGCTCGTTTAGGCTATGTAGCAGGATGGCCTGAGGGAGTTGCCCTCGTACAGAAGCTGAATACTCCCCACAATGTAAATATGTTTGCCATGCTCTTCGCAAAGAAAATCATGGAAACCGAAGGCCTGCTCGATTCCATGATCGAGAATCAGCTCGCCGGCAAACAGTGGCTCGTTGAGCAACTTGACCGTAACTGCTATGAATATCGAAGCAGTGAAGGTAATTTCATGTTCATTAAGCCGTTTAGCGATGCTTCTGAAATCGTTCGCCGCATGAAGGCCGAGAAAGGCATTCTCATTAAGGAGTATGACGGTATTGGCGCTTTTGGCAGCTGTCTGAGGGTTACCACTGGTCCCAAGCGTTCGATGGAGCGATTCATGGAAGCGCTGATTGAGTTGGACAAGGCCTAACCATGACTAAGGTCATTACCTACGGAACCTACGACCATCTTCATCGCGGGCATGTCCGCCTGTTGGAGCGCGCCAAGGCCTTAGGCGACTATCTAATCGTTGGCGTTACGTCGGATGACTTTGACAAACAACGCGGCAAGATTAACGTTCAACAATCGCTTGAAGAGCGCATTGCAGCAGTGCGTTCGACCGGGCTTGCGGACAAGATCGTCGTCGAAGAGTACGAAGGCCAGAAAATCGACGACATCAAGCGCTATGGAGTCGATATCTTCACTGTGGGATCGGATTGGGAGGGCCAATTCGATTATCTGAATGAGTACTGCAAAGTTGTGTACCTCGAGCGCACCAGTGGTGTCTCTTCTACGGAAATCAGAAGTTCGGTTAAACTTCGCTGCGGTTTAGTTGGATATACCGACTATATGAATCGCGTTTTTGCTGAATGCGGTTTGGTAAATGGTCTCGCGGTTGTCGGCATTTGTGTTGAAAATCGCAGCTTGCTAGATGAGGGTCCACTCGGAGCCAAGCTTGTAACGGATGATTACGGTAAGTTACTGAATGCGGTCGACATTGTGTATATTCACTCGCATCCTGATCGGCATTATGCACAGGTGAAACGAGCCTTAAATGCCGGCAAGCATGTGATGTGCGAAGCGCCTATCGCAAAGAGCGCTAAGGAATGCAGCGAGCTTTTCGCATTAGCCGACGAGCGAGGCCTTGTGTTGATGGACTCGCTGCGCACGGCATACTCAACCGCCTACGCACGCATGCTGTTATTGGTTACCGGTGGACGTATTGGCGAGGTCGTTTCGGTCGATGCCACTATAACCAATCTTAAGACCAATCGCGCTCCTTTTGATACGCGTCGCGACACTGCTTGGAGCAGCATGACGGCATGGGGCCCGACGGCATTATTGCCAATCTTCCAGATACTAGGTACTAAACCTAACTCGGTACGCATTTCGTCCTTGTGCGAAAAAAATGACAAGACTTTTGATGAGTTCTCGAGGCTTGACGTTGAGTTTCCAAACGCCGTGGCAACAGCAAAGGTTGGCTCAGGCGCTAAGTCTGAGGGCAGTCTAGTTGTATCGGGCACAAAGGGCTACATATATGTTCCTGCGCCCTGGTGGAAGACTGATTATTTCGAAATCCGCTACGAGGACCCAGCCGATAACAGACGCTATTTCTATCAGCTAGACGGTGAAGGTATTCGCTTTGAATGGGTTTCTTTCCTAAGAATGATCGCCGATGTCGAAAGGGGCACCACAGGTGAAGAGGCACTTCGCCGCGAAGGCGGCATTGATCGCGATATCACCAAAGCCACCTGTGAAGTTATAGGCGCATTCGAACGCGGCGAGAGCGTTAAGTACTTAGAGTTTATAAGGTAATCATGGTTTCAGCTTTTCAGCTTGCAAAATATCGTTGAGTGCTATGTATTCCCTTGGGACATTCAATGATGTCTGGCGAGAGCGTTCTGAATCTTTGGCGAAAACTCAATTCTAGCTATTAAAATAATCATCAGGAATGAGTGCGCTGGTTAAATGTAATGCGCTCCTTCCTCTATATAAAGCAATTTGCAGCCACTCCATAAGCTAAGACGCTTCTGATTAATTCTCGGTCGCGAGTGCCTACTGTCTTACGATTAATCAAACCTCATTATTCCTCACGCGAGCTCCATCCAGGGCGTTATGAAGCGCGTGAAGGCCAAAGGCGTGGCCGAGGTGGTATATGAGCCCACGCTGGACGCGCCGGAGTTCTTCGGCTCCGAGGTGACCACGGCCTTAAGTCCTTCAAGGCCGGCTGCAATGCGATCGTCGCCAACCGCAGGAGCGACGAGCTCGCAGATGTTTCAGAAATGGTTTATACAAGGGACTTATTTAAACGCGATTAGCTGAAAGGAGATAATTGAAAAGAATATTCATTTCAAAAATGATGGCCGCCTGAAGCTGCTGATCGTCGTGGGCACCCGCCCCGAGGTCATCCGCCTGTCCGAGGTCATCAAGAAGTGCCGCCGCCACTTCGACTGCCTGCTGGCGCACACCGGGTAGAACTACGACTACACGCTCAACGGCATCTTCTTCCGCGACTTGTCGCTGGACGCCGTGGGCGCCGACTTGGGCGAAACCGTGGGCAACATCATCGCCGCGAGCTATAAGCTCATGGTTGAGGTGAAGCCCGACGCGCTTCTCATCCTGGGCGACACCAACAGCTGCCTTTCCGCCATCGCGGCCAAGAGGCTCCACATCCCCATCTTCCACATGGAGGCGGGCAACCGCTGCAAGGACGAGTGCCTGCCCGAGGAGACTAACCGCCGCATCGTCGACGTGATCTCCGACGTCAACCTGGCATACTCCGAGCACGCGCGCCGCCACCTCAGGGACACCGGCTGCGCCCCGGAGCGCACCTATGTCACGGGCTCGCCCATGGCAGAGGTCCTTCGTGCCAACCTGGACAAGATCGAGGCTTCGGATGTCCTCTCCGAGCTCGGTCTGGAGCCCAAGCGCTACATGCTGCTTTCGGCCCACCGCGAGGAGAACATCGACACCGAGGCGAACTTCACGAGCCTGTTCACGGCGATCAACGCGCTCGCGGAGAAATACGACATGCCGATCCTGTACTCCTGCCACCCGCGCTCCCGCAAGCGCCTGGAGGCCACCGGCTTCAAGCTGGACCTGCGCGTGCGCATGCACGAGCCCATGGGATTCCACGACTACAACTGCCTGCAGATGAACGCCTTCGCCGTGGTTTCCGACTCCGGCACCCTGCCCGAGGAGTCCAGCTTCTTTGCAAGCATTGGGCGCCCGTTCCCGGCCGTTTGCATCCGCACTTCCACCGAGCGCCCCGAGGCGCTGGACAAGGCCTGCTTCACGCTGGCCGGCATCTCCGAGAAGGGGCTGCTCCAGGCCGTCCACACCGCCGTCGAGCTCGACGCCGAGGGGTCGCTGCCCGAGGCGCCCGTTCCAGACTACGCCGACGAGACCGTGTCCACCAAGGTGGTCAAGATCATCCAGAGCTACACCGGCGTTGTGGACAAGATGGTGTGGAGGAAGTTCTAGGCATTCTTTTGAGAATTAGACGGCCTTAATAACCTGACACTCACTAATGAACCGCTGCCTATTTCCATCAAGATGATAGGCGGCGGTTCTTTTTTTTAGATTTAAATCCTAGGCTAAATGTATGAGGTTCCTGAAGCAACAAAACGATCCATTGATTAAAATTAACTAGAGCAGGTGATCATCGGATGCTATTTACAGGAGTTATTGAAAAGGAGCTATCCGATCGAATTCACCTGACGTATTTTAACGTCATCGAAAATGACGACTTCGATGAGTGTCTAAATCAATGCCTACCCTCTATTTGGTTTGGCCCTAAAGACCCTCGTTCGCTAGAAGTCACAAAGACGAAAATCTCGAAATACTTTGAATCAAAACTAAATAATCGCCCCTTAGTTTGCGGTTCTTGTGCTGAGATTTTCTTACATGCTTATTTGGGGCACAACGGCTATCAGCAGGCTTGTCTTGGATCAAATCTTGAAGAGGGGTCGATCAAAAAAGGATTTGACGGTTTCTATTTAAAAGATGATGAATACTGGTTGATGGAGAGCAAGTCGTCAATTTTTGGAAATACAACTCACCTTAGTAAAGCTAAAGAAGCTTATAAGGATCTCCGTGACAAGATTAACGATTTTGATGGAAATGACCCTTGGGACAATGCTCGAAATCACGCTATAGTAGCTGGTGCCGAAGGATCCATTCTTAAACAGATCAGAATGCTTTCGGACGATTTTACTCTCCGTCGGGCCCATAGTGCCGACGAATTTAACATGATTCCTTGTGGTACTGTTTTTATTGACTGTGTTCTGACTATCGAAGAAGTCGAAAAACTATCGATTGACGTATTACAGTTTTTCGGAAAACAGAGCTACTCAGCCATACACATAGTTTGCGTCTCACATTTGGCATTAGTTGGTTTTCTTCGATATTTGAACTTGGAGTACACAGATGAGCGACGCTAGCTCCATTACAAAATTAAAGAACAACAGTGCATTTAAGTTGGTGGTCAATAAGCTACTTTTAGGTAATGAGCTCACGAATAGAGAGTCAACGTTTCTTCTTTCAGCCGCAATTGCTTTGTTAAGGTACGGGCTAAAAGATAAGAATCGAACAAGAAGTCTTGAGTTTGCATACTGGATTATTCTGAATTATTCGTTGAGTACGGGTGATTACAGACCCCTGTACGATCTTTCATTTGAATTGGGCCTATACCCAGTAGCCAAATCGATTGTTGATATCGATGAAGGGCGCTTCAATACTCTGAGTGATTTTATTGCTCTAGATGAAATCGAAAAGAACTTTACCAAAGGTGTGACGCTTACTCTCGAGCAGAAGTTGTCCGACAGCTCTTTCTCTTCATACTCTGGGGAAGGGTTCGCCTATATCGCACCGACCTCGTTTGGTAAGACTGAGCGCTTGGTTGATGCTGTACTGGACGATAAAAGCGGCTGCCGACCTTGTGTAATTGTGCCGACAAAATCACTTCTCGCCCAAACGCGCGATGATGTATTTAAGCGCCATCCTAGAACAAAAGTAATTACTCATGACGAAATGTACCAGTGTGAGAAGTCGTTCATCGCCATCCTCACTCAGGAAAGGGCCATACGTTTATTGGAAGCGAATCCGACCTTATCATTTTCGAGTCTGTTTATAGACGAAGCGCACAACGCTTTTGATCCCGACGATCGCGCTTTGTTAATTTCACGCCTCATCCGCGAGTCAAAACTCCGCGATCCCTTGACAAGGTTCTACTACTTTAGTCCTGTTATCGACGACATTAACCTGTTGTCCGTCATTTCAGGGTTTGAGGTTGAGGGGTGTAAAGTCAGCAAAAGTATGAAAGAGCCTCGTTATTATCTGCTCGACAGCGAGGGAGTCTTGCATGCCTACAACAGGTTTTTCAACAGTTTTTGCCAGCATTCTACTTTTAACGGCACTTGGGATTGCCTGACGAATAAGGCAACTGCTAAAAATCTTGTGTTCTTGTCTTCCCCTAGAAAGGTCCGTGAGGCGGCCTTGGACTTAGCGAGTAGTCTGCCCGATAACCGAGTCGCCCCCGACCTCGATAGAGTTATTTGTGCCCTGACCGAACATGTGAGTCCTCTATACGATGAAATATTTTGCCTGCGGCGCGGTATTGTATACCTGCACGGGCAGATGCCGGACGGAATCAAAAATTATTTGCTTGACCGTGCTGCGAAGTTGGAATCAATTCGTTATATATTTGCAAATGAAGTCATCATGGAAGGTATTAATCTTCCATTTGATTCGGTATTTATTCTCAATTTACGAACAAAAAGGCGTGCAGCCCTAATTAATTTAATTGGTCGCGCATCACGTTTAAATTACGTTTTTGGAGATACCCCTCATGGTGGCGCGCGCAGACGTGGTGTAAGAGCGTCCTGAGGTCCGTCGCTGCAAGTCCCGAT
>CBCSNG010000021.1:0-34285 GCA_965141635.1 uncultured Collinsella sp. | reverse complement strand
CGCAAAATGGATTCTAAAAAACACCTTGCCAAATAGGAGCGTCAGGACGCAAGAAGCCCTCGCCGCACGAAGTGCGCAGCGAGGGCTTCTTGCATGTCCGAGGACGTTTTGGGAGGTAGCCCAAACAGCCCCGGCGATCCTGCGGGAGTTAAACCCCTTTAGAACTTGTCGTGGAAGGTACGCGCAATGACCTCGTCCTGCTGCTCCTTGGTGAGCGTGTGGAAGTTCACGGCATAGCCGGAAACGCGAATGGTCAGCTGCGGGTACTTCTCGGGGTGAGCCTGAGCGTCGAGCAACGTCTCACGGTTGAAGACGTTGATGTTCAGGTGGTGGCCACCCTTCTCGGCGTAAGCGTCGAGCATGTGGACCAGGTTATCGGCCTGAGTCTCGGAAACTTCAGAAACCTTCATAATGTGTCTCCTTCGATTGATAGGCGCCGGCCGAAACTGGCGCGCTAATCAGTAATCGTTATTGTTAGTATAGCACTAACAATAGTTACTCGCCCAGCTGATCAAGGTCGATATCGCCAAAGAACACCTGGTCCTCCTTGCCGAGCGCACTCGGGATGATGGAGAAGGTGTTGGAGATGCCGTCCTGAGCATCGCGGAACGGGAGCTTGGAAACCGAAGACAGCGAAGCGATGGCGCCGTGGCTATCGCGCTTGTGCATGGGGTTAGCGCCCGGGGCGAACGGCTGGCCAGCCTTGCGGCCGTCAGGCGTGGAACCGGTCTTCTTGCCGTACACGACGTTGGAGGTAATGGTCAGAACCGAGGTCGTGGGCACAGAGTTGCGGTAGGTGTCGTTCATGCGGATGTACTCCATGAACTGGTGCACGACGTCGTGAGCGATCTGGTCGACGCGGTCGTCGTCGTTACCGTACTTGGGGAACTCACCCTCGGTCTCGAAGTCGACGATGATGCCATTCTCGTCGCGGACGGGGTGAACCTTAGCGTACTTGATGGCGGACAGGGAGTCAGCCACGACGGAAAGGCCAGCGATGCCCGTAGCGAACCAACGATGCACGTGCTTGTCGTGCAGAGCCATCTGGATGCGCTCGTAGCAATACTTGTCGTGCATGTAGTGAATGATGTTTAGCGAGTTGACGTACACGCCAGCGAGCCACTTCATCATGTCGTTGTACTTGGCCACAACGTCGTCGTAATCGAGCGTATCGCCCTCGACGGCGCGGTACTTGGGGCCGACCTGCTTCTTGGAGACCTCGTCAACACCGCCGTTGAGTGCGTACAGCAGGCACTTGGCCAGGTTGGCGCGGGCGCCGAAGAACTGCATCTCCTTGCCGATGCGCATGGAGGACACGCAGCAGGCGATGCCGTAGTCGTCGCCGTGGTAAACGCGCATGAGGTCGTCGTTCTCGTACTGGATCGAGGAGCTGGCGACAGAAGTCTTGGCGCAGAACTTCTTGAAGTTCTCGGGCAGACGGGTCGACCACAGAACGGTCATGTTGGGCTCGGGGCTGGTGCCCATGTTCTCGAGCGTGTGCAGGTAGCGGTAGCTCATCTTGGTAACGAGCGTACGGCCGTCAACACCCATGCCGCCGATGGACTCGGTGACCCACTGCGGGTCGCCGGTGAACAGGGCCTGGTACTCGGGGGTACGGGCGAACTTGACCATACGGAGCTTCATGATGAAGTGATCCACGAACTCCTGGATCTGCTCCTCGGTGAAGGTGCCGTTGGCAAGGTCGCGCTCAGCATAGATGTCGATGAACGTAGAGGTACGGCCGATGGACATAGCGGCGCCGTTCTGCTCCTTGACGGCAGCAAGGTAGGCGAAGTACATCCACTGGATGGCCTCCTGCGTGTTGGTAGCAGGGTTGGAAATGTCGAAACCATAGGTCTCGGCCATCATCTTGAGCTCGCCGAGGGCGCGGATCTGCTCCTGCAGCTCCTCACGATCGCGGATGTTGTCGGCGGTCATGACCGTCGGGGTGGAAGCCTTCTGGGCCTCCTTGTCCTTGATCAGGTAGTCGACGCCGTACAGGGCAACACGACGGTAGTCGCCGATGATGCGGCCGCGGCCATAGCCATCGGGCAGACCGGTGATGATGTGAGCCGAGCGGCAAGCACGCATCTCGGGGGTGTAGACATCGAAGACGCCAGCGTTGTGAGTCTTGCGCTCGAAGGTGTAGCGCTCGACAACGTTCTCGTCGACCTTGTAGCCGTGCTGGCTGGCGGCCTGGCAAGCGATGCGGATACCGCCGTTGACGTGCAGAGCGCGCTTGAGCGGCTTGTCGGTCTGGAGGCCGACGATGGTCTCCTTCTCGCGGTGGGCGTTATCGATGTAGCCAGCGGGGTGGCTCACGATACCCGTGACGATCTTGGTGTCCATATCGAGGACACCGCCCTGCTCGCGCTCCTTAAGCAGCAGGTCGAGAACCTCGCCCCACAGCTCCTTGGTACGCTCGGTCGGGCCGGCGAGGAACGACTCGTCGCCCTCATAGGGGGTGTAGTTCTTCTGGATGAAGTCTCGGACGTCAACCTCTCCCGTCCAGATGCCTTCCTTGAAGCCTTCCCATGCCTCCTGCATTGTGTAACCACGCTCCTAGTTACGTGTAATGCGGCGCTCTCTCACACCGCTGCTTATTGAATTCTTGAATTTTCGGCTTGCACTACCGGCTTCATTCGCCTTCCGTCGCGCGTTAGCACAAGGAAAACGTTTGTCCACCTTGGAACTGCAACCCAAAACCCAAGATTTCACCCGTTTGAGAAGGATAGCATAGCCACCCCCTTCATCAGGGCTGTTATATGTTTCTTTTTTTATACCATTAGGGCGTTTTTAACAAATCCGCAGGAAATGCGAGCGCGAACAACTACCGTTCACCGATTTGTTTGATATTTCCCCTTGCCTTTATACGTCCATCACTCTAGCTGTTATGCCAGCTTTAGCAGGGTAAAGTGTCCCAGAAACCCTTCAGAAACTGAAAGGCGGCCACGGGATTTCCCCCGCGGCCGCCCTGTGACGTGGCTAGTTTTTTAGCTTTGATTGCCGTCTGACATTAGGCTGCTGCGGTGGCCTTGTCGGTCGTTGCCTTGCTGTCGCCGTGACCCTGGCCCTCAAAATGCTTGTAGCACCAGCTGGTGACCAGCGGGGTCAAAATAGCCGTCACGATTGCGCAGGCAGCAACCTGTGCCGTAGCCGTCGCGAGCACGGCGCCGCCGTACATGGCCCCGTTGACGCTTGCCATGGCAGCAGGCGTGGCCACATTGGCTCCGGCGCAGCTCGAAATGGCCGCACCTGCGACACCCGTACCGCCCGTGAGCTTATCGACCGCGATGACGGGAATTGCAAAGACCACCGAGCAGATCACGCCGAGCAGAATACCGGGAAGACCGCCATTAATGAGCTGGCCAAAGGTCATGGTCGAGCCCATGGCAAAGAAGACGAGCACGATGATGGCGGAAAGTGCCGGTGCCATCATCTTCTTAAAGCTGGGGAACAGGTTGCCCAGGATAATGCCGACGACAATCGGCAGGATGGCGCCCACGAGCGACCAGCCAATCGGAGCCTGACCGGCGGCGCCGAGCACGATCATCGTGACCGGAGGGCCGACAACCAGCGTGGTGATGGCGACGGCGCCACGCTCGGCCTCATTGCCCATGGTGCCCATCAGACCAGCGTACATAGCGTTGTTGGCGCCGGTGCAAGCCGCCAGCATCACCATGGCAGAGATGCCAAACAGGTTGTCGTTGAACACATAAAGGATGAGCAGCGACACGGCAACGACCACGATCTGCTTGACGGCGATGATGATGGCGCCGCGTGCAGCGGCGGCAGGAGCACTCTTAAACGAAATCGTCGTACCGACGATGAGCAAAAAAGCGCCCACGAGCGGGCCTGCGCCCTGCTGGGTCATGCCAAGCGTAAAGCTGCCGAGCGTTTTGAACAGGTCGGGGAATAGCGTGTTGAGCAGGCAGCCCAGCAAAAGCGGCACCAAAATATTGGCACCCGGGATGGAGGACATCTTAAAGAACGGCTCCTTTGCCGCCGGCGCCTCCACCGCAGTCGATTCACTCATATATATCTCCTTTGGATGCATGCGAATCGTAGCCGCACGCGCCTATGTCAGAAAGAAGGCGACGGTCCCGAGTCGCAGGGGCCGTCGCCAAATAATCGTCGTGGGGTATTACCCGTCCAGGACGATGCCGCCGTCGCAGTCACCGATCTCGCCGTTCACGAAGCTGGCGAGGTCGGAAGCGAAGAACAGCACCATCTGCGCAGGCTCGCTGGCCTGGGCGGCGCGGCCCAGAGGGATACCGTTGATGATGCGCTGAGAGTTCTCGTCAGAGAGAATCGAGGTCATATCGGTCAACGTGAGCGACGGGCACACGGCGTTGCAGCGGACGCCGAACTTGCCGCCTTCCTTGGCGACTGCCTTGGTCAGACCGTTAACACCGGCCTTGGAGCTGGCGTAGGCGGCTGTGCCGAGCAGGCCGCCACCGATTTTGCCCGCAACGGAACTCACGTTGACGATAGTGCCGGCATGGGCCGCCTTAAAGTGCGGGTACACGGCGTTCATCATAGTGAAGGTACCGTTGAGGTTGATGTCGATGGTGCGACGCCACTCGGTGTCATCGATCTCGTCGAACTTCTTGGTGCTGATGACGCCAGCGCAGTTAATCAAGATATTGGTTTGCGGCAGGTCCGTAAAAATCTGCTCGACGGTCTCGCGCGCCTTGGGCGCATCGGCGACATCGAGCTGATAGAACTTGTTGCCCTCGCCAAGCTCGGCCACTGCGGCCTCGCCCTTAGCAGCGTTCCTTGCGATGAGCGCGACATGTCCGCCGCCCGCGACGATGCCCTTGGCGATCTCGAGGCCAATGCCCTGAGTGCCGCCCGTGACAATCGCGGTCTTGCCCGTGAAGTCAAATGCCATGACTCCATCCCCCTTTATGTAAGGTGTCTCCTTGCGGGAAGTTGGAGCATCGCACGTGGCGCTTATATGAGTCCCAGTCGTCATGGTGGTGACAACCCCTCGCCTAACCGCGGGCATGATAGTTCTTTGAAACGCTTTAGCAATTGAATGATTTTAAGTCTTAATGAGCTCTTAATATTGCCTACTGTATGAGGCCCGCGTATGGGGGTATCATCTTTCACCGGAAATAGTTTCTAGTGTTAGGGGTTTTCGGTGGAAGATACCGATTTCCGTGAGCTTGGGCGTCAGCTCCTTACCGAGTTCGGCAGCATGCATCAGCGCATTTCGCGCTTTGCGGACAAAGCCCTCGGCGGCGAGATGGCCGTCATGCGCGCCCTCATACTCGCCGGCGGTTCGCTCACGCCGAGCGAACTCGCTGATCGCGCCTGGGTCTCGAGCGCCCGCATCGCCAATATCCTACGCGCCCTCGAGGCCAAGGGCTGGGTCGAGCGCGAGCACTCAAAGACTGACCGTCGTCGCGTACACGTCATAGTGACCGACAAGGGATTTCAGGATCTCGAAATCAAACGTCGGGAATTCGAGAACCGCACTGCGGCTTTCCTCGAGCAGCTCGGCGAAACAGATACCCAAGAGATGGTGCGTCTTCTAAGGCGTGCCAACGAAATTATCGACCGCAATCAAGAAAGGAGAGATGCCGAGTGAGGATTCTCAAGCTCTTTAAAAAACATATCCTGGCACTGTTCGCAGCTATCGTACTTATCGTAATCAGCTGCAACGCCGATCTGGCGCTGCCTACCTATATGAGCGACATCGTCGACGTGGGTGTGCAGCAAGGCGGCATCGCGTCGCCCGTACCCGACACCATCCGCGCCGAATCGCTCGACGACCTCGAACTCTTTATGAGCGCCAAGGACGCCAAGGCTGTGGAGGCCGTGTTTAGCAAGGCTGACAAAAACGACATTCGAACGTACGAGGGCACCGAGGAAGAGCGTGCCGATGGAGGCAAGATTGCCGACATTATGAGCCTGCCCGAGACTGTTGTCCTTTCGCTCAACCAGGGCATCGACGCCAACTCCATGGGCGACATGATGGGCTCGTCCAGCGAGAAAGACGACAACGCTGCCCAGGCCATGCCCACCCCCGAGCAAATGGCAGCGATGACGCCCGAGCAGCTCGCCGAGATGCAGCAGAAGGCCGCGGCGGCGCAGAACATGCAAAAGCAGATTGATGCCGACGGCGGTAAGATCACTATGAAGAGCCTGCGCCTGGGTGTCGAGGGCGGTCTGGTAGACCAAAGCAAGCTCGTCGAGGGCGCCAACCAAATGGCGGACAAAATGGGCTCCATGTCGGGCTCCATCGTCACCCAGCGCGCCGTGAGCTATGTACAGGACGAGTACAAGGCGCAGGGCATCGACCCCGCCGACGTGCAGAACGCCTACCTGAGCCGCATGGCGACCACGATGTTTGGACTGTGCCTCGTGTCGCTCGTCGCCACCATCCTGACCGGTGCCGTGGCTTCGCGCACCGCCTGCTCCATCGCCCGCGACCTGCGCCGCGAGACCTTCAACAAGGTTATGCACTTCTCGCCGGCCGAGGTGGGCAAGTTTAGCCAGGCCTCGCTCATCACCCGCTGCACCAACGACATTCAGCAGATCCAGATGGCCGCAACTCTGTTTATCCGCATGTGTCTGATGGCCCCCGTCATGGGCATCGTCGCCGTCATGCGCGTCCTGGCCAACCATACCGGCCTGGAGTGGACCATCGCCGTTGCCATCATCGCGGTCTCGGCCGTCGTCGGCGTGCTTATGGGCCTCACCATGCCCAAGTTCAAAAAGATGCAAAGCTTTGTTGACCGCGTGAACCTTACCGCCCGCGAGCTGCTCGACGGCCTTATGCCCATCCGCTCGTTCAACCGCGAGGAACATGAGCTCGAACGTTTTGACAAGGCGTCGCTCGACCTGATGACCACGCAGCTCTACACCAACCGAGCCATGAGCTTTATGATGCCGCTCATGATGCTCGTCATGAACTGCATCACCGTGCTTATCGTCTGGTTTGGCGCGCAGGGCGTGTCCGACGGCGTGATGCAGGTCGGCAACATGATGGCGTTTATCTCCTACACCATGCAGATCGTCATGGCGTTTATGATCCTCACCATGGTTTCGGTCATCCTGCCCCGTGCCGAGGTCGCAGCCGAGCGCGTAGATGAGGTCATCACCTGCCCCACGAGCATCAACGACCCTGCCTCGCCCAAACTGCCCGCGGCCAGCTCGCCGCGCGGTGAGCTCACCTTCCGCGACGTGAGCTTCCAGTACCCCGATGCCCGCGCCGACGTCATTAGCGGTGTGAACTTCACCACGCATGCCGGTCAGATGCTCGGCATCATTGGCTCCACGGGCTCGGGCAAGTCCACGCTCGTACAGCTGATTCCGCGCCTGTACGACGTCACGGGCGGCAGCATTTCGCTCGACGGCATCGACGTGCGCGACATGACCCTTTCCGAGCTGCGCCGCCGCATTGGTTACATCCCGCAGCAGGGGCGTCTGTTCTCGGGCACCGTCGAGAGCAACCTCAAGTTTGCCGGCGACATGGTGAGCGATGATGACATGCGCCAGGCCGCGCGCATCGCACAGGCCGAGGACTTTATCGCCGAGCGTGAGGGCGGTTACGACTCCCCCATCAGCCAGGGCGGCTCCAATGTTTCGGGTGGTCAGCGCCAGCGTCTGGCCATCGCCCGCGCATTGGCCAAAAAGCCCGAGGTCGTGGTGTTCGATGACTCGTTTAGTGCCCTCGACTACAAGACCGACGCGCGCCTGCGCGAGGAGCTGGCCAAAAACGTTACCGACGCCGCACTCGTGGTCGTGGCCCAGCGCATCGCGACCATCATGCACGCCGACCAGATCATCGTGCTCGACGACGGCCACGTAGTGGGCACCGGCACGCACGAGGAGCTGCTGCGCAGCTGCCCGGCGTACCTGGAGATCGCACAGTCGCAGCTTTCCGCCGAGGAGCTGGGGCTTACCCAAGAAGAAATTGCAGCCGTCATGGAAGGAGGCGAGCGCTAATGGCAGACGAGACCGAGACTCAGATTCCCAAGCCCACCCGCCAGCGTGGTCCCATGGGCCGCATGGGTGGCATGCGTCGTGGCGAAAAGGCCAAGGACTTTAAGGGCACCATGAGGCAGCTGCTCGGCTATATCGGCCAACACAAGATTGCCGTGTTTGCCGCCGTCGCCTTTGCCGTGTGCTCGGTCATCTTTAACATTGTGGGACCCAAGGTGCTCGGCCAGGTTACGACCAAGCTGTTCGAAGGCCTGGTCGCCAAGGTCAACGGCACCGGCGACGTTGACTTTGACTGGATCGCCAAGACGCTCGGCTTTTTGCTCTGCCTGTATCTGGCGAGCTCTGTCTGCAGCCTGGTCCAGGGCTGGCTCATGACCGGCGTCACGCAAAAGATCTGCTACCGCATGCGCAAGGAAATCGCCGCCAAGATTGCCGTCGTGCCGATGAGTTACTTTAACGGCCACAGCAAGGGAGACGTACTCAGCCGCATCACCAACGACGTCGATACGCTGGGTCAGTCGCTCAACCAGAGCGTGACGCAGCTTATCACGTCGGTCACGCAGATTATCGGCGTGCTCATCATGATGCTCTCGATCAGCCTGCCGCTCACCGGCGTCACCGTGCTCACGCTACCGGCAGCCGCAATTATCTTGATGGTGATGATTCACTTCTCGCAGCCGTACTTCCGCGAGCAGCAGCAGGTTCTGGGCGCCGTCAACGGCATTATCGAGGAGGACTTTGCCGGCCAGAACGTCATTCAGGTGTTCGACCGCGCCGAGGCCTCGATCGAAGAGTTCGACCGTCAAAACGACCGCCTCTTTATTAGTGGCTGGCGCTCGCAGTTCCTGTCGGGCCTGATGATGCCGCTTATGAGCCTGGTGGGTAACATGGGCTACGTGGGCGTTGTCGTGGTGGGCGCACAGCTCGCACTGACCGGCAACGCCACGCCCGGCGACATCCAGAGCTTTATCCAGTACGTTCGCAACTTTACGCAGCCCGTGCAGCAACTGGGCAACGT
Source organism: uncultured Collinsella sp. (assembly GCA_965141635.1). Lineage (GTDB taxonomy): Bacteria > Actinomycetota > Coriobacteriia > Coriobacteriales > Coriobacteriaceae > Collinsella. Next base: position 25,311 of record CBCSNG010000021.1, on the reverse strand, counting down.
GAGCAACACGATGCAGTCGATGGCAGCCGCCACCGAGCGCGTCTTTGAGTTCCTGGCCGCGCCCGAGGAGGAGCAGAAAGCCGACGCGCAGATTCCCGAAAAGCGCCCCGGCCATGTGGAGTTTGATCACGTCAAGTTTGGCTATACGCCCGACAAGACCATCATCCACGACTTTAGCTGCGAGGCGCAGCCCGGCCAGACCATCGCCATCGTCGGCCCCACCGGCGCCGGCAAGACCACGCTCATCAAGCTGCTGCAGCGCTTCTACGATGTGGACGGCGGTTCGCTGCGTGTCGAGGGCGTCGACGTGCGCGACTGGGACCGCGCGGCGCTGCGCGGCGAGTTTGCCATGGTGCTGCAGGATACCTGGCTGTTTAACGGCACCATCCGCGAGAACATCCGCTACGGACGCCCCGATGCGAGCGATGCCGAGGTCGAAGCCGCCGCGCGCGCCGCACGTTGCGACCACTTTATCCATACGCTTGCCGGCGGTTATGACTTTATGATTAACGAGGAGGGCACTAACCTGTCGCAGGGTCAGCGCCAGCTCGTGACCATCGCCCGTGCCATTTTGGCCGACCGCCCGGCGCTGATTCTGGACGAGGCGACTTCCAACGTCGACACCCGCACCGAGGAGCTTATTCAGCGCGCCATGGATGCGCTGATGCAGGGCCGTACCAGCTTTGTCATCGCGCACCGCCTGTCCACGATCCGCAACGCCGACGTAATCTTGGTAATTCGCGACGGCGACATCGTCGAGAAGGGCACACACGACGAGCTACTCGCCCTGGGCGGCTTCTACGCCGATCTGTACAATTCGCAGTTCGACGAAGCGGCGTAAGCCCAATATCATAACTACAAAAAGATGGCCCGCTGATTACGCAGAATCAGCGGGCCATCTTTTGCCATTGCGCGCTTTAAAACAACCTAGAAGCAATCGCGATAACGTGGCCAGGCAAGGAGTGCCAGGGTCAGCGTCACGCCGATCTGGATGAGCGTCTGTTTGATATCGAGCGTGCCAGTAATCGCTACGGTGCGCAGTAGCGTCACGAATGCCTGGGGCAGACCGCCCAAAAACCAAAGTGCGGCACCGAGCAGCATCTTGTCACCCATTTGGGGCTCAGCGTCACACGCTTCCGTGAGTGCACGATACGCGCGGACCTCAAATGCAATCACCAATGCGATACCGGCGATTGAAACGAAAAGCGAGATTGATGACACTACGGGCACGAGCGGCGGCGCGACCGCACCTGTCGTCGCCTCCATAAGTACAAGCATCCCCGCATACGCGCAGGCCACGCCTGCAAGCGCCAACATGGACCGGCGAGCCTCCTGCCGGCGAACGATTGTCGTCACCCCACGAAACCCTCGAGCCATCGCCCTCTCCCCTCTCATCAAAGCCTTGCGGTTACTCGCCGCAACCGCTCTCGATCAGCTCAACCAGCGCATCGACGGCGGCCTGCTCGTCGGCACCATCGGCCGCAATCTCGACATCGCATCCGCACGCCATCCCCAAACCCATAACCATGAGAATCGACTTAGCATCCTTGGGGTCGCTGCCCTTGGTAACGTTGCGCACGGTCACCTTGCTTCCAAACCCGGATGCCTTCTGAACAAACAATGAGGCAGGGCGGGCATGGATGCCGCTTGCGTTTACAACGGTCGTGGTCTTTGAATACATCCGAGTCCTTCTTTCGATCAAGGTTTCCAAAAGCCGCCGGGACACCCGCCCTACAGGCATCCCGGCGAAGGGGCCGAGCTACTCGACCACGATGTTGTCACTCGCGGTGTCGGCGCCGTTACTGGCGATGAGCTTCTTGTAGTAGAAGAAGCTCTTCTTCTTGCCACGCTTGCCGGTGCCGTCGCCATGGTCGTCCTGATCGACCGAAATCTGGCCATAGCGTTTAGTCATCTCGGAGGTGCCGGAGCTGATCAGGTCGATGGGGCCCCACCAGGCATAACCAAAGACGTCGACACCGTCGAGAATCGCCTGGTGCATTTGCTCGACATGCTCTTTCATGTACTCGATATGCGCGTCGTCGTCGCAATAACCGTTCTCGTCGCGGTTCTCGGTCATGCCGTTACCGTTCTCGGCAATAAAGATCGGCAAGTGGTAGCGATCGTAGATGTGGTTGAGCGTGATGCGGAAGCCCACGGGGTCGATCGGCCAGCCCCACTCGGTCATCTCGAGGTACTGGTTCTTGATCTCGGTAAGCAGCTTACCGCTCGGCTCGGGGGAAATCTTGCCCTTATAGCGCATGATGTAGGTCATGTAGTAGCTGATGGAGATGTAGTCCACCACGCCGGCCTTGAGGGTCTCGAGATCGCCGTCCTCCATCTTGATGTCGACACCGTAGTCGCGGAAGAAGCGCTTTACGTAGTAGGGGTACTCGCCCTTGGCCTGGATATCGGTGAAGAACCAGTTGAAGTGGTCCTCAAACAGCACCTGGAGCTGATCCTCGGGCTTGGAAGTCTCGGCGTAGTTCTCAAGACGGCAGAGCATGTTGCCAATATGTGCCTCGGGGTCGATCTCACGCAGCTTGATGACAGCCTTGGCGGACGCGACAAGCTGGTTGTGCGCGACCTGGAACTTCTCGGGCCAGCGCCCAGCATAGGGGTTGGAGCCGTCTTCCTTCTCATCCCAGATCACGCCGCAGCAGGTGCAGGGGTTGGCATACACGTGGTTAATCTCGTTGAAGGTCATCCAGTACTTGACTTTACCCTTGTAGCGGCGGAAGAGCGTCTCCGCGTAATGCTCGAAAGCGTCGACAACGTGACGGCTCGCGAAACCGTTATACTCCTCTGCCAAGTGGAGCGGCATATCGAAATGGTTGAGGGTAACCATGGGCTCAATGCCGTGCTTGTGGCACTCGTCGAACACCTTATCGTAGAAGGCCAGACCCTCCTCGTTAGGCAGCGCGTCGTCACCGTTTGGGAAAATACGGCTCCAGGAGATGCTCATACGGAAGACGCCGAAGCCCATCTCGCCGAGGAGCGCAATGTCCTCCTTGTAGGTGTGGTAGAAATCAATGCCGCGACGCTTGGGAAAGTCGTAGGCCATCTCGTTTGCCTTGCGAGCGGCAAGGGACTGACGCGTCACGGAGTTGAGCGGTCCGCCCTCGACAATGCCTTCGCGGGCACGCGTCTCGCGGTCGAGCAGGATGACGTAGTCCGAGACGGCCGGTCCGCGTCCGCCCTCGTTCCAGGCGCCTTCGACCTGGTTGGCCGCCGTGGCGCCGCCCCAGAGGAAGCCCTCCGGGAAGGCATCGCCAAAGTCATAAGTAGAAAGATCAATCATGCTATGTCCTCATCTCTCAATGGTCGGAATCAATAGGTAACGAGTCGTTTTGAATTTAGAAACGCGCGCGGCTTTCACGGCGCTACTTCGCGGCGAGTGCACGCACGACGGGCATCATTTTCTTGGCCATGTGCAGCTCGGCACTGATGGTCATGAGCGTGTCTTGGGCGTGGACAAAGAGCAACGAGTACTCGACCTCCTCGCCTCCGGCCTGACGCTGGATCATCTCGGTCTGGGACTTATGGGCCTCGAGGATCTTCTCGTCGGCCTCCGCCAGGTGGGCCTCTGCCGCGTCGAAATCGAACTCTGCCAGGGCATCCATCGCCTTATCGATACAGGCACGGCCGTCGCCGGCGTTGATGATGACGCTCATCGCAACGGCGGGAATGTTAATGGGCTCTTCCTCGGCCATCGCGGTCTCCTTTCCTGTGGCCCCGGTCGTTTCCACAACCGGGGCATCGAATGATTACGTAATCCAGGGCAATGGGCCCCGGTGTCTCGCCTACTCGGCGACGGCGGCTACGGCAGCAGCCTCTTTGGCGGCCTTCTTCGCCGCCTTCTTGGCTGCCTTTTCAGCTGCTTTCTCTTCCTCGACCTTGCATTGATAGTTGTCGGCCGCCTTGAAGAACGGGAACCAGAGAATCGCGGCGATCAGCAGGTTCACGCAAACCAGGGCAACGTTGCGAATGTCGCCACCGGACATAAAGAACGCCGAGACAGCATTGGGCAGGAAGTTCATGTCGAAATTCTCAACGTGAAGGCTCGCCCAGCCCATGCTCATCCACAGATAGGCGTTGGCCGGCAGAATGATGGCTTGAAGCACCATAGGGATGAACATGAAGGGGTTGGCAACGATCGTAGAGAACACGAGCGGCTCGTTGATGTTGAACAGAGACGGGACGATCGTGGCGCGACCGAGCGTTTTGTTCTTCTTAGACTTGGCAAAAAGCATGTAGAAAGCCAGCGGGAGCGTGGCGCCCTCGCCGCCGATCATGATGTAGCGAGTAATGCCGTAGGCGTTGATGTTCGTCGGGGTAAGGCCGGCGGCATATGCAGCCATATTCTCGGCAAGGGCGGACTTTTGGATGGACTGCTGGATGGGCGAGAAGACCCAGCCGGAGATGCCGAAGAAATAGAAGGTGTCCATGACGAGCGGAATCGCAATAGTACCGGGGAGCGTCTGGGCAAAGCCGGTGACGGGCGACAGAATGATCGCAACGGCGCCAAAGACGTCAACCTGAAGCATGTTGGTGAAAAGCCACGCAACGAAGAGCGACAGCAAGACGGCGATGATGTTATCGAACCAGTTCTTGACGAAGTCGGGGACCATGCTGTCCTCCGAGAAGAACGTCATACGAGCCATGCGCTTGTAGATGAAGCCCACGACAAAGCCCACAACCATGGCGGTGAACATACCGCCGGCGCCGAACTTGGCCATCTGGAAAACGTAACCGTCTTCAGTGATCGTAGGGTTCATACACAGCATGAAGGCGCCTATACCGGTGAAACCGGCGATCATGCTACGGTCCTTGCGATCTTCCTTAACCGCGACGTTGTGCGGAATGATAAACGCCATGAACAGGCCAACGAGACCGAAGCTGAACGTCGTGAGCGGCGACAGATCGGGGAGCGTCGGGACAAAACGACGGATGATGTTCCAAAGGCTCGGGATTGCCGAAACCATAGAGAAGGGAACGATGTAGAGGACCGCGTCTGAGATGACGCCGAACCAATAAGTTGAGGTAAGCTTGTTCATCACGGGGACGACATGCTCGGTGATCCACGCCTGGACCGCTTCCATGAACTTTTGCAGCATGTTGTCCCCTCCTAGTCTTCGTCAAGCAGGTCGTAAGCATCCTCGAGGATGCTCTCGCCGTCGAGTGCCGCATAGTAATCCGGGTCGATGGCCATGACCTTCACGCCATGAGACGCCACCTGCGCCTGGATCTCGGGCACCTCGGAGGCGAAGTGCGGACCAAGCAGAAGGACATCAATCTTGTCGGCGTAATCCATAATCTCGGACTTGCTGACTGCCTTAATGGTGCAGTTGAGTCCCTTGGACTTTGCCACCTTGCGCATGCCGGCGGCCATGAAACCCGTCGAAGCGCCGATACCGCAAGCGAGGAGAATTCTGACGCATCCGTTCTCGTCTGCCATGAGGGGTACTCCTTTCCCAATAAACGAGTCCGCAGCGGCTCGGTTGCCGCCTCGGTCCTCGTACGTTTGGGGAGACCGTGTCGACCCGGCTTCCCTTGACCGTGACTGCACTATACGGCCTGCCCCTACCCTGCCGCGAACCCTCTTTTTGCCGCATGGCGGCAAAGTGTCAGGTTTTCCGCCATAGCGGCAATGCCGCAGTCTTTCCGTTCATGCGGCAAATTGAGACTTTTTCGCCCACGACCCTCTGCGATACCATGGCGCATGATGACAACATCGGGGCGCTTCATGCCCCGTGGGATGCGCCCTCGGCGGGCGCACGCTTCTATCTCGTTGGGAGTCGGCCGTGGCAAGCGCAAAGCAAAACCGAATCAACCGCATGGTCGATATTCTGGAGCATGCCACTTCATGGGTCTCCGCCTCCATGCTCGCCACCATGCTGGGCGCAAGTGAGCGTTCCATCCGCAACTATGTGACCGAGATCAACGGTCAGGGCGACACAATCATCGAATCGTCTAAGGAAGGCTACCGCCTAGCACATGCTGACGAGGCCCTTTCCTCACCGGCGTGCCCCAGCATTAAGTCCGCACCCGAGCGGGGCGGGGAACCCACGGGCGGCATCGGCATCGATGCCCGCTGCAACTATGTAGCATCGCACCTGGTCAACGCTCGGGAACCGCTCTCGGTCTTCGATCTTGCCGCCGAGCTCTGCATATCCGAAAGCACGCTTGCGAGCGCCGTCATGCCCGAGGTACGCGAACTCGCCGGCCGGTTCAATCTATTCGTCGAGACGCATGATTTCAAGGTAAGCCTCACTGGCCTCGAGCGCAACAAGCGCAAACTACTCGGGCACATCGCCACCCATAACTCTTACGGATATTTCTCATCGACGCGCACGCTCGAGAGTATGTTCCCCAATTTCGACGTCCAGCAGATCCTTGCGAGCCTCGTCGAAATCTGCCAGCGATCCGAACTCTTCATCAACGACTACGCGCTCTCCAACCTGCTCGTCCATCTCATGGTAATCATCATCCGCCTCACCTCGAACAACGAGCTCAGCGAAGTCGATGGCCCCATCGACGGTGACGGCCTCGTAGCGCAGCTCTCCCAACGCGACCAAATCGTTCGCTGTGCGGAGCATATTGCGTCCTATTTCGAGCAGGAGTTCGGTTGCGAGATTCCCCGCGCTGACTTCCAGCAAATCCTCTTGCTGTTGGCGCTTTCGATCGAACGCGTCGAATACCGCGAGCTCGATTTCGAAAAGCTGGCAAGCATCATCGACCCAGCATTCGTGGATACCGTGCTCGAGATCCTCGACGAAACGGGCGCCCGCTACAACATTCCACACTTCATCGACGATCCCATGCGACTGCAACTCGTGCTTCACATGTTCAACGCCTACCAACGCGCCGTCTACCACGTAAGCTATCCCAACCCGCTCGCCTCACAGATCAAGAGCGAATACGCGCCCGTCTACGACATGGCCGTCTACTTAACGCACCGGTTCTCGACCGTCATGAATGTCGAAATCGGCGAAAATGAAATCGCGTTCGTTGCGTTTCACATCGGCGCGTATTTCGAGCGTGTCGCGGCACCCAACAACCTTCTCACCTGCACGGTAATCGTCGAGGACTACCATGACTTCGCGCATAAACTCGTCGACGACCTAGAGATCGCACTCAAAGACGAAGCGCAGATTATCTCGATCATGAGCTGCGACCGTTATCTCTCCGAGCCGCCCGAATGCGACGCCGTCATTACCACCATCGATGTGACCGTCCCCGCCGGATGTGAGAAGATTCTGATCGGACCCATCCTCACCAAGCAGAACCTGCGCAAGGTGCGCGACCGGCTGGCCCGCATCCAAGAAAAGCATCGCCACAACTATGCGCGCACGCTGCTGCGTCATCTGATTAAGCCGGAGCTCTATTGTCGCAACGTCAACGCGACGAACGCCGCAGCCTGCATCGACGAGCTCGGTACTGCCGCAATCGCCGCTGGCTATGTCGATGCCGACTATGTTGCAGACGTCCATCTTCGCGAAGGAGTTTCCTCCACAGCATTCACCGATTGCCTTGCCGTGCCACACGCGATTTCGGTCTACCCGAAACGTTCGTTTATCGCCGTCGCGCATTGCGACACGCCCATCCCCTGGGGACGGCACGACATTCGCTTTGCTCTCATGATCGGCATCACACAGGACGATATGGGGCTTTTCCGAGACGTGCTCGACCTTATCATCGAGGTCTTTAGTAACGTTGAGAACACCATGCGGCTCCTTCAGACAGACGCCTACGACGAATTCGTTGATACTTTCTGCCGCGGCATGTCGTAGACGATGCCCCGTGGCGCCACTCCCTCCCGACATCCTCCGACGTTTACCCAGATAAAACCTGCCAAAATAAACCTGTCCCCTTTTGCGGGTTTCGGGGTAACAAGGGCTTGCACTTTAGCGTGCGACAGCGGATAATGCCGAACACTCAACAATACGCTTACTGCTCTTTCTATAGATTGAGGAGGCCCCTATGGCCATGGAATTCAAACGCAAGTTGCCGATCCCCATGGAGATCCGCGAGGAAATGCCGCTTTCTGCCGAGCTTACCGCCAAAAAGCAGGCATTTGACGCCGAGGTCGCCAAAGTCTTTACCGGCGAGGACGCACGCAAGGTGCTCATCATCGGCCCGTGCTCTGCCGACCGCGAGGATTCGGTCCTCGAATACATGAACCGACTGGCCAAGACCGCCGAGGAGGTCAAGGACAAGCTCATCATCATTCCGCGCGTCTACACCAATAAGCCGCGCACCAAGGGCACCGGTTACAAGGGTCTTCTGCACAACCCCAATCCCGAGGCTCCCGATGACCTGCTCGAGGGCGTCAAGGCAATCCGCCATATGCACCTGCGCGTTATTGAGGAAACGGGCTTCTTCACCGCCGACGAGATGCTCTATCCCTCCAACTACCAGTACCTCGTCGACTTGCTGAGCTATGTTGCCGTGGGCGCACGCTCGGTCGAGAACCAGGAGCATCGCCTGGTGTCGAGCGGCATTTCGGTACCCGTCGGCATGAAGAATCCCACTGCTGGCTCTACCACCGTTATGCTCAACTCCATTTACGCCGCGCAGGCGCACCAGAGCTTCATCTTCCGCAACTGGGAGGTCGAGTGCGACGGCAATCCGCTCGCGCACGCCGTTATGCGTGGCTACATCGGTCTCGATGGGCGCACCTACCCCAATTACCACTACGAGCACCTGGAGCGCCTGGCCGAACGCTACACCGAGCACGCCGGCTATGCCAATCCCGCAGCGATCATCGACTGCAACCACGACAATTCGGGCAAGCGTCCGCTGGAGCAGTATCGCATTTGCAAGGAAGTGCTCGACAGCTGCCGCCGCAACGAGTCCATCTCCAAGCTGGTCAAGGGCTTTATGATCGAGTCTTACCTTGAGGACGGCAACCAGCCGGTCGATGGCGGCGTCTTCGGCAAGTCGATCACCGATCCGTGCCTGGGCTGGGAAAAGACCGACTACCTCATCCACGAGATCGCGGAGCGTATTTAGTTACGCGGTTTTACCAAACGCCGTAACGGCTCGACGCTGCGCGGGCCGCATTTGGACAATCTGACGTTCAACTTCAAGCGCGCGACCAGAAGGTCGGCGCCCTTTCGTTTGATGTGGCAGTTAGGGACGCTCCTTTTCTGCCGGCAGTTTGGGACACTCCTTGGGTAGCCGTTGGGGACGTCCCCAACGACTATCTGGGCAAACGTCCAAACCGCCGTAAGGGAGTTGCCTTCCCTCGCGGCGGTCTTCTAGCAGAAAAACCAAGTGAGTAGGCTTTTTGCAGGAGTCTAAGCACACCCTAAAACGCCACGGCTCTGACCTGCGGTTTTATTGAGCATTTGTCGCGATGTGCTCGGCAGGTTCAAAAAAGTCTACTCACTTGTATCTGAGACGCACCAGATTGGCAAAAACCGCCGCGAAAGGGCCCCTGGTCCCTTCGCGGCGGTCATACGCCTCTGATTTTGCGACCGTTTTGCCCGCTTGTTACTCGCTGTAGCGGGTAGCGATGGCAGCTTGTACCATGCCGGCGCTCATGAGGTAGGTCACCAGGAAGTAGCCACCGTATGCTGCCAGGAAGATTGCGCAGGTGAGGCCCACGGTGCCGCCGATGCTCATATTTCCGAAAATGCTCACCAGCTCGATGATCACCTTAAGTGCCACAAAGGAGTGCGCCAGGCCCACTGCCAGCGGGAACAGGAAGAATACCGCTTGCTGCGCCATCACCGAATGGCGGATCTGGCGGTCGTCGCAGCCGATCTGCGCCAGCACGCGATAGCTGCGGCTGCCGTCGGCCACGTTGGAGAGTTGCTGGATCGACAGAATCGCCGCGCATGCAACGACCAATACAAAGCCGATGTAGATGGCTAGGTAGCTAATAAGACCGTTCATTTGCGCTGCTTGCGTGTAAATCTCGGAGCGTGTGATGAAGATTCCCCATGACCCCGGCTCCTTGCCGTCAACGAGCAGATTGTCGAGCACAGTGTATTTAATGCTCTCGTCTGCCTCGGTCGTATCCATCCCCTGTTTGTAATTAACGAGCAGGCTACTGGAATACGGCTGCAGATTAAGTTGGGACAACAGCTCGTCGGCAACGACGACGGTACCCGGATTACTGCCCATCGCCGAGTTGGCGATGGCCGCCGTGTCCTTGTCCGACTTATCGGTTGCGGGCTTGAGCTCATGCCCGCCCAAGGTAAGGGTATGGCCGCCGGCCATGTATTTGGTGTACAGGTCGCCCAGCTCACCGCCCATATCACACGTAAGCAGGTACTGGTCGCGGCCAATGCTCACCGGCTCCTCGCCCATCATCTGGCGCAGTTTGTTGTACTGGCTTGCCGGCGTCACAAACAGACCCATCGTATCGGCATTGCTACCCCCGAGCGCCTTGGGAAGCCTTTTGCCCATGGTCTTGCACATCTCACCCGCAGACACCGAAGGGTTCGAACCGCCAAACGGGTAACTCAGATACGAATCGATCTGCACATGCTCACCGGCAACATCGGCGATATTGACCTTCTTGCCGGTCTCGTCGTTGTTGTCCGCCGACTTGCCCTTGCCGTGCCATGCGGAGTACAAATCGACCGTTGTATCGGCCAGCACCATGCGATCGGCCTCAGACGGATTGACATACTCTTTGTAGTAGTCGAGCGTATCGGGCGTGTAATAGACATACGTCTGAGACACGTCAACAGGGTTATAGCGCTCCAGGTTTTCGTTCATCACGTTGGCGATCGACATACCGCACGTCACCGAGGTAATGGCGAGGAACAGAATCATCGCGATGACACCCATCGAAAAGCACACCGTATTGACCTTGGCCGAAAGCTGACGCACGGTAAACATGTTGAGGCCGCGCCAATACACGCTGCGCAGGCTCTGCAGCAGCTTGATAAGCATGCCCGAGAGTCCCCAGAACAGCGCAAAGGTACCAACGGTAACCATAGCGGTCGTAATGCCAAACTGGCTCATGGCCTCTTGCAGCTTGCTGTCCGTCGCGGTTAGCGGGAATCCATCACGCAGCAGACGGTAATAGGCCACGCCCACCAGCACCACGCCCACGGCAAAAATGGCAATCGCGATCCAGGGGTTGCGTGTCTTGATGCTCTCGTTGCGACGCTCGGCACCCATAAGCTCGATGAGTTTGGTACGACGAACGGCACGAAGGTTCAGCAGTAGCGTGAGCACAAACATTACGAGCATGCAGGCAAGGGTCAGGTTGAACGCATGCACCGAGAAAAAGAAGTGGAAATTGGCAATCTGTGTCTTAAAGAGCGAGGCCGTAAAGAACGTCATGAGCTGGGAGAGTCCCACACCCAGCACAATGCCGGCGACAAAGGCCACGACCGATACTATCACGGTCTCGAGCGCCATGATCGTGGCGACGCGCCCGCGCCCCATGCCGAGCACCTGGTACAGGCCAAACTCCTTCTTGCGGCGTTTCATGATGAAGTTATTGGCATACACCATCAAAAAGGCCATGACACCGGCCAAAAAATACGTCAGGTAGCCGAGCATGCTGCCCATAACCTGCGCCAAGCCCTCTTCATCGATTCCGGCGATGTCGACCTGCATCGAGATGGTGTTAAAGGCATAGAAGACCGTGACGCCCAGAGTGAGCGTCAAAAGGTAGACGAGGTAGTCGCGGCCGGCGCGGCGGACGTTGCCCCAAGCGAGTTTACAGAGCATCGGAGCCCTCACCGCCCATCATGGCAACGACCTCCATAATGCGGTCGAAGAACTCTCGGCGATCGGTGTCGCCGCGGCGCAGCTCGGTGAAGATCTTGCCGTCGCGGATAAACAGCACACGGCTCGTGTAGCTGGCGGCAAAGCTATCGTGCGTGACCATGAGCACCGTGGCGCGCAGGCGGCGATTCAGGGCCTCCAGGCTCTCGAGCAGCAGGCGAGCGCTCTTGGAATCGAGGGCGCCGGTAGGCTCGTCGGCCATGATCATGGTGGGGTCGGTGACGAGCGCACGAGCCGCGGCAACGCGCTGCTGCTGACCGCCGGACATCTGGTAGGGATACTTGTCGAGCACCTGACTAATGGACAGACGCGCGGCCACATCCTGCACTCGGGTCGAGATCTCTGCCGAGTTTGTGCGGGCGATGGTGAGCGGCAGGGCGATGTTCTCGCGTGCCGTGAGCGTATCGAGCAGGTTGGAGTCCTGGAAGATAAAGCCGAGCTCCTCGCGGCGGAACTGCGAAAGCTTAGCCTGCTTCATGCGTGTTACGTCCTGCCCGTTGATGCGGATCGTGCCACTTGTGGCGCTATCGATGGTCGACACGCAGTTGAGCAACGTCGACTTGCCCGAGCCCGAAGCGCCCATGATGCCAACAAATTCGCCGCGGTTGACGGTAAAGCTGACGTCGTTGAGCGCGCGGGTCACGTTGCCCAGCGCTCCATATACTTTTTCGAGATGCGCGACCTCCAGTACCGGGGTCGCCATGTGCGTGGTTTGCATACCGAGTCCTTTCTTGCGATTAGTCTACGGCATCTATAGTCGCAAGAAGACGAGTCGGCTACCATCGATATGGCTTACGCTTGCCTTACCGTTGTGTAAGGTACGGGTAGCTAGCCTGCCACGCGTTGATGTTGAGAGAGGACTCCTGTTGAAGACTGTTCATGTTGCCGCTGGGATCATTCGCAAGGATGGATCTGATAAGCTGCTTGCCGTGCAGCGCGGCTACGGCGACATGCAGGGACTTTGGGAGTTTCCCGGCGGCAAGCTCATGCGCGGCGAGACACCCGAGGACGCCGTGCGACGCGAGCTCATGGAAGAGCTGCAGGTAAAAGTCACCAACCTGCGCGATTTCTATACCGTTGAGTATGACTACCCCGATTTTCATCTCTCCATGGAATGCTACTACTGCTCGCTGACCAAAGGGTCTGGCGAGCCCCAGAAGCACGACCGCCAGCTCGATATCCGCTGGATTCCGCGTACCTCGCTTGCCACGGTGGAATGGATGCCCGCTGACAAGGGGCTCATTGATGCCCTGATTGAGCTGAAGGAAGATCGGCTTGAGGCCAACGGCACTGCCAACGACGCCGAGGCCACCACGACCGACGAGCCCGCTTCCAAGCCCAAGCGCGCACCTAAGCGCCGCAGCAAAAAGCGTCCCAAGCCCGGTCTGCTCGACGGCATCGATACCTCGGACCTTTCCGCCGACGAGCGCGAACTGGTGCGCCGTCGCGCCGCCATCAAAAAGTCAATGAAGGGCAACAAGCGCGCCAACACCAAGCCCGAGCTGCTCGTACGACAGCGCCTGCGCGCAGCGGGCCTTACGGGCTATCGTTTGGAATGGAAGGTACCCGGCAAGCCCGACATCGCCTTTCCCGGGCGGAAGATCGCCATCTTCGTCAACGGCTGCTTTTGGCACCGCTGCCCCAAGTGCAACCCCAGCCAGCCCAAGCGCAACGTTGAGTTTTGGGAGGCAAAGTTCCGTCGCAACGTCGAGCGCGACCACGCTGCCGTGGCAGCACTCACTCAAATGGGCTGGACGCCCATAACCATCTGGGAATGCGAGCTCAAAAAAGACCGCATCGACACCACGATGGAAAAGGTCATCGAGCAGGTGCGCGCCGCAGAGCCGCAGCGCTAACAGCGAGCATTCACACGCTCCGCACGTCCGCGCCACATCCACGTCACAAACCTTAGAAAGCCCTTAAGCTCAAAACCTTTCAAGAGTGTTACTCGATAGCTTTTACCTGCGGTTTCATCGCAACGTCAAACCTCATTAAGCCTTTCTTTAGCACTTCCTTATCTGCACCCGCGGCATAATGTAGCCAACGCACGGGACCTAGCAGCACACCCCGCGCGCAACCTTTTGGTGGACATCGAGGAGGCCGCATAAGCATGCATTCTTCCAATGACGCAACACAGCAGCCATCCCTAAAACATGCAAATCTTTTCTCCTTCCCCCCGACACAGAGAAACGGCCTCCTCGACTCCCCCACCACAAAAGCCAAACGGTCAACCGACCAGAGCCACAACTTGCGAGCATCCTTCGAAAAGCTCCAAGCATCCCTAGACAAGGCGTTCCCCGAACAGGCAAGAGCAATCTAAGCCCATCGCGCTTTATACTGATGCCATGCGAAACATGGATCACATAGAATTGCACCGCGGAGGACGCGAGGAAGCGTTTCCCGAGACCGCCGAAGACTGGCCCTATATTGCCGAACGCGCAGAATTCGCTCGCTATCCGGGCAATTCCGTCCCCTGGCACTGGCATTCCGAAGTTGAGCTTTTCTACATGGAGCAGGGAGCGATTGACTATCGAACGCGCGCGGCTCATGAGCACGTACGCTTTGAGGAAGGGTCCGCCGGCTTTATCAACGGCGGCGTTTTGCACAGCACGCTGCAATCGCCCAATTCGGCGCCAGCCATTCAAATGCTGCATATCTTTCAGCCGTCGATGCTCGGCGATCCCGCGGGACGCCTTCAAAAGCGCTATATCAATCCTTTGCTGCAATGTCGAGGCGTCGATGTGCTCAAATGGTCGCCCACCAACCCCGACGATATGCCCTTTATCGATTTGCTAAAGAGTTCCTTTAACCACGACCTTCAACGGCCGCAGAACGAGATGGCGCTTCGGAATAGCTTGTCAGAGCTCTGGATTCAGATTTACGCCAAGGCCGAACCGCTCTTTTCCTCCGACAACGCCTCTTGGATGACCAACCGCGACGTACAGTTCAAGGCAATCCTGAACTATATCCGCGCAAACTATGCAGCCGCTATAGATGTGCCCCAAATGGCATCTGCAGCCGGCGTAAGCGAAAGAGAGTGTTACCGCATTATCGAAGCTTGCGCAGGAACGACCCCGGCGGCATATCTGCGCGCATACCGTATAAACCGTGCTTGCAAGCTCTTGGCACACACCACGCGAACGGTACAGACGGTCGCGCGCCAATGCGGCTTTGCGACAGCAAGCCATCTTGGCCAGGTATTTAAAGAACAAATGGGATGCACTCCTTCGAGCTATCGAGCAGCGAGGCAGAATCTCGATAGCACCAGACAGAAATCCCGCTAGCCTTTCTTCTGTCACCGCAT
Source organism: uncultured Collinsella sp. (assembly GCA_965141635.1). Lineage (GTDB taxonomy): Bacteria > Actinomycetota > Coriobacteriia > Coriobacteriales > Coriobacteriaceae > Collinsella. The sequence goes on along the minus strand of CBCSNG010000021.1, from coordinate 10,253 downwards.
CAAACTTGCAGGCAAACAACAGAGAGGAGCAATCATATGAAGCACTTTGACCATATCGTATTTGACGTTGATGGGACATTGGCAGATACAGAAGAAAGCGTTCTATCATCGCTTGTCCAGATTGTCCAAGAAGAGACCGGCAAAACGCTCCCCCGACACGAGCTTGAATTTGCCCTCGGCATACCCGGCAAGGATGCCCTTGAGAAACTTGGAATCTACTCGCAGGCAACGTTGGATCGCTGGTGCCAAGTTGCCGCCAGCTTTAAAAGCACCATCAGCGTGTTTCCAGGTTTGCTTGAAGTCATCGCAACACTCGCCAACAACGGCTGCAAACTTGGCATTGTCTCCTCACGTGCGCGCGACGAATACGCAAAAGAAATTGCACCCCTTGGTTTCGATAAGTATTTTGAGCACATCATCCTTGTCGAAGACACAACCGAACATAAACCCGCACCCGCACCCATGCTCGAATATCTCCGGCGTACGGGCGCGAATCCTGGCAACGTCGTCTACGTTGGCGACACCGTCTACGACGAACAATGCGCAACTTCGGCAGGGGTCAGTTTTGCCAGAGCAGCATGGGGATCACACCAAGACATCCCAAATGCCACCTACAACCTCGAAACCCCCAACGACCTGTTAACCCTAACAACCAAATAACCCACGCGTCCCACCCTTTCAGCCCCAACGCCACAAGGGCGACGACCTCGAGTAGGTCAACCTGGGAGGGACGAGGGCTTAGTTCCCCAATCTTTCCGCAGGGGGCAAAAAGCCTCGCCGCACGAAGTGCGCAACGAGGCTTTTTGCATGCCCGAGGACGATTGGGGAACTAAGCCATCGTCCCTCCCCGGGATATGTAGCGAGTCGGAGTACCCTTGCTGTTACTCTGCTTTGCCCACGGAGTTGAGGTTGGTCATGCGGATCTTAACCAGCTCGGTGATCTCACGCATACCCTCCTTGGCCGGCTTCTTGGGATCGAAGCAGGCAGGGTTCTCGGCCATGTAGGCCATGAAGCCCTTGGTGTAGGCCTGACGCAGCTCGGTAGCGTAGTTAACCTTGCAGATACCGTTCTTCACGGCCTCGGCGACCTGCTCATCGGGCACACCGGAGGTGCCGTGCAGAACCAGCGGCACGTCGACGGCGTCGCGGATGGCCTTGACCACGGACTGCTCGATGTGCGGATCGCTCGTGTACACGCCGTGGCTGGTGCCAACGCCAATAGCGAGGGAAGTGCAACCAGTGCGCTCAACAAACTCCTTGGCCTCGGCAGGATCGGTGTAGGGGCTCTCGCCCTCAACCGCGGGACCGTCGTCCTCCTTGCCGCCAACCTTGCCGAGCTCAGCCTCGACGGGCACGCCCATGGCGCGGCCAGCGTCGGCGACGGACTTGGTCAGAGCGATGTTGTCCTCGAAGGACTCGTGCGAACCGTCGATCATGACAGAGGTATAGCCAGTGCGGAAAGCCTGCATGCAGCGGTCATAGCCATCGCCGTGATCGAGGTGCAGAGCGACGGGCACGGAAGCGCGCTCGGCGGCAGCCTTGACCATGCCGTAGAAGTAGTCCAGACCAGCGGTCTTGATGGTGCCCGGGGTGGTCTGCATGATGACGGGGGACTTGGTCTCCTCGGCAGCAGCCAGAACGGCCATAACAAACTCGAGGTTCTCGACGTTGAACGCGCCGACGGCGTAGTGGCCGGCCTGAGCGTCCTTGAGCATCTTTTCGGTGGTAACAAGTGCCATGAGCGTTTGCTCCTCTCCCTCGCCCGCATCTGGACATCGGGCGTAGTCGTTCACAAGGCGTTTCACCTTGCGTTTTGCTGCGCCCATTGTATGAAAATCGACAGCGTCGCACGTATGAGATATCACCGGCACACAGGTCAAGACACTCGTTTTTGAAAAGCAAACGGAAGGGATTCGCGCCGGATCCGTCTATACGACATTGCAGTTTTCAAGCGAATCATCTTTCTTTTATAGAAAAGATAAGTAATCGAAAGGCGTTTTCTTACTTAAAAAGAAAATGAACGAAAATAGAGTCAACACAATTCCTACAAATTTAAGTTGAGGATGGAGCAGCTATGGCCCATGCAACAACCCGAGCCTTCGCCGATGAGCGTCGCGCTGCCATCATGGAGATGCTCGAACATAACGCCTCGGTGCAGGTGGCAGAAATCGCCCAGACCTTTGGCGTGTCCTCCGTTACCGCCCGTGCCGACCTAGACGCGCTCGCCGAGTCCGGCAAGCTGCGCCGCACGCATGGTGGCGCTGTGTCGCTCCAGAAGCGACTGACCGTATCCACCCAGGATCGCCGCATCAATGTCAACGTCGCCGCCAAGCAGGCCATCGCGCAAAGCGCCATCGAGCTCGTCAATGACGGCGACACGCTGCTCGTCGACTCGGGCACCACGGCGCTCGAGTTCGTCCGGCTCCTCGCCCAGCGCGATGGCATCACCGTCATCACGGCCGACATTACCATTGCCGATTACATCGACGAGAGCATGCCCTCGGTCGATGTCGTCATGTTGGGCGGGGCACTGCGCAAAGGCCATCGTTATTTGTACGGACCGCTCACTATGCAGGCGCTCCAAATGGTCCATGCCGATCTGGCCGTCATGTGCCCCGGTGCCTTTGTCCCCAGCTGCGGCTTTACGACCGACTTTCCGCAGATGGCCGAAACCAAAGCGGCTATGGTCGGTACCGCCCGTCAAAGCGTCGCCCTCATGGACGCCAGCAAGGTTAACGGACGCGGCATGTACCGCTTTGCCAAGCTGACCGATGTCGACACCATCGTGATGGACCGTGATCCCGATGGCGCCGTCGCCACCTCAATCGCCGAGACCGCCGACGACGCCCGCCCAAATCTCGTCATCGCCGGCGCTTAAACAAAAACCACCACAAAGGTGCCTGTCCCCTTTGTGGTGGTTGTGATGGCTGAGCGTCAAAAGTGAACGTATCGCTACTTGGAAAGCTCGTCGGCGAGAACCTCGATCTGAGCGCGCGAGGCGTCGTTGAGCGAGCCCAGCACGGTCACCTTGTTCTGCGCCAGAGTGATGTCCTTCATGCCCTCGAGCTCCTTGGTCATAACCTTGGCAGCGGTGGGCGCCCAGGAGCCAGCCTCAACGAGTGCCACCGTACGGTTCTGATAGGCGTGCTCGGCAAGCGTATGGATAAAGGTGCTCACGAACGGGAAGATCTCGCCCTGATAAGTAATGGAGGCGAGCACCAGACGGTCATAGCGGAACGCATCCTCAACAGCCTCGGCCATATCGTCGCGAGCTAGGTCAAAGACGGAGACCTTCTGGCCACGGGCCTCAAGCGCAGATGCGAGCTCCTCGACGGCAGCCTTCAGATGCCCGTACACGCTCGCATAGGCAATCGTGATACCCTCGTCCTCGGGCTGATAGCTCGACCAGGTGTTATAGGTGTCGAGGTAGTAGCCCAGGTTCTCAGTCAGCACGGGGCCGTGGAGCGGGCAGATAATCTGGATGTCCAGGTCGGCGGCCTTCTTGAGGACGGCCTGCACGAACTTGCCGAACTTACCGACGATGCCAAAGTAGTAACGGCGCGCCTCGCAAGCCCAGCCCTCGGGATCCTCGATGTCGTTGGCGCCAAACTTGCCAAAGCCGTCGGCACTAAAGAGCACCTTGTCGGTGGACTCGTAGGAGAAGAGCACCTCGGGCCAGTGAACATTGGGGGCACCGACAAAGGTTAGGCTGTGGCCGCCCAGGTCGAGCACGTCGCCATCTTTGACGACCATCTTGCGCTCGGGGAAGTCGGTGCCAAAGTAGTTGACCATCATACGGAAGGCGCCCATGCTGGCAACAATCTGCGCCTGGGGATAGCGCTCCATAAAGGCGGCGATGCCGGCGGAGTGATCGGGCTCCATGTGATGGACGATCAGGTAGTCGGGCGTGCGGCCATCGAGCACGGCCTCGAGGTTGCCGAGCCACTCGTCAACAAAACCGCCGTCGACTGAATCGGCGACAGCGATCTTTTCGCCCAAGATAACGTAGCTGTTGTATGCCATGCCGTTCTCGGACACATCGTACTGGCCCTCGAACAGGTCAATGTCGTGATCGTTAACGCCAATGTAGCGGATATCCTTGGTGATCTCCATCAGGCAAAGCCTCCTAGATAGACAAAAGAGCCCGTCTATCATAGCACTCGTCTTCATAGCCACGGCTATCTGCCAGCATCCTTATCGATTGTTATTGAGGCGGAATATATCGCCATTGACCTGCAAAAACTATGTGCGCGGAGCTGCCGTGGTATGTCGAACGATAAGCTGGCCGGGAATACGAATGGTAACGGTTTTGTCCGTTGCCCCCGCCTTGGGAACCGCGTGCTCGAACACCTCGCGTCCACGCTGATGCAAATCGAATCGAACGGTCGTGAGCTCGTTGTGTGCCACAAAATCATCGAGCGAATCGTCGACGCCCACCACGCTCACGTCCTCGGGCACGCGCAGACCGCTATCGCGCAGCGCTGCAATCGCGCCATTTGCCATCTGGTCGTTTGCCGCGTAAATCGCCGTCATGGTGCGATCGTGCTCGGCCAGGTACCTGCCGGCCTCGTAGCCGCTGTTGGCAGACCAGTCGCCCTCGAGCGGCTCTGCCGGCTCGATGTGTTTACGCTCGAGTGCATCCTGCCAACCGGCGCGACGAAATTGCTCGTCGACCGAGAATGACGGGCCGCCAATATAGCGAATCTGCTCGTGCCCTAGCTCAAACAGGTGATCCATAAGCAATAGCGAGCAGCCGTAATGGTCGGAATCGACCGTGGTCACCCGCGGGTGCGCGTACATGGTAACGATGACCGTGCCAATGCCCGGCAGTGGATCAAACGTCTCAAAATCGGGCGCCATGCGACTCATACCGATGATGATGCCGTCCACCGGCAATGCGGCCATACGACGCGTGGCCTCGGCAAGCGAAAACTCCTCGGTCTTGGACATCTCGACCAGCGTGATGGCGCAATTATGCTCGCGAGCAGCGCTGGCGATGCCGTCGATCATTGAGAGGTTGCCGAACTTGGTGACATCGTTGACGCACAGGCCGACCGAATGATAACGGCCGTCGCGCAGCGAGCGACCGGCATAACTCGGACGAAAGCCGAGCTTTTGCATAGCGGCCTGTACGCGCTGGCGCGTCTGCTCGTTAACGTTAGGCAAGCCGTTGGCGACGCGCGAAACCGTCTGCTGCGAAACACCGGCAGCGCGGGCAACGTCAGCCATGGATACCGGACGCGTACCTGTATCGTTGGAAGGGCGCCTTGCCACAAAATCACCTTCACCCTTGCGAGATCTGAATAGCGTGAATGCCGGCCCGGGCAGAGATACACCCCGCGCCGAGGCCCGCTATCGTCGGACGCATGTTAACGTACTCTACTTTTTCTATCTGCATCTCTTCTGCTTTATAAGTCCATACGGCACTACCGTTCACGGCCGAATATCGACCGATTACCAGATTCTCAAAAAGTGACAAGCGTTGTGTTATGAGTACGTTAACATAGCCCGTAACGTGCGGTATCGTGAACACTTGGTTCATGCCGCTTCAAGTTGTTAACGTACTCATAACGACGCAAAACTCACCCGTGCGCGCCAAGGAAAGGACTCCCATGACCACCCCCGACGAAAAGACACTCGCCACGCTCACCAAGCTGTTCGAGGAGGAGTTTGGCCCCATCGGCGATCGCCAGGTGCTCTATGTGCACGCGCCCGGCCGTTCCGAGATCAGTGGCAACCACACCGACCACGAGGGCGGCCACGTCATCGCCGGCTCGCTCGATGTCGCCGTTGACGGTATCGCCGTGGCAACCGACTCCAACAAGGTCCGCGTCGCCGACGAGGGCTACCCCACGTTTGAGATAACCCTCGACACGCTGAATGTTCAGGAGTCCGAGAAGGGCACGTCCGCAAGCCTCGTGCGCGGTATGGCCCACGAGATCGCAGCCCTTGGCGTTGAGCCCCACGGCTTCGACTTCGCCTTCACCTGCTCCGTCCCCTCGGGCGGCGGTCTTTCGAGCTCCGCTGCCGTCGAAGCCGCATACGGACGCGCCATGGAAACCCTCTGGGGCGCGCCCGCCATCGAGCCCGTCGCCCTCGCCCAGATGAGTCAGCGCACCGAGAACAACTATTACGGCAAGCCCTGCGGTCTGATGGACCAGGCCGCCGTTTGCTTGGGCGGCCTCGCCTACATGGACTTTGAGGATCAGGCTCAGCCTAAAACCCAGAAGCTCGAGCTCAACTTTGAGGATCACGGCTATGCGCTCGTGCTCGTTAAGGTCGGTGCCGATCACGTGGCAGCCACCGACGACTACGCCGCCGTTCCGCGCGAGATGCAGGACGTCGCCGCCGAGTTTGGCAAGGAACGCCTGTGCGAGGTAAACGTGGCGGACTTTGACGCCAAACTCCCCGAACTGCGTGCCAAGCTGGGCGACCGTGCCTGCCTGCGCGCCGTTCACTACTGGTACGAGAATGGCCTGGTCGACAAGCGCTGGGCCGCCCTGAACGCCGGCGACATCGACCAGTTCCTGATCCTGACGCGCGAGTCCGGCGCCAGCTCTGCTATGTACCTGCAGAATGTCGTTGCCAAGCTGGGCTCCGAGCAGCCTTCCATGTATGCCCTGGCGCTGGCCGAGCACGTGCTCGACGGCCGCGGCGCCGTCCGCATCCACGGTGGCGGCTTTGGTGGCACCATCCAGGCCTTCGTGCCCCTCGACCTGGTCGACACCTTTATCACCAAGATGAACGACTGGCTGGGCGAGGGCTCTGCCCGCCACTACGCAATTTCTGACAAGGGGGCTTACGCGGCATGGCTGTAATGACCGACGTGCGCGAGGCTGCCCAGGGCCTTATCGAATATGCCATCCACCGATCGATGATCGGACAGGACGATCGCATCTGGGCATACAACACCATTTTGGAGTGCATCGGCGCCACGGGCCCCGCGCTCGACATGACCTGGGCGCTGCAGAACGAGAAGCTCTTGCTCTTGCACCCCGATACCCTGCCCGACTTTGACCTTGAAGGCACGCTCGCCGCGCTTGCCGAGGCCGCCGTTGCCAACGGCGCCGCCGAGGACACGGCATCGGGCCGCGACCGCATCGCCATGCGCATCATGGGCGCACTCATGCCGAGGCCTTCGGTTGTAAACGAGGAATTCAACGGCCGCATGGGCGTCGACGAGCCCCGCGCCGCGACCGACTGGTTCTACGGCCTATGCTGCGACGCCGGCTACGTGCGCCGTGCCGCCATCGCGCGCAACATCAAATGGAGCACCCCCACCAACTGGGGCGATCTTGAGATCACCATCAACCTGTCCAAGCCTGAGAAGGACCCGCGCGATATTGCCGCGGCCGGTGCCGCCAAAAACGCGGGCGAGAAGTATCCCGCCTGCCAGCTCTGCATCGAGAACGAGGGCTATCCCGGACGCTCTGCCGCAGCCGACGGCGGCGCTCACCCCGCCCGCCAGAACCTGCGCGTTATCCCCATCCAGCTCGACGGCGAGCGCTGGGGCTTCCAGTACAGCCCGTACGCGTACTTTAACGAGCACTGCATTGCCATGAGCTCCGAGCATCGTCCGATGCACGTCGACCGCAAGGGCCTGACCTGCCTGCTCGACTTTGTGGACCTGTTCCCGCATTACTTCATCGGCTCTAACGCCGACCTGCCCATCGTGGGCGGCTCGATCTTGTCGCACGACCACTTCCAGGGCGGCGCGCACGAGTTCCCCATGATGCATGCCGCCGAGGTCTCGCAGTTTAGCGTGCCCGGTTTTGACCAGGTCACCGGCACTGTGCTGCAGTGGCCACTCTCGGTGCTGCGCCTGCGCTCGCATGACCGCGCTCAGCTACTCGACGCCGCCGAGAAGATTATCCTCGCCTGGCGCGAGTGGACCGACGAGTCCGTGGGCGTTATCGCACACACGGCCGACGGCGTGGCCCACAACACCGTGACGCCCGTCATTCGCCGCGTGGACTCCCGCGGCAACGCCGGCGGCGAAATCTACGAGGCCTACCTGGCGCTTCGCTGCAATATCACGACCGACGAGCATCCGCTGGGCGTATTCCACCCGCATGCCGAGTACCACCACATTAAAAAGGAGAACATCGGCCTGATCGAGGTCATGGGCCTGGCAATTCTGCCGCCGCGCCTAGTTCCCGAGCTTGGCGCTGTCCGCGAGCATCTGCTGGCAGCCAAGGCCGATGCCAGCTACGACCTTGCCGGTGCGCTCGAGGGCGACGACCTTTGCCGCAGCCACGCCGCATGGGCCGAGGACGTCTTTGCCCGCCGCGCCGACGAGCTTACGGCGGACAACGCCATCGATATCCTGCACGAAGAGGTCGGCGTGGTGTTTGGCCACGTGCTCGACAACGCCGGCGTCTTTAAGTGGGACGAAGCCGGCCGCGCCGCCCAACAGCGTTTTATCGACTCGCTATAGAGCACGGGCCCGAACGTTCAACAGCAGCCCGCACGACATAGCCACCTACACGACAACGGCGCCCGCCGGCAACATCGCCGACGGGCGCCGTTTTCTGATGCAAGGGTAGCTAATTTGCACCAAAACAAGGAGTGTTCCAAACTGCCGACAGAGAAGGAACGCTCCCAGGTGCCGACCTGAACACCCACATTATTCGATGGAAAAACGTGGTTGCCTCCCACATTATTCGATGGAAAAACGTGGTTTGCTCCCACATTTTTCGATGGAAAGACCAAGACGGTCTTATACTAACCATGATCGTTAGGGGGCAGTATGCAGCGACAGCTAATGGACGAACTCATCGCTTGGAAATCTAGGGCAAACCGCAAGCCCCTCCTGCTTAAGGGGGCCCGCCAGACGGGAAAAACCTGGCTTCTCAACGAATTCGCAGGCCAGCAGTATCAAAACGTCATCCGTTTCGACTTTATGCTCGAACCGGGCGCACGTTCGCTGTTCGACGGAAGCCTTGACCCCAAACGCATCATCTCCCAGATAGAGCTCCTGCGCGGCCAAACCATAACGCCGACAGACACGCTCATCATCTTCGACGAAATCCAAGAGGCACCGCGTGGCATCACCTCGCTCAAATACTTCAACGAGCTGGCGCCAGAATACCATATCGTGGCAGCCGGCTCCTATATGGGGCTCGCGCTCCGACGCGAAAACGAGTCGTTCCCCGTCGGCAAGATCGACCAGCTCACCATGCGCCCCATGGGGTTTGTCGAGTTCGTTCGTGCCGTCGATGGCGATCCGCTCGCAGATGCCATCCTTGCCGCAGACATGGACCTGCTGACAAACGTTTCCGAAAAGCTCGAGCGCCTGCTCAAGGAATACCTCGTTGTCGGTGGCATGCCAGAAGTTGTCTCCGCTTTCGCCGCCTCCCACGATTTCATCGAGGCCCGCAGGCTTCAGCAGCAAATCATCGAAGCTTATGAATCCGATTTTGGCAAGCATGCGCCAGCCCGCATCGTCGAGCGCATGAGGCTGGTTTGGAAATCCCTTCCCGGCCAGCTCGCAAAGGAAAACAAGAAGTTCGTCTACGGCGCGCTTCGTCCCGGGGCGCGCGCACGCGATTTTGAGGAAAGCCTCCAGTGGCTCATGGACTATGGAATCGTTCATAAGGTACCACGTGTTTCCGCCCTAAGAGCACCGCTCACAAGCTACGAGGATCTCTCGGGCTTCAAGCTGTTCTGCATCGACACCGGCATCCTCGGAGCACTCTCCGGCCTCACGCCAGCCATTGTTCTGAACGGGCCCGCTGTTTTTACGGAGTTCAAAGGCTCGCTGACCGAGCAATACGTCGCACAGGAGCTTTTGCTCCAAGGCAAAACTCCCGCGTATTGGTCATCCTCCTCCGGCAATGCAGAGACTGACTTTGCCATCGACCATGCGGGGACCGTGCTTCCGCTCGAGGTCAAGGCGGCAGAGAACCTCAAAGCAAAGAGCCTGAGGATTGCCTGCGAGAAGTTCAAGCTCGAGCGCTGCGTGAGAACATCGTTAGCGGCATATAGAGACGAGAGCACGCTCGTCAACATTCCACTCTGGGAGATTGGGCAAATCGACAAGCTGGCATAGGCGCTGTGGAGGGGGGGTGCTCCGTAAGGAGTGTCCCAAACTGCCGGCAGAAAAGGAACGTCCCTATCTGCCGCATTCCCGAAGCAAGGCAACGCCGATGTCTTGGCAACGGCAGCGAGCGGGCCGCATTTGAGGCAAGGTGACGTGAAATCAGAACCACCCTTAAAAAGGGTGGTTTGCTCTTAGGGTATAACCCACGGGC
>CBCSNG010000020.1:0-41639 GCA_965141635.1 uncultured Collinsella sp. | reverse complement strand
CGCAAAATGGATTCTAAAAAACACCTTGCCAAATAGGAGCGTCAGGACGCAAGAAACCCCCGCCGCACGAAGTGCGCAGCGGGGGTTTCTTGCATGTCCGAGGACGTTCTGAAAAGTAACTTCAGGGCGGGCCCGGACAATAACAACCGACTACAGGTCGATGTGCGATTCCTTGATCGGGAACGGCTCCGCGAAGTGGCAGGCGCAGCAGTGACCCGGTGCGACTTCCTTAAACTCGGGAAGCTTCTCAGAGCAGATGCCCTGCGCGATCGGGCAGCGAGTGTGAAAACGGCAACCGGTCGGCGGATCCAGCGGTGACGGCGGATCGCCAGCGAGGATGATGCGCTTGCGCGTCTTCTGGATATCAGGATCGGGCACCGGCACAGCAGACAGCAGCGACTGCGTGTACGGATGGTGAGGCTCACTGTAGAGCGTCTTCCAGTCCGAAACCTCGACCATCTTGCCCAGATACATAACGGCAACGCGATCGGAGATATGCTGCACGACAGACAGGTCGTGGGCGATAAACAAATATGCAGTACCGAACTTGTCCTGGAGTTCCTTGAGCAGGTTCAGAACCTGGGCCTGAATGGACACATCCAGAGCGGAAACCGGCTCGTCGCAGATAATCAGCTTGGGCTTCAGCGCAAATGCACGGGCAATGCCGACACGCTGACGCTGACCGCCGGAGAACTCATGAGGATAGCGGTTAATGTGCTCGGGGTTCAGTCCGACAACGTCGAGAAGCTCGCGGACACGCTCAATGCGCTCCTCCTTGGTGCCCACGCCGTGAATGGTCATGGGCTCGGAGACGATCTCACCGATAGTCATACGAGGATTGAGCGAAGCATAAGGATCCTGGAAGATGAACTGCATCTCGCGACGCATATCCTTGATCTCGTGCTTGCTCATCTCGGCAACGTCTTTGCCCTGGAAGAACACTTTGCCGGCCGTCGGCTTGGTGAGGCGCATGATGGTACGGCCCGTGGTGGACTTACCGCAACCGGACTCGCCGACCAGACCAAAGGTCTCGCCAGGATAGATCTCGAACGAAATGTCGTTCACAGCAGAGACGACACGCTTGGAGAAGCGCTTGGCGAACATGCCGGACTCAGCGGGAAACTCCTTAGAGAGGTGCTCGACCTTCAGCAGCGGAGTACGCTCGTTGGTATCTGCCATTAGGCCTCGCCTCCCTTCTTGGAATCCTTGCGCGTACGGGACGTCTCAGGAGCGTTCTTGAGGAACTCGGGGTCACCGGAGTAGTGGCACGCAGAGTAGTGACCAGACTCGGTGACAACGCGCTCGGGGCGCTGCTTGCGGCACTTATCGGTCGCATAGGGGCAACGAGGCGAGAACACGCAGCCCTCGGGCAGGTTCATGAGCGAAGGCGGGTTGCCATGAATCGGCGTAAGCGGCTTCTTCTCATCGATGGCCTGCTCCGGGATGGAGCGGATAAGGCCCCAGGTGTAGGGGTGGCGGCTCTCGTAGAAGATTTCCTCAGCAGTACCGAACTCGACGGGACGGCCGGCGTACATAACCATGATCTTGTCGGCCATATCAGCGACAACGCCCAGGTCATGGGTGATCATGATGATGGCGTTGCCGTTCTTCTCCTGCATTTCCTGCATAAGCTCAATAATCTGAGCCTGGATGGTAACGTCCAAGGCAGTCGTGGGCTCGTCGGCAATCAGAATATCGGGATCGCAGGCAAGAGCCATGGCAATCATGACGCGCTGACGCATACCGCCAGAGAACTGGTGGGGATACTCATTGACGCGCTTCTCGGGCTCGGGAATGCCAACGAGGTCCAAAAGCTCGGTGGCGCGCTTGAGTGCCTCCTGCTTGGAGTAGCCGCGGTGCAGACGAAGGCCCTCGCCCACCTGCTTGCCGATCTTATAGACCGGGTTCAAGGAGGTCATAGGATCCTGGAAGATCATCGCGATATCGTTACCGCGAATGTGCTGCATCTCTTCCTCGGTCATCTCGAGGATAGAACGACCGCGATAGCGAACGTCGCCGCCCTCGATCTTTCCCGGAGGCATCGAGATAAGACCCATGATGGTCATGGCGGTCACGGACTTACCGGAGCCGGACTCACCGACGACGCCCAGGGTCTCGCCGCGATCGAGCGTGTAGGAGACACCGTCGACAGCGCGAACGACGCCGTCCTCGGTATGGAAATACATCTTAAGGTCATCGACCTCGAGCAGATGCTGGCCCTCGGGAACCGGCTGGTCCTTCAGGTCCACATAGTTCTTGTTCTTCTTCATCCTTATGCGTCCTTCATCTTGACGTCGAGGGCGTCGCGCAGACCGTCACCCAGCAGGGTGAAGGCGAGCACCGTCGAAAGAATTGCCAGACCGGGCATGATCATCATCCAGGGAGCAGTCAGAAGATACTGCTGACCGTCCTGAATCATGGAGCCCCACGAAGGCGTAGGCGGAATAACGCCCATGCCGAGGAAGGACAGAGCGGACTCGGTCAGAATGGCGCCACCAATGTTCATGGTCGCGTAGACCACGATGGAGGCGACGGAGTTCGGGAAGATGTGACGCACAACGATACGAGCATCAGATGCACCCATCGCGCGCGCAGCGTCAACATAGTCGTTTTCCTTGACCGTCAAGATTGCAGAGCGGAAGACGCGCGCAATCGAAGGCCAGCCGAGAATGCCGATGGCAAAAAAGACGTTCTGAAGACCACGTCCGATAACGGCGATCATGGCGACAACGAAAAGCACGTACGGGAACGCTAGGAAAATATCCGCACAGCGCATGATGATCGTATCCCAGATGCCGCCGTAGAAACCGGCCAGAGCACCCATGACCAGACCAATCACCGTGGAGATCGCAGTGGCCATAATACCGACGGAAAGCGAAACACGTGCACCGTAGATAACGCGAACGAGAATGTCACGACCAAGGGCGTCGGTGCCAAACGGGTGCTCTGCACACGGAGCCATCAGCGACGTCTGGGCCATGGTGGTCGAGTCGGAAGCCGTCGGCGAACCGAGCCAGGGCTTAGCCCACAGATCTGCGGTCAGGGCAACCACAACGACGATGATGATCCAGCAGACACCGATAACGGCGAGCTTGTTCTTACGAAGACGCTTAAAAGCGTCGCCCCACAGCGTGCGGGACTTGGCGGGAGCAGATGCGGCCTTGGTGGCGGTAGCCTGCTCCTGAGACTGAGAATCAGTTTCCTGCATGAGACGTACCTCCCTTAGGCCTTATCCGACGGACCGCCAAGGCGGATGCGCGGGTCGAGGAATGCATAGCTAATGTCGACGAGCAGGTTGATCACCATGACGACGACGACGATGAGCGTAACGCCGCCCATAACGATGGGCCAGTCACGCATGCTAATGGCGCGATAGACCTCATAGCCGATACCGGGCCAGTTAAAGACCGTCTCGGTCAGGATGGCGCCCGAAAGCATGCCGCCAAAGTCGACACCAATATAGGTAACGACGGGGATGAGTGCATTCTTAAGCGCATGCTTGATGATGATCGCGCGATTGGAGAGACCCTTGGCTTTTGCCGTACGGATGTAATCCTGGTTCATGACGTCAAGCAGCTGCGAGCGCATTATGCGGGCAGCATAAGCGGTCGAAACCGAAGCCAGCGTAATGGTCGGAAGCACATAGTGCATCCAATCCTGATACTGAGAGCTGGCACCGCCGGCACCCGAGATCGGCATGGAGAATGCACCGCCCGTGGCGTCCTTGAGAATGACGCCAAAGAACAGTTGCAGCAACATACCGAGCCAGAAGGCCGGGACGGCAACGAGGATCGACGTGGTGAGCGTTACCAAAATATCCCAGAAGGAATAACGCTTTACCGCCGAAATGATACCCGCACCGATACCCATGATTGCCTCGAGCACGATGGCGCACGCGGCAAGTTTGACCGTATACGGATACTTCTGGGCAAAGATTTCCGTAACCGGCAGCTTGCGCTGATACGAATTGCCCAGATCGCCATGAAGCAGGCCGTTCATGTAATACAAGTAACGGTCCACGAGCGACGTTTGAACGGGGTCGCCGTTCTCGTCAAGGATCGCGTTGCCGTCCTCGTCCGACTGGACCAGGTGATAGCGAACGCGAAGCTGAAGCTCCACCTCGGGGGACAGAGCCTTGTCTCCACCGATCAGCTTGATCGGATCTCCCGGCACGATATTCTGGAGGGCGAACAAAATCAGCGTAACGCCCAAAAACACCGGGATGAACTGAAGCACACGTTTAACGATGTACTTACCCATACCACTCCCCTATCTAGGGATTAACCTAAATGGGATGCCGATCGCCAGACCGGCATCCCAAAATTACCATCAGCCAGTTTACCCCAGGTTAGGGAGAACTGTATGTTTCCCATGAGGTCTACGTAAATACTTGACCCTCACGGAAGCTGCAAACTCTTAGGCGAGCTCAGCGGTACCCAGCTCAGCGTGCTTCTGCGGATCGACATAGAGGTGCTTGATGCGATCGGAGCCGACGATGGTGTGCGTGTAGAACATCACCGGGATGACCGGGCAGTCGGCAGCGACCATAGCGTCGGCCTCCTGCATCTTAGCAACGCGCTCTTCGTCGTCAACCGTGGTGCGAGCCTCGTTGACCTTGGCGTCGAACTCGGGGTTGTTGTAACCGGAGCGGTTGTCGCCACCGAGGGAGTCGGAGTGGAACAGCGGATACAGGAAGTTGTCCATAATCGGGTAGTCGGCAATCCAACCCAGACGACCGAACTGATAGTTAAAGTTCTGGTACTGCTCGAGCAAGGCAGACCACTCAGGGGTATCGGAGACAGCGGTAACGCCAACCTTGGCGAGGTCACCGATGATGGACTCCATGATCTCCTTGTGGCCACCATCCTGGTTGTAGGAAAGGGTCACGTTAATGCCACGATCGCCGTTAGCGCCAGCGGGAGCAACCTTGTCCAGGTACTCGTTAGCCTTGTCGACGTCGTAGGCGCAGAACTCCCATGCGCCCTCCTTGTAGCCATCGATGCCCGGAGGAACAATGCCGTCGGCGGGGGTACGGGTACCCTTGAAGATAGTCTTGCAGATGGCCTCACGGTTGATGGCCAGGGAGATACCCCTGCGCAGGTCGGCGTTGTTAAACGGCTCGGCCGTGTTGTTGCAGGTCAGGTAGTAGGTGGAAGGCTCGGAGCCGAGCAGCATGCGCTCGCCGTCACCCATGGTGTAGCCGTCCTTGGACACGCCGCGATCCTTCTTGGCGGCGTCGATCTGAGCAACGGGAACGTCGCAGACATCGAGGTTACCGGCCTGGAACTCCTTGTAAGCGGTCTCCATGTCCTTGATGACCTGGAAGTGGATGCCATCGATCTTGGCCTTGTCGCCATAGTAATCGTCGAACTTCTTGAGGTTGATCTCCTGACCATCCTCCCACTTGCCGTCCATCATGAACGGGCCGTTACCGACCGGTGCAAGGTAGAAGCTCTTGGCATCGGACTCGGCGCACTCGGGAACCGGGGCCAGAGCCGGGTGAGAGGCGACGAAGGGGAAGTCGGCGTAAGCGGAAGACAGCTTGACGACGAGGGTCTCATCGTCGGGGCAGGTAACACCGCTGAGTTCAGTAGCGTTACCGGCAAGCAGATCGTCATAGCCCTCGACCATGGAAAGGTGATAGGAGACCTCGGAAGGGCCATACTCGGTAGCGATGGCCGACTTGGTGTTGACCAGACGCTCCCAACCGAGCTTGAAGGACTTGGAGGTAACGTCGTCACCGTTGTGGAACTTGGCCTTCTTGATCTTGAAGGTGAACTCGGTGGCGTCGTCGTTGGCCTCGAAGGACTCGCAAGCCAGCGGAACGATCTCGCCCTTCTCGGCGTCATAAGAGGTCAGAGCGTCAAAGAGCTGGTACTCGACCTGAGTGCCCTGGTCCTCCTGGACATTGTAGGGGTCGATGCAGACCGGGTTGTTGATGTAGAAGTTCAGCGTCGAACCGGACTCAGAACCGGAAGCGTCGCCGCCCTTCTTGCCGCATGCGGCAAGAAAAGCCATGGAGCTCGCAGCAAGGGTACCGCCGACAAAGGCGCGACGACCCATAACGGGCTGGTGGAACATAGAATCAGCCATGCCATCCTCCTTATGAGATAGGACAAAGTAAGTTCGGTCGGGCAACGTCAAGACAGCCCAATCGAACCATTCAAACGCGGTCCGCCGTTTTGGCTGGTTATACAAAGCGGACCAACGTATTACAATACAGTAGCGCATTTTATGCACGATTTGGGGCTAATTCCGGTTAACGGTCGAGATTTTCTTTAGTTGGGCGAAGTATATGAGGATATTTTGACTCTGTTACAAATATGTAAACAAAAAGGGTCCCGCACTTGCGGGACCCTTTTCAAGTATTTATGCGGCTCGTGATTAGTAGCCCACGATGCCCTGCGGGAAGAAGAACATGCACAGCACGACGCACACGGCAAACACGACAGCCATGATGACGGTCAGGCGGTCAAGGTTCTGCTCCATAACGCCCGTGGCAGAGCTGGAGTTATACAGCGAGCTGGCAATCATATCCGAAACGCCGGTACCCTTACCGGAATGCATCAGGACGAGAATCGTCAGCGCCACGGCAGAAACAGCCCAAACGACAAACAGAAGAATCTGGAACGGACCCATAGATAAGCTCCTTAATAGAACAGTTCAAACTCCAGTACTGTACCACAATCCCCCGCTCTCCCCTACCTGCCACTCAAGGACGGGGTGGAAATGGCAGAAATACCAAAGGGGGGGTTGTCCGGTTGTGGACAACCCCCTTGCTAGAAAACGGTATTTGTTTTCTATTAGGCCTCGGTAGCGAGCACGCGGCCCGTCATCTCGGCGGAAGGCTCAATACCAGCCATGGTGAGCATGGTCGGAGCGATATCGGAAAGACGGCCGTCCTCGATACCGGTGAGCTTGGCCTTCTCATCAACGATGATGAACGGCACGCGGTTGGTGGTGTGAGCCGTAAACGGATGCTTGGAACCGTCGGAAGCAACGTCAAACATGTGATCGGCGTTGCCGTGGTCGGCGGTAATCAGTGCAAAGCCGCCCTTGGCGAGAATCGCCGGGACAACCTTGGACAGGGCATCGTCAACAGCCTCAACGGCCTTAACGGCAGCGTCGAAGACACCGGTGTGACCAACCATGTCGCAGTTCGCGAAGTTCACGATGTAGAAATCAGCGCGATCCTCGTTGATGGCGGCGACGAGCTTCTCGGTAACCTCGGGAGCGCTCATCTCGGGCTGCAGATCGTAGGTAGCAACCTTGGGGGAAGCGACGAGCACGCGCTCCTCGCCCTCCTTGGGCTCCTCGATGCCACCGTTGAGGAAGAACGTCACGTGGGCGTACTTCTCGGTCTCGGCAGTGTGCAGCTGCTTCAGGCCATTGGCGGCGATAACGTCGGCCAGGACGTTCTCGGGGAACGTCTTGGGGAAGGCGACCTCGACGTCAAACGTCGGATCATACTCGGTCATCGTCACAAAATGCGAAAGCTTGATCTGCTCGCGCTCAAAGCCGTCGAACTCCTTGTCCGTGAACACGCGGGTCATCTGACGAGCGCGGTCGGGACGGAAGTTGAAGAAGATGGCCGCGTCGCCCTCGTGAATGCCCTCGTTGTGGGCAGCGAAGGGCTCGACGAACTCGTCGCCGCGCGGGTCCTTCTCGTAGTAGGCCTTGATACCGGCAACGGGGTCGGTATCAGCATCGGACGCGTTGACCATGACGTCGTAGGCGCGCTGGATGCGCTCCCAACGATTATCGCGGTCCATGGCCCAATAACGGCCCGAGACGGTGGCAACGCGAGCGTCGCAACCGGTCTCCTCGGAGATCTTAGCCAGGAAGGCGCAGAACTCACTCATGTAGCCGGCACCGGACTGCGGGTCAACGTCGCGGCCATCCATGAAGGCGTGGACGCGAACGGTCTTGACACCGTGCTCGGCAGCCATCTTGACCAGAGCCTCGACGTGGTTCATGTGGGAGTGAACGCCGCCAGGGCTCATAAGGCCCATGAGGTGGAGAGTCTTGCCGTCAGCCTTGACATCGTCCATGGCCTTGACGAAAACCTCGTTCTTGGCGATGGAGCCGTCCTTGATGGCATTGTTGATGCGCGAAAGCTCCTGGAACACGATGCGACCGGCACCGATGTTGAGGTGACCCACCTCGGAGTTGCCCATCTGGCCGTCGGGAAGGCCCACGTCCTCGCCCGAAGCACCGAGCGTGGTGTGAGGATACTTCTCGTACAGGCCATCAAGGAAGGGCGTCTTGGCAGCGGCGACGGCGTTCTCGCCATCAGCCGGAGCCAGGCCGCAGCCGTCCATGATAATCAGGAGTGCAGGAAGATGACGTTGTGCCATATGTCCTACTCGCCTGCCTTGACGACCATAGAGGCGAAGTCGGCAGCCTTGAGCGAAGCGCCGCCCACGAGGGCGCCGTCAACGTCGGGCTTGGCGACGAGCTCGGCGATGTTACCGGGCTTGGCGGAACCACCGTAGAGAACGCGGATGCCGTTGGCGAGCTCCTCGCCGAACATCTCCTTGAGGGTCTCACGGATAGCGCCGCAGACCTCCTGAGCATCCTCGGCGGTAGCGGTCTTGCCGGTGCCGATGGCCCAGATGGGCTCATAGGCGACGACGACCTGCTTGGGGCAGGTGATCTCAAGACCAGCAAGGCCAGCCTTGACCTGGTTCACGACGTGCTCGACATAGGTGCCGGCCTCGCGGACATCAAGGGACTCGCCGCAGCAGAAGACGGGAACAAGGCCGGCGGCAACGAGAGCCTTGGCCTTCTTGTTCTGGTCCTCGTCGGTCTCGTGGAAGTAGTCGCGACGCTCGGAGTGACCGATGATGCAGTAGGTGCAGCCAGCGGACTTGAGCATGTCGCAAGAGGACTCACCCGTGAAGGCACCCTTGGCCTCCCAGTACACGTTCTGTGCACCGAGGGCGATGGGGGCAGCCTGAATGCGGTCATGAACCGTGGTGATGTCGATGGTCGGAGGGCAGACGAGCACCTCGACGCCAGCCGGAACCTCGGGCAGAGCCTGAGCCAGCTCGTCGGCGAGCTTGGCGGCCTCGGCGACGTCGTTGTTCATCTTCCAGTTACCAGCGATAAGAAGGGTGCGATTAGGCATCGAGAAGCGCCTCCACTCCGGGCAGGGCCTTACCCTCGACGAGCTCCATGGAAGCGCCACCACCGGTGGAGATCCAGCTCATCTTGTCGGCCAGGTTGAACTTGTTGACAGCTGCGACAGAGTCACCACCGCCGATGATCGAGGTGCAGTCAGCCTCGGCGAGAGCCTCGGCGATAGCCTGGGTGCCGTGAGCAAAGTTGTCAAACTCGAAGACGCCCATGGGGCCGTTCCAGAACACGGTCTTGGCGCCCTTGACAGCCTCGGCATAGAGCTCCTCGGTCTTGGGACCGATGTCCATACCCTCACGATCGTCGGGGATAGCGTCGGAAGCAACAACCTCGGGGACAGCGTCCTCGCCAAAGTGATCGGCAACACGGTTGTCGATGGGGAGTAGGATCTTGACACCCTTCTCCTCGGCCTTCTTGAGCATCTCGCCGGCGCGCTCGACCCAGTCCTCTTCCTTGAGGGACTGACCAACGGTCAGGCCCTGAGCCAGGAAGAAGGTGTAGGCCATGCCGCCACCGATAATCAGGGTGTCAGCGGAGTCGATGAGGTGATCGAGAACACCGATCTTGGAGGAAACCTTGGAACCGCCGACGATGGCGACGAAGGGACGCTCGGGCTCGGCGAAGATGCCGGTCAGCGTGTCGACCTCCTTCTCGAGCAGGAAGCCAGCGACGGCAGGCAGGTAAGCGGCGGGGCCCACGACGGAACCCTGGGCGCGGTGAGCGGTGCCGAAGGCATCGAGAACGAAGACGTCGCCATAGGAAGCGAGCTTCTTGGCGATCTCGGGATCGTTCTTCTTCTCACGCTTGTCAAAACGGACGTTCTCGAGAACGAGGACCTTGCCCGGCTCGACGGCGGCGACAGCCTCAGCAGCCTTCTCGCCGTAGGTGTCGGCGACAAAGGCAACGTCGAGACCAGAGAGCTCAGCGAGTTTCTTGGCGACGGGCTCGAGGGACAACTCGGGCTGGAAGCCGGTGCCCTCGGGACGGCCGAGGTGGCTCATGAGGATGACGCGAGCGTTGTGCTCAACGAGATAGTTGATGGTGGGCAGGGCAGCCTTGATGCGGGTGGTGTCGCCAACGACGCCATCCTTGATAGGCACGTTAAAGTCAACGCGGACGAGAACGCGCTTGCCGTCGACATCGATGTCGCGGACGGTCTTCTTGGTAAAGGCCATGTTTGCTTCTACCTTTCGTACGTGTCTGCCTCCCATTACGGCAGACGATTTCTTATAAAAAGGGCGCGACCCTAGGGTGTAAGCCCTATAAGGCCGCGCCCTTCTTTAGACGCTCAACGAGCTATTCGCTAAAAGCTAAATTAAGCAACGAACTTCTCGAAGTACTTGATGGTGCGGACCATCTGAGAGGTGTAGGAGTTCTCGTTGTCGTACCAAGAGGTGACCTGAACGAGGGTCTGGCCGTTGCCGAGGTCAGAGCACATGGTCTGAGTGGCGTCGAAGATGGAGCCGTGGGTCTCGCCGACGATGTCGCGGGAGACGATCTGGTCCTCGTTGTAGGCGAAGGTCTCGGGGATGGTCTCGGCGTAGGCCTTCATGGCAGCGTTGACCTCGTCGACGGTGACCTTCTTGTCAACGACGGCGTAGAGGTTGGTCAGCGAGCCGGTCGGCGTCGGGACGCGCTGGGCGGCACCGATGAGCTTGCCGTTGAGCTCGGGGAGAACCAGGCCGATGGCCTTGGCAGCGCCCGTGGTGTTCGGGACGATGTTCTCGGAGCAGGCGCGGGAGCGACGGAAGTTGCCCTTGCGCTGCGGGCCGTCGAGCGGCATCTGGTCGCCGGTGAAGGCATGGATGGTGGTCATGATGCCGGACACGATGGGAGCGAAGTCGTTCAGACCCTTGGCCATCGGGGCGAGGCAGTTGGTGGTGCAGGAAGCAGCGGAGATAATGTTGTCCTCAGCGGTCAGCGTCTCATGGTTGACGTTGTACACGATGGTGGGCAGATCGCTGCCGGCCGGAGCGGAGATGACGACCTTCTTGGCGCCAGCGTTGATGTGGGCCTGAGCCTTAGCCTTGCTGGTGTAGAAGCCGGTGCACTCGAGAACGACGTCGACGTCGAGGTCGCCCCAAGGCAGGTTGTTGGCGTCGGCCTCCTTGTAGATCTTGATCTCCTTGCCGTCAACGGTGATGGAATCCTCGCCAGCAACGACCTCGTGATCGCGAGCGTAGTTGCCCTGCGTGGAGTCGTACTTCAGCAGGTAAGCGAGCATATCGGGAGAGGTGAGGTCGTTGATAGCGACGATCTCGGAGCCCTCATGACCGAACATCTGACGGAAAGCCAGACGACCGATGCGACCGAAGCCGTTAATAGCAACCTTTACTGCCATTGTGTCTCCTTTCGTAAGGCCCCCGCGAGCTACAGCGCCCGCCGTTGAGGCCCACAAACTAACCACTCGCCTAATATACCTTTTTTTTGACTTGAATTTCACGAGAATGCTCGAAATTGAAAAGCAAATTTACGTTAAAACGTTTTAAAGACTAAAATAGCAGCTAAATCCGTATATAAGTCGTTACTTCAAACTACCTGTTTGCTTCAATGAGCTTTTCAAGCCGTAAAACACGATGGTAGAGGGCTGACTTCGACAAGGGAGGGTCAGCCATCTCCCCCAAATCACGCAGCGACAGATCAGGATAGCGCTCGCGCAGGTCGCAAAAGACCGCCAAGGCATCCGGAAGCGCATCGCGAAGGCCACGCTGCTCGAGCTCGTCGATAAGCGCAAGCTGATGTTGGGCAGCACCGGCGCTTCTGGTTTGGTTGGCGAGCTCGGCATTCACGCGACGGTTCACATCGTTCTTAACCAACTTGACCGCGCGCGCCTCCTCAATCTCGGCAACGCTGCGCTTGGCACCAATCAGCTTTAATAGATGCTCGATTTCCTCGGCGCTCTTAATGTACACGGCATATGACCCCCGCCGTGCATTAACACGAGCATGGACCCCAATCTGCTCCAACAGATTGCAAAGTCCCTTGGCATATTGCTCGCCCTGCACAGCGATCTCCAAATGAAAATCGCCGCGTGGATCGGCCACGAAGCCGCCCGCGATGAGCGCGCCGCGGATATAGGCAAGTCTACAGCAAGGACGGGCAACGATATGTCGGGGTACGCCGGCGACAAGTCCTCCCCTACGGTCGAGGATACCCAGCAGAACCAAGGCCTTATCCAGGTCTGGCTGATCAGGCAAGGTGATGAGGTAGTTTCGAACCTTATGCAAGACAGATTTGCGGACGGTGAACTCCGTTTTGAGCTTAAGGATACGATGCGTCAGCGTGATCATCGTGCGCGCGACGGCTCCCGTCTCAGTCGCAACGGTCAAACGATACCGCCCAGAGCCGGCAAGGGAGAGCGTACCACTCACGCGCGTGAGGGCGGCGAGCGTCGACAAGTCGCAGTATTCACATTCGGGTTCGCAGCGCGCAAGCTCGTCGCGCACCTCAGCGGTAAACGACATGCAGGCCTATGCCTTCGTGTTGGCGCGCGACAGGTCGCGGTGGGAGATGCTCACATGATACTGAGCGCCTTCCAGGTAACGGGCCGTGGCCTCGGCAATGGCAACGCTGCGATGCTGGCCGCCCGTGCAGCCGATGGCGATAGAAAGCTGCGGCTTACCCTCCGCGATATAGCCTGGCATCACCGTATCGAGCAGCTGTGTCCAAGCCTTCCAAAACTCCTGCGTCTTGGGATGGTCCAGAACAAAATCAGAGACCTTTTTATCGAGACCGGTCATCGTGCGCATCTCGGGATCGTAGAACGGATTGGGCAGGAAGCGGACGTCGATCATAATGTCCGCCTCGACGGGCATGCCGTGCTTAAAGCCAAACGAGAACACGTGGACGTCCATGAGCTGCTGGTCGGACAGCTCGGAAAATGCCATACGTAGCTTGTTGCGCAGCGCAGAGGTACGCAGACGGCTCGTGTCGATAATCATATCGGCTCGGTCGCGCACGCCCTGCAGCTGAAGGCGCTCGCGCTGAATGGCATCGGCCGTAGTCTCCCCCGGCTTGGCAATGGGATGACGGCGGCGATTTTCGCTGTAGCGACGAATCAGCACCTCGTCAGAGGCCTCGAGAAACACGATGTCACAGCTCATCTCGCGCTCCTCGAGTGCGGCAACGGCATCGAGCAGCTCATCGAACAAGCCCTGGCTGCGCAGGTCGCAGGTGACGGCAAGATGCCTGCCCACGCCCGTATTGATGCCGACGAGTTCGGCAAGCTGGGCGATCAGACGCGGAGGCAAGTTGTCGATGCAAAAGTAGCCCATGTCCTCGAACACATGCATGGCCTGCGTTCGGCCCGATCCAGACATTCCGGTGATGATGACGATATCGGGGATGCGCTCCGAGCGCTCCGCCGCATCCATGGCATCTCCCTTTTGCATGTGCGCCTCCTAAAACAAGCGCGGGACCCGGCCAGCGGATCCCGCGCGATCAATTGCCTTTATTGAGTATACCGCCCCGAGCGGATACGAGGCCTGTCTTACGCCTCAAGCGCAGCCTTGAACCAACTTGTAATACTCGTGGGATGCGTGATGGCGGTGCCGACGACAACGGCCCAGGCGCCAGCATCGATCGCGGCGCGAGCCTCCTCGGGCGTGTGCACGCGGCCCTCGCAGATGATGGGAAGACCGGGGAATTCCTCGGTCGCCTGACGCAGGAGCGGCAGATCGGGGCCATCGGCCATGGTGCAGTCGATGGCAGCGACACCGTGAGAAAGCGTGGTAGATACCAGGTCGAAGCCCATATCAACCGCACGGCGAATGTCCTCGATGGTGGCACAATCCGCCATCAGGAGCACACCCTCCTCGTGCAGCGGGCGGAAGGTATCCTCGACCGACTTGCCGTCGGGACGCGGACGATCGGTGGCGTCGATCGCCACGATATCGGCACCCGCAGCAACGCAGGCGCGAGCGTGACGCAGCGTCGGCGTGATGTAAACGCCCTCGTGCCCATCCTTCCACAGGCCGATAACGGGGACCTCACAGCGACCCTTAATGGCGGCAATGTCGGCAAGGCCCTGGCAGCGAATGGCGGCGGCGCCGCCGAGCTCGCAAGCACGAGACATTTGAGCCATGGTCTCGGGCGTACGAAGCGGCTCGCCCATATACGCCTGAACGCTCACGACGAGCTTGCCCTTCAGGGACTGGATCAAAGGATCAACGGTCATGTTCGACTCAACCTTTCTCAAAAACAGCCTTCTGAGACACCGCACCTTGACGTTCAAACCGTCGCTCGCGTACCGAAGTACGCTTCGCTCCTCTTTCACGTCAATCTGCGGCACCTCAGAAGGCGCACTTGGTAGCTATGTTTATTTCAACGACGCAAGAAGGTGTTCGGCGGCACCGATGAGCGGAGCATCGCCCTCAAGAGAACCGATGAGGATCGGCGTGTCCTGAAGCGGATCGAGCGCCTGGCTGGCATAGCCCTCGTGTACCGAATCCTTCCACGTCTGTGAACGCCAATCGGGACCTTGGTGAATCACGCCACCCGAAAGCACGATGACCTCAGGGTCCAGGATGTTAGCGAGCGAGCCCAAGCTGGCACCCAGCGCAAAGCCGGCGTCATGGATGACCTCAGTCGCCTTTGCGTCGCCCGCGCGGCACAGGTCGTTTACATCGCGACCGACCGAAGGACGGCTGGGGTCGACGCGGCCAAAGCGCTCGTCGTACATGCGACCAATGGAAGTGCCCGAAGCAACAGACTCAAGATGGCCAGAACGCCCGCAGGCGCAGGGAATGCCGGCGGCAGCCGAGCACTCGATGTGGCCCATATGACCGGCAGCACCGTGGAAGCCCTGCATCACGCGGCCGTTCTCGACATATGCGCCGCCGATGCCCGTACCGATGCCCAGACACAAGACGGAGAACTTGCCCTTGCCGACGCCCCAGTGGGCCTCGCCCAGAGCATGAGCCTGCACGTCGCCCACCACGGCAACGGGAAGACCAAGGTCCTCGCGCAGACGCGGCCCCAACTGAACGCCAGACCAGCCGGGCATGATCTCGTTGGCGTAGGCGATGGCGCCCGTCTTGGGGTCGACGACACCGGCGGCGCCAATACCGATACCGAGGACCTCGACATCGGGGTTCGCCTCGAGAGCAGCCTTGATGGACGCCTCGATGCGCTGGAAAACTGCCTCGCCGCCTTCTTGGGCCTCGGTGGGAACCTCGGCTTCAAAGACCGGATGGGGCACGCCGCCATCAGCCGGATACTCCATAATGGCAGTCGCAATCTTGGTGCCGCCGATATCGACGGAGCAAACGTACTTGTTCTCCATGTCGCTCTCCTTAGGAGATATAAACAACTACAGGAAATGCGCCGTCAGGCTAGCCGTCACAGCGCGGTAAAGGTTTTCCAGGTGCCCGAGATCGCCGAGAAGCCGTGTGGCCATTGACCTAATGGGTCATGGCCGCACGGTTGAACGGCGAGGTCGGGTGCCTGGGAAAGCTTTAAAGGAGGCCGTTGTCCTGGAGGACCTTCTTAATCGCCTCGACGTTCTCACCGGTCATGGCCTTCACCGGGCGCGGCATGGTCGGGCTGTCGAAGATGCCCATGAGGTTCATAGCGGTCTTGAAGGCGCCGACGCCACCGGCATAGCCCTGGACGCCCGAGGTGACATCCCAGATGTGGGAGATCTCATTGAGACGATCCTGCTCGGCCTTGACGGTAGCCCAGTCACCAGCCTGAGCGGCCTTCCACTGACGCACGTAGCCCTCGGGCTCAACGTTGGCGAGACCCGGGACGGAACCGTCAGCGCCGCCGAGATAGGCGCCGTCGACAACAACCTCGTGACCGGTGAGGATGCTCATCGGATGGCCGTTCTTCTCGTTCTCCTGAACGAGGTAGCGGAACGAGATGTCATCACCCGAGGAATCCTTGACGCCAGCAAGGACGCCCTCGGCGCCGAGCTTGGCAAGGAGCTTCCAGGGGAGCTTGGTGTGAACGCAGACGGGAATGTCATAGGCAAAGATGGGCAGGTCGAGCTCCTCGTGCAGGATGCGGAAGTGCTCCTCGACCTCGGTCATACCCTGCAGGGCATAGAACGGGCAGGTGGCGACGAGGGCATCGGCGCCCAGCTCCTGGGCGACCTTGCCGTGCTCAATCATGCGCTCGGTCTCGGTATCGATGATGCCGACCAGAACAGGCACACGGTGGTCGACGATACGAACGGCCTCGGCGATAATCTGGCGACGGCGCTCATCGGTGGAGAAGACGACCTCGCCCGAAGACCCCAAGAAGAACAGACCATCGACGCCGGCATCGATCATGCGGTTGATGCTGCGCTCAAAGGAGGCAACGTCGAGCTGGTGGTCTTCGGTATCGGGAACAACGACGGGAGGGATAACGCCGGTGAATTTCTGAGTTGCCACAAGAATCTCCTTAGCTGTCTGGCGAGCGGCCCTATGCCGCTCACTCTTGTTGGCAGTGTCCAGGCCGTCTAGGCCAAAGAACACGGATAGAACGTTTGGTTAAAGAAGTCGACGACTTCGTTTTCGAACGCGTTAATACGCTCATGAGCGTATTTGGCATAGATGATATGCCTCCGGTCACACTCAAGACCGTTGAATACGGCAAACTGACCCTTGGGGTCGCTCACGGTATCCATGAGCGACGTGCCCATGAGCACCGATCCGCGCACCCGAGACGACAGAGCCTCGAGGCCACCGGGAATTGGATTGGCAACCGCCGTGCAGGCAAGTCCGCGCTCGTCCAGAGCAGAAACCGCCAGCGCGACACCGCCGCCAAGACCCTCGCCCCATGCAAAAATGCGATCGGGATCCATGCCATCAAGATTGCGCGCGACCTTCGCCAACGCGCAGCCCCAACGGACGCGCTTGACAAAAGCGGGCGAAGCAATCCCCCACTGCAGGTCGTCCGCACCAGCAACATCGTCATCCAGCGCGAGAACGGCATACCCCATGGCGGCAAATCTCGTCATGTGATGCCATCCACGCACGGGTCGATCGATGTCGTGAAACATCAGGCACAGCGGCACGCGCTCAGACACTCGGGCACGACCGACAGGCTCGATCAAACGAGCGTGAATCGCATCGTCACCGAGCTCAAAGGAGACCTCCGAGTAACGGGCGCAGGGGTTAACAAAGTCAATCGCCGTAATGGCCAGGCCTTGAATCTCAAGATTCGAAGCGCATGTCTCTAAATCAGAAACATCTGCTTGGACATCACCGCGCCAGTCCCGATATTCTGCGAGCCTTGACGAAACCGTTCCAGGCATCTCCGCGAGCCCGGGGACGATCAGCTCGTCGATATTGCTCTCGCACTTAGACATGAGCCTCCCCTCCCTCGCAGAAAAACGGAATGATCAGATCGTCAAAGTCCTGAATCTCCTCGTGGCCAAAGCCCTCAAAGAACTCGCGTCGCTTCTCACAGGCCAGATTGTTGTAGACCGCAAACTGCGTCGCCGGCGGACAGACGATATCGGCTGTGCCCGTGCCAAACAGCACGGGGCATTTGACCATGGGGGCAAAGTTCTTGGAATCGAAGTACGCCAGTTTGGCATAGGCCTCCTCAATACGAGTCGAGTCCTCGTCAAACCAACGCGACCAATAACGCAGGCCTTCATAAGCGATATCGTCGGCATCCAGATCCCAAACAAGGCGGAAATCCGACAGGAAGGGATAGAGGATGGCAGCGCGATTGATAAGCTCACTATTAAGCGCGCAGGTCGCAATGCCCAAACCGCCGCCCTGCGATGCGCCGTTCACAAATACGCGGGAAAGATCGATGCCCTCGAGCTCGCGAACAATACGGCACAGAATGCGGATATCCTGGTGCAAGCGGACATAGTAAAGATTGGCCGGGTCGCCGTCGATACCGGCGACGATATGCCCAGCAACCGTCGTGCCTTCAAATCCACCAATATCCTCGGAGGGGCCACCCTGGCCAGGACAATCGAGAGCGATGAGTGCCATGCCCATGCCCGCAAACGACGCCTGCTCGAACCAGCTGCGGCTTGCACCCGGATAGCCGTGGAACTGTAGCACCAGCGGCACGGGCTCGTCCGAAACCGGCTGGAGATACTTGGCATGCAGGCGTGCACCGCACATGCCGGTATACCAGAGGTCGAAAAACCGACAGGTCGCGGAATCCGCAACCGAAGCCGCCTCAATCGCATAGTCGAGCTCGACGGCGTCGGCCTCGGCCATGCGGTCCTTCCAAAAGAGATCGAAATCCGATGGACGGGGCATAGCGCCTCGATATTCACCAAATTGCTGTTGTAGCTCCTGAGCACTTGGCATGGCTCGTGAACCCAACCTTTCGAAATCGCAACGGAGGTGCGCCCGGCAAGGGAACCGGGCGCACGGGAGGGAAAGCGAGGCTACTCGCCGAGCTTGGGATGCAGCAGCGACGGCGCAGCGCCGAGCAGCATCTTGGTGTAGGGGTCCTGAGGGTGCTGGAAGACCTGCTTGGCCTCGCCCTGCTCGACGATCTTGCCGCCATTCATAACGATGATGTCGTCAGAGATATAGCGGACCGTCTGGATGTCATGGCTGATGAACACCATGGCCAGGCCGAGCTCCTTCTTAAGGTCGGTCAGCAGGTTCAGAATCTGCGCGCGGACCGAAACGTCCAGAGCCGAGGTGGGCTCGTCGGCGATGATGGCATCGGGGTTCAGCGACAGGGCGCGCGCAATTGCGACGCGCTGGCGCTGGCCGCCCGAAAGCTGGCCGGGAAGAACCTCGGCGGCGGAGCTGGGCAGACCGGTGAGCTCCAAGAGCTCCTTGACGCGCTTCTCCTGCTCGGCCTCGGTACCCAGGTTGTGGACGCGCATGGGGTCGAGCAGTTGCTCGCGAACGACCATGCGGGGATTGAGCGCCGTGGCCGGGTTCTGGAACACGACCGAGATGACGCGACCCATGTGGCGACGGTCCTCGGCGGTACGTTTGGTAACGTCCTTGCCCTTAAAGTAGACCTTGCCGCTCGTGGGGGCCTGCAGGCCGCACATGACGTTGGCGGTGGTGGACTTTCCGCAACCGGACTCGCCGACGATGCCGATGGTCTGTCCGGGCATGAGCTTAATCGTTACACCCTGGACGGCGTGAACCAGGTTGGGGTGCAGAATCGAGCCGGTACGGGTCCTAAAGGTGACGTGGACGTCATCAAGGAAGATGATCGGCTCGACGCCGTTGACTGCGGTCTCGCTCATCTACATCACCTCCGCGTGAGGGGTCAAACCATTTGCCTTGAGCACCTCATCGGGGAGCTCGGAATAGAAGTGCTCGGTGCCGGGCACGCGCTTGAAGACCGGACGGGTGTCCAGGCCAATGCGCGGATGGCTCGAGCGGGGTGCGAAGCGATCGCCCTTGGGGAAATCGCGCGGGCTCGGAACGGCGCCGGGCACCTGGTGCAGGCGGCCCGAACCGCTCTCGATGGACAGGACGGAACCCAGAAGGCCGCGGGTGTACTCGTGGATCGGGTTGGTGAGCAGCTCCTTGGTGGGCGCCTGCTCGATAACCTGACCGGCGTACATAACCGTGATGTTATGAGCGACCTCGGCGACCAGTGCCAGGTCGTGCGAAACGAAGATCATGGCAAAGCCGAGCTTGGCCTGAAGGTCGTTAAGCAGCTTGATGACCTGCTTCTGGACGGTAACGTCCAGAGCGGTCGTGGGCTCGTCGCAGATGACCAGCTTGGGGTCGCGGGTAAGGGCCATAGCGATCAGAACGCGCTGACGCTGACCACCGGAAAGCTCATGCGGATAGCTCTCGAGCGTACGCTTGGGGTCGAGGCCCACGAGCTCCAGGAGCTCCTCGGCGCTGCGGGTGCCGCCGCGCTTGGTGAGCTGCTTCATCTGAGCGGAAATGAGCATGGAGGGGTTGAGCGAGGACAGGGCGTCCTGATAGACCATGGCGATATCGGTACCGCGCAGGCCGAACCACTCCTTCTTGCTCATCTTGAGCAGGTCGCGGCCCTCCCAGAGAACCTCACCGGAAAGATGCTCGTCATCGTCGGTCAGGCCCATGATGGCCAGCGTGGTGATGGACTTACCGCAGCCGGACTCACCGACCAGGCCCATGGTCTGGCCAGGACGGACATCAAAGTTGACATGATCGACGACGTTGATATCACCGTGGTGCTCAAACTGGATGCAGAAATCACGGACCGAAAGGATCGGCTCAACGGACTCATCGGGCACATGGCGGTCGTTACGCTTGAGCTCGACATCGCGCAGGGCGCCAAGACGGGCGGACAGGGACTGAGCCTGCTCCTTGTAAGCGCGAACAGGGTCGGAGACCAGCAGGTCGGCCTCGCGGCGCTTGGAGGAATCGGTCGGATCCAGGGCGGCGGAGGGAGCAGCGGCCATGGCGTCGGTAATGCCCTCGGAGAGGATGTTGAGCGCCAGGCAGGTGATCATGATAGCCAGACCCGGGAACAGCGCCTGCCACCAACGGCCAGCGAGCACGCCACCGCGGGCGTCGGCGAGGATGTTGCCCCAGGTAGCGGTGGGCTCCTGGATACCAGCGCCGATAAAGGTCAGCGAGGCCTCGAAGATGATGGCGTCGGCGACCAGGGTAACGGTGAAGACCATGATCGGGGCGATGCAGTTACGCAGAACATGCTTGATCAAAATCCACGGAGCCTTGGCGCCGGAAACGATGACCGCGCGGACATAGTCCTCGCCGTACTCGGATACGATGTTGGCGCGCACGATACGGGCAATCTGCGGAGTGTACATAAAGCCAATGGCGAAGATGATCGACGGCACGGAATTGCCCAGGATGGAGACGAAGACGGCAGCGAGGGCGATGCCCGGGATGGACATGATGATGTCCAGGATGCGCATGATCGCCTCGGAAACGGACTTGCGCGAAACCGCCGCGAGGGCGCCCACGACCGAGCCGCAGACCAGAGCCATGGCAGTAGCACCGAAGCCGATGATCAGCGAGTAACGGCCACCGTAAAGCATACGCGACAGGATGTCGCGGCCCTTATCGTCGGTACCGAAGATAAATCCATTGCCGGGAGCCTGGCGAGCAGTGAAAATCTCGACCGGGCTATAGGGGGCAAGAAGGGGCGCCAGAATCGCGGTCAGGGCGACCAACACCAGCACGACGGCGGCAATCTTAGAAGACAGCGTCATCTTCTTCCAGCCACCTAGCTTGAGCCCCTTGGAGGCAGCCTTCTCGAGCTGCTCGGTTTGCTTCTCTCGAATCTTTACCATAATCTACACCGTCCTGATGCGCGGGTTGATGAGCAGGTAGAGCATGTCAACCACGATGTTGATGATGATGAAGGCAAGAGCAACGACGATGACGACGCCCTGAACCAGGTTCGCCTCGTTGCCCTGAACGCCCTGCAGAATCGCAGTACCCATGCCGGGGAGGTTGAAGATGACCTCGATGACGACGGCGCCGCCCATAAGGTAACCGATCTTAAGACCGAGGGTGGTGACCGGGGTGATCAGCGCGTTGCGCAAAACGTTGATGCCGACGACGACCTTCTCGGGAACGCCGGCGCCACGGGCCATGCGGACGTAGTCCTTGTCGAGCTCCTCAACCATGGCGGTACGCACGATACGAGTCATCTGGCCCGTCAGCGGGAATGCCAGAGCGATAGCGGGCATGATCATACGTCCCAGATAGCCAGCCGGGTTGGTGGTGAAGTGAGGCAGAGCACCGGATGCCGGGAGCACCTTAAGGTAGGAAGAGAACAGCAGAATCAACAGAACGGCAAGCCAGAACGACGGGGTTGCCAAGCCGGCGATGGAAAAGACGCGGATCACTTGGTCCGGCCATTTATCGCGATACAGTGCCGCGATGACGCCGAGCAAAAACGAGACGACCGCGCCGATGGCAAGACCGATAAAGGTCAGCTGCATCGTGACGGGCAGGGCCGTGGAGATGCGCTTGGCAACGGAGTTGCGAGCAGCACCATAGGTGCCCATGTCACCATGGATCAGATCGCCCATGTAGCGCACGTAGCGCACGGGCCAGGGGTCGTCCAGACCATACTTCTCATGGTACTCGGCAACCGCCTCGGGCGAGGCACCGTCACCCAACGCCGTATAGGCGGGGTCGGTCTTGGAGAACGACATAAGGAAGAACACCAGGACGGTGACGCCCAATGCCATGATCGGCAGCGCCACGAGACGCCTTCCAATCAAACGTAGAAAGTTGTTCACGTTCTCTCCCCTTTCTTTTGTCGGTAGGACCAACTGGTATATGAGTATGGATACTCATTACAAGACCCGAGCGACATCGAGGCCGCCCGGGTCTTTGTTTCAACTATGAGGACGTTGCCTTACGACCGACGCCCCACATATGACTCAAACGAGTCTTAGGCCTTGACGGTCGCGACGCCCCTGAAGGACATGCTCGTCGTGCCGATGCCCTTGAAGCCATCGAGGGCCTCGCCGTTGGGCGCGGTAGACGGATCGTCCCAGGAAGCGGAGACGGTCTTGACGTGGACAACGGGGTACAGAACAGCGTTGTCGGCGATGATGTCGAAGCACTCGTTCCACTTCTTCTGCTGCTCGTCGCCCTCGGCGGCAAGAGCCTCGTCCATGAGACCGTGGAGCTTCTCCCACTCAGCGGACTCCTTCCACGGGCAACGGGTCTGCATCCAGACGTTGTCGCCGTACCACCAGTTGAGCAGCAGGTCGGGGTCAGCGCCGAAGCAGGACGGATCGCCAGGGGCAAGGAGGATATCGTAGGCCTCGCCGCCGTCGATGGCAGCGTAGGTGGCCGGCGAGGTATCGGTCTGGATGGTCACCTCGAAGCCGAGAGCGTCGAGGTCGTTCTTGACCTGGGCGGCCATGCCCTTAATCTGCTCGTTGTCGGTGGTACGCAGGGTGATGGCACCCGGGGTGATGCCGGACTCCTCGATGAGCTTCTTGGCCTTCTTGGCGTCGGTCTTGTACACCGTGGAAGCCTCATGATAGTTGGTGAAGCTCTTGGGCAGGTAGCAGCTGGCAGCGGTGGCAAGGCCGGCGAAGGTGTTGGTGATCATCTTCTCGGTGTCGAGCGCGTACATGACGGCCTGACGGACCTTGACGTTGTTCCAAGGCTCCTTGGCGACGTTGAACATGATGAAGCGGGTGCCGAAGCCCTGGACGTTGTCGATCTTGCAGCCAGCGCTCTCGAGCTGGTCGACGGCGTCAGCGGTGACGAGCTCCATAACGAGCGTGGAGCCTTCCTGCTGGGCGGTAACGCGAGCGGTGGGGTCGGTCAGGATGCTGTACTGGATCTTCTTATCCTCGGCAGCATACTCACCGTTGTACTCGGGGTTGGGAACCAGGGTGATCTCGGTATCGGAGATAGAGTCGTACATCCAGGGGCCGGAACCGATCGGCTGCTTGGCGCGATCCTCCTCGGACTGAGTAGCCGGGGTAACACGGATGATGGCCAGACGATCCTTGAGCAGGGAGAAGTTGGGGACCTTGGTCTTGACCGTTACAGTGCTGGCATCCTTGGCCTCGATGGACTCGAAGGGCTGGAAGAACGGAGCATAGGTAGCGGAAGCAGCGCAAGCGGTGTAGGAAGCGACGACGTCGTCAGCAGTGACCTCGGTACCATCGGAGAACTTGGCGCCCTTGCGGATGGTGACCTCGAAGGTAGTGTCGTCCACGGACTTGGGATCGTCGGTGGCGAGCTCGTTGAAGGTGCTGTAGTCGTGGTAATCGATGCCGTAGAGACCCTCGACGACGTGCCAGTTAGCACCCAGGCCCACAGCGGAGCCGGTGCTGGCGGGATCGAAGCTGGACGGAGCGTAAGCGGAACCAGCGGTAATCACACCGCCGCCACGGTTGGCGGAATCGGCGGAACCGGAAGCGGAACCCTCGTCGTTGGAGCTGCCACCGCAGCCGGTGAGACCAAGCCCTGCGACAGCAGCGACGCTGCCGGTGAGGCCGAGGAACGAACGCCTGGACATACCCTTGTTGATGATGGCCATGTCTTCTCCTATCAATAGAGAATCTTACCCGGGAGCACCTAGACTTGCCCCCGCGCAACTTGCGGACGATATATACCTTACCTACCGACGAACCCAACTGAGGTGCCGCGCTCGGCGACCGATACATACATACGCTTGAACGGTATTTACTACCGTTCACCGAATTCATTGACAAACGATTCGCCAGACAGTATGTATCGACGAGGTGAGATATCAGTCATCGTCAACCCGCAGGATAGCAGGGTTGTTCACCATGGCTAGTCAAACGTTTTAGCGTTAATAAAACCCGAAATCGACAGGTAATCGCCGCGAAATAAATGATTGAAAATCGGCCAATCATGTATATCAGTAGTTTAGGCTCGTGTTTAGCTATCGGAATGGCCAGCCGCCGCCTCGGCGCGCTCGGCATTCCACGCAACGAGCGCCTCGTGGACCGCCTTGGCAACATCGGCAGGTATGCCGCGAACTTCCGCGATCTCTTGCTCGCTCGCCGCGCGCAAACGCTTCATCGAACCAAAATGGCGCATAAGGGCACGTTTTCTGGTGGGTCCCACGCCTGGAACGTCATCGAGTACCGAAACTGTCATGGCTTTATCGCGCAACTCACGATGGAATGTGATTGCAAAACGGTGCGATTCATCGCGCACCTGTTTAATTAGATAGAGCGAAGCAGACCCGGTCGGCAGCACGACGGGAGTCTCGTCCCAAGGCACAAAAACTTCCTCATCGGCCTTTGCCAAGCCACAAACTGGTATATCGAGCCCAAGAGCCTCAAGTTGCTTGATCGCAGCGGTCAATTGCGGCTTACCGCCATCGACAACGAGCAAATCGGGGCGCGAGCCAAAACGCTCGTCGGCCATGCGCTCGGGAGCATAGCGTCGTCCCAAAACCTCGGACATCGACACGAAGTCGTTTGCCTCGTCCAATTCGGCCTGAATTTTAAAACGACGGTACTGGCTCTTGTCGGCGCGTCCGTTGGTAAACACCACCATCGAGGCGACGGTAAAGGTTCCATGCAGCGTCGAGATATCGAAGCACTCGATACGCATCGGCGGCGCCGGCAGCGCCAGCGCGCTTTCGAGCTCCAGGAGCGCTTGATTGGTGCGGTCGTCAGCGTACCCCGTTCGCATCATGTAGCGCATGAGGGCATGGCGCGCATTTTTGGATGCCATATCGAGCAAACGGTGCTTTTCGCCACGCTGCGGCCTATGGAGATGGCAGGAACGCTCGCGCTTGCCTGCAAGCCACTCCCCCAGCGCCTCCGCATCCTCAAGCTCGACAGAGAGGTTTATCTCAGCTGGAATATCAGCCGTCTCGTCGTAATAGCGCTTAAGAAAGCCCGATTGAAGCTCCTCTTCGTCGACATCCAAACCCTTATCGAGAATAAACTCGCAGGTTCGAACCGTTCGACCCTCACGCACGACAAAGACGCAAGCGGCGGAGATGGTCTCCTCGCGATAGAAACCGATGACATCGATATCGACACTGGAGGGAAAAACGACTTGCTGACGGTCGTCCAGACCCCTGATGACCTCCAAACGACGTTTGACGCGTGCCGCGCGCTCAAAGTCGAGCGCCTCGGCGGCATCCGTCATCTCGGAGGTCAGCTCATCGACGACATCCTTGCGATGGCCCGACAAAAAACGTTCGACACGTTTGACGTTCTTGGCATAGTCCGTAGGAGAAATCGCGCCGACACACGCACCCGGGCCGCGCCCGACATGGTAGTCAAAGCAGGGACGCCCGTTTTGCGCGCAAATCATATTGACGATGTCTTCCTCGCCCCTGTGGGACTCGACGATACGACGACAACGACGCCACTCCGCACAGGATGCGGAGCAGATGGGGATAACCTTGCGCAGCGTATCTATCGTCTCACGTGCCGCACGGCTATCGGTATAGGGACCAAAATAACGCGTTCCCGGCTTATGACGCTCGCGCGTATATTTGATAGCGGGATACAGGTCGCCCTTTGTAATGGCGATAAAGGGGTAGCTCTTGTCATCCTTGAGGTCGACGTTAAAGTACGGATGGTACTGACCAATCAAATTGCGCTCGAGCACCAACGCCTCGTGCTCGGTCTCCACCACGATATAGTCAAAGCTCGCCACCAGCTGCATCATCAGCGGGATCTTTTGACGCTCATCCTGCAGTGTCACGTACTGGCGCATACGGGAACGCAAGTTTTTTGCCTTGCCCACGTAGATGACATCGCCCTTGGCATCCTTCCAAAGGTAGCATCCGGGCTGTGTGGGAACGCGCGAAACCTGCTCGGCAAGCGTTGGAATGTTGTCGTGACCGGCCACACGCACCTACTTGCGACGAAGCAGCGCCGAGACCTCAGGCATCTTAAGGACGACGGCAAGGCCAAAGGTAACAGCAAGCGAGACGACACCCGCAACGCAAACGTAGCCAAGAGTAATCAGAATCGAGCCGCCAAGTGCCCCGACAAAGTGTTCAAGCACCCACATGACGCCGGCGCCTGCGGCAGCACCTAGGCCACCGAGCAAAAGGCCAAAGAAACCGCCATGCAGGATAGATTTGACCTGAAGGCCACGCAGGCGACGACGCAGCCACCACAGCGAACAGCCGACCAAGATCACGTAGTCGACAACATACGAAAGCGCGATTGCCGGCATACCGAAGCCCAGCACAACGCCAAACAGCAGAACCGAGCCGGCCTGGCCGATGGCAGAATACAGGCAATAGCGGCTATAGGGCTTCATGTCGAGCAAGGCAGAGAAGCTCTTCTGCATCAACACGACCACGCCGTAGAGCGGCAGCGAGAGCGCCAGGTAGACAAGGTACTCGGACACCAGCGCCACTCCGGATTCATCGAACTTGCCAGCACAGTAGATCATGTTGAGCGGACGTGCGAAGACAATCAGGTACAGTGCGAACGGAATCAGGAAGAACAGCATCTGGGCGACGCCACGCGAAATGCCCGTGCGTACGCTGTCGTAATCCTTCTCCTGTGCGTCGTGAGAGAGCTCGGTATAGAGCGCCGTCGAAAGCGAGGCGGCAATCAGCGCGTAGGGCAGCGTGTACCACAGGCGCGCATAGGCGATGACGGAAGGACCAGTCTCGGGCTGGACCACCAGCGCGGCAGCGTTGGTGATAGAAGTCGAGACAAACATGCACACCGTGGCGAGCAGCGTCGGGATACCGAGCGCAATCGTCTGGCGCAGCGCGGGGTCCTTAAAGTCGATATGGATATGGGGATGCACGCCGTGCTTGCTAAGCGCGGGAATCTGACATGCCATCTGAACAAAGACACCGAGGGTCGTACCGGCCGCAATCAAGATGATGCCGGCACGTTCGCCAAACTGTGCGGACACGGGCGCAAAACCCATAAAGCTCGCAATGACGATCACATTGTTGAGGACCGGGGCAAACGTCGACCAGAAGTAGTCGCGGTGTGCGTTGAGAACGCCCGAGAACACCGAGCCCAAACCATAAAACAGAATCTGGATGGCAAAGAAACGGAACATGAACGCAGCGGTATCCATGCTGCCGCCGTCACCCGAAAGGAACGATTGCGTCCAGATAAAGCCCGGGGCGAACACGGTCCCCAGCAACGAAATGCCACCCAGCACCAAAAGCAGAATGCCGAGCAGGTTGCCCACGTACTCGTTCGAGGCCTCGCGACCCTGCTCACGCCTCACGCCCATGTACACGGGCAAAAACGCCGTCACGAGCATGCCGCCCATCACGAGTTCGTAGAGCATATTGGGCAGGTTGTTGGCGACCTGATAGGAGGACGAGAGTAGCGACATGCCGATAGCGGCCGCCATTGCCCACGTGCGGATAAAACCGGTGACGCGAGACACAATGGTCAGGATGGTCATAAGCCCGGCGGAACGACCAACCGTGGAGTAGTCCGACGAGCCCATGTCGTCAGTGTCATCTCGCGACGAAGAAGCTTCGGATGAGGGTGTCTGAGGCGCAGATTCTTTTGCAAAATGAGCTCCGCGCTTCAATTCTTCCTGCGGCATCGCTCAGTCCTCTCTCGTAATCGCGGCAACCGTCGCCCCGCAAAATGCAATTAAATCATCGGGTGCAAGCTCGAGCTGATAACCACGCTTGCCTCCCGAAATAAAAATGGTATCCCAAAGGACACATGTCTCATCAATGAGCGTCCGGTAGCGTTTTTTCATACCGACCGGGCTGCAGCCGCCGCGAACGTAGCCAGTCGCCGCAAGCAAATCCTTCACATGCATCATGGCCAAGGACTTCTCCCCCGCGGCACGCGCGGCGGACTTTAGATCGAGCTCGTCGGCAACAGGGATACAGCACACGACATAGTCGTTGGACGGCGTCACGCAGACCAAAGTCTTAAATCCTTGACCGGGCTCCTCGCCAAGCTGCTCCGAAATCGCGACCCCCAGGCCCACCGACTCATCACCATCGTCTTCGTACGTATGTAGAACATAGGAAATGCCGGCACTTTCCAGCTCGCGCATCGCATTGGTTTTTGGCGTCTTTACAGCCTTTGCCATGACATATCCTTTCTCTCGCATTCGGACGCAAGGATTAAGTATATGTCCAATTCGGCTGCATACGTCACTTCGGCACAGCAAGCGCCATCGAATCACAAGGAGTCGATGGCGCCCATAAACTGAATCGCCTATTTATTGAGCATCAAGTTGAGCCTGACGCTCCCGGTCACGCCTGAGCAACGGCGCCAAAAACTTGCCCGTATAACTCTGCGGACAGTCCGCAACCTGCTCCGGTGTGCCCGAAACCACGACGGTTCCGCCGCCGTTACCGCCCTCGGGACCCATATCGATCAGGCGGTCGGCAACCTTGATGACATCAAGGTTGTGCTCAATCACCAGCACCGTGTTGCCCGCATCGACCAAGCGCTGCAGCACATCGAGCAGCTGGCGGACGTCCTCAAAATGAAGACCGGTCGTCGGCTCGTCCAAAATATAGAACGTCTTGCCCGTCTGGCGTCGATGAAGCTCCTTGGCGAGCTTCACACGCTGCGCCTCGCCGCCCGAGAGCGTCGTGGCGGGCTGGCCCAGGCTCACGTAGCCTAAGCCTACATCGTACAGCGTCTGGAGCTTGCGCTTAATCTGCGGGATATTCCCAAAGAAGGCCAGCGCCTCGGTGACGCTCATGTCGAGCACGTCCGAGATGGTCTTGCCACGGTAGGTGACCTCGAGTGTCTCGCGGTTGTAGCGTTTACCGCCGCAAACTTCGCAGGGAACGTAGATATCGGGAAGGAAGTGCATCTCGATCTTGATCTGCCCGTCGCCCTTGCACGCCTCGCAGCGCCCGCCACTCACATTAAAGGAGAAACGACCCGGCGAGTAGCCGCGCGCCTTCGACTCCGGCGTACTCGCAAACAGCGCGCGAAGATCATCCCACAGGCCGATATAGGTAGCAGGGTTGGAACGCGGCGTGCGGCCAATCGGCGACTGGTCGATATCGATAACCTTATCGATACACTCGATGCCCTCGATTTTTTTATACGGACCCACAGGGCGCGTCGAACGGTGAATAGCATTCGTAAGGGCAGGCGCAATGGTGTCGGTAACCAGGGAGCTCTTGCCCGATCCCGACACGCCGGTAACAACCGTAAGCGTACCAAACTCGATCTTGGCGGTAACGTTTTTGAGGTTGTTGGCTCGAGCGCCCGTAATTTTAAGGCAGCCGCGACCGGGCTTGCGCCGTTCATCAGGCACCCGAATCATTCGTTTGCCGGTCAGATAAGCGCCCGTCATCGACTCAGGACACGCCATGATATCAGCAGGCGTTCCCGCCGCGACTACGTGTCCGCCGTTGACACCGGCGCCGGGCCCCATGTCGATCACGTAGTCGGCGGCACGGATTGTATCCTCGTCGTGTTCGACAACGATAACGGTATTGCCGATATCGCGCAGGCGCTCGAGCGTCTTGATCAGGCGCTCGTTGTCACGCTGATGAAGACCGATCGAGGGCTCGTCCAGAATATAGAGCACGCCCATGAGACCCGCGCCGATCTGCGTTGCCAAGCGAATACGCTGTGCCTCGCCACCGGAAAGCGTCGCCGAGGCGCGATCGAGTGTCAGATAGTCGAGTCCAACATCGACCAGAAAACGCAGGCGCTCCAGAATTTCCTTGACGATACGGCCGCCGATAAACTGTTGGCGCTCGGTGAGTTCCAGGCCCTCAAAAAACTCGAGCGATTCACGGCACGACAGGCAACAAACCTCGTAAATGGACTTACCGCCCACGGTGACGGCGAGCATCTCGGAGCGCAAACGAGCGCCGTGGCAGGTCGAGCACGGCTCCTCGCGAATGTACTTCTCCAGGCGCGCCTTGGTGTTCTCGTTCGTCGTCTCGGTATAGCGTTCGTACAGGATGTTGCGAACGCCCGAAAACTTGGTATCCCACTGGCTGCGACGTCCGTCGAGCTTTTGGTAGTCGACCGAGATCTTCGTATCGCCCAGGCCATCCAAGAATGCACGACGCACGCGAGGGGGCAAGTCCTCCCACGGCGTATCAGCGCTCACCTTAAAGTGTTTGCAGACCGCAGCAAAAATCTGCGGATAGTAGTTCGAATTGCCAAACAGGCTACCAAAGACTCCGTCGGCAATGGACTTCGAGGGGTCCTCGATCAGCGCCTCGGCATCAACGGTTTTCTTAAAGCCCAGGCCGTCGCACTCAGGACATGCGCCATAGGGAGCGTTAAACGAAAAATCACGCGGCTGAAGATCGTCAATGGAGTGTCCATGCTCCGGGCACGCCAAGGCCAACGAATACTCCAGCAGCTCGCCCTCGGTCCCCTCGGGAGCATCACGATCGGGCAGCATGTACACGTTTACATTGCCGTGAGCCAGCGCGGTCGCCTGCTCAACAGACT
Source organism: uncultured Collinsella sp. (assembly GCA_965141635.1). Classification (GTDB taxonomy): domain Bacteria; phylum Actinomycetota; class Coriobacteriia; order Coriobacteriales; family Coriobacteriaceae; genus Collinsella. Next base: position 10,732 of record CBCSNG010000020.1, on the reverse strand, counting down.
CGGCGATACGGCCCAGAGAATTCTCACGGATCACGATGCGATCGACCACGACCTCGATATCGTGCTTGAATTTCTTATCCAGATCGATCGGATCGTCGAGCGAGCGCACTTCACCGTCGACACGCACGCGGCTAAAGCCCTCAGCGCGAAGGTCCTCAAACAGTTTGGTGTACTCGCCTTTTCGCCCGCGCACCACCGGTGCCAGCACAAACGCGCGGCGGCCCTCCCCCGTCGCCAAGACCTTGTCGGCAACCTGGTCGGTCGTCTGGCGCTCAATGACGCGGCCGCATTCGGGACAGTGCGGGGTGCCCACACGGGCGAACAGCAGGCGCAGATAGTCATAAATCTCGGTTACGGTGCCAACCGTCGAGCGAGGGTTTTTAGACGTCGTCTTTTGGTCGATCGACACCGCCGGCGAAAGGCCGTCGATTGAATCCAAGTCGGGTTTGTCCATCTGGCCCAAGAACTGGCGCGCATAGCTCGAAAGACTCTCGACGTATCGACGCTGGCCCTCGGCATAGATAGTGTCAAATGCCAGCGAACTCTTGCCCGAGCCAGAAAGACCGGTAATGACCACGAGTTGGTCACGCGGAATGGAAACATCGATATCACGGAGGTTGTGCTCACGAGCGCCGCGAATAACGATAGAAGAATCAGACATGGAAGCTCCTTGCCTCCTATTGCATCGAATCATACTGTCGATGAGTTTAGCGCACTCGACGCGCACAGATGTTCGTAATACAAGATTCGCAGACCTTTAGCTTTGCGTATCGGGCGCTTTGTTTCTCGAAATGCCGTGGAAAGGTTGCAGTAATCTAATACTGAACTTAATTTGCCGTAACAGAGGAACGTCCATGACCGAAGATATCCCCCTTGAAATCACTTCGAGCGACATGGCCAATCTGCCCATATTCATCGCCGTCCTTATCGTGGCCACCGTCGTCGTGCGCGTATATTTTTCAATCAAACACAATGAAAAGCCGCCCATTGCCCGCGTCTTTTGGTGCGCGACGCTCCTCATCCCGCTCGGCATGGTAGCTGCATGGATTACGAATCAATTGCTCGTAAATGAGGACAATTCCCTATGGGTCCTTTCTTATTCGGCGCTCGGTGCTGCCGCCGTCATACTTCTTGTCGAACCCTTGGTTTCGGGACTTATCGACCAAACCGATCTTGCGACGGGAACGGTTGCCTGTATTTGCCGTGACATCCTTGTCATCGCCGCTGTTTCAGCGCTCTCGTTCGTTTCACTCGAAATTGCCTGTAACGAAACGTTCTATCGCATTCCCGCCAACTCATTCGGGTTTTCCGTCGGGCTGCTCGCGACGGTTCTGCTCTCCCTTTATTTGCTGGGACAGCGTCATGGAGGCGTCATGGCCCTCGTGCCCGTCGCCTGTTGCATCCTTGGCATTGCCGAGCACTTCGTCATAACGTTTAAAGGCGAGGCCATCCTGCCAAGCGATATCTTGGCCCTTGGCACCGCAATGGAAGTGAGCGAGGGATACGAGTTTACCTTTACCGCCGGAATCGTAACCTCTCTAGCCCTGCTGGAGATTTCCCTAGGGCTTCTTTCGCTTATCCGACCGAGAAAGCTCCGTACGCCCACCCATGTCTTCCCCGCAATCGCCGCTAACCTCTGCGCTTTTCTGCTAGTGACCGTTGTGGGGCTCTCGGGCTTTTCCAGCATCGACTTGGAGCAGGCGCTGAATTTTGGATTTGACCGTTGGCAGCCCATCACCACGTATGCGTCTCAGGGTTTTATCACTTCGTTCACCGAAATGGTCAACGAGTTGCCCATTAAGAAGCCCGAAGACTATACGCCCGATGAGGCGCAGAGCATCGAGCAGGAGCTCGCCGCCACCTACGACAGCACGTATGGCTCGAGCGAGCAGCGCGCGGCGGCCGTTGCCCAGTTCAATGAAATCAAGCCGACGATTGTTGCCGTCATGAATGAGAGTTTTAGCGACCTTTCGTGCTTTGAGCAGCTCCAGGCGGCCGGGTACACCGGCCCCGCATTCTACAACTCGCTTCCCGACACACTTGTTCGCGGCACCATGCTCGCTTCGGTCGCCGGTGGCGGAACGGCGAACTCCGAATTCGAATTTTTGACCGGAGCGACAACGGCCTTTGTCGGATTAGGCAAAATCCCCTATCAGCTATATCAGATGAATGGCGTCAACAGCCTGGCAAAGGACCTTAAGGAGCTTGGGTATACCGCTACCGCTATGCACCCGCAAAACCCCGTCAACTACCATCGAGATAAAATCTATCAGCAGCTGGGCTTTGGAGACTTTCTTTCAATCGGCGATTTCGAAGGTGCGCCCTGTTACCATGCCGGCGTATGCGACTACGCCACCTACGACAAGATACTCGACCTGCTTAGAACCGACGAAGCCCCGCAGTTCATCTTTGACGTCACGATGCAAAATCACGGCGGCTACGACTATGGCACCGTTCCCGCCGAGGAGCTGACAAACTATTGGGTCGAGGGAGCCAGCGAGGGCGCCAATAGCGCGCTCAACACCTATCTTACCTGCATCAACGCATCCGACCGGGACCTCGAGTACTTTATCAACGAACTCCGCAATATCGGCAGACCGGTTGTCCTTGTCTTTTTTGGCGACCATCAGCCGAGCGCCGCAACGACCCTCAACGACGAGCTGTACCCTCAGGAAGATACGGCAAGCCACGCTTTCCGTATCTATCAGTCGACATATCTTGTCTGGGCTAACTATGAAATCGCCGGCAATACCGAGCTCAACGTCTACGACACCGTCGGGGCAAACGAGATTGCAGCCATTACCCTTAATAAGATCGGCGCCCCGCTCACCGACTATCAAAAGGCTCTGCTTGCAACAAGGTCAGATGTGCCCACCATCAATGTCGCCGGCTACCTTGGTGCCGACGGGCTGCGCTACGACTTGGAATCTGAAGACAGCCCATACGCCTCGACGATCGACAAGCTGCAGCGCATGCAATACCTCGAGTTCGCCAGCAAAGTTCAGTAAGCCCGCCCATTCGCTTGGACCCATCGTATTGCAAGCACGCTCGGCCCAAATGCATCGCAAATGACTCCCGCTCACAAACGAGGGTACAATGACGCTCGTGTCACATCACGGGGCCCCGGCCCCAACATATACAAAGGAGTCATACATGGGTTGCGAGCATGCACAGGCCGCCGGCGGACAAACGTCGCCGTCGCAATTTGAGGAGAACACGCTGTCCGAGGTCAAACGCGTCATCGCCGTGCTTTCCGGCAAGGGCGGTGTCGGCAAGTCGTTTGTCACCGGTGCCATCGCCACCGAGCTTGCCCGTCACGGCCACAAGGTCGGCGTCCTCGATGCCGACATCACCGGTCCCTCTATCCCCAAGATGTTCGGTATGAGCGGACGCCACGTCCATGCCCTTGGCAACCTTATGCTGCCCGAAATCTCCGAGCACGGCGTCAAGGTCATGAGCTCCAACCTGCTGCTCCAAAACGAGACCGACCCCGTCCTTTGGCGCGGTCCGGTCATCGCAGGCGCCATTAGGCAGTTCTGGAGCGAGACCTCGTGGGGCCCCATCGACTACCTGCTGGTCGACATGCCTCCGGGAACAGGCGACGTCGCTCTCACCGTCTTCCAGTCACTGCCCGTCGACGGCATCGTCATCGTCACGAGCCCGCAGGATCTGGTCTCGATGATCGTCGCCAAGGCGGTCAACATGGCCGAGAAGATGAACGTCCCCATTCTGGGCATTGTCGAGAACATGAGCTATATTGAGTGCCCCGACTGCGGCAAGAAGATCGAGGTCTTTGGCAAGAGCAAGCTCCCCGAGGTCGCAGAGCGCTATAACCTCGACATCTTGGGCCAGCTTCCCATTAATCCGGCACTCGCCGAGGCCTGCGATAAGGGCGAGGTCGAGACCGCGCTGCCCGATGGCATGTTGCCTAAGGCAGTCTCTGCCGTCGAGGCCATTACCCCGCACGAGACCGACGAGGCCTAAGTGAACACGAGCGCCTTCTATGACGTCCTGGTAATCGGCGGCGGGGCTTCAGGCCTCGCCGCCGCCATTACGGCCGCACGCGCTGGCAAAAGCGTCTGCATCGTTGAGCGCGATGTCGCCTGCGGCCTTAAGCTCCTTGCGACCGGCAACGGCCGCTGCAACCTCTCCAACGAATCGATTGATCCACAGCGGTATAACCACCCCGCATTCGTTGAATCCGTTATGGGCCCCCGGCCCGAACAAGAGCTTATGGGTTTCTTCTCCTCGCTGGGCATCATGACAACCTCCGAGGAAGGCCGGCTGTACCCGCGCTCCCTTCGCGCCGAATCGGTGCGCGACGCGCTTCTCAACGTTTGCGACCGCCTAGGTATCACCTTAATCTGCGAAGCCAACGTTGCCTCGGCGCACAAAGCTTCCGAAGGTTGGACACTCCAAATAGACCGTCCAGCGCGGGCACTCAAGGCAAAGAAGCACGACGACCGAAAATCGGAGCTCCGCTCGCTTCGGAAAGCGCTCGCCAATGTCCCTCGCAAGAACGAGGCCCTGCAGGCACATGCCGTAATTATCGCCACGGGCGGCAACCCCACCGGTATCGCCGATACGTTTCGCCTCCCCCTCACTTCGCTGCGCCCCATCCTCTGCCCCGTATCGGCAACGGTCGTCGGCGATCGGGCGGCACTCAAGACGTTGGATGGCCTGCGCGTCCGCGCCCGCTTGACGCTCGCCCGCAATCATAATGAGCTCTGGCACGAAGACGGTGAAGTCCTGTTTCGAACCTTCGGTATCTCGGGCGTCGTTGCCTTCAACCTCTCCCGTCGTATCCAGCGCGGCGATACGATCCTGCTCGACGTTTTCCCCGACCTCTCCAAAGTCGAGCTGCTCGATATGCTCAACCGGCGCGTTGAGCTGCTCGGCGGCTTTTCGCCCCGCGATCCCCGTTGGCTCGACGGCATGCTCGCCCCGCAACTCTCCCGCGTCGTCTGCACGACGTTCGAGCAGTGCCATCCAGGCTCCAACGATGTCATCCACCTGGTCTCAATCCTCAAACACTTTAAGTTGCTCGTCGAGGGAACAGCCGAGGAGCGCTCGGCGCAGGTCACGCGTGGTGGCGTATCTGTCGAGAGCATCTCAATACCCAGTCTACGCGCGCGCAGCGCTGTCGACGCCCCGCTTTACATCTGTGGCGAAGCGCTCGACATCGACGCCGATTGCGGAGGCTTTAACCTTGCGTGGGCCTGGCTCTCGGGCATTCGCGCCGCAAGCAGCCTGTAGCCGCGCAGTCTATAATCAAAAACGCATTCGGGCCGTCTGGGATACCGGACGGCCTCTTTCTTGCCTCTAAGGAGACCTCGATGATCGAAATCACCCAAGTCAACGCGTCGCTCGATGAAGCCGGCGATGAAAATGCCTGCCTCATTGTTGGCAAGCGAGTCGCCAAGCGCGTCCTACGTTGCAAGGACTCCGAGATCAAGTCCATCGAGCTCCACCGCAAGTCAATCGACGCTCGCAAAAAACGAGACGTCCATTTTATCCTGAGTTTTCGTGTTGAGCTGACTAGTCCCCACCTCGAGCGAGAAGCGGTCGACAGCGTCGCCGAGCGTGACCGCTCGCGCGTACGCGCGATAGAGGACGATGGGCCCTCATTCCCCTCCCCCGTCTCCGACGCACCTCAAGAACGCCCTGTCGTTGTCGGCGCCGGATGCGCTGGCCTTTTCGCTGCACTCACCCTTGCCGAAGCGGGTCTTAAGCCCTTGCTCATCGAGCGCGGCGACCCAGCATTTCGCCGCTCGCATGCGATCGATCTCTTTCTAAAGGAGCGCATCCTCGACCCCGAGAGCAATATCCAGTTTGGCCTGGGCGGCGCGGGGACCTTCTCGGACGGCAAGCTCAATACGGGAACCAAAAATCCCGCCCATCGCCTTATCCTCGAAACCTTCGTCGAGGCGGGCGCGCCCCGCGATATTCTGTGGGATGCCAAGCCGCACATTGGCTCCGACATCCTTCCCACGGTTGTCACCGCTATATCCCAGCGCATCGAGCAGCTCGGAGGTGTCGTCCGTTATCGAACAAAGCTCGTCGACATTCGCATCGACGCGTCTGGCGCCATCACCGGTATCGATGTCCAATCGTCCGAAGACGCCGCTTGCGAGCCAATCGAGACAAAGCACCTCATCCTCGCCTGCGGGCATTCTGCTCGCGATATTTTTGAGCTCCTTAAGGACCACAACGTGGCCCTCGCACAAAAGACCTTTGCCATGGGCGTTCGCATCGAGCATCCGCAGCGCGACATCGACCGAGCCCAATATGGAGCCTTGGCGGGACATCCTGCCCTCGGAGCAGCCCCCTACAAGCTCGTCGCCCATCTTCCCAACGGCCGCAGCGTGTTCTCGTTTTGCATGTGCCCCGGCGGGCAGGTTGTCGCCGCCTCTTCAGAACCGTGCCATCTGTGCGTCAACGGGGCCAGCCTCAATGCCCGCGACGGACGCAACGCAAATGCCGCCCTGCTCGTTAACGTCACGCCTGAGGACCTTCCCAACGATGACCCGCTCGCCGGCATCGAGCTCCAGCGCGCCTGCGAGGCGGCCGCCTATCGCCTGGGCGGTTCCAACTGGAACGCACCGGCACAACTCGTCGGAGATTTCCTCGCAGGACGCGCCAGCAAGGCACCCGGAAAGGTAAAGCCCACCTATCCGCTCGGTGTGACCTGGACGGCAATTGACGAAGCCCTGCCGCAGCATATCGTCGAGTCGCTCCGCCTGGGGCTTCCCCTACTCGGAAAAAAGCTACGAGGCTACGACCGCCCCGATGCCGTTCTTACCGGCGTGGAGACTCGTTCGAGCTCACCGATCACTGTCACCCGAGACCGAACGTGCCATGCCGTGTCGACCCCGGGCCTCTACCCTTGTGGTGAGGGAGCTGGATATGCCGGCGGCATCATGAGCGCGGCCACCGACGGCATCCGTTGTGCCGAAGCCCTGATCGCAGACCTCTAACGCACGAATTCCAGCGCGCAAAAGACACAGGCCCCGAGCCCCACAGGGAACTCGGGGCCTGTTCGCTATTTCTTAAACCGTGCACCCTGGCGTTTTCTGCCCGATGCGAACGTGGAACCCTTGCGGGCCTGCGAACGTAAGCGCTCGATCGTCTCGTCCTCAGACGCACCCTCGAGCATCGCCCGAATCTGAACGACGGCATCGCGCAGGCGCGCCGCCTCCTCAAAGTCCATGGCGGCAGAAGCGTTGCGCATATCCTCTTCCATAGTTTCGACGATCCGCACAAGCTCGTCATGCGGCAGTTCTTCCAACTGCTCCGCAAGTGTCTGCTCGGGTGCCACCGTTTCCGGCACGCCGCCCTCGCCCGACTCATCGGGCGTATAGAATGCGCCATGGCCAAGGGAGTCGCCCTTCGAGCGCCCCTTGGAACCCACGGTTTTTTCGGCTTCGGCAATAAAACTTGAGATGTCGTTGATGGCTTTGCGCACCGTCTTGGGCACAATGCCATGCTCTTCGTTATATGCCATCTGAATCTCGCGACGGCGCTGCGTCTCCTCGATGGCCTCTTTCATCGAATCGGTCACAACGTCCGCATACATGATGACTTCGCCATCGGCGTTACGGGCCGCGCGGCCAATCGTCTGAATCAGCGAACGGCGGTTGCGCAAGAAGCCTTCCTTATCGGCGTCGAGAATTGCCACCAGTGAGACCTCGGGAAGATCCAAGCCCTCGCGGAGCAGGTTGATGCCAACGAGAACATCGATCTTTCCCTCGCGCAGCGTTCGCAGGATCTCGACACGGTCCATCGTCGCTGTATCGGAGTGCATGTAATTGACCTTAATGCCCGCGTCGAGCAGATGGTCGGTCAGGTCCTCGGCCATGCGTTTGGTCAACGTGGTCACCAGCACGCGCTCTTTGCGTGCAACGCGCTCGCGAATCTCGTCCTCAAGATCGTCAATCTGACCGCGAACCGGACGCACATCGATCTTGGGATCGAGCAGACCGGTCGGACGAATAATCTGCTCAACGTCGTTCTGGCTAACCCGCAACTCGTAATCGCCCGGCGTGGCCGAAACATAGATAAACTGGGGTATCCTTGCCTCAAACTCATCGAAACGAAGCGGGCGGTTATCGAGCGCCGAGGGCAGGCGAAAACCGTGTTCCACCAGCGTCACCTTACGCGAGCGGTCACCTTCGTGCATGCCGCGAATCTGCGGCACCGTCACATGGCTCTCATCGATGATGCAGAGCATATCCTTGGGAAAGTAATCGATTAGGGTAAACGGCGGCTCACCCGGCTTGCGACCGTCCAGATGACGCGAGTAGTTCTCGATGCCATTGCAAAAGCCCATCGTCTCGAGCATCTCAAGATCATAATCGGTGCGCTGCTGCAGACGCTGCGCCTCGAGCAACTTGTCGGTCGCCTTGAGCTCCGCCACGCGCTTCTCGCACTCTTCGCTGATCGATTTCAGAGCCGCCTTGACCTTCGGCTTCTCGGTCACGTAGTGCGATGCCGGCCATACGGGGATGGCCTCGTACTCACGAAGCATCTCACCGGTGACCTCATCGATCTCGGCAATCAGCTCGACCTCGTCGCCAAAGAACTCAAACCGCAACGGATGCTCGGCATAAGGCGGATACACGTCGACAACATCGCCGCGCACGCGGAACGTGCCGCGTGCCAGGTCATAGTCATTGCGATCATATTGAATGTCGATAAGTGCATGGATAAAGTCATCGCGCTCGAGCGGCACCTTCTTGTCGACGTTTGGAGCCAGACCCGCATAGTCCTCAGGAGAGCCAATGCCATAGATACACGAGACCGATGCGACAACGATCACATCGCGTCGAGAGAGCAGCGATGCGGTCGCCTGATGGCGCAGCATCTCGACCTCTTCGTTAATCGAGGAGTCTTTCTCGATATATGTATCGCTTTGCGGCACATACGCCTCGGGCTGATAGTAGTCGTAGTACGAGACGAAGTAGACCACAGCGTTGTTGGGAAAGAACTCTTTGAGCTCGCTCGCAAGCTGAGCGGCGAGCGTTTTATTCGGAGCCATGACCAGCGTCGGCTTTCCCAGGGCCTCAATAGTCTTTGCCATCGTGAAGGTCTTGCCCGAACCAGTCACGCCCAGCAAAACCTGATAGCGGTCTCCGTCCCTCACGCCCTGCACAAGCGACTCAATGGCCTTAGGCTGGGAACCGGCAGGCTCATAGGGAGACACTACCTTAAACGGCACGTCAGAGCCTTCAACGCCAAAGCGCTTAAGTTCACCACCAACGCGTTCTACTTCAAATTCCGCCATGGATACTCCTAACTCATACATCTGCAGTATACGCAGGCGGCAGGCATAGTCCTATACGAACCGATCGGGATAGATGGTCTTGTAGCGAGCCCAGGCATTATTGACACGAATCAGATACGCCTGCGTCTCGGGAAAGGTAATTGCATTATGAAGCGACGTACCCTGCTGCGCCCATCCGTCGACATTGCCCATGCCGGCGTTATAGGCAGCAATGGCACTGTCAGTCGACCCGTTAAAATACGCTAGAAGATACGAAAGATACGCACAGCCAAACTCGATATTCGTAGCCGGATCGTTAAGGTTGTCGGCCGAATACTCGCCACCGTCGACAAGGCCCTTGGCGATCATATCCTGGGCAGTCTCGGGCATCAGCTGCATCAATCCCTGAGCACCTTGATTCGACTCGGCCTCGGGATCCCAATTCGATTCCGACTTAATGACAGCGCACACCAGATACGGATCCAGATTATGCGAAATACTGGATTGCTTTACATACGCCTCGTAGTCAATCGGATACAACGGCTTAAAGAAAGCGGCAGGAGCACACGAGTAAACGAATGAGATAAGGCCGAAGACAGAAACGGCAGCCAGCGGCATAAGGCGATACCACGCAAAGAAACGTGTCTTAGGCATCGGCATCCTCCTTATCCGCAGTGTCTATAAACCCATGGCATGCAAGCCATGAGTCAAGCTGCTCAAAGAGCGAATTATCACCTGAGGCATTATCAATCACCGTTGTAGCGAGATTGCACAGCGCAGACTCATCGGGCTGACAAGCAGAACGGGCATCGAAATCAGATGGCTCCATGCCACGTTGAATAGCGCGCTCGCGACGAACTGACAAAGGGGCGCTGATGACCAAAATTTCATCAGCCAAGCCAAATGCATCCTCAAAACCAGTCGGAGCAGAAACCTCGACCACCGCAAAGCGATAACGAGGAGATGAAACCGTACAACAAACCGGATCGAGAATCCTAAGCGAAAGCTGTTCAATGAGGACAGGATGCACAATGCCATTGAGCCGTGCGACCGAATCAGGAGAAGCAAAAGCTCGAGAAGCGAGGATGCCGCGGCGAATGCCGCCTTCCTCATCCAAAATGTCCCAACCGAATTCATCCGCGAGTGTATTGACGATATCAGAGCCCGGCACATACAGCGATTTTGCAAGCTCATCCAGATCGATAAGCATAGCGCCACGAGATTCGAAATAGCGGCAGGCAGTCGACTTACCCGAAGCAATATTGCCCAAGACAAATACGGTAAACATCAAGCCCTCCCTAACGCCAATGCGAGTAATTATCGCTCAAATACACTAGATGGACTCAAAATACAGCCAAACAGTAAGAGCGTATACGGGGGAGCTAGGTCCCAAAGTACAACGTGTATATAACCCAAAAAAGGGGGAGGCCGCGAGGCCTCCCCCTTCTCAGTTCAAGCGTACGGCTCGGT
>CBCSNG010000019.1:0-45017 GCA_965141635.1 uncultured Collinsella sp. | reverse complement strand
CCGCTTGGAAGCCCAAGGCTAATCGCTATACCTCCGGCACGCTCAAGTTCTTTACTGAGCATGCAGTTTCCGCCATTCAGGGTGGCTACATGGAGTAGCGCCCATGCGCATCAAATATCTCCTCTCATAGATGCGCGGCACAAAGAGCCCCGAGCCACGTCACCGGGGCGCGTTGTTCAGCGCCGCCGGGGCGCTCCACTCAAACGACAAGAGACGTCTTACGCAAGCGCCCGCGTCCGTGGATAAAACCACGGGCGTGGGCGCTTCACTTTATTCCCAGCCCTTCCACACGTCAGGCTCGTAGCCAACGGTTGCCTGGCGGCCGTTGCGAACGATGGGCTCACGAAGAATCTGCTGGTTATCGAGCACCTTTTCGAACTTCTGGTCGGCAGCAAGATACTGTACGAGCGCAACCGTGTCGGCATCTTTCGCCTTTGGATCGATCACAGCGTCGATCCCGCCGACGGCGCGCGCCACGCTTTCGAGCTCGCCTTTGCTCATCCCCTTTTCCTTCAAGTCGATGAACTGGAACTTCACACGACGTTCCTTGAAATAGCGCTGCGCTTCTTAGTATCGAAGCTTTTCTTCGTGCCGAATATCTGGATGTTCATACGTACCGCCTTCGCTCAATTCTCGTCCGTCCATGATACGACAAGGGAGCCGAGCAAAAACAGAGCAGGCGGAGATGGAGGAGGACGGCGACCGACCGTCGGCAAGAGTCGGCCGGATCGGACTGGCGCCCAGCGCGCGCCGGCGACACGCTCGCAGCTGCACACATAGCCGATGTACAAGCTCGCCGCGGCGTTCCCTCGCCCCGCGGTGTGGCGATAGAGAAGCACGCCACCCGTCAACGATGGCGCCTCGGTAAAGAAAATCAACGTCTGGGTTACATCCCTTGAAAGGGGCGAAGACGGCTGCTAGAATACCTCCCCGCTATGAAGGATTTGACCAAAGCATACATCGCAATTCGGCGGCCCCTGGTATACGGGGCCTCTCCTGTTGTTCCCCAAGTGCGCTCTGAGCAGCCGCTTTCTTCCTGTCGTATCTGATGCACGCATAGCACGTGCATGTTATTTCGCCCGTGGGCCGGCGCGCCTTCGGCGAAGAATCGAATAGATACGAAGGAAGCTTATGTCTGATAATTGTACGGTCGCGCCCGCCAATGGGCGCATTACCGGTACCCAGATCCGCATCGTCGCGGTCGTCGTCCTGGGTGCCTTCTTGGCGCTACTGAACCAAACGGTGATGTCGCCTGCGCTGCCGGTCATCATGTCCGATTTCGCCATCGATGCCTCGACTGCCCAGTGGATCATGTCCATATACCCGCTGGTGAGCGGCATCATGGTCCCCGTTTCGGCGTTCCTTATCGACAAGTTCAGCACCCGCGCGCTATTCTTCGGGGCGACGCTGGTGTTCGCGCTGGGCACGCTGCTGTGCGCCGCAGCCCCTGATTTCCTGTTCCTCATCATCGGTCGCGTGTTGCAAGCGGCGGGCTCAGGCGTGCTCATGCCGCTTGTCTCGGTGGTTCCCATGCTGGTGTTCCCCGTCGAGAAACGAGGAACGGCTATGGGCATGGCGGGCATCGTCATGTCGGCGGGTCCCGCGGTCGGCCCCGTCGTAGGCGGTGCGGTGATCGACACGTACGGCTGGCGCACCATGATCGGCGCCATCGTCCCCCTCGCAATTCTCGTGCTGGTGCTGGGCGTGTTCATGCTGAAAAACGTGGGCGAGCTGAAGAACCCCAAGCTCGACCTGCCCTCGGTCGTCCTCTCCACCATCGCCTTCGGCGGACTTCTCTACGGGTTCTCGAGCGCCTCGTCGATGGGTTGGGGCAACCCCGTGGTGCTCGGCTCGATCGTCGCGGGTGTCGTGTGCTTGGTGCTGTTCGTCGTACGCCAGGGCAAAATCGAGGACCCGCTGCTTCAACTGGGCACGCTCAAGACGCGCGAGTTCCGCGTGGCCGCCATCATCGTCACGCTCATCAACGCCGCATGCCTGGTCACCAACACGCTGTTGCCGTTGCTGCTGCAAACCTCGCTTGGCGCTTCGGCCTTCGAAACCGGCATGGCCATGCTTCCCGCCGCGGCGGTGGGCATCATCATCAGCCCTATCTCCGGCGTGGTGTTCGACAAGTTCGGTCCGCGTGCCATCTCGATCGTCGGCCTGGCCCTCATGACCGGCGCCCTGTTCCTGCTCTCGCTTTCGACGGTAAACACGCCCATCTTGGTGGTTGCGCTGTTCTGCATGCTGCAGTCCGCCGGCCAGTCGCTCGCGAACATGCCGGTGAACACATGGGGTGTCAATGCCTTGAAAAATGACATGATCGCCCACGGCAACGCCATCGCGAACACCGGCCGCCAGGTCGCCGGCGGTTTGTGCACGGCGCTCATCATCACGGTCATGACAAGCGTCACCGCGTCGGCCGGCGTCGATGCGAGCATCCAAGTAGCCACCGCCGTGGGCGCGGGCGTCGCTTACAAGGTGTGCGCGGCAATCGGCCTCGTTTCCCTTATCTGCGCCATATTCAGCGTGCGCACCAAGAAAACCGCACCGAAAACGAAGGAGGCATAAGCGATGTCCGAGATTCTGTCCGAGCGCATCCCGCTCGAGCTCGAGGGGACGCCCGTTTCGAGCATCATGATTGAAGAGCCGTTCACCTGCACGCAGGATTGCACGATTTCCGACGTGGTGCGCATGCTCGCCGAAAACGAGGTGAGCAGCATGCCCGTAATCGATGAGCGCAACCAGGTGGTCGGGTTCATCTCCGACGGCGATGTCATGGGAGCCATCGCGCAGCATCGCGCTCACACCATCTTCACGGGCGGCGACGCGTCCATGCTGTACTTCGACGATCAGAGCCTTGAGCAGCGCATCGAAGCCCTGAAGGATCGCTGCGTCATGGATTTCGCGACGCGCCAGGTAGTGTGTGCCCGTCCCGAGCAGAGCATCGCCCGCGTCGCCGCGCTGCTGGCGAAGAAGAAGTTCAAGAAGCTTCCTGTGGTTGATGACGAGGGCAAACTCGTGGGGGTCATCCGCCGCTCCGCCATCACCAAATACATCTTCGGCATCCTTTTCCAATAGGGGCAGGTCGCACTTGAGGCGAACATCTCGAGGCATCGAGCCAGCAACTGGACCAGACAACCTTGACACGCACGCGCTTTCCCTCGATGCTTCGGTAAGGGGAGCTGCGAAAATCGCAGCACGGGTGATCGGCGCCGCGCCCCCGAAGGCAAAAGCGAACACGGGAGCGATACGATGGGAAAAGTCCTGGACGAAGATTTGGTTTATGAGATTCTCTCCGTCGTGGCAGAGATTCCGGCGGGATGCGTCGCCTCGTACGGTCAGATAGCGCGCCTCATCGGCAGGGAGAAAAACTCTCGCCTGGTCGGAGCGGTGCTGAGCGAGGCGGATCGCTACGGCGATTATCCCTGCCACCGCGTCGTCAACCACGCGGGACGCCTCGCGCCAAACTTCCCCGACCAGCGAGCACTACTGACGGAGGAAGGAGTCGCCTTCCGAGACAACGGCTGCGTCGACATGAAAAAGCACCAGTGGAACGAGTAGCCAGGCAGCGTAGCGTCGAAAGGAGCGACGCCACGGGGAACGACCTGCGCCCCGCCGCCGGACAACCTATGGCAAAGTGACACGTCCCACAAAGAGCGGCGCACCAGTACGAGACACGACCGCGACGTAAAAAGACCCTATGATACTCGTAAGCATCTATCTGATTGCCCGCCTCGAGGTACCCAAAGAACGAGAGATGCCGAAACCCCTAGACAAAGAAAAAGGTCGGGAGCTTTTATGCTTCCGACCTGAAGTTTCATGGTCGCGGGGGGCGGATTTGAACCACCGACCTTCGGGTTATGAGGTCGCTACGACGTTGTTTCATTCAGACATTTCGACCCAAATTCGACCCACAACGAGCTTGAAAGCGGTCAGGCGGAGCATTACCCTTGGGGTGTGACCCCACGCAGGGCCCACCACCAAGGGTAATGCCCACCCGCCCCAGCCCTTTGCGCCATTCCGCGCAACCGAGCGCGATTCTCAGGCACTTCAGGCAAGGAACACGGTGAACGACCGACCTCTCGTCATAGGCAAAGGAACGAAGCAACGCCGCGACAAATACAGGTGGCGCTACCGTCACAGCCTCGGCAAGGATCCGGTCACGGGCAAATACCGCTATTCGCCGTGGCAGACCATACATACCACCAAAAGCCGAGAGGTCGACGCCGCACTCGAAGCCTACAAGGCAGAACTCAACAGCGGCACCTACGTCCAAAAATCGAGGGACACCGTCGGCTCGTACGCAAAAAAGTTCCACGACAACCGCGAAGGAACCATCACGCCGCTCGCCTACTCGACATCCTACTCAATCGAGAACCGGACGCGCACATCACATGCGTGATGCTCATGCTCGACACCGACATGAGAAGGGCAGAAGCCCTCGGGATGACGTGGTCCGATGTCTCCGTCGAGAACAGAAGCATCCTCATTGAGCAGCAGTTCGCGGCCGATCGAAGCGTTCGCTCGCCCAAAAGCAAGAAAAGCGTGCGGAGGATCTCGATAAGCGAGACGCTGACGTCGTATCTCGAATTCTGGAAAAAGGAGCAGGCCCGCGAAATGGAAGCCTTCGGCCTGGAACAAGTCAAAGGCACTCCGCTCGTCCACTCATTCGAACGAACGAAAGACAGGCATCCCCAAGTCAACTTCATGGACCTGAATGGGTTTTCGCGCTGGTTCAGAAACTTCAGCGTCGAGAACGGGTTCGGCAAGTTCGAAGGCGTTCGAACATACCATTATGTGAAGGAAACTGTCGACGGGGAAACGATTTCGAAGCGTTATGAGCATAAAGAGTGGCTCGAATTGAGGGATTACCTCAGGAAGCATCCCAAGGTTCGCGAGGCGAGGCATATCAGCACATATGAGAGCGAGCACCTTCCTTACGGATATTCGGGCCTATCGAGCCACACCGCTACTGCCGCTACTGCCCGCTACTGCCCGCTACTGCCCGCCAGCTTCCGAACCAGCGGGCGGTAGCAGCACCCCGAACATCTCGCCGACAGCGCAGAGAGTCGTCGACCTGGCGGCCAAGGCCGACATCGAGGACGTGATGCTGTGCGACCTGCCCGGCGTCCTGTCCTTCCTAGGGCTGCCACCTGAGACGGAGATGCCGCCGGGCAACAAGGGGAAGACGAAGCTCAAGAAGCTCTACAGGAAGGTGGCGCCGAACAAGGCATACCACTCCGGCGAGCGCGCCAAGGATTTGATCTCGCACCTCGACATGGCAGAGATCAGGGCATCGGCGCCCGTCCCGCTCGGAGAGATAGACAGAGCGGTCGTAAGCGGCTGATGTAACTTCTGACACCCTAGAACTTACATCGAGCCCCGATTCGAGCTCGGGGCTCTTTTCGTCTAGATTGGGGACGCATGGCCGGACGAAAACAATTTGCGTCTGGTAATAAGCGTACGAAAGCGCAATTTACGTCTTAATTCCGTACGCAAATCAAGACGAAAATCGTTTACGTCTGCTTTAATCCGTACGAAAACGGTTTTCGTCTTGCAGGGCAGTTGCCGTTTCTACAGTTCAACTTCCAGTTCGGCTTTGTGCTCGTAGAGGTAGTCGCGCATGTAGGGGATGGCAAATGAGACCTTGCCGTACGAGGGAGCCTCGATAATCGATTCTCTTAACAGGCGGCTGCGGACGGAACTCACCTGTTGAGGCGTTTTGTTTAGGGCATCGGCAACCATGCTGGTCGAGCTCGTCTGCCCCAAAGACGCCATGCTCAGCAGATAAGCGATGCACGTGGGCGGAATGCGCTGCAGCGCGGGCTCAATCACCATGGCGCAGAAGCGTTCGCGTGCCGTTGCAATGCCACGCTCGGCTTCTTCTTCTCCAATAATCGTTGTATGTGCGCGTCTTGCCAACTGCCATGCGTAGTATCCAACGAGTTGGATCATGAAAGGATAGCCCTGCGTTGCCTCGGCAAGTTGGCCGGCAATACCTGGCTGCAACTCCATGCCAGACGCTTCAATGGTTTCCTCGAGGGAGTACGACACTTCGGTTACTGCCACAGCCTTCAGGTCAAAGGGGAGGGCGCGGCGCAAAAACGCAAGTGTCTTTCCGTTGATGATGCTTTCAATCATCGAAGGCAGCCCAGCAAAAACAAAGGCTATATCAAGGTCTTCGCCGATAACCTGCTGAATCGCAATGGAGAGCGTTCGGACCTCATCGAGCTCTGCGTCTTGAACCTCGTCGAGAGTGATGAGCAGGCCATTTCCATTCTTGGATATTGTCTGTCTCATGGCGTCGCGTAGCGATGGACCGATTCGCTCAATGTCTATGCTGCCGATGGATATGCCAGCTACGGTGGGCTCAAATCTGGCGTGTTTGGCCTGGAATTTGGGCTGCAGCTGTTCGAGAATGCGTTGGCAAAGTCCCTCGGTTGCGACCTCTTTTATGACCGTCCAGCCACGGCTTTGCGCCAAACGTGAGCACTCGTCAAGGAGGACCGTCTTGCCCGTTCCACGGACGCCGGCTATGCGCATTAGGCGCCCCGGGGCACCAGGCCCGTTGACGAGGCCCTCATTGAATTCTTCGAGCACATCTTCGCGGCCGATAATCGTGGGAGGTGTTTTACCTGCTGTGGGCTTAAAAGGGTTTGTTTGCATGTGAGCCACCTTTGCTCAAGATATAGCAAGATATAGCAAAGTATAGCAAGATATAGCAAAGTATAGTGAGATATAGCAAAGTAAGCGCTACTCGCGGGTTTTGCGGTGGTGCTATTTTCCAAATGCCGCGCGGATAAAGCGCTGGTCGAACAGCTTGTTGGCAACTCACGAGGGCTCGGGGTGCCAATTTGGGATGGAGTGGTGCTGTGCCACGAATAGGGCCTATCTACTACGTTTAAGCCGCAGAGGTCAACCATAGCCGGCTTTTTCGAAAATCGACAAGCTGCCTACCTGCGGTTTTGTTTTCACGGTTTTCGGTATGGCCGAGGCTGTCCGTGTTAACGTAGTAGATGGGCCACTTTTGTGGCAAGGGGGCCGATCTGCGGGCCAGGGTAGCTAAAAGAGCCCCGTCCCAAAAAGACTGATTGGGAGCTGGGGCGTGTCGATGCGATAGTATTGCATGGTGGTATTCGACTAACCGAGGGTTTATCCGAGGGCTTTATGGAACAGCACCAGCATTATCAGAGCCTGCAAGATCAGGCATACAACGCATTACGCTCCAAGATTATCTATGCCGAGCTCAAGCCCGGCACGCGCCTTTCGGCGATTGGTCTGGAAAAGGAGACGGGAATCGGGCGCACGCCCATTCGCGAGTCCTTTGTGCGCCTGCGTGAGCAGGAGCTGGTGGAAACGCGTCCCAAAAGCGGCACCTATGTCTCAAAAATCAGCATGGAGCGCGCCGAGAACGCCTGTTTCTTGCGCGAAAAGCTCGAGAGAAGCGTGCTTATTAAATGCTGTTCGGCTGCTACGCCCGAGCAAAAGCAGCGGCTCGAGCAGATTCTTGCCGAGTCCGAGTCGCTCGACCATAGCGAAACGCGTCGCTTTTTCGATCTGGACAACCTGTTCCATGAGACGTGTTTTGAGATTGCCGGCCGTCACATGTTGTGGGATTGGATGAAGAGCGTCAACACACATTTTGAGCGATACAACTGGTTGCGTATGGTGTCGCAGGACCTGGATTGGGAGCCGATTCGTCGGCAGCATCGCCGGATTCTCGAGGCAATTAAGAGGGGCGATACCGATGCGGCGAGCTATCTGGCAGAGACGCACTTGCACCTGATGCCCGAGGAGCAGGGCCCGGTTATCGCCTTGCATCCCGACTATTTTGAGCTGTCCAAAGACTCGGCCATCTAATCAATCCCCATATAAGTTGCGGTGAAATAGGGACTGTTTTGCGGCCTAGGTGGCGCAAACAGTCCCTATTTCACCGCAACTGCGTTGGGGCGTAACCGGGGCACAAAGCTGCGGCGCCGCTTGGAGGAAAAGACCGGAAGCAAGGGTCCATTCCTCCAGACGGCGCCGCAGCTGTTTTGGTGGCTCGGCTTTTGTCGAGGTGGCTTAGTTGAGCGCGACGGCCAGCCGAGTAGGCAAAGCGGCTTGGAGGCGTGTCGCTTCCGTCACGTTCTATCAGCATACAAGACGGTTTTGGTTCTTGTTCGTGACGGAAACGGCGCGCTTCCGAGCCGCTTTAAAAGAAAGGGGGCGAGGTCTAGGGCACGCCCCCCTTCACGATAGAGAGCTAAACCTAGCCGCGGACCTTCTTGACGACGTCCATGGCCTCGTGGGCGATCTGCTCGACCTTGGAGAAGTCGCCGTCGGCAAACAGGGCCGGCTTGACCATCCAGGTGCCACCGCAGGCGATGATGGCGGAGGAGCTCAGGTACTCCTCGACGTTGGCGGTGCTCACGCCGCCGGTAGGCATAAAGCGGTGACCGACAAACGGAGCGGCGAGGGCCTTGATGGTGTTCAGGCCGCCATACTGGGACGCGGGGAAGAACTTGGTGACCTTGAGGCCCAGGTTCTCGGCTGCGGTGAC
Source organism: uncultured Collinsella sp. (assembly GCA_965141635.1). GTDB lineage: Bacteria > Actinomycetota > Coriobacteriia > Coriobacteriales > Coriobacteriaceae > Collinsella. The sequence goes on along the minus strand of CBCSNG010000019.1, from coordinate 36,472 downwards.
CTCGGAGGGGGTCACGGTGCCGGGAAGGACGGGCAGGTTGATGTCGATGCAGTGCTTCACGACGTCCTCGTTGTAACCCGGGGAGACGATGAACTTGGCACCGGCTGCGCGGGCCTGCTCAACCTGCTCGACGGTCAGGACAGTGCCGGCGCCAACGCACATCTCGGGCTCGGCCTCGGCCATAGCGGCGATGCACTCGGCGGCGCAGGCGGTGCGGAAGGTGACCTCGGCGGACTTCATGCCAGCTGCCATAAGGGCGTGGGCGAGCGGAGTGGCGTCCTCGACCTTGTCGAGCACAACGACCGGCACGATGCCCAGGGACTCAAGCGTGGTGTAGAACTGATCGAACATGATGTTCCTTTCGATGTGTGGCGCGCATGGGCGCGTGATTGCCAAATGTGCTGGTCAGGAGCCGATTTTGGATTGGTTATCGGAGGCACTGCTTGGGGTTCAAGCAATTCCAAAACCGGCTGCTCGACCAGTCATGTAGGGAATGCCAGGCAAAACCGGAATGGGACTGGTGGTTTTGCCCGGCCGGAGGAATCGGGGAGCGGGCCGCAGGGGTATGGGATTGGAAAGCTGCGGCCCGCGGAATGGGGAACGAATTAACGGGCGACGCGGGTGCCACCGTCGGCGGCGGATGCCGCGGCTGCGATCTCGTCTGCGGTCACCAAGTTGGAATCGCCCTTGATAGTGAGCTTGAGGATCGAGGCTGCAATCGCGTAGTTGACAGCGTCCTGCGGGTCAAAGTCGTTGATGAGGGCATGGACGAGGCCGGCGTTGAAAGCGTCGCCGGCGGCAACGCCCTCGAGTACGTGCACGTCGTGAGCAGGGGAGAACCAGTGCTCGCCGCTCTCGGCCTCAAAGAGCATTCCCATCCAGATGGAGCGCTCGACGCAGGAGATGTTGCGGACGACCGAGGCGACCTTCTTGCAGCCGTACTCGGCGCAGATCTGACGGGCCATCTCGACATAGGTGTCGCGCTCCTCTATGCCGTGGGCAAGGGAGCCAGAGACGCAGGTCATACCGAGGCCAGCAGGCGCATCCTCGTCGTTGGCGATGCAGATGTCGACGAGCGGCAGGAGTTCCCTCATGGTGGCCTGCGACTTCTCGGGCGACCACATCTTGCCGCGATAGTTCACGTCACACACGGTGGTGATGCCCTTGGCGCGGCAGGCGGCGAGCGCATCCTTGCAGGCGGCGGCCATCTCATCGGAGACGGCGGGGGTCACGCCGGAGAAATAGAAGACATCGATGCCCTTGAGGATCTCGTCCCAGTCAAAGACGTCGCGCTTGGCCATGTTGATGGCAGAGTACTTGCGGTCGTAGACGCAACCGTTGCCGCGCTGCGAGGCACCGACCTCAAACACATAGGAGCCAAGGCGGTCGCCCTGACGCACGACGCGCGTGGTGTCGACGCCGTAGGCCTTCAGCGAACGCAGGGCGCACTCGCCCAGACGGTTGGCCGGGACAACGGAGACGTAAGCGGCCTTGTCGCCCTGGTAGGCCAGGGAAAGCGCAGTGTTGGCCTCGGCGCCGCCGTAGCGGACGTCAAACTCGGTTGCCTGCTCAATACGCAGGTGGTCTTTGGGTGAGAGTCTCATCATGATCTCGCCGAAGGTAAGAACCGTTTTACCCATGGTCGCGCAGCTCCTTTTACTCGTGCGTACACCTTTGATATGGCGTTGGCACGCAGGTGCCAAGACGGTAGGGTGCGTCTTTGCACCTGTGTGCCAACGCTCGCCGAAATCGGTTTACGAAATCGGTTTCGTTTCGAGTTGTAGTATACTCACCTACAGCGTTTTGCAACCGAGATTTTTAAAAAATGCCTAAAATGGCTCAGACTGCCGACATTGGGAAACGGGGTGCGCTATGGCGCAGATGAGAATCAAGGACATTGCCGCCGAGGCGGGCGTGAGCCCGGCCACGGTCTCGCGCTATCTCAACAACCGCCCCGGGCAAATGACCGAGGAGACCCGTGCTCGCATCGCGGCAGTTATCGAGCGCACTGGCTATCGCCCACGTGCCGCCGCGCGCAATCTGCGCAGCTCGCGTACGAACCTCATCGGTGTGATTCTGGCTGACATCGCCAACCCGTTCTCGAGCGCCATGCTCGAGGGCCTTTCCGCCAGCGCCGCGGCGCGCGGCTGCTCGCTCATGACGGCCATTAGCGGCAACGACCCCGCTAAGGAAGCGGAGTCGCTCACCAGACTTATCGATGCCGGCGTGGACGGCCTGGTCGTCAACACCTGCGGAGGCAACGACAAGGCGATCGCCGCGGCAGCGGGACGTCTGCCCGTCGTGCTGCTCGACCGCGACGTTGCCGACGGCGGTGCTGACCTGGTGACATCTAACAACCGTGAGCTGGTCGCCGGCTTGGTAGACGCCTTGGCAGCTGCGGGCAGCGAGCGTCTGTGCCTGCTCACCGAGGCAAGCGACGACAGTCCCGTGCGTCGAGAGCGCGCCGAGGCCTTTGCCGACGAGCTTTCGCGACGCGGCCTTGCGGGCGAGGTCGTCACCCTGGCCGACGGTGGCGCCGCGGGCGTTGGCCGTTTGGACGAGACCATCCGCGGCTATGCGGGCAAAAAACTCGGCCTCATTGCCGTCAACGGCCTGGTTTTCCTGCGTCTGACCGAGGCGCTGGCGCAGCTTGGTCCCTCGCTGCCGGCGGGGCTCAAGATCGCGACGTTTGACGACTACCCCTGGAACCATGTGCTCTTTGGCGGCGTCACCACGGCAGCGCAAGACACCCTCACCATTGCCGAGCGCGTGGTCGAGCGTCTCTCCGAGCGTATCGACGTTGTTACCACCACCGTGGGCGAGGCCGCGAAGCTGGCGCCTAAACGCATCGAGATCCCCGGTCACATCGAACATCGCGCATCAACTTCGCGCTAGCCGCTCGTTCGTAACTGCCTGTTCGCACACGTTTTTTGAGCGCTTGATACGCTTTAACCCTGCGGAAACATTTTTCTGCGATAGTATCTGCGATATAGACCAGTCGAAACCCGCCCGAAAGAAAGGGGAGCGACATGAACCAGCAGAACATCGATTACGTACTCCGCTCCGTAGAGCAGCGTGACATCCGCTTTGTGCGTCTGTGGTTTGTCGACATTCTCGGCCGCCTCAAGAACTTTGCCATTAGCCCCGAGGACCTCGAGGTCGCTTTTGAGGAGGGTATTGGCTTTGACGGCTCCGCCATCGAGGGCTTTGCCACGCCCGAGGAAGCCGACATGCTGGCGTTTCCCGATGCTTCGACCTTCCAGATTCTGCCGTGGCGCCCGAGCCACAACGGCGTCGCCCGCGTGTTCTGCGACGTGTGCACTCCCGATCGCAAGCCGTTTGCCGGCGACCCGCGCGACGCCCTGCGCCGCATGTTCTATAAGGCCGAGAAGGCCGGCTACCTGCTCAACGTGGGCGCCGAGCTGGAGTATTACTACTTCCCCGACGAGCATACCCCCGAGCCGCTCGACAACGTGGGCTACTTCGATCTTTCGGTAAGCGATGCCGCTCGCGACCTGCGCCGCAACACGGTCCTCACGCTCGAGAAGATGTCCGTGCCCGTGGAGTACACCTTCCACGCCGCCGGCCGCTCGCAGCACGGTATGAGCCTGCGCCACGCCGAGGCCCTGAGCATGTCCGACGCCATCACCACGGCCAAACTCATCATTAAGCAGCAGGCCTACGAGAGCGGCTGCCACGCCTCCTTTATGCCCAAGCCGTTGGCGGGCGAGGACGGCAGCGCTATGTTCCTGTGCCAGTCGCTATTCGACCACGACGGCAACAACGTCTTTTGGGGCGAGGACGACGAGAAGTACCACCTCTCCGATATCGCCAAGCACTACATGGCCGGCATCTTGGCGCACGCGCGCGAGATCAGCGCCATCACTAACCCCACGGTCAACTCGTACAAGCGCATCACCACGGGCGGCGACTCCGTGCCGCAGTACGCCACGTGGGGCCTGCGCAACCGCGCGAGTATGGTCCGCATTCCGGTCTACAAGCCCGGCAAGCAGCTGTCCACGCGCATCGAGCTTCGCAGCCCCGACCCCATGGCCAACCCGTACCTGGTCAACGCCGTCACGCTGGCGGCTGGTCTGGACGGCATCGAGCGCAAGCTGGAACTCCCGCCCGAGGCCACGGCCGAGACGCTCAAGCTCACCGACCGCCAGATGCTCGAGGCCGGCTACACGCCGCTGCCGCGTTCGCTCAAAGAGGCGCTCGACGTGTTTGAGGACTCGCAGTTTATGAAGGATGCCCTCGGCGAGCACATCCACAGTTTCTTCCTCAAAAAGAAGCGCGACGAGTGGCATAAGTTTGAGTCTACGATCACCGAGTGGGAGATCAAGCACTACCTGGCGAACTCCTAATCGCGCTGGCTTGTTCCAGTACGATTGAGCTCATTTCTTTGGAGGTCGATATGTCCGAAAAGAGTGCCCTGTTCATGGCGCGCACGACGCGCTTCCACGAGTTTGCCCGCAGCTTGACGACCACCCTGGGTGTCGAGGTGAGCCTGGCAACCCCCGATTCGCCGACTGCGGCGCACGACTTTGACCTGCTGATTCTCGATTCCGACGGCATCCGCAGCGACCGTATCGATCAGATTGCCAAGTGGCTTGACGATCGTGGCGGCGTCCCCATGTTGGTGATCGTCGACGACGAGGCGCTCGGTACCTTGCGCCTGCCCAATCACGCGCATGCCGACTTTGTATGCCCCACGGCGACACCCAACGAGCTCAAGGCTCGTGCGCAGCGCCTGATGGGCGAGGAGGAGACCGTCACCGCCGACGATGTGCTCAACATCGATAACCTCGAGATTAACCTGGCTACCTACCAGGTGACGCTCGATGATGAGCCCATCGACCTGACGCTGATGGAGTACTCGCTGCTGAGCTTTTTGGCGACGCACCCCAACCGCGCCTACAGCCGCGAGGTGCTGCTGCACCGCGTGTGGGGCTTTGAGTACTGCGGTGGCACGCGCACCGTCGATGTGCACATTCGACGCATCCGCTCCAAGGTAGGCCCGCAGATCGCGGCACACATCACCACCGTCCGCGGCGTGGGCTATCTGTTTAAGGACTAGATTTCCACCACAAAGGGGACAGGCACCTTTGTGGTGGTTTTGCCGTAGGCCGGGTCCTTTCGGGTCTGCAGCAGAACTTAAGCCTTCCTAAAAGATTGCGTTCTCATACACGTACGCCCGCATATTGGGGTACAACTCAACGTGAACAATGATGGCCCGCCACATGTTTGGCGGGCCTTTGGTTATTTGACGAAAGGATCGCAGCCATGAGCGAGAACGATTCCCAGCGTCCCCAGGATGCGGGCAACGCCGGCGAGACCCAGCAGCAGCCGCGTGTGCAGGTGGAGTCGACGCCTGCCGGCAGTAACATTCCCTACGTGCAGGCCTACGACACGCAGACCGGCAAGCCGCTGGGTGGCCAGCAGGTCGTGAACAAGCACACGGTGGTCAAGACCAAGACCAAAAAGCTGCCGATCTTTATTACGGCGCTTGCCGGCTGTGCCTGCGGAGCCCTGCTGGTCATTGCGCTCATTATGAGCGGCACGCTCGATATCGGCGGCGGCAAGAATGCCGTGACGGCGGGTGCTTCGGGTTCGTCGACGCAAAAGATCACGATCGACTCCGAGGACACCACGCTGGCCGAGGCCGTTTCTGCCAAGGCCCTGCCCTCCGTGGTTTCCATTACCGCCACTTCGAGCGGCAGCCAGAATGGCTCGCTTTCGCAGTCTGCCGACGAGTCGGATAACTCAGGCAGCGTCGGTTCGGGCGTGGTGCTCGATACCGAGGGCCATATTCTCACCAACAACCACGTGGTCGATGGCTATGACCAGTACGTGGTTACCATGGACGACGGCACCACCTACGAGGCCGAGTTCGTGGGCAACGATGCCTCGAGCGACCTGGCCGTCATCAAGCTCAAGGATGCTGACGCCTCCAAGCTCACCCCGATCGAGATGGGTGATTCCTCCAAGCTCAACGTGGGCGAGTGGGTCATGGCGATCGGCTCGCCGTTCGGTAACGAACAGTCTGTCTCTACGGGCATTGTGTCGGCGCTGTATCGCTCCACGGCCATGAGCTCTACCAGCGGTAACACCATCTATGCCAACATGATTCAGACCGATGCCGCCATCAACCCAGGCAACTCCGGCGGCGCGCTCGTCAACGACAACGGTGAGCTGGTGGGCATCAACTCGCTCATCGAGAGCTACTCGGGCTCCAGCTCGGGCGTGGGCTTTGCTATTCCCGTTAACTACGCCAAGAACATTGCCGACCAGATCATCGGCGGCAAGACGCCGGTGCATCCGTACATGGGCGCTACGCTTTCGAGCGTCAACGCGCTCAACGCCCGCACCAACAAGCTGAGCACCGATAGCGGCGCGTATGTGGCGAGCGTCGTTGAGGACGGTCCTGCCGCCAAGGCCGGCATTCAGGAGGGCGACGTCATCACCAAGTTGGGCGACGACGAGATCACGAGCGCCGATGGCCTTATCATCGCGCTGCGCAGCCACGAGGTGGGCGAGAAGGTCGAGATCACGCTCGTGCGCGGCAAGGAAGAGAAAAAGGTCACCGTCGAGCTGGGCTCCGACGAGGAGCTGCAGAACCAGCAGCAGGACGACAGTTCGACCGACACCGGCAACGGCGGTATTACCGACGAGCAGCTGCGCCAGTACCTGGAGGAGCTGTTAGGCCAACGGGGCCAGGGTCAGGGCTACGGCCAGGGCTACTAGCGAGCCGTTTCGCTCATACCGATGCCAGAGGGGCTGTCCCACCAACGCGGGACAGCCCCTCTTTTCTTATTGATCCGTTGGGGACGGAGGAAAACGGATCACTTGGGGCTGACAAGAGGCCTGGTTCGTAATGGTCTGGACAGTTAGTTCAGATACGTATAAATCTGGGGCAGCTTGGGATGCGTTTTGAGCAATTTTTGATTGGGATGGGGCTCGAATGGGTGTTTGGAAGGGAGAGCGGGACGTTTACATGGTCTCGAGGAGCCCAAATTAGTTGAAACAGGGGTGTTCGTGCCTGATTCAGCTCTAGGATTTATACGTATCTGAACTAACTGTCCACCCCAGTCTGGCGGCTGCCGATTCGGTGCGGTTTGAGACCGCTATTCGGCCCCGTTACGACCGGTGGTACTCTTGTATCCGTTTGAAATCGAGCGAAGGAGTGCCGCTATGGAGCAATCGAGCCTGTTTGGTGACGGCGTGGACATCGATACCGAAACGCCCGCGAGCGCGGATGCCGCCGCACCGGCCGATGCCCGTGCCCAGGCGGCAGCGCGCGCGGCCGAGCTGCGCCACGAGCTCGATTACCACGCCTATCGCTACTACATGCTCGACGCGCCCGAGATCACGGACGCCGCCTTTGACAAAATGCTCGTTGAGCTGCAGAAAATCGAGGCCACCTACCCCGACCTGGTGACGCCCGACAGCTATACCCAGCGCGTGGGCGGCTACGTGAGCGAGCAGTTTACGCCGGTCACGCATATGGCGCGCATGTATTCCATGGACGATGCCATGGACCTGGACGAACTCGACGCGTGGCTCCAGCGCACTGAGGATGCCCTCGGTGCCGGTAGCGTCACCTATACCTGCGAGCTTAAGATCGACGGTCTGGGCGTGGCCCTTACTTACCAAAACGGCACCTTCGTACGCGCAGCCACACGTGGCGATGGCACCACGGGCGAGGACGTGTCGCTCAACGTCCGTACTATCAAGGATGTGCCCATGCACCTGTCCGAGCCGGCGCTCGCCCACATGGGCGCCGACCGCGAGCGCACCATTGAGGTACGCGGCGAGGTCTACATGCCCAAGGGCAGCTTTGTTCGTCTGAACGACGAGGCCGATGCCGAGGGCCGCGATCCCTTCGCCAACCCGCGCAACGCCGCCGCCGGCAGCCTGCGTCAGAAGGATCCCAAGGTCACGGCGCGCCGCGACCTGGCCACCTTTATCTATGCCATCGCCGATACCGACCCGCTGCACGTCCACAGCCAGCGTGAGTTCCTCGATTGGCTGCGCAGCGCCGGCTTTAGCGTCAACCCCAACGTGGCCCGTTGTGCCACGCCCACCGAGGTCCACGAGTTCTGTGCCCAGGCGCTCGAGCACCGCGGCGACCTGGACTACGACATCGATGGCGTGGTCGTAAAGGTCGATAGCTTCCAGCAGCAGCTCGACCTGGGCTTTACCGCCCGCGCGCCGCGCTGGGCCATTGCCTTTAAGTTCCCGCCCGAGGAAAAGCAGACCGTCCTGCGCGAAATTCGCATCCAGGTGGGCCGCACCGGTGTGCTCACGCCGGTCGCCGAGTTCGACCCGGTGACGGTTGCCGGCTCCACCATCGCGCGCGCCACGCTGCACAATATCGACGAGATCCGTCGCAAAAACGTGCGCGAGGGCGACACCATCATCGTGCACAAGGCAGGCGACGTAATCCCCGAGGTCGTGGGCCCGGTACTCGATAAGCGCCCGGCCGATTCGGTCGACTGGCACATGCCCGAGGTCTGCCCCGTGTGCGGCAGCCCCGTGGTCCACGAGGACGGCGAGGTTGCCTACCGCTGCGTCTCCATCGACTGCCCCGCGCAGCTCAAGGAGCGCCTGCTCCACTGGGTGAGCCGCGGCTGCATGGACGTCGACGGCCTAGGCGACGAGATTGTCGACAAGATGATCGCCGCCGGCCTGATTCACGACGTCGCAGACTTCTACCAGCTCACGGTCGACGACATCGCCGGCCTGGACACGGGGCGCACCTATGCCAGCTCCAACAGCAAAAAGGGCGTCAAGAAGGGCGACCCCATTCCGGTGGGCCTCAAGACGGCCGAGAAAATCATCGCCGAGCTCAACAAGTCCAAGAGCCAGCCGCTCGGTCGCGTGCTGTTTGCCCTGGGTATCCGCCACGTGGGCAAGAGCGTGGGCGAGGTTATCGCCGAGCGATTCCTGTCGATTGACAAGCTCATCTTGGCGAGCGAAGAGGACATCGCCGAGTGCGAGGGCATCGGTCCCAAGATTGCGGCGAGCGTCAAGCAGTTCCTGGCCGTGCCCGAAAACCTTGCCGTGCTGGAACGTCTGCGCCAAGCGGGCCTTTCGCTCGAGGTCGACCTGGGCGCCGCGCATGCGCAAGCCGCAGCCGACGCTGGCGTGGCGGGCGAGCTCGCCGACGCACAGCCGCTCGCGGGTCTGACCTTCGTGCTCACCGGCACGCTCGTCAACCGCACCCGCGACGAGGCAGGTGCGGCGCTCAAGGTACTCGGTGCCAAGGTTTCGGGCAGTGTTTCAAAGAAGACGAGCTACCTGGTCGCCGGCCCCAAAGCGGGCTCCAAGCTCACCAAGGCCGAGCAGCTGGGTGTGCCCGTGTTGGATGAGGCGGCACTTGAACAGATTTTGGCGACGGGTAGGGTCCCGGAGGCATAATGATTTGTTGAGGAGCTGCGCAGAGGCTCAGTTCCTCAACATCTCCTTATAGTGTTTGCCTGTTCAATTTCGATATCGTTTCCCTCGTATGATCCAGATGCGTCTACCGACTCAAAGCGTGAGTAGGAAACTCTTGTCCCAACTTTGATTTGGGAAAGCTTGTCTTTGATTCGGCCAGATGAGGGGAATGTAATCCGGGTTTGCTTTCCAGCGTCGGTGTAGCGGGGACTGTTGTCTGTTTGGATTACGAGTTCCGTTCCCTCAATAGAATGAACGCTGCCGGCTCCAAAGACAAGGTAATCATCTCCTCCGCTATAGCGGGCTCTATCTGTGCATGAAGAAACGGATGCAAACATAGCGAAAATCACCAATATCGTAACCAGGGCAAAGGCCGTGGTGCCATAGCATTTTGATGGTGCCATCCGGTCTACCAAAAGACTGTTCCGTTCAATTTGACCATATTGGGCGTTGCATAGTTAATCGCTCGGGGATAAGTGTTCCATCCGTCGAATACTTCGAGCCACTGCAGTTCGATGCCAGAGCTTCCATTATGCCCAGTAAAATAGCCAGTTACCGTGACTGTATGACCTGATAGCTCGACGGATCCTTCACTGTTTCGGCTGTTGATCCACATATGATACAAGCCGATATTCCCTTGATCGATAGTTGCTCTGTACTGAGCGAATTGAGGCTGATAACCGAAAAATTGAGTATTAAGTGCTCTACCCTTTTGAGCGGCAAGACTTTTAAACGGAACAATTCCATCTGGGATGATCGTGCTTCCGTACTCGACGCCCTGATCATTGGTCTTATACGTTGTTGTGCCAGTGACGTTCCATATTTCTTTATAATAATCGGGATTAAATTGATTAGCGTTTGAACTGGTGAGACCGTAATGCATTGATACAGCGTACAAGGCAGAAACGACGCATGCATACTTATTAGTGCGGGCTTCAACTAATGATTCCGAGACTCCTCGGAACGGTATTCCGTTTAAATCGTCTATTTGGAAATGCAACATCAAGTCATCTTCATTGATAATGACTGCATTCCATGAAGTTGGGTTATTGCTTTGAGGTGCTATACCCTTTTCGGTGACAATCGGGACAGACCGTATATTGTTATAGTTGGTTACACAGTCTCTAGTTCCTGGCACCAAAGTTCCATATTCAATATCGTTGTACGAAATTAGTACGGTTGGGTTTGTGGCCTGTTGGCCGGAATAAGTTGAAATGGCGTTTGATAGAGAAGCTGAAATCGGAAGAATGGTATCGCCGAGGGTTATCTCCTTCAGAAGCCCAGGATATGATGCGTCAAGTATTAAATAACCGTAAGGGCTTCCTTCCCTTGTGACACTGATTTCATAGCCACAGATAAGGCCGATTTGTTGGCATACGGGAACGATTTGCTCGATCTCTAAGTTCGCGGATCCGTCGACGATGGGCAACAGGGAAAGCGCGTAGTCTTGTGCTAGGTCTGATGTAAAAGCGACGGATGAGTTTGAGTCGGCAGCGAATACTCTTGTTGGGCGTGACGCGGATAAGCCGATGATCGAGGCTAGGCCGAGAAGAAACGAGCGACGTGATTGAACTCTGGGCATAATGTCTCCTGCCTATGGGGGGGCAATATGCTGTCATTTTATTTGCTACATAATACAATCTAATTCGGATTAAGGTAAATGGATGGAATTGCTCGATAAATGGTAGTGATTAGCGGACCGGTATCGCGATCCTCGTCACATACGCCCCTGGGTCGTCGCTGATGATGTCGTCGATGAGGGCGATTTCGCGCGAGGGACCGGCGGGGGACAGGTCGCGCTCGTGCATGTAATCGAGTAAGCGCTCATAGCGCGGGGCCGCCTGACCGTGCGTGCCGCGGAAGCTGACCGTCAGACACCGCGCGGCGGGACGTACTTCGACATCGCCCAGGTAATCGTCCGTGTCATCGAGCAGCATAAAGACCTCGTCGTAGCCGTCAAAGTCGCCGGCGGCGAGGCGCACGGCGCTAATCCCGACGCCTAAGTTGCCCAGAAAGACAAAGGTCTCGTGCTGGCCCTTCTGCAGCTGACGAATCTGCCACTCCAGCGCATAGGCGTCGGTAGGCTTGACGCGTTCGCGCAATACGGCGCAGCGAAGCTCGGGCGCATCGATTGTGCAAATGGTATCGAGCTCGGTGTTCAGGGCATCGTGAAGCAGGGCAAGCCGGTTGTCGATCTTGCGCGACACGCGCTCCAGCTCGCGGCGCTTGCGCTCGATGAGCTCCTGCTGCTGCGCCAGCTGCCGCTGCATGAGGTCCACATCGCGCGTGGTCACAAACTCACGGATTTGTGTGAGCGGCAAGTCGAGAACACGCAGATGACTGATGGTGTTGAGGGTGGAGAGCTGCCGCGATCCGTAGTAGCGGTATCCACTTGCCGGATCGATGTGCGCCGGATCCAGCAAGCCCATCTGCTCGTAATGACGTAGCGTGCCCACGCTCAGGTTAAACAGGCGCGCAATCTCGCCAATGCGGAGCAGGCCCTCAGTATGTTCACTTGGCGTGTCGGTCACAGGATCGCTCCTTTCGGTAAAAAGCAGGGGAGAGGTGCCAGCCTGTGTCGCCCCGCTACGCCACCAACTTGTCAAAAGCCCCGCGCCGGTTGAGCACGGTAAACGCGACAACACAGATGACCGCCGACAAAATCGATCCGCACGGCGAGGCGATGCCCATGGGAAACAACGTATCGGAATAGGCGTTCGACAGCAGCCACGCGCCTGGCACGCGAATGAGCGCCACGGCCAGCACGTTGTGCGCAAAGCCGATATAGCTCTTGCCGTATGCAGCGAAAAAGCCGCTAAAGCAAATGTGGATGCCGGCAAAAATCGCGTCGAAAATATAACTGCGCATATAGCCGGTGCCGGCGGCGACCACCGCGGCGTCCTTGGCAAAAAAGCCAATAAACGCCGGTGCCACCAGCCACATCAGCGCCGTGATCAGGCAGCCGTACACCACCGAGATCGTCATGGCATCTTTGAGTACCTGACGCGCGCGGTCACCCTTGCCCGCGCCGACGTTTTGCGCCGTGAGTGCGCTGACGGTGGCGCCCATGGAGCTCGGCACAATGAACAAGAAGCTGATCATCTTCTCGACCAGGCCCACGGCGGCGGCGTCGACCAAGCCGCGGTGGTTGGCGATGACGGTGATAAACATAAACGCCACCTGGATGCAGCCGTCCTGCACGGCCACGGGCACGCCGATCTTAAGAATACTGCCGAGCACCTCGGGCTGGGGGCGCAGGTCGCTGCGCTTAACGTGGATGTTCGTGCGGCGGCTCTTAAGCCACACGAGCGCGAGGGCAACGCTGGCCGTCTGCGCGGTCACCGTGCCGAGTGCCGCGCCCACGGGGCCGAGCCCCATGTGCCCGATAAACAGAAAATCGAGCGCGATGTTGATGATGCATGCCACGCCGATCACGTACATAGGCGAGCGCGAATCGCCCAGCCCGCGAAAGATGGCCGAGAGGATGTTGTATGCGGCGATAAACGGAATGCCGACAAAGCAGATGCGCAGGTAGGCGGCGGTTCCTTCGACCGCCTCGGCCGGCGTGCCAATGAGTGCGACGATTTGCGGGCACAGCGCGAGCAGGACAGCGGCCAGCACCACCGAGACGCCCATAAAGAGCGTGATGGTATTGCCGATGGCGGTCTCGGCGCGGTCGAAGCGGCGCGAGCCCACGGCGAGACCGACGATCACCGTCGTTCCCATGGCCAGGCCCACGAGTGCCACGGTAATCATATAGAGCGTCTGAGCGCCATTTGCCACGGCGGTGATGCCGGCGGCGCCGCTAAACTGCCCCATCATGTACAGGTCGGCCATGCCGTAGAGCATCTGCAAAAAGTACGAGAGCATATAGGGCAGGGCAAAGACCGCGATGGTCTTAAGGACATTGCCGCGTGTGAGGTCGTGTTCCATGGGCGGGGCTTTCTGGCTGGGTTCGTTTACGTACCAGTGTAGTGAAAACCCTACAACGATTGTAGAGTCAAGGTTTGTGTTGACGCCGAAGCGAAAAAGTCTCGCGCACCATTATTCCGAGTGAATATGGACACACATCACGAGAACTCGCCGCCGGCGCTAACCTTGCAGAAAACGATTTCGGAATACTTGACACCATTATTCGGCGCGCAATAATACGTGCATTTGCGAACAACGTTTGATGGGGGTTGAACCTGCGTGCGCAATCTCAAAATACTGTTTTCCTATCTAGGGGCATACCGTCGCGATGCCATCCTCGGCGTGTTCTTTGTGTCGGTCGAGACGGTGCTCGAGCTGTTTATCCCGGTCATCATGGCCAACATCATCGATGTGGGCGTGCCTGCGGGTGATATCAACTACATGCTGCTACAGGGTGCGTACATGTTGGTGTGCGCTGCGCTTTCGCTGGTACTGGGCTTGGGTTATGCCCGCACGTCCGCCCGCGTTGCCTCGGGCCTAGGCGCTAACCTGCGCGAGGCCGAGTACAAAAAGATTCAAACGCTCGCCTTTGGCAACCTGGACAACTACGACGCCAGCTCGCTCGTCACCCGCATGACCACGGACATCACCGTTATCCAAAATGCTGTGGGCAACGGCTTTCGCCCTATGGTGCGCGGCCCGGTGACGCTTATCGTCGGCCTTATCTACGCGCTGATGCTGTCGCGCCCGCTCGCCACCGTCTTTGCGATCATCTTGCCCGTGCTGGCAATCGTGCTGGGCGTCATCACCTATCGCGTGAGCCCGCTCTACCGCCAACTCCAGACCTCGATGGACCACCTCAACGGCGTGGTACAGGAAGACCTCACCGCCGTGCGTGCCGTCAAGGCCTACGTTCGTACCGAGCACGAGGAGGCCAAGTTCGACACCGTCAATACCGAGCTCGCGCGCACTGCGACAAAGACCTTTGGCAGCGCGGTGCTCAACCTGCCGGTGTTTCAGCTGTCGATGTACGTGGCTGCGCTCTCCATCCTGTGGATTGGCGGCCGCATGATTCTCGCCGGCAAGCTGGGCGTGGGCTCGCTCACGGGCTTTATGAGCTACGTGCTGCTGATCATGAATTCGCTCATGATGATTTCCAACGTGTTTTTGCTGCTCACGCGCGCTCTTACGAGTGTGGGCCGTATCGCCGAGGTGCTCGATGAGGAGCCCTTTATCGCCAACCCCGCGGGAGACCTCGCGATTGCGGCGCCAGCGGACGGCAGTATCGAGTTTCGCGACGTTTCCTTTAAATACCGCACGGATGCAGCCGAGGATGTGCTCGAGCATATCGACCTTCGCATCGAGAGCGGCTCGACGGTGGGCATCCTCGGCGGCACGGGCTCGGGCAAGAGCTCACTTGTGCAGCTGATTGCGCGCCTGTACGACGCTACCGAGGGCGCCGTGCTTGTGGGCGGACGTGACGTGCGTGACTACGACCTCGCGACCCTACGCGACGCCGTGGGCATTGTGCTGCAAAAGAACGTGCTGTTTACGGGCACCGTGCGCGAGAATCTGCAGTGGGGCAATCCGCAGGCGTCGGACGATGAGCTCCTCGCGGCTTGCCGCGCGGCGTGCGTGGACGAGTTCCTTGATCGCATCGGCGGGCTGGACGGCGAGTTGGGCCAAGGCGGCGCCGGTGTCTCGGGTGGCCAGAAGCAACGCCTGTGCATCGCGCGCACGCTGCTCAAGCATCCGCGCGTGCTCATTTTTGATGACTCCACCAGCGCGGTCGATATGGCGACCGACGCAAAGATTCGCGAGCACATCGCTCGGATTCCCGATGCGACCGTGCTCATCATCGCCCAGCGCATCGCGAGTGTCATGGATGCCGATCGCATTGTGGTATTGGACGACGGTCGTGTCCACGGCGTGGGCACGCACGAGGAACTGCTAGCGGGCGACAACATATACCAGGAGATTTATGCCTCGCAGATGGAGTTTGCGAGGAACGCGGACGCCGGCGACGGCAGCGACGATGGTTGCGCGAATGATCCGTTTTCCTCCGTCGTATGCGGATCACCCTTGGAAGGGGGTGAGCGCCATGCCTAAGACCGCAGCCCAAGCACGCCCGGCCGACCTCAAGCGCACTGTACGCCGCTTGCTCTCCTACATGGGGCATGCCAAGTTCTCGTTGCTCGCGGTGGGCGTGCTCGCCTCCGTTGCCGCCATCGCGAGCCTCGCCGGCACCTACATGGTGCGCCCCATCGTTAACGGTTTGGCCACGGGCGGGGAGGAACTGCTCGCCAAGCAGGTCATCCTGACGGCGATCATCTACGCTGCGGGCGTGCTCTCGGCCCTGGGCTACTCGCAGATTATGGTGCGCGCGGCCCAACACGTGGTGTCCGATATTCGCCGCGACCTGTTCGCGCACATCCAGACGCTGCCGCTCAGTTATTTTGACAGCACGCGCTCGGGCGACATCATGAGTTTTTTCACCAACGACGTCGACACCGTCTCCGAGGCGCTCAACAACAGCTTTGCCAACGTGATTCAGGCCGCCATTCAGGTTGTGGGCACCACGGCTATGCTCATCATCCTTAACTGGCAGCTCACGATTATCACACTCGTGTGCGATGCGGCCATTGTGCTGTATGCGCGCTACTCGGGCGCGCGCTCTAAGCGTTTCTTTGCCGCCCAGCAGGCATCGCTTGGCGACCTGGACGGATATATCGAAGAAATGGTCTCGGGCCAAAAGGTCATCAAGGTCTTTAACCGTGAGGCAGCGAATGTCGTCGGCTTCACCTGCCGCAACGACGAGCTTCGCCGCACCGGCACCGCCGCCGTGAGCTATGCCAACTCCATGGTGCCCATGACCGTCGTGATTGGCTACGTCAACTATGCCATCGTCGCCGTGGCGGGCGGCATGCTCTGCATCAAGGGGCTCGCCGATGTGGGCGCACTTGCAAGCTACCTGGTCTTTGTGCGCCAGGCCGCCATGCCCATCAACCAGTTTACGCAGCTCGGCAACTTCTTGCTCAACGCGTTGGCCGGTGCCGAGCGCCTGTTTGCGGCTATGGACCTTGAGCCCGAGGTGGACGAGGGCTGCGTGGAGCTGGTGCAGACGGGCGACGCCGCGTGGGCGTGGAAGATTCCCGAGGGCCAGGGCGTGGGCGCGTACGGGCACTTGCATGACGTGGCAGCCGTTGATGAGTCGGGCCGCGCGGTGGCCGCCGACGGCACCGAGCTCACGTGCGGCTTGGTCCCGCTTGCCGGCGACGTGCGCTTCCATGCCGTGGACTTTTCCTACGTGCCGGGCGCCCGCGTGCTCACGGACCTCAACCTGTTTGCCAAGCCGGGGCAAAAGATTGCGTTTGTGGGCTCCACGGGCGCCGGCAAGACGACCATCACCAACCTCATCAACCGCTTCTACGAGGTCGATGACGGCGAGATCACGTACGACGGCATCGACGTCAAGCACATTGCCAAGGCCAGCCTGCGCGGGTCGCTCGGCATTGTGCTGCAGGACACGCACCTGTTTAGCGGCACCATTGCGCAGAACATCCGCTTTGGCAAGCTCGACGCGACCGACGAGGAGGTGCGCGCCGCTGCCGAGGCCGCCTGCGCCGACTCGTTTATCCGCCGCCTGCCGCGGGGCTACGACACACCGGTCACGGCCGACGGCGCCAACCTGTCGCAGGGTCAGCGTCAGCTGCTCGCCATCGCGCGCGTGGCCGTCGCCGATCCGCCGGTGCTCATCCTGGACGAGGCCACGAGCTCCATTGACACGCGTACCGAAAAGCTCATCGAGCGCGGTATGGACCGCATCATGCGCGGTCGCACCACGTTTATGATCGCGCACCGCCTGTCCACTGTCCGCGACGCCGACGCCATCATGGTCCTCGAACACGGCCGCATCATCGAGCGCGGCACGCACGAAGAGCTGCTCGCCCAGCACGGCGAGTACTGGCAGCTGGCGCATGGCTTAAAAGAGTTGGATTAACCCGTTCGAGCACGATGCTTTGACCCCTCCGTGCCTCTCACCTCGCCTCAAACCATCACAACATTCGACGTTTTTTGCCAAAATCGGGAAAAGCGTCGAATGTTGTGATGGTTTTTCTGCCACTCGACCGGGCGGAATCGCTTTCTTGCGCGCGAAGGTGTGCGGACCCGTGGGCAGGGGAATAAGGTTGGTTATCCGACTCCATTGGAGGGCTCATGGACCTGCCGATCGTCCTGTCCCATAAGACTGCCTGGCTGTACCACAACGTGGAGCGTCCGTTTGAGCCGCTCTCGCGAGCAAGCAGCCTATACGATGAGGACTCGCTTGCTAACGAGGCGGAGCCGACCGCGGGCCTGCCCAAATTGGGACTCGATGCCAAGGGGCTGAGGGCTTCAACGGCAGTTGGGATCGTTACCGACTATCTGGTCTCACTTGGTATTCCACGAGAAGAGCTCGATCATATCGACACGCTCGTCAACTTCGATTTTGAGCGCTCGACGCCGGCTGGATTTAGGTGCCACGTGTTTGGGGCGCCGGTACCTCCAGGCCATCTTATCGAGGTGGCAGAGGGCCTTCTGGTGGTTGATGAGGCCATGTGCTTTGTCCAAGCGGGTTCGTGGATGAGCGAGCCCGAGCAGCTGGAATATGGCTACGAAATCTGCGCCCGATACCATTTGAATCATCTGTCGACAGGCGATTATGTCGAGATGGGGCAGAGGCACACCGTTGCCGACTTGATTGCCTATTGCAATGAGAACCGATCTCGTCAGGGGGCTATACGCGCGGCCGCCGTGCTCAAGCGCGTGCACGATGGCGCGCGTTCGCCCATGGAGACGGCCACCGCAATCATGGTCGTAGCAAAACGTTCCCAGGGCGGGCTGGGATACGCCAAGATCGAGCTCAACCATCGGGTCGATGTTCCCAACGAGTTCAAGTATCTCGCAAAGGCCGGGTATTTCGAGATCGACGTATACGCGCCTGCAAGCGGTACAGGGATTGAATACAACGGTTCGGACCATCTTGATAAACAGCGCAGCGCGTCGGATGCGGAGCGTATGGCCGTGCTGAGCGCGCTGGGCTTTAGGATGATTGTCCTCACCGGGACCCAGTTTGCCCATCAACTGCAACTGCACCGGGCGATGAACGCTATCGCGCTCGCTATGGGCCTCAAGTGCGACCGAAGCGAAGCGTTCCAGAAGCGGCAGAACGACCTGCGAGAATTCGTGATTCGGCACTGGAACGGCGGCCTTTAGGGGCGCTTTGGTCCTTCTGCGGGGTGCTGTGGGCAGGCAAACCATCACAACATTCGATGTTTTTTACCAAAATCGTGAAAAGCGTCGAATATTGTGATGGTTTGTATGCTGAGGATGGGCTTGGCAAGTCCGTTTTGCTCGAAGCGACCTGTCCTGTCGTACGGGTGTCGGCACGATTCTCTCGTGGGGTATTATGTTTTCCGAAGAATAAAACGCCGCGTGAGGGGAGGGCTGCGTGGACGGGCACGTGCAACATGACGGTTTTGGCCGCGATATCAACTACCTGCGCATTGCCGTTACCGACAAGTGCAATTTTCGCTGCATTTACTGCATGCCGGCCGATGGCGTGGCGCCCCGCGCGCACGACGAGCTGCTCAGCGCCGAGGAAATCGCCCGCTTTGTGCGTCTGGTGGCGGGAGAGGGCATTCGCCGCGTGCGCCTGACGGGTGGTGAGCCGCTGGTCAGCCGCCGTATCATCCCGCTCATTCGCGACATTCGCGCGATTCCTCAGATCGAGGACATCTCGCTCACCACCAACGGCGCCCTGCTGCCCAAGCTGGCGCCGCAGCTCAAAGACGCCGGGCTTAACCGCGTCAACATCTCGCTCGATACGCTCGACCCTACGCTCTTTGGAAAGATCACGCGCTTGGGTCGGCTCGAGCAGACCATGGCTGGCATCGACGCGGCGCTGGCTTGGGGCTTTGAGCCCGTTAAGGTCAACTGCGTTGTGGTGCGCCGGCTCAACCAGGATGTGGCGGCCCTCGCGCGGCTCACGCTCGACCGCCCTATCCACCTGCGCTTTATCGAATACATGCCCATCGGCGACGAGCGCACCAGCTCGCATTGCGCTGTGGACCCGCATGCGCCCGCGCTCAATCCCGAGCTGTGGGACGCGAGCGATACCGTGCCGAGTGACGAGCTGCGGGCGCGCATCAATGCCGGGGCCACCGCGGCGGGACTGGGCGAGCTTGAACCGCTCGACATCAACGACGCTCCTGCCGGCGCGGGCCCCGCGCGCTACTGGCGCTTTCCGGGCGCGGCGGGTACGGTGGGCTTTATCAGTGCCATGTCCAACCATTTTTGCGCGAACTGCAACCGTCTGCGCCTGACGGCCGATGGCAACGTGCGTCCGTGCCTGTTCAGCGATGCCGAGTATTCGGTGCGTGAGGCGCTGCGCCGTGGTGATGATATGCAGGTACTTTCGATTTGGCGCGATGCCGTGGCCCACAAACCGCAGGAACACGCGATAATTGAGGGCACGCAACGATTTATGTCCCAAATCGGAGGATGATCATATGGCCAAGAGCAGGTACGCCGATGCCACCAAGGCCGCTCGCAGGGCCGCGATGTCTGCCCACAAAGTCACGGCTACGGCGAATGCTGGCAACGCCGACGCGTCCGCGCAGCCGTCTGCCAGCGCTGCCACCGAGCCCGCCCGTGACGCCCGTCGCGACGAGCTGACGCACGTGGACGCCAAGGGCGAGGTGCGCATGGTCGACGTGTCCGACAAGGCCGAGACGCATCGCATCGCCATCGCCGAGGGCACCATCCTCATGCACCCCGAGACACAGGCCATGGTGCTGCAGGATCGCGCCAAAAAGGGCGATGTGCTTGCCTGCGCGCGCGTGGCGGGCATTATGGCCATCAAGCGCACGAGCGACATCATTCCCATGTGCCATCCGTTGCTCATTACCAAGAGCAAGTGCGACATTGCACCCATCGCTGCGGCGGGGACGCCGGCCGAGGACGTGCCCGAGGGCTGGGCGCCGGCGCGCGTGGACGGCCAGGTTGGCTTTCACGTGCTGGTTACGGCCGGCGTGACGGGCAAGACGGGTATTGAGATGGAGGCCCTGACCGGCGTGAGCGCCGCGTGCCTAACGATCTACGACATGTGCAAGGCCGTCGATCGCGGCATGGAAATCGTCGACGTGCGCCTGCTGCACAAGGAGGGCGGCCGCTCGGGCGTGTGGGATCGTGCAGAGCGCCAGGCCGCTGCTGTTGAGGCCGTGGCCGCTGACGGTGCCGCGCCCGCAAGCGCACCCGTCGCCGTCGCACCCGCAGCTCCGACACCGGCCGTCCCCGCGATCGCGTTTATCGGCTACCAAAACTCGGGCAAGACAACGCTCGTCGAGAAGGTTATCGCCGAGCTCACCCGCCGCGGCCTGCGTGTGGGCTCGCTCAAACATCATGGGCATCACGGCTTTGATATCGATGTGCCCGCTAAGGACACCTGGCGCCATCACCAGGCCGGATCCAAACACGTGGGCCTCATCTGCGCCACGCGCTGGGCGGAGTACGCCGACACGCGCGAGGAGGACGAGATGCCCGCGCGCGAGCTGCTGTCGCGCTACAACGATGTCGACGTGGTGATCATCGAGGGCTACAAGACCGAGGGCTTCGATAACATCGTCGTCGCGCGATCCGGTGTCGACCGTCTGCGCGGCAAGAGCTCGCTCGACCTGGTCGACGGTCACACGCTGGCCCTCGCCTGCAACGAGGCCCTGGCACGCCAGGCCTTCGACGCCGGCTTTGCGACCCGAGCCATCAACATCAACGACGCCCGAGCCATCTGCGACCTCATCCAAGATCATCTGGCCTAAAACCTGCCAAATAGGGACAGGTTTATTTTGGCAGGTTTTATCTGGGCAAACGTCATTTCCACCACAAAGGGGCCAGGCACCTTTGTGGTGGTTTTTGCTTTGGTAGATGTGTGGGACATGCCTTACAATCTACCAAGTAGTTCATGACGGGCGAAAAACGGAGAGAAGGGGCTTGATGCGTCCTTAATGTTTCATGCGGATAGATTGATTTGACAGACGGTGGCGAATGCCCGCCGTCCGTATTCGTATGAAACAAGGAGTCTCCATGCTCGCCTCTCTTTTCTCAAAGCCTCAACCATCGCTGTCCGTGCAGGCCAGGCGCCTGGTGGCGATGCGCTTTCTCATCTACACCGGTTTCCAGACCAGCTACTTTATCGGCGTCATCGGAACGCTCACCTATGCAGACGATGCCTCGGTCGTGGCGACATCGCTGGCTGTCCTCTTTATGAACGTATTCGTGATCTTGGGATCCTTTGCGGGTGGCGCGGCGCTCGACGCCTGGGGTCCGCGCCGTCATTTCTTGCTGAGCATCGTGGGCACGCTGGCAACCGGCGCGGCAATCCTCGCCTTTGGTAGCGCGACCGGCGTCATCCTGCTCGGCGCGGTGTTCCTAGGCTTTACGATGGGATTCGCTCAGCCCATTGCCACGTCCTATCCGGCCTACCTCACCAACGACCCCGTCGAGCTCAAAGACATCAACTCCGCCATTGCCATGTTCTCAAACGTGAGTATCATCGTCGGCCCCACGCTGGGCGGCTTTGTCGCGGCGGCTGCGTCGTCGCGCGCGGTGTTCGTGCTCATGATGATCTTTACCGTGCTGGCGCTCATCGCCGGCTGGGGCTTTAGGCCGCAGACCAGCCATGTCGCCGGGCATGCGGATGCCGATTCGGCAGAGGAAGGGGAGCGTGCGGGACAAAGCTCCAACCCCAGCACATCCACCCGCGTCACCTTCACGACCAGCATCAAGACAGTCTTCACCAACAGCGTCCTCGCCCTACTGTTCTGCATCATCTTTCTTTCGAACTTTGGCTATGGCGCCTTCGACCCGCTGGAGTCGTTCTTCTACCGCGATGTCCTGCACGTCGGTGTCGAATGGATGGGCTGGCTCTCGTCGGCCTGCGGCGTGGGCGCGGTGCTGGGTGCCGTCCTCGCGCTCCGCTTGCCGTCGCGCTTCGTTAGCCTTAAAACGCTGCTCGTGGCGCTCATGTCCGTGGGTCTGGGAAGCCTTCTCTACGTGGGAACGCCGTACGTGGGCGTAGCCCTTGTCGGCCAGATTGCCCTGGGCGTGGCCTGGGGCGTCGTCAACCCGCTCCACAACACGATCGTGCAAACGACGGCCCCGCTCGAGCAACTCGGTCGCGTCAACTCGGTCATGGGTTTTGGCAACATGTTCGCCGGCGTGGCCCCGCTGGCGATTGCCCCGTGGCTGGCGGCGACATTTGGCGTGCAGCAGACGCTCGTAGGGGCGGGCATGGTCGTGACGGCGGTTCCCGCGGCGTTGCTGCTATTTGGTCGCCGGCATTTGGATCGTGCCGCAAAGCAGTAAAAACCATCACAACATTCGATGAAAATCGCAATTTCGCCGAATAACGTCGAATGTTGTGATGGTTTGCGCCCCGGGCCAGGCCGCCCCCCGGGTCCGGCCACCACAAAGGGGGCAGGCACCTTTGTGGTGGTTTTTGCTTTGACAGGCCGCGACTGCGCCTTGGTATACCATGTACGCCGTTCACGAATACGCTCCACACTGCCGCACAACCCAGAAAGGCCCCCATGGACACCACCTTCAGCCACATCAAAGCCGTGTTCTGCGATATCGATGGCACGCTGCTCACGAGCCAGCACACGGTGTCCCCGCGCACCGTGGCGGCGATCCGCGCCCTGCGCGAGCGCGGCGTGCTCTTTGGCCTGTGCACCGGGCGCGACGCCCACGCGACCGAGGCCATGTACGAGCTCTGGGGCATCGAAGGCCTGGTGGACGTGATGGTGGGCTGCGGTGGCGCCGAGGTCATCGACCGCACGCACGGCATCAACGAGCTGAGCTATCCGCTGCCGGGCGAGACCATCGCGCGCATCTGCAAGCACATGGCGGACCTTCCGGCAACGCCCGTCTGCCCCCGAGACGGCGTGTTCTACGTGCCCGAGAGCAACGCGTGCGTCGAGCACCTGTCGCGCGTCGATGGCGTGCCCTACCAGGTGGTCGACTTTGCCGAGTTTTTGCGCGAGCCGCAGCCCAAGGTGATGTTTACCATGGCGCCCGAGGTGATGCCGCAGGTCATCGAGCGAGCATCGACGTTTGCCGATAACACTGTTAAGGCGGCGGCTCTGCAAACCACGCAGCGGCTCTACGAGTTCATGGATCCGCGCGTGTCCAAGACGCGCGGCCTTGTGCGCGTGGCGGAGCTCAACGACATGGAGCTCCAGGACATCTGCGTGTTTGGCGATGCGGACAACGACACCTGCATGGTGGCCGACGCCGGCGTGGGTGTGGCCATGGCAAATGGCAGCGACGCCACCCGTGCCGCCGCCGATTTTGTAACCGCGAGTAACGACAAAGACGGCATCGCGATCTTTATCGAGGAGCATCTGCTGTAGCGCAGGGGGGGGGACCACCGCAAAGGGGGCAGGCTCCTTTGCGGTGGCCTCTGGCGATTTGGGTGAATTGATACCTAAAATCAGCGCGAAAATTCAAATAACGTTGTCTGAACATCATGCTTCTAACCACCGATGTGTTAAAGATATTCCCATCAATTTGATAGTCTATTCCTCCCGGTTAATGATCTACCGTTCACGGTCGATTTTCGACCGTTCACAGGACGCATGCTCTTGAGCAAAATGTTGTGCAAATAAATCTAATGCCATTAAAAAATATTAGGCAACTAAGTTACCAGCAGAAACAAAAATTAGATAACGAATAAACGAAGGTAAATCCGAGCAAATGTCAAGAGAATTGAGAATTCGCTACAAAACTATCGGTATTTTTGCTTAGATGTTCAAACAATCGTTACAATATGTACTATAAGTGTGTGCAATTACAGGTTGCGCAGATACGTTTGATAGGGAAAGAGCAAGATCGCGGTCTCTTGGGGAGGAGACATCGATGAAAGCGAATTCAGACAAATCTAAGCAGAGTAATAAAGCGACGCGCCGTGTACTGGCAGGCGTTTTGTGCGGAGCATCAGTTTTGAGCCTGGTGCTGTCGCTCGTCATGCCTCCGATCTCGCGGGCCATTGCCAACGATGCCCAGGCAGTTTCTACCGAGAAAACTGTGATGGGGGGGGGTTCCTCAAGTGAGTCTACTGATGTAGAAAACACCAACAACGGGGATACCGAAAACCAGAATAGTGACGACGCCGAGGCCGATGAGACTGGCTCTTCAAATGACGTTGAGCAGAATCAGGCTGAGGATCAGCTCGAGGACGAGCAACGGGGTGAAGACGGTGAGACGTCGGATGACAATGCTGTAAAGGCGGCCGCGGAAGGCGGGCAGACTGAAACGGCATCCGGTGAGATAGATAGCGCGGAAAAGCTGAAAACTGAGCTGGAGAAGGCGAGCGACGATGCCAACTTTAAGCTTACGAAAGATATTGTTACCAGCGAGACAATTCGGCTCAATAAAAGCGGCAGTAATATCACACTGGACCTAAACGGCTGCAAGATTAAGCATACGAGTTCAAATCTGCCTCTGTTCAATATCACCGGCGGTGCGACGCTGACCGTCAAGGACGGCCAGCAAGCTGCCGCAAAAGAGATCTCGGCTAATCAAGAAAACAAATGTGGCAATCTCGCTTCAATGGAGTACGGCGATTCTAACATCCCGACCAAGCTTACCTATTACGTAACCGAATCGGTCGCAAGCGGAACCGTTACAAACGAAACTCTTAAAGCGTATGAGGCTGGTATCAAGGGTGCCATTGTGGCTTGCAGCGAGACCAAAGCTGCTGGGTTAAGGCTCGTCAACCTTTTCAATGGCGGCCACTTTAATTTTGAAAGCGGCGTGCTCACGCAAAAGAAAGATGGCCAAATCGGTAACCTCATCTATGCCGAGAACGGTTCTACCGTCAATATGAGCGGTGGCTACGTTTGCGGTGCTTCTGGCTCGGGTAACGGCGCGGGCATTATGGTATCCAACGACAAAGGCGACGCCTCGACCCTTAAGCTGACTGGCGGCGTAATTGCCGGCAACAGCGCTTATAATGGCGGTGGTGTGTATGCCCGTTATTCCAAGGTCACCATAACTAATGGCATAATCTCCGGTAATAGCACACTCAACGAGGGACTCGGTGGCGGCATTATGGCCGAGGGCGGCATCGTGACCGTTTCTGGTGGCTATATCACGAATAATAGAATGGCTAAATTCTGTGACACGGATGGCAGTGGTTGTCATGGCGGCGCTGGGCTTGCTGCCAATAACGGCGTCCATGTCACCATTTCCGGTGGCCAGATTACTGGCAACTATTCCGAGGAAGCTGGCGGCGGCGTTTACGTTACCAATCTTAAGCATGGAGGTATGGCATGGCTCGACATTAAGGGAGGATATATTGCCTCTAACGTGAGCTACCGATCTGAAGGTGCCGGCATCCGAGTGGGCCAGAGGGTTGAGGCGATGATTAACGGCACTCCAGACAACAACGACACTCCAGGCAGCAAAGTCTACATCACTAATAACCACTGCATGTCTCGCTTTGACTGGGGCGGAGGCGGCATCTTCGTCCAGGGCTGTAAAGAGACCCCATCTGATGCGGGTAGGCTATTTGTCTATAGCTCCTATATAAGCAGCAATACAGCCGGTGGCTACGGCGGTGGCGTTGCGGTTTGCCCGACGGGTAAGACCTTGGTAACGAACACTGAAGGCACGGCAATCTTTGACAATAAGTCTGCCGGTAATGAGTTTCCTGGCAAAGATCATCCTAATCCTGCTTACAAGCAAGAGGGCAATTCCGGCAATGACAAAGCGCCCCATCTTTCTAAAGGCGGCGACGGTAAGAATCAAGACTATACCGCCTATATGGAACCGTTTTTTCGTGACAATGGTCATGCCGATTTCTTCCTCGCAGCGCATGATCACAATACGCCGATCGCAGTTGTGACTGGTAAGATGCTTGGCGGTGGAGACGCCCGGTACACGGGAAGCATCGAACTTAAAAAAGCTATCAACATCCCCGCCAACGGTGCTGTTGGGGTAGAAAATAGCATCGGCCTGACCTCGGGTGTTAAGGCCGGGGATGAGGCGGCGATTAATGCGCAGAATGAAGCGACAACTTTCATCACGGGCAACTATTCTTGGGACCATGGTGGCGGCATCATGTCGAATGGTGACTTGTACCTAGGCGTGCCTGCGGATACGTACGTCTATCCGAGCCTTAAGCTGAAGGCGACCAAGGAGTTGGACGGCCGCGACCTCAAAGATGGGGAGTTCACCTTTACGGTTTATCGCAAGGACACGGATACTGCGAAGGCGCCTTCTTGGGACAATAATGGTAATTTCAGCAATGGTGGCTGCGAGCTTGTCGAATCTGCCCAGAATAACGCTGGCAACATCGCCTTTGACCTTAGCGAGAAGCTTAGCGAGCTTCTTAGCAAGCAGTTTAAAGCGAGTGGTACTGGCGAAACTACAGACTACGACATTACATACTACATGGTCGAAAATGCGGGCGATGAACTTGGTGTCAAATACGATCATGCTGTATACGAGATTAAGGTGAAAGTCAAATGCACGCCGACTGAACTTATGTCTGTTCCGATACAGGGAAAGCCGAATGAGACTAAAAAACTTATGGTCTATAACTTCACGATTGATAGGGTGGACGTGACTAAGATTCCTGGGGGTTCAGCTGACTCTCCGGACACTGTGCCAGTAGATCCTGATGCTGACGGCTATTATTCGATTGCCAACCCCGATGGATCAAAGACCTTCACCAACACGTACGCTCCGTACACCTCCAGCGGCTCTTGGACACCTCAGGTGACTAAGATGGTCGATGGCGGCGAGATGAAGAAGTTCAAGTTCGAACTTGCGAACGATGAGAACTTCACCAATCCGGAAACGGTAACAGTCGATCCGTCGAAAGCTACAACCGACGAAAACGGCAACAAGACTGCGCCGGTCAAATTCGCGACGAAGGACTATGAGCTCAAGGACCTTGAAAATGGATCCAAGATCTTCACGTACTACGTGCGCGAGAAGAAGGAAAGCTCGACCTATCCGCATTACAAGTTTGATCAGTCGGTCTATAGGTTCAAGGTTGTGGCAACGGATAACACCAAAGGAGGAATCGACTGTGCGGTGACCTACCAGAAGGGAACCGTTGGCTCCGATGGCAACTGGAAAGCAGATGTCGATGCCAAAGAACTGAACCTCACCGAGTCCACCCCCACCTTTACCAACACCTACTCCACCTCTTTGCCCCTTTCTGGTATGTCGGGCGTCACTCTGACGTACCTTGCCGGCGCGGCGGTGCTTTGCGTCGCTGCAGCCTGGATGCACATTCGTCGCAAGGCGAATGCGAAGGGAGGCGAGCGTCGTGAATAAGAAAGTTTGCTCCTTCCCGATCTTGTTTGCGCTGCTTGCCCTCGTGATCGGCACCTGCGCGGTTGTGTTCCCCGCATCCGCGCAGGCCGCGCCGACCTCGACCGGTTCCATCACGGTGAGCGGCACCGTGGCGAGCAGCTACGACGCCTACCAGATCTTTAGCGCCAACGTCGTTGACGGCGACAGCGACGCCAAGATCGCCACCGACCTCGCCTGGGCAAGCGACGCCGTGCGCGACGCCGCGCTGCCTGTGCTGCACAGCGCCGGCATGTCCAAATCCCAGACAACCGCGCAGGAAGCTGCCGAGTGGCTCAACACCGATTCCCACCTTACGAGTGCGCTGAGCGCACAGCTCGCTCGTTCCCTCCAGAGGTCTGGCGCCGTGTCTGTGGCCCTTAACGCGGGCACAACGGCCGAGCTGCCCTGCGGCTACTGGCTCATCGTTGCCGACGACGACGCCATCGCCCAGGGAGAGGCCGGCACCGCGCCGATCATGGCCCTGGTGGGCGGCAGCGCCGTCACCGTCAAGCCCAAGGCCGCGACGCCCAAGGTGTCCAAGCACGTGCTGGAGGACAGCACCGCCGCCTGGCAGAAGGCCGCCGACGCCACGGTCGCCGACGACCTGTACTGGCGCCTCTCTGCCACGGTCCCGGCGGGGCTCACGGCCTACGACACCTATGCGGTGCAGTTCGTCGACACCATGAGCGCGGGGTTCGACCCCTCCAAGGTCGCCGCGAGCATGCGCGTGTACGTGGCGGCGGGCGCGGACGGCGGCTTTGACGCCGTTTCGACCGGCAAGGACGGGCGCACTGGTACTGAGCCCGCGAAGGGCTGGACCGATATCACGGCCCAGTGCGGGGTCTCGGTCGACGGCAAGACCTTCACCGTGCGCACCGGCGACCTCATCGCCGCGCTCGGCGGGGCCGACGCCTTCACCGCGGGCGCCCGCGTGGTCGCCGTGTACAATGCGCCGCTCAACAGCGCATGCAACCACGGCATCGCGAAGGGTAACCCCAACGAGGTCTACCTGCGCTATCCGCGCTCGCCCCTCGCCGACCAGTCCGGCGACGCCGGCTTCACCCGCACGCCGAGCGATGACGCGTGCGCCTACACCTGGGATCTCGCGCTCACCAAGCGCGGCAGCGACGGCGACAAGCCGCTTGCCGGGGCGGTCCTGAGCATCGCCGACGACCGCGGCCGTACGCTAGCGGCCGACGGCACGTGGGATGCGGAGGGCAAGGCCACCGTCACCACGGGCGAGGACGGCCGCGTGACCGTCTCGGGCGTGGACTCGGGCAAGCTGGAGGTCCGCGAGCTCAAGGCGCCCAAGGGCTACACCGCCTTTGAGGGCGTGCGCTCCGTGACGGTCAAGGCCGAGGGCCTGGACGTCGACCAGGTGGCCGCCGCCAAGCCCAAGCTCACCATTACGGCCGAGTCGCCCCTGCGCGCCGACAGCGCGGACGGGTCGACGGGCAGCCTGGAG
The DNA here is from genome assembly GCA_965141635.1 of uncultured Collinsella sp. Taxonomy (GTDB): domain Bacteria; phylum Actinomycetota; class Coriobacteriia; order Coriobacteriales; family Coriobacteriaceae; genus Collinsella. Next base: position 7,254 of record CBCSNG010000019.1, on the reverse strand, counting down.
GCGTCGATCATTAATACGCCCACCGGCACACCCCCTAGCATTACCACCGGAGGCTTTATGCCCTTGACTGGCGATATGGCAATATACGCCGTGGCCGCCGCAGCGGTCGCCGGAGCTGCACTCATCGTGGTCGCGCTCCTGATCAAGCGGGGAGGTGGCAGCCATAAAGAGTAGCTGGCAGCCCCACAGAGAGCGGGGCGAGACGTAGCGAAGTAGATGCTAAGACACAGACAGATGATGACCGATCGAATGAGAACCAACCGGAAAACGGAGGAAAAGAAGATGAGCATGAACAAGAACATCGCACGCCTGGCAGTAACCGCCGGCCTCACAGCCGCGTTGAGCTTCGGCGGAGTCATGGCCCCGGTGAGTATGGCGTTTGCGGCTGAGGGTGCGGCGACTACGACCAATAGCATCAAGATCAACAAGAACAATGAGAATGGCGATGTGACGTACAGGGCCTACCAGATTTTCAAGGCCGATGTTGTGGATGGAACCGACGGGTCGGGCAAGGTCGTTTCGAACATCGATTGGGCGAGCCCTAAGGCGAAGGATGCGGTCCTGAACTATCTTTCAAATGTACCCAACTCTGGTATCACCCTTAGCTCCTCAGCACAAGCTGCTGCTAAGTATCTGACCGATCATGTAGATGGCACCGGCGAGACGACCCCCATTGAAAACGACAATCTGTTCAACGGGTTGGCAAAGGAGGTCGTGAAGAGCGTAGACCAGACGGGTTCTTCCTTTACCACCGACGATGTCTTTAAGCCCCAGGACGACAAAGGAAATGCCCTGCAAGGCTATTATCTCTTTGTGACTGACGAGAGCACCTTGAGCACCGATCAGGAAGTGAAGAAGAATACTGGTACTTCGCCGATCTTCGCTGTTGTCGGCGACGCTCTCGTGACCGTTACCGAGAAGACCAGCATTCCCACAGTTGTGAAGAAAGTCAGAAACGACGGCGGCAGCAATTGGGCCGACAAGGCCGACTCGCAGATGGGCCAGAAAGTTGAATATAAGCTGACTGGCTCCGTTGCCAGCAATATCGCAACGTTCGATACTTACCATTATGAGTTCAGCGATAAGCTTTCTGGCGGTCTGACGGCAGATGGTAGCAGCGTCGTTGTTAAAATCGGTGATACGATCCTTTCACGCAACACGACTTCTGGCGCCAAGACCGGTTACGATGTTTCGATTGATAAGGCAACTAACACGTTGACCGTAAAGTTTGCCGACCTCAAGGCTGCTGCGAAACAAGCTAGCGCGGCGCTCGACGGTAGCTCCAATGTCGTCGTCACTTACACCGCTATGCTTGATCCCATGAAGGCTGCGAACGTTACTGTCGGCGACACGGGTAACGATAACGCCGTAAAACTCATTTATTCCAACAATCCCATGGGCGAGGGAACGGGTGAGTCTGTGCCCGATACCGTCCGCGACTACACCTACGCGCTTGAGCTTATCAAGCAGGATGCTGATTCTGATACTACTAAGATTGAAAATGTAGAGTTCACCATCCAAGCAACCGATCCTGACGATGCTGGCTCCAAGGGTATGTATGTCGGCAGCGAAGGCACTCTTGTCAATAAGGCCTATAAGTTCAAAACGGCGAATGGCGGCAAGATTAATGTCAAGGGTCTCGATGCTGGTACCTACACGGTGCACGAGGTCGAGGGCAGCAACCCTGGCTACAATACGCTGGAAGACTTTACCTTCACTATCAAGCCTGAGGGGCTTAATAAAGACGAGGGTGTGGCGCTCGACGAAAAAACAGCTGTAAATACGCTGAAGGTTACTGTGCAGAAGCCTGACTCCGCTACCATGGTTACCCCGTCAGTCGACGGCGGCACCGTCACCCTCACCGTCAAGAACAAGAAGGGCTCCAACCTCCCGCTCACCGGTCTCAACGGCGTGACCTTCACTTGGATCGCTGGTGGCGCGGTGCTGTGCATCGGCGTGGCTCACCTCATCCGCAGCCGTAAGCAGGCTGAGGAGTCCGAGCAGGAGTAACGCTCACTCACCCATCCCTTTGGCAGGTGGGATGTGATGGCCATGAGACTTGCGGACACTTTTCTCGTCCATCCACGTTCTTGCTTTGCCATTCTTTTTTCGGGGCAGACTCCGCACTGGAGTCTGCCCCGTTTTTTTGGATAACGCAGCCAGCCTCCATCGTCCGATGCGGGCACGTTCGTCATCGCGTTTCTTGACTCGTATGAGGTTCGGTTTAAGGTCCGTAGGCGCACGCGCGGTGCGGACGGTAGAAGGCATTTGCGCCGCAACAAGCGCAAATAAGAATGCCCGGGGTTAGAGGCCCGGGCATTTAACAACGTCGGAAACTGGTCGCCCACGCTCCTAAGTACTTACGCGGGGTGCGTCGTTTCCTATTGACATTGTATCCCGAATCGCCCAGCCGATTCGGGATATTTTGAAAACGCAAACACGTCGGGCAAATCCGGACAATGCGGCCAGGCTCCGCTGGGCGAGGAACCGTGTGTGTAACTATCGAACAAATGTTTGTCAAAATCGCGTTTACCAGGCGTGGGCGCATACGCTCGCAGTAAAATGGCTTTGCGACGCATCCCGTGCGCGGGCGGCCGACGACTCGATCGGAGGTCCCCAAATGCTGAAATTCCTTAACGCGCTCGCCGCCCTCGCGGCAGTGGGCACGTTCGTCATCGCGTTTCTTGACTCGTATGAGGTTCGGTTTAAGGTCCGTAGGCGCACGCGCGGTGCGGACGGTAGAAGGCATTTGCGCCGCAACAAGCGCAAATAAGAATGCCCGGGGTTAGAGGCCCGGGCATTTAACAACGTCGGAAACTGGTCGCCCGCGCTCCTAAGTACTTACGCGGGGTGCGTCGTTTCCTGTAGTTATTGTATCCCGAATCGCCCCGCCGATTCGGGACATTTTGAAAACTCAAATGCGGGTCCATACTTGCGCTGCGCAATGCTGCCAGGCTGCGTTGTCCGGCGCGGAAGTTCGCTAATCGGCTATTATTTGTTTAGACAACTTGAGTTGTAGAGGAGTGACCGGCGATGGTGCAGGGCGCCAAACATATGAAGAGCAATAACGCCGCGGACAACGGCGGCTCAAGCCCTCAGCCCAAACCTCAACCAAAGCCCAAGCGCCGCCGCAAGCGGCTGCCGCGTTGGGCCGACCGGCTCATCACCATCGTCATCATCCTTATTGGCGTGGGCCTTATGACCTGGCCGTGGATCCTGGACCGGCTCGAGGCCTCGGGCGTGTTCAACCAGATCAGCACGGTGTCCAGCACCGTGGACGCGCTCTCCGAAGAGGAGCGCGAGCGCATCCTGCTCCAGGCACGCTCCTTTAACGAGCAGCTGGCGGGCGAGACCACCGAGCTTCCCGCCGACCAGATCGAACCCTACGCCCAGCAGCTCATCTTTGACCGCGACCCCATGATGAGCTGGGTCGAAATCCCCTCCATCGACGTGAGCATGCCCATCTACCACGGCACGAGTGAAGAAGTCCTTATGGCGGGCGTCGGCCACCTGGAGGGCACGAGCCTGCCGGTGGGCGGCACCTCGACGCATTGCGTGCTCACCGCGCACTCGGGCATGCGCAACCTGAGCATGTTCGACGACATCCATTCGCTGGAGCCCGGCGACCTGGTGCTGCTGCACACCATGAACAAGACGCTCGCCTACAAGATGGTGGACTCCGAGGTCGTCCTGCCCGAGGAGATGGAGTCGCTGACCATCGAGCCCGGCGCCGACAAGGTGACGCTCGTCACCTGCACGCCCTACGGCGTGAACGACCATCGCCTGCTGGTGCACTGCGTGCGCACCAAGTACAGCAAGAAGGACGTCGACAAGCAAAAGTCGCTGGCCGGTCGCCACTGGGGCAAGCGCGAGTTTGCCGTGCTCATTGTGGTCGTAGCCATTGTGCTGTTGCTGCTGGACATCGTGATCCACGCGATCCGCAAGCGCCGCAAGGCCAAAGCCTCGGCATAAGACATTCTCCAGAACCACCACAATGGGGACAGGCACCTTTGTGGTGGTCGGGGCTTTCAAACCATCACAACATTCGATGAAAATTTCGATTTTGACGAAAAGTGTCGAATGTTGTGATGGTTTTCGTTGCGGGCGAGACGGTTTTCGTTGTGGGCGAGACGGTTTTCGCTATGGACGGTGCGGTTTCGTTGCAGAACCGCCAGCCCGCCGCCTGCCAGCCCACCGCCCTCGTTACGTTTTCGCTGCATTTGGGTAAAGCACCTGCTCCAAGCGGCGTTGCCTTGTATACTAGAGCGGTTTATCTGTTATGCGGAAGGGAGCGCCTATGGCACTCAGCGAGAAAGACGTGCGCGGCATCGCCGAGTACGCAAAGATCGCACTGACCGATGACGAGCTCACCCAGATGACGTCCTACATGAACGACGCCGTCCAGATGCTCGAGCCCGTCTTGCAATATGACTTGCCCGACGTGGAGCCCACGTTCCATCCCATCGGAAGCCTGTCCAACGTGATGGGCGATGACCTGCGCGAGCCCGAGCGCGACCTGCCGCTCGACGTCGCGCTCGAAAACGCAGGCAGCGCGCGCGACCGCTACTTCCGCGTGCCGTCCATTTTGGGAGAGGGGGAGAGCGAGTAATGGCTCAGAGCTTCGATTCCCTTACCGCCGCCCAGATCGCCGCGGGCGTTGCCGCCGGCGACTTTACCGCTACCGAGGTGGCCCAGGCCTCCCTTGCCGCCATCGAGGCGCGCGAGGGCGGGGTCCAGGCATTCCTGCAGGTGGCGCCCGAGCTTGCGCTCGAGGCCGCTGCGCGCGTGGATGCCGACCGTGCCGCAGGCAAGCCGCTGCCCCCGCTTGCGGGCGTGCCGCTGGCCATCAAGGACAACATGAACCTTGTGGGCACGCGTACCACCTGCGCTTCCCGCATGCTCGAGAACTACCAGAGCGTCTACACTGCCACCTGCGTCCAGCGCATGCTCGATGCCGGCTGCCTGCCCATGGGCAAGGCCAACATGGACGAGTTTGCCTTTGGTAGCTCTACCGAGAGCTCGGCCTTCCACCGTACCAACAACCCCTGGGATACCGAGCGCGTGCCCGGCGGCTCCTCGGGCGGCTCCGCTGCAGCCGTCGCCGCGGGCGAGGTCGCGCTCTCGCTGGGCTCGGACACCGGCGGTTCCATTCGCCAGCCGGCGTCGCTGTGCGGCGTGGTGGGCTTTAAGCCCACGTATGGCGCCGTGAGCCGTTACGGCGTGGTTGCCTTTGGCTCGTCGCTCGACCAGGTGGGTCCCTTTGGCCGCACGGTCGAGGATGTCGCGCTGGCCATGAACGCGCTTACCGGCGCGGGCCACGATCCATACGACTGCACCAGCCAGGATTGCGCCGTCGACTTTACCGAGCATCTCAACGACAGCATCGAGGGCAAGCGCGTGGGCGTTATCCCTGCGTTTATGGAGGCCGAGGGCCTGACGCCCGAGGTCAAGGCCGCTGTTCAGCGCGCCGCCCAGGAGCTGCAGAACCAGGGTGCCGAGTTGGTCGAGGTCGACCTGCCGCACCTGGACGCCGCCATCGCCGCTTACTACGTCATCGGCCCGGCCGAGGCGTTCTCCAACCTGGCCCGCTTCGATGGCATTCGCTACGGCTATCAGGAGGAGGGCTGCGCCAACCTGTCCGACCAGAGCTCGCTCTCGCGCGCCCACGGCTTTGGCGCCGAGGCCAAGCGCCGTCAGATGCTCGGCGCCTACCTGCTGAGCTCGGGCGTGTACGACAAGTACTACTACGCCGCGCAAAAGGCCCGCACGCTCATCACACAGGACTACGATGCCGCGTATGCCAAGGTGGACACCATCCTTATGCCCGCCTCGCCGCGCACGGCCTTTAAGTTTGGCGAGATCAGCGACCCCACGCAGATGTACCTCTCCGACCTGTACACCATTTCGCTCAACATTTGCGGCAACGGTGGCATCTCGGTGCCGCTGGGCCTGGGCGAGGACAGCAAGCTGCCCGTTTCTGCCCAGCTGGTGGGTCCGGCGTTTAAGGACCGTCAGCTGCTCACGTTTGCCCGCGCCCTGGAGCGCGGCTTTGCCGATGCCGCCACGGGTGCGCCCGCGCTTTCCGTCGCGCCCGATTTTGCCGGGAAGGGAGGCGAGCTGTAATGAAGGAGCTTTCCGAGGTCCTGCAGGATTGGGAGGCCGTGATCGGCCTGGAGATCCATACCGAGCTCACCGCACTCGATACTAAGATGTTCTGCAACTGCAAGCTCAGCCACGATGACGAGCCCAACGCCAACGTGTGCCCGGTGTGCCTGGGCCTGCCCGGCGCCCTGCCGGTTCCCAACAAGCGCGCCATCGAGAGCATCGTCAAGGCCGGTCTCGCCACCAACTGCGAGATCCAGCGCCACTCGATGTTCTACCGCAAGCACTACTTCTATCCCGACATGGCCAAGAATTTCCAGACCACGCAGGGTCCGGTCGCCTTTGCCATGTACGGTCACCTGGATCTGGACGTGACCGGTCGCGGTGCCGCCGAGCGCCCCGATTGCGCGTTTGGCGAGGCCGAGGCTCAGAGCCTGGCGAGCGCCTCGGCCAACGCCGAGGGCCTGTCCACGTCCATGACGTCGACCATGCGCGAGGGCAATCAGCACGCCGGCCATCTGGCCAGCTATGACGCGTCCAACCTGCAGATGCCCGAGCGTCGCGAGGACGGTTCCTACACGGTGCCTATCCGCATCCTGCGCATCCACATGGAGGAGGATGCCGCCAAGATGGTGCACGTGGGCGGTGCCGAGGGCCGCATTACCGCCGCGGCCGAGTCGCTCGTCGACTACAACCGCTGCGGCACGCCTTTGATTGAGCTCGTGACTGAGCCCGATCTGCGCACGCCCGAGGAAGCGCGCCTGTTTATGGAAAAGCTCCGTCGCATCTTTGTGACGCTGGGCATTTCGGACTGCTCCATGGAGAAGGGTTCCATGCGCTGCGACGGCAACGTGTCGCTGCGCCGCCGCGGCGAGACCAAGCTGGGCACCAAGACTGAGCTCAAGAACCTCAACTCGTTCAAGAGCCTGCACGATGGCCTTGCCTACGAGATCTGCCGCCAGGCCGAGGTGCTCGAGGAAGGCGGCATCATCTATCAGGAGACCCGCCACTGGGAGCCCAGCCGCAAGCGCACCGTGGTCATGCGCGTTAAGGAGACGGCCGACGACTATCGTCTGTTCCCCGACCCCGACCTGGCTCCGTTCGATCTGGACGACGAGTTCATCGACCGCTGCCGTGGCGAGATTCCCGAGC
>CBCSNG010000018.1:0-46006 GCA_965141635.1 uncultured Collinsella sp. | reverse complement strand
CGACACGCATAAAAAGCCTCCCATTTCTCGTGTCCAAGAAATGGGAGGCAGTTCATTGATAAGGGGCGTCCTTCTGTTTTTGGTTACTTTGGAACTGTGGTTGCTTTCCTATTTGGCGTCGGCCCAGGTTATGCCGGTGCTGGCTTCGGCGATCAACGGTACGCGGAGGTCTACTACGTGCTCCATGACGTCGCGGACCATGGCGGTGAGGCGCTCGATTTCGTCGACGGGGCACTCAAAGTCCAGTTCGTCGTGTACCTGCAGAATCATGTGGGCGGCAAAGCCCTCTTCTTCCAGGCGGCGGCTTACGCGGGCCATGGCGATCTTGATGATGTCGGCCGCGGTGCCCTGCATGGGGTGGTTCATGGCCGTGCGCTCGCCAAAGCCGCGGAGCTGTGGGTTTTTGGCCTTGAGCTCCGGAATATGACGCCGGCGACCGTACATGGTCTCGGCGTAGCCAGTCTGCTTGGCGCGCGCCACCACATTGTCGAGGAACGTTCGCACGCCCGGGTAGGCCTCGTAGTAGCGGTCGATCATATCGCGCGCCTCGGCCATCGAGATATGCAGCGACTGCGACAGACCGTAGGCCTGCTGGCCGTACACGATGCCAAAGTTCACGGCCTTGGCGCGACTGCGCAAGTCGGGCGTTACCTCGGACACGGGAACGCCAAACACGCGCGCGGCCGTCTCGGCGTGGAAGTCTTCGCCCTCGTTAAAGGCACGTACCAGATGCTCGTCACCCGAAAGATGCGCCAGCAGACGCAGCTCGATCTGCGAGTAGTCCACCGCCAAAAAGACACTGCCCTCGCCTGCCGAAAACGCCGTCTTGACGGTGCGGCCCAGCTCAGAGCGCGTCGGGATGTTCTGCAAGTTCGGGTCGCTCGAGGACAGACGCCCCGTCGCGGTGATGGTCTGGTTGTACGTGGTGTGCACACGACCGTCACCACGGCGCAGCGGACCTAGCGTGTCCAGATAGGTTGACTTAATCTTGGACTTCTCACGCCAGTCCAAAATCAGGCGCACGATCTCGTGGTCGCGGGCAAGATCGCTCAGTACCTTGGCATTGGTCGAATAGTAACCGCGCTTGGTCTTCTTGAGGCCCTTGGTCGGAAGGCCCATCACATCGAAGAGCACGTGCGACAGTTGCATGGGACTGCCAATGTTAAAGGTCTCGTCACCCGCCAGGTCGCGAATGCTTCGCTCGACCTCGGTGATCTGGGTCGCCAGGCCCTCGGACAGACTGCGCAGCCGATCGGGATCCACGAGCATGCCCGCGCGCTCCATCTTGGCAAGCACCGGCACGAGTGGCATCTCGATGCCATCGAACACGTTGGCGGCGTTCTCGCGTGCCATGCGGTCGCGCAGCGGTGCGACCAGCGCCAGCGTCAAGTCCGCCGTGCGAGCGGCGGGTGCAGGAGCGTCCTCGCCGGCACCCTCTGCACCGCGCGCCGCAGGCAGCGACATCTGCAGATAGGTATCGGCCAGATACGCCTCATCGAACTCGGAGCGGTCGGAATCCAGCAGGTAGGCGGCAACCACGGTATCGAAGATGCGCGTGGAATCGGCAGACAGCGGGTCCATGAGCTCGGGCTCAGAGGAATCGATAGGCGAAAGCTCGTGCAGCAGCGCCTTCATATCCGGGCTCGCCACGCGGCCCTCCATAAACAGGCGCGCGAGCACGCCGGTAATCACGCCGTGGACGAAGTTAAAGCCCTCAACCTCAGCCGCCGCACCGCCGTCGCCCTCCTCGAGGGCGAACAGGCCCTTGGACGTCGCCAGCCACAGCGTGCGCGTCAGCCCAAAGAGCGCGCCCTCTTCCTTGTCGTCGTCCACCACGGCGGCGACCCACTCGCCGGCATCAATCGCGCGGGAGATTTCAGACGCAACGGCACCAAGCACGTCGGCATCGCCCGCGGCTGCGCGAACCATCGCAGGCATCTCAAACACACTGGAGGCAGCAGCAGCCCCGCCCTCGCCACCGATCAGCGCCAAGAAACGGTTCTGCATGGCGGTGATACCAAGCGTGCCCAGCGCCGCGGAAACCTCATCGGCAGAATACGCCGGGAAGGACGTCGCCTCAAAATCGAGCTCAACGGGCGCATCGGTGCGGATGGTCGCGACCTTGCGGCTCAACAGGGCATCGTCGATGTGCGCACGCAGGTTTTCGCCCATCTTGCCCTTGACCTCGTCGGCATGTGCGATGACCTCGTCCAGGCTACCGTACTGCGCAATGAGCGCGCTCGCCTTTTTGGGGCCGATGCCCGGCACGCCGGGGATGTTATCGGACGTGTCGCCCTTCAGACCGTAAAAATCGGGCACGAGCGCCGGCGTGATGCCGTGATACAGATCGTCCACGCTCTCGGGCGTCATGATCGCCACGTCGGACAGGCCCTTGCGGGTCGAGACCACGTTGACGTGCTCGGTCACAAGCTGATACATGTCGCGGTCGCCGGTCACCAGCAGCATATCGCAGCCAGCCTCCTCACCCAGGCGCGCCATGGTACCCAGGATATCGTCGCCCTCCCAGCCCTCGGACTGCAGAATCGGCACGTTGAGCGCGGTGAGCAGCTCCTTGATCATCGGAAACTGCGCGTGCAGATCGGGGTCCATGGGCGGGCGCTGCGCCTTATACTGCGGCAGCATCTCCATGCGCACGCGCGGTTTGCCCTTATCAAACGCCACTACCACACCGTCGGGGTTAAAGGCGTCGATCATCTTAAGAAACATGTTCAGAAAGCCAAAGATCGCGTTGGTGGGGCGACCGTCCGGCGCGTTCATGGTCGGCGGCACGGCGTGGAAGGCGCGGTGCATGAGCGAGTTGCCGTCGATAACGGCAAAAGTGCGGCGCTTGTCAGACATATTAAATACCTCGCTTTGGGCTGGGCACGGTTTGCTTACTCCAGTTTACACGCTCCCCGCCCCACGGCCACCGCACATCAAGCTCCCCCGCCACCGCGAGCCCGCGCGTGATACGATGGCTCACGGTACATCAACCAGCACGATCGATCCGAAAGGAGCCTGCGTCATGGAGCGTCCCTGCGCATGGAAAAAGTACACGCCACAGCAAGTCGAGGAGCTCGAGGAGCTTTGCCGCGGCTATAAGCAGTTTTTGAGCGAGAACAAGACCGAGCGCCTGTGCGTCAAGACCGGCATCAAGATGGCCGAGGAGGCGGGCTATGTCGATCTGGAGACCGTGATTGCCGAGGGCCGCACGCTCAAGGCCGGCGACAAGGTGTACGCCGCCAATCACGGCAAAGACCTCATGCTCGTCAACCTGGGCACCGCCCCGCTCGAGCAGGGCTTTAACATCCTGGGCGCCCACGTGGACTCGCCGCGCCTGGACCTCAAACAGAATCCCGCCTTCGAGGCCGGCGACATGGCCTACCTCGACACGCACTACTACGGCGGCGTCAAGAGCTACCACTGGGTAGCCTCCCCGCTCGCACTCGTGGGCGTCATCTGCAAAAAGGACGGTACCACCGTCGACATCAATATCGGCGACAAGGCCGACGACCCGGTCTTTACCATCTCCGACCTGCTGATTCACCTCTCGAGCGAGCAGATGTCCAAGCCCGCCAAGGACGCCGTCGACGCCGAGATCCTCGACGTGATCGTGGGCGGCCGCCCCGTCAAGTTCGATGAGGACGACAAGGACGCCCCCAAGGAGCCCGTCAAGCAGATGTTCCTGGACATCCTCAAGGAGCAGTACGGCGTCGAGGAGGAGGACTTCCTCTCCGCCGAGATCGAGGTCGTGCCCGCCGGCCCGGCCCGCGACATGGGCCTCGACCGCTCCATGATTTTGGGCTATGGCCACGACGATCGTGTCTGCGCCTATCCGTCCATGCTCGCCCAGATCGACGTCGCCAACGTGGAGCGCACGAGCATCACGCTCATCGTCGATAAGGAGGAGATCGGCTCCGTGGGTGCCACCGGTATGACGAGCCGCTTCTTCGAGAACACCGTCGCCGAGATCATGACGCTCGCCGGCGAGGATAGCCCGCTGGCCCTGCGCCGCGCGCTCGCCCGCAGCCGCATGCTCTCCTCCGACGTGTCCGCCGGTTTCGACCCGGGCTATGCCGGCAAGTTCGAGACGAAGAACGCCGCCTTTATGGGTCGTGGCCTGTGCTTTAACAAGTACACGGGCAGCCGCGGCAAGGGCGGTTCCAACGACGCCGATGCCGAGTACGTGGCCCTCGTCCGCGACATCATGGACGAGGCCGGCGTGGACTTCCAGACCTGTGAGCTCGGTCGCGTCAACGCGGGCGGTGGCGGCACCATCGCCTACATCATGGCCAAGTATGGCATGAACGTCATCGACTCCGGCGTTGCCGTCCTGTCCATGCACGCCCTGTGGGAGGTCGCCAACAAGGCCGATATCTACGAGGCCTACCGCGGCTACAAGGCCTTCATCGAGCGAGCCTAACCAACCCTTCATCAGTTGCGGTGAAATACGGACTAAACTGGCCCATAAACGGCCAAAACAGACCGTATTCCACCGCAACTTCCTTTTTGGCAGAGGAGAGTCCATGCTGCAGGTCATCATTTCGCCCGCCAAGCAGATGCGCGCGGCCCAAGATGCTTTTGAAGTCCTGGACATACCGCCTTTTGCGCACGAAACGGCTCGCCTCCACCGCGCACTGCTAGATATCGAACGAAATGAAGGCAGCGGCGGTCTGCAGACGCTATGGAACGTAAGTGACAAACTGCTGGGGCCTTGCCTCAACACCCTGCATGAGTTCGGGCCCATCCTGAAAAACGGCGATCTCGACAATCCCGCACTCGCCCGACACCTCTCCCCCGCCGTCATGTCCTACCACGGCATCCAATACCAAAGTATGGCGCCCGAGGTCATGGATGCCGCACAGCTCGACTGGCTGCAAAACCATCTCTGGATCCTCTCGGGCCTTTACGGATGCGTACGCCCCTTTCATGCCGTTGAACCGTATCGGCTGGAGATGGGCGCAAAGCTTGCCGTCGACGATGCCCGAGACCTCTACGCGTTTTGGGGCGACAAGCTCGCACGGACCATCGCTCCGGCGAGCTCCAACGCTACGATCGTCAATCTCGCCAGCGCGGAGTACGCCAAAGCCGTTCTGCCCCACCTCGCGGGCGACGCCACAGTCGTCACGTGCCTCTTTGGTGAAGGCATCCGCAACGGCAAGCCCATCCAGCGCTCGACCGCCAGCAAAAAGGCGCGCGGCTCCATGGTGCGCTGGATGGCGGAAAACAAGGTCGAGGATGTAAGCGGGCTCACCGCATTCGACGTTGGCTATCGTCACCTTCCCGAGCTTTCAAATAAAAACACTTTGGTCTTCCTGAACGAACGGGCCTTGTAGGACCACCGCTACTCTTGAATGTACTGCCTAGGCACGACGTCTATTCCGCCAAGCCGTCGGCTTTGGCAATTTCATTTGTCGTGCCGTCCTGATAGGTAATCTTGACATGCTCAACCTCGGACACCTTGACGCCCGACGGAGGCTCCAGACGCCATTCCGCCAGGGCGATATCCATGGTCGTGGGCACATCTCCTTGATCTTTGAGCTTCACCGTCAGCGTTTTGAGCGCCGCGTCAAACGTCACGCGTTCGATTTCTTCGCCTGGAATGGACCCACCACTCAGCTGCAACTGCACAAACTCATCGCGCGGGTACCAATAATCGCCCGGAATGGCGAGCGTATTGGCATTACCGCCAGTACTCCTCACCGCCATAATCGGTAGGCTATCATCGGCCTCAAACTCCCAGGCAGCGCCGCCGCGACCGCCAAACGTCCAAATACAAAAGGCAATCACCAGCACGGCAAGCACCGCAAAGCCAATCGCGACCAACCCATGGTGCGCACGGCCCTCCTCGGCCGATATGTCCCATTGCGTCTCTCGATATAGATGCTTGTCTTCCATGTACGCCTCCCCACAGGCACGTTCGTTAGGCCAATCGTACCCATTCAGGCTATACTTGAGCCCACTACATAAACGGGGAGCTTGCAGGACCAGACGGCAGGCTGAGATTGGGCGCGCCCGCCCTGACCCGCAAACCTGATATGGGTAATGCCAACGAAGGGAGCCGTGCCAATGAGCACACAGACCGAGTCCAAGCTTGTCACGCAAATCGACTTCGCCCGCGCCGGACAGATCACGCCGCAGATGAAGGAAGTCGCCGAGCGCGAGCATCGCGACCCCGAGTACATCCGCGAGCGCGTGGCCGACGGCCGCATCGCCATTCCCGCCAACATCGTGCACATCAAAAAGGGCATGCGCGCCTTTGGTGTCGGCGAGGGCCTGTCCACCAAGGTCAACGTGAACTTGGGCATCTCGGGCGACAAGGCCGATGCCGCCGAGGAATGGAAGAAGGTCAAGATCGCTGAGGACTTTGGCGCCGACGCCATCATGGACCTCTCCAACTCGGGCAAGACGCGCCAGTTCCGCCAGCAGCTCATCGACGAGACGCCGCTCATGGTAGGCACCGTCCCCATGTACGACGCCATCGGCTACATGGAAAAGCCGCTGGTCAAGCTCACCAAGGACGACCTGTTCGAGGTCGTGCGCGCGCACGCCGAGGACGGCGTGGACTTTATGACCATTCACTGCGGCATCAACAAGTCGGTCACCAAGACCTTTAAGGAGACCGGTCGCCTGATGAACATCGTCAGCCGCGGCGGCTCGCTGCTGTTTGGCTGGATGGAGGTCACCGGCAACGAAAACCCCTTCTACGAGTACTTTGACGAGCTGCTCGAGATTTGCCACGAATACGACGTGACGATTTCGCTCGGCGACTCCTGCCGCCCGGGCTGCCTCTACGACTCCAACGACGCCACCGAGACCGCCGAGATGATCGAGCTGGGCAAGCTGTGCAAGCGCGCCTGGGCAGCCGGCGTCCAGGTCATGGTCGAGGGCCCGGGTCACATGGCGCTTGACGAGATCGCTGCCAACATGAAGCTACAGAAGCGCCTGTGCCACAACGCCCCGTTCTATGTGCTCGGGCCGCTGGTGACCGATATCGGCGTGGGTTACGACCACATCACCGCTGCCATCGGCGGCGCCATCTCCGCCAGCTCCGGTGCCGACTTCCTGTGCTACGTGACACCAGCCGAGCACCTGTGCCTGCCTAACGCTCAGGATGTGCTCGACGGCCTCATGGCCACCAAGATCGCCGCACACGCCGCCGATATCGCCAAAAAGGTGCCCCACGCCCGCGACATGGATGACAAGATGGGCCAGGCACGCCGCAAGCTCGACTGGGACGCCATGTGGAAGTGCGCGCTCGACCCGGTCACCGGCAAGAAGCGCTACGAGGAATCCCCCGCCGCCACCGAGGGTACCTGCACCATGTGTGGCAAGATGTGCGCCGTCCGAACCGTCAACAAGATCTTCGAGGGCACCACGATCGACCTCGGCATGGAGGACTAACCCTGTCGCCGCGGCCGCCTCTGGCGGCGAGCTGGTGCCTGTCAATTGTTGACGTGTGAACATTTGCTTACATTTGCGTAAAGATTGCATCGCCCGCCCGGGTTCGACATAGAGTCGGCCCGGGCATCTTTATAATGCTGGCTTATAGACCCATTTGATTCCGACCGAACAAGGGAGCGAACATGGATCGCAGTAAGGTACCTGCCGTTCTATCCATCGCAGGATCCGATTCCAGCGGTGGCGCCGGCATTCAGGCCGATATCAAGACTATCACGGCGCACCGCCTGTATGCCGAGACGGCCATCACCGCCATCACCGCACAGAACACCCTGGGCGTCACCGCCGTGCAGGATATCTCACCAGATATCGTAGCCGCGCAAATTGACGCCGTTTTTGACGATATCCGCCCGAGCGCCGTCAAGATCGGCATGGTTTCTTCTGTCGAGATTATCGATGTTATCGCCGACCGCCTGAGCGCCTGGAACGCAACAAACGTGGTAGTCGACCCCGTCATGGTAGCCACCTCGGGCGCACGGCTGATTGCCGAAGATGCCGCCGAGGCGCTCACCCGCCGCCTGTTCCCGCTAGCGACGGTTATCACGCCCAATATTCCCGAGGCCATGGCCCTGCTCGACTACGAGGTCGACTCCGAGCGCACGCAGCAAAATGCTGCCATGCTCCTCACCCGCCGCTTTGGTTGTGCATCCCTCGTTAAGGGTGGGCATCTTGTCAACGAGGCCAACGATGTACTGGCCGAACCCGCGCCACTCGATGACGAGGGCAACCATCTGGGAGATCCACTCACCACGTGGTTCCGCCACAAGCGCATCGAGACCGACAACACGCACGGCACCGGATGCACGCTCTCGTCCGCCATCGCCTGCGCGCTGGCTCAGGGCATGGATCTTGCCGACGCTGTCAACGCCGGCAAGGCATACCTAACGGGCGCTCTGGCCGCCGGCTTTGACATGGGCAAAGGCTCCGGCCCCGTCAACCACATGTGGCAGTATTAAGATTCGCAGTCCAAAACCACCGCAAAGGGGACAGGCGCCCTTGCGGTGGTTCCCACAAACATCTCGATCTGTAACAGTTAGAGTCCATTTTTCGGCCCACCTGTTACAAATCGAGACATCCAAATTCCACTGAGAAGATAATCTCGATGTGTAACAGTAACTCGGCAAAATCGACCCTAGATGTTACAGATCGAGACAAACGACCGATATCGACCTAAATAATCTTAATCTGTAACATCTAGCCCGTTTTCGGCCTTACAACTGTTACAGATCAAAACAAACCAACGAAACAAGCCGTCGCAAGGGGAACTTCTGTACTGCTTTGGGTCGCGCTACTCACCAAGCATCTCTTGGAGCTTGGCTGCCACGGCGTGGCCCAGGCTCTCGTGGCTTTCGGGCATCATGTGCAGATAATCGATATCGCCCGGCTCGGCAAAATCAGCGGCATTCAAAAAGTCGCAGCCAAACTGTTTAGCAGCATACGCATAGTATTCGGCAAAATGCTCCGAGGCCTCGACGGAGCGCTCGTCAAAGTCGGTCATGTACACATCGGCGATCTGCGGCTTAATCTTGATAGGCGCCATCAGCAGAATGCGCGGACAAGGCGCAGCGTCGGTCCACGGAAACGCGCGGACGGCGCGAATCAGCGCCATGGCGCCACGGGCGATATCGGAAGCTGTCACGTTAAAGACCGTCTTACAGTCGTTGGTGCCCAGCATGATCACAATGGCGTCCAGCGGCTTATGGGCCTCGAGCAGCATCGGAAGTGCGCGGATGCCGTTAAGATTGGTGTCCAGATGGCACATGTCGTCGCGTACCGTCGTGCGGCCGTTGAGGCCTTCTTCAATTACATGCCAGCCCTCGCCTAAGTCACGTTGGGCCACGCCGCACCAGCGCACATCCTGCGCATAGCGCACCGCGGTGCCGTCGCGCATGCCCGCCGGATCGTAACCATAGGTGTTGCTGTCGCCAAAGCATAGAACGTTTTTCATCGTAAGCCCCTCGCTCAGTAAAAAGCCGACGGAAGCAGCCTCTCCCGCCGGCTCGACCTATCTGTCAGCACGTACCGATTACAGGTACTTGCGCCAATCGTCCTCGTCCTCATCATCCTCGGTAGCAGCCTGGGTCTGCTCGGCGGCGCGAGCTGCCGCAGCGCGAGCGGCAACCTGGGCATAGGACTCCTCGTTGCGCTCGGGGAAGTTTGCCAGCACGTGCTCGAACTTGGCAAAATCCTCATCCCAGCGCGTAGAAGGCACGGCAAAGAAGACTTGCTTGACCTTAAAGTCGCCCGACGCGAGCTCCTTGCGGAAGAGCTCGGCCACGGCCTCTGCGTCAAAGCCGTTGTTGTCGCAGCCCCAAGCGCCCAGCACAAGCTTCTCGCGACCTAGCTCGTCGCAGATGGCAAGCACAAAGCGAATGCGGTCGCGCAGGGCGTCCAGCAGAGCATCGTCGCTCACGCGATACTCCTGGCGGGCGCGCTTAACGTTGGGCGCGGCGGCCACGATCACGTCGGCGTATGCATGCACGTGGTTGCGGTCGAAGCGCACCGCAGGCACCACCAGCGCACGGTTGCGGTAAAGCTCGCAGTTGATGTTGCGGCGACGGTTCTCGCCGTACCATTTGCGCTGCTTATCGAGAACGTTGTACAGATACGAATCGGCGCACAGCGTGGCCTCCTGGCCCAGATAGCCCTGGATGTAGCCACCGCCCGGGTTGGTGAACGAGGCAAAGGCGAGCACGGCCATGTCGCAGAACTGCGCATAGCCACGACCGTTGTCCAGGATGGCCTGCGTGGCGGAGGCATCGAGCACGGTGACCTCAGGCAGAACCGGAGCGGGCTCCTCAGCAGGCGCGGACTCAGCTTCGGCGATTTCCTCGGCAGGCTCAGGCGCTGCCTCGGTCTCGGGCGCCGTCTCGGTCTCGGCAGCCTCCGCGCCCTCGACGTCCTCGGCAACCTGTTCTTCGGCGGCCACAGCACTCTGAACCTTGGCCTTCATCGCCGCGACAAAACCGGCAGGCATACCATCGAACTCGCACACGCCGGCAAGCGAACGCTCGATATCCTTGGCGCACGCTTCGGACACAGTTGCCACGTGACGCTCGGCGGCCTTGGCACGGGCCTCGCGCTTGGGATTGGGCTGACCCGCTCGGTTGGACCTGCGGTTACGGTTCCTGTTGTCGACGTCTGCCATAAGTGGTCACCTTTCCTGTCGCTGCCGCTATCGGCTTTTCCCATCCATGATACCCCGCCGAGTACAAAAAAGACGGCCCCGAAGGACCGCCTTTCGCATCGATTTACACGCACGGCAAGCACCGCCGCAATTCGCCACTAGTCGCGACGGCCAAGGATGTTCAGGATGCGCAGGAACACGTTGATAATGTCCACGAACAGATTGGACGCCATGAGCACGGCGTTGGGCAGCGTAGGCGGCACCGTCGTGGCAACATAGGTGTCGTAGCCAATAAAGCCGGCGAACACCACGATTACGATCAGATCGGTGATGGTCTGCGAGACGCCCATGAACATCAGCACGATCTCAACCAGAATAGTGGCGAGCAGAATGCCAAAACCGATGCCATATACGCGCTGGAAAAACTTGGGGAACGTCACGCCCAAGGCGCCAAAGACAAAGGTGATGGCGGCCGTGGCGATAAAGGCAGTGTTGATGGTGGGCAGGTCGTAGTTGGCAAGGCCAAACGACGCGGTCAGGCCAAAGGTGCTCGCAAAGATTACGTAGCCCACAAGGGACAGGCCCACGGACTGCTTACTGGCGGCGGCCGACATCATGACCATGCCGACGATGGTCAAAATAAACGAGCCAAAGACCAGTGGCAGGGCGGCGCCGCTCATCATCATGCGGGCAAACGCCATGGTGCTCGTAAAGTAAGCACCAGCGCCCATGGCACAAAAGCCCAAGAAGATGAGGGCAGACATGGCAAGATTATACGCACGCGGCGACATCTCCTTGGCACGGCTTGCGCCGGTTTCGATGGGGCCGTTCTGATAGCCCTGAATATCGTTCATAATTTCGTCCTTTCAAAAGCGCCGCGACAGCGCAGTAGCTGACAAGATTCCTGTCATTGTACCCGAATGCCGTACGTCCTTACCTACGGCGCTCGCCCTCGAGCGTGCGATCAAAGGCCCAGACCCACCAACGCATCACGTGTGCCTGCGAGCCGTCCGCCCGCTCGCGCGTCTGGTCCTCCAGATACAACTCGGTCGCGTGCCCGCCAAAACGCACCTTATAGGTCGCCGTACGAACACCGTGAACCGTTAAGCCAAAGCCCGTGGACGAGACAATCTCGTCAATCGTAAAGCAGCGACCGTCGACCCAGCAGACGGTAACCGGCACGACTTGTCCGCCCGCGAGGATGCGAGCCACGACGTCCACATACTGCTTGTGTACGCGCCGAGTTTTGCCGTCTGTCTGTCGATATTCCATGCCTCCTATTATCGAACGCATGTTTGCATGTTGTAAAGCGAACAGACTGTGGTTTTGGAGTGTCGTAGTAATCGCACGTGTCCGCATGGCGTGTTAGCAAAAAGAACACCCGCGGTCAACAGGGCTAATATTCAATTTTAGTGCCAAAAAGTTCACTTCTCCCATCAGAACTCGGTAAAGAGACCCGCAGGAGGTGATACGATTTATCATGTTTTTGTAACGTGTCTGCAAACTTCGAGAAAGCCCATATATGGACGTAACGTTCTCAACCTTCCTCGGCCAAATTGTGTCGAACCCAGTCCTTGCCGTCACCGTGATCCTCGCGTTGGGCGCCATCTTCGTCAATGGATGGACCGACGCGCCCAACGCCATCGCGACCTGCGTCACTACGCGTTGCATGCCCGCCCGCGCCGCCATTCTCATGAGCGCCGCATTCAACTTCCTCGGTGTGCTCATCATGACGCACTTTAACGCGAGCGTCGCCAACACCATCTCACATATCGTCGACTTTGGCGGAAACAGCACCATGGCGCTCGCCTGCCTATGCGCGGCGCTGTTCTCCATCGTCGTCTACGGCGCCACAGCGTCGCGTTTTGGCATCCCCACCTCGCAAAGCCACAGCCTTATCGCCGGCCTGACCGGTGCCGCCATCGCCCTCGGCGGTGCGAGCAGCGTCAACGTCCACGAGTGGATGAAGGTCATCTACGGCCTGGCGCTCTCCATCGGCCTGGGCTTTGTCATGGGCTGGGTCCTGTGCAAGCTCGTCTCGATTCTTTTCGTCGCCGCCAACAGGCGACGTGCCAATGTCTTCTTTAAATACGCTCAGATCGCGAGCGCTGCGGCCATGAGCTTTATGCACGGCGCGCAGGATGGACAGAAGTTCATCGGCGTGCTCTTTTTAGGCGTGGCCTTTGCCAGCGGCCAGACGAGCGTCGGCGATGCAGGCATCCCCATCTGGATTATGCTGCTGTGCTCGGCCACTATGGGCATCGGCACCAGCGTGGGCGGCGAGCGCATCATCAAGTCCGTCGGCCAGAGCATGGTTAAGCTCGAGAAGTATCAGGGCTTCTCTGCCGACCTCGCGGGTGCCGCGAACCTGCTGCTTGCCACCCTTACCGGCATCCCTGTGTCCTCCACGCACATCAAGACCTGCGCCATCATGGGCGTCGGTGCCGTCAAGCGCCTCTCGGCCATCAACTTCGGCGTCGTCAAGGACATGATGTTCACCTGGTTCTTCACCTTCCCCGCCTGCGGACTCATCAGCTTTGTCATGGCCAAGCTGTTCATGATGTTCATCTAGTCAAACCGAGCGTCCATCCGGACCGTAATACTTCTCACACCCGTCTTCGCCTCGAAAGGACCCACTCATGGCAAAGAAACCCGATTCGTTCTATTTTGACAACTACGTTGCCTGCGCCGACCTAGCCGTACAGGCTGCCGAGCTGCTCACCAAGATTTTCGAGAACTTCGATCCCGCGAAGATTCACGATATGCTCGACAAGATGCACTCAATCGAGCATGCGGCCGACAAGAAGCACCATGAGCTTGAAGACGCCCTGCTCACGGCCTTTATCACCCCGCTTGAGCGCGAGGACCTGGACCTGATGAGCTGCTCACTCGACACCGTGCTCGACCGTATCGAGGGCGTCGTGCAGCGCGTCTACTTCACCAACATCCAGAGCATCCATCCCGACGCCATCGTCATCGCCCACAAGGTGACTGACGCCTGCCGCGCCATGAAAGACCTGATGGTCGAGCTGCCCAACTACCGCAAGTCCAAGACCCTGCGCGAACTCGTCATCCAGATCAACACGATCGAGTCCGAGGCCGACGAGCTCTACATCAACGCTATGCGCAACCTGCATGTCAACGGCAAGGATCCGCTCGAGGTCATCGCCTGGCGCGACGTGTACGCCTTCCTGGAGTACTGCGCTGACTGCTGTGAGAATGTGGCCGATGTCGTGGATTCGATTGTCATGAAGAACAGTTAATTGGGGGTACGTGTCCCGGCGGCGAAGGGCCGGCACCTGTTTGCTTTCTCACTCCGGCTGCATGGCAGAGTCGTTCGAAAGTAAACAGGTGCCGGCCCTTCGCCTTACGTACCACCATTGGGAACTTTGGCTGATACTTTGAAAGCGATGGGGCTTTTGTTGGCGGGGCCTTTGGACCCGATTGGGAACTTTGGGACCGCCTTAAACGTTTGGGTGGATGGGGCTTTGGGTACCCTTTGTTTTACTTTGGATTGATTCGTTGAATTTGGAGGTCTTGGTTGTGAGTTATTTGGATCTGGCTCGTGGTCGGTATTCTTGTCGTTCGTTTGAGGACCGTTCTGTTGAGCAGGCTGTGGTGGATGCCATTGTTGAGGCTGGGCGTATTGCTCCTTCTGCTTGTAATAATCATCCGACCCGCGTGATGGTGCTTGATACTCCGGAGTTGTTGGAGAAGGCTGCTGCTTGTCAGCCGCGCTTTGCTCGTGATGGATCTATCTTTGGAGCTCCGCTTATCTTTCTTATTTGCAGCGTTACCGATGATGCTTGGGTGCGCCCGTATGATCAGATGAACTCGAGTGCCATCGATACTTCGATCGTCTGCGATCAGATGATGATGGAGGCCACCGAGCATGGCCTGGGAACGTGCTGGGTATGCCATTTTAAGCCCGAGGTGGCACAAGAGCAGTTCAATCTGCCCAAGGGCGTCTATCCCTATCATATGCTCGTCTGTGGCTATCCCGCCGACCACATCGCCGATCCCGAGCATCGCGAGGCCCGTACCATTCCCCTCTCCGACTTCCTCCTCAAGTAGATTTTGGGACATGCCCTAAAACCTATCCTTGACCGCTCACCGGTTCGCCGAGTTCTGCGCCACTATGTGCAGGGCTCGGTTTTTTATGTTGCGCGCCCCGGTACAGTCATAAAAAAGGACCCGCAAGCTGCGGGTCCTTTCTAGGCACTAAATTGTAGGCCGAATGTTAGTCCAGGTCGTCGGCAGCGAAGTTGTCGATCGGGGCGAAGGGATCGGCCACGGGGACAACCGGGTCAGCGACGGGCAGCGGCTCGGCGGGAACAGTCACCGCAGGAGAAGCGGCGGAACCGACCGGCGTGGAGGCCATGAGGTCGGCCGGGAAGGAGTTTTGGGCATCGTCCATGAAGTGCTGGATGAGCTTGAGGTACTCGGCCTTGAACTCCTCACGGGAAGCCTTGAGACGATCGATCTCCTCGAGCTCGGCCTGCTTCTCGGTCAGAGCCTGGCGGATAACCTCGCGTGCCTTGGCGTCAGCCTCGTTGCGGATACGCTCAGCGTTCTCATTGGCATCGTTGACGATGGTCTCAGCGGTCTGCTGGGCAGCGATCAGGGCAGCGGAAATCTGGCGCTCCTGAGCGGAGAAATCAGGGGCGGGAGCAGCCACGGGGGCGGCAGGAACGGCCTGGGCGGGGGCATCCTGAGCCTGGGCAAGCTGAGCCTGCGCATCGGCAAGCTGCTGCTCGGTAGCAGTCAGACGACCCTTAAGGTCGACGATCTTAGCGAGCATAGCGTCAACCTCAGAGGACAGCGTCTCCAAGAAGACGTCGACCTCGGCAGGATCGTAGCCACGCTTGGCCTCAGAGAAAGTCTGAGCCTGGATGTCTGCAGGGGTAATAGCCATAACAAGTCTCCTTTTTCATCGCCTCGGCGCTACACGCCCGACGTAAGTTACTAAGTCAGTTCTACACGAGTATACCTATAAGAAGCTGCAGAACCAGCCTCTGCACCAACTGCAACGCAATAATCGCAACGACCGGCGAAAAATCGATACCGCCCATCGGCGGGATGAAACGACGGAACAGGTTGAGCCACGGACCGCACACGCTATCAAGCACCGCGGCAATATCCTGAAGCAAACCACCCTGCTTCATGGGAATCCACGTCATAAAGCAGTAGACGACAATAAGCGTGGAATAGAAGTTGAACAGCGTGTTGACCAGCTGGACGATAGTGTAGATGTTGATGGGAATCTCCTCGTCTTGTCTTTACTTAAGGTAGCCGTCCGCACGAAGCTTCTTGAGATCGGAATCTTTGACCTCGCAACCGGCGGGCAGCACCATGAACACGCGGTCGCCCACCTCCTTGACCGTGGCACCCAGACCGCAGGCAAAGCCGTAAGAGAAGTCCAAGACGCGCTTGGCAACTTCGGTGCGTACGCCCACAAAAATCAGTGCGACAGGCTGCTTGGTGCGAACGCGGCGCACCACGGTCTCCACGTCGTCATAGCTCTCGGGGCGCAGGACATAGGCCGGCAGCTGCGGTGTGGCGTTGATGATATTGCTCGCATAGGCCGAGGCATCGCTCGGTGCAGGCGCGGGCGCAGCGGCGGCACGGGCGCGGGTGTTCTCGGCGTAGCTCGACGGCGTGTCATAGGCACCAGGACGATAACCGCTCGCAACACTGTCCTGCGAGCGCGAAGGCGGATTATACGTCGTGGCATGGCGGGAGTCATCGCCGACCAGCTGACCGGAGCGCGTATACACGGCAACCGACTCAGCTTCACCGCGGCGCGTCTGACCAAGCAGGCCGTTGCTCGGCTCGTCTTGGGTGTAGAAGCCCTCGCCCGAAGCACCGCTGTAGCCGTTGCCCTGATAACTATCGTCATAGCCGTCATCGTAGCCGTAGTCGTCGTCCTGGCCATAACCCTGGTCGTAACCCTGCTGGCCGCCCAGGTGCATTTTATTTTTAATCTCGTCAAGGAAGCCCATGGTTGTGTCCTCTCGCGGTTTAGTGCAGGCGCCCCGATAATCAGTGCGCACTTCAGAGCCTTATTTTACTGCAAACTCCGGGCTAAATACTACCCTGCCCAGGCGAACGAGCGTAGAGCCCTCCTCAAGGGCAGACTCAAAGTCCTCGCTCATGCCGCAGGAAAGCTCAGGCAGGTTCAAATCGGGATGCGCCGCCTCCAGCTCATCCCTCAGCTCACGAAGCCCCGCAAAGGTGCGGCGTGCCACATCCTTATTCCCCCGGGGCGCCATAGTCATAAGCCCCTGCACGCAAATTCCCTCAAGTTCCGCAAGCTCACCCGCGGCGGCGCGAATCTCATCGGGTGAAAAGCCTCCCTTCGACTCCTCACCACTCACATTGACCTCGATGAGCACACGCTGGGGGCCGGCGAGCTCGCCTGCCTCAATCTTGCGGACAGCACGGCTCGAGATCGCCTGCGCCAGATGCAGCGAACCCACCGAGTGAATCAGCTCGGCTGAGCCCAGCACCGCATTGATCTTATTGGTCTGCAGGTTGCCGATCATATCGAAGCGTACCTCGGGCAGCTCCGGATGCTCCGCCAGACCCGTGAGCTTGCGAACCAGCTCCTGCGGGCGGTTCTCGGCAAAATGGCGATACCCCGCCTGGATGGCGGCAACGGTCTCATCGACACCAACGGTCTTGGACACGGCAATGAGGCGCGCGGCGTCGTGGGGACGGCCTGCGCGATCGAGCGCCGCATAAAAACGTTCCAGAATCTGCTCGCGGCGAGCGCGCATCAAGTCCAAATAGTTATCCATTGCTAATCGCCTCCGCTGACAGCCAAACAAGTAGTCCCATGCTAACGCAAGAGCGCGGCCCCGCATGTGCAAGGCCGCGCTCACTTAGGTATTTACAATCTTTCGACGAACGGGGTTACTTACTCCTCGTCGTCCTCGCCATCGTCCTCATCCTCAAGATGATCGAGCAGGTAGCGAAGACCCTCGCTGACCTCGTTAGCGGGCACCTTGGCAACGTAGCGAGCGTCGACGGCGGGCCTCATGATAACACCCTCGCCCGAAGGCACGCGCATGCTCTCGAGCTCATCCTCATCAGTGCGGGCGATATCGCCGGCATTCATGCGCTGACCAGTCAACAGGAAGGTCAGACGGCAGGCGGCATCGATGGAAATCGAGGCGATGCGATCGAGGTAGCGCGAAACCATGATGGCGCGGCGCAGGTCGTCATAGTTGCTGTCGTCGTCCATAAAATCGCCCGTGTCCATGCGGTTAAAGGTGCGGAAGAACTTCTCGTACGCCGCATGCACCGGCTCGTCCTCGACGGCCAGGCTGCAGATGATGGACATGTCGTTAGTGACGAGCGCAGAAAGCGAAGAGCCCAGCACCTGGTAGACGGCCTCAGCCTCGGCCTCGACCGTACCGACGAGCTCCTGGGGCAGCGAGATGTCGGCCTTGATCATATGACGCGTGGCGCGGCAGATCTGGCGAACCTTATCGGTCATGCGCTGCAGGTTAAAGTCGACGTAGATAATCGTCTGCAGCAAGCGGAAGTCGGAGGCGACCGGTGACTGCGTGGCGATCAGGTTGTAGCACACGGCCTCCAGGTTAGCGCAGCGCGCGTCAATCGAAAGCGTGCGCTTCTTGGTCTTGGTGGCGAGCTTGCGGTCGTCGGTCACATAGGCCTTAACGGCATCGTGGAGGGCCAGATCGACGGCCTCATAGATGCTCAGCATCTCGTGACGGGCCTCGACGAGCTGACGGGAAAACAGTTTGCGCATGGTTCACTCCAATCAGTTGGGTGCGGTCATGCCGCCCGCACAGTGAATATACACCGGACCAGGTCCGATCAGCTTGGGACTAGTCGCACCGATCAGCCAAAGCGGCCGGTGATATAGTCTTCCGTCCGCGAGTCCACCGGACTGGTGAAGATCGCGTCGGTTTGACCATACTCGATGAGCGTGGCGGGCTCGCCGGCAACTTCCTGCAAGAAGAATGCGGTGTAGTCGCTAATACGAGCTGCCTGCTGCATTGAATGCGTGACGATGATGATCGTCATCTCGGGCGCCAGCTCGGCCATCAGATCCTCGACCTTAGAGACGGACGTGGGGTCGATGGCGGAGCAGGGCTCGTCCATCAGGAGGACATCGGGTTGCACCGCGAGCACGCGCGCGATGCACAGACGCTGCTGCTGACCGCCCGAGAGTGCCAAACCATCCTTGTTGAGCTGATTGGATACCTCTTTCCAGAGGTTGGCGCGCTTGAGCGATTCTTCCACGATGTCATCGAGGTCACTTTTGCTAGTCACGCCCTGCAGACGAGGGCCAAAGGCGACATTCTCGTAGATGGATTTAGGAAACGGGTTGGGCTGCTGAAAGATCATGCCCACGCGACGACGGAGATCGACCGGGTCGACACCCTCGGCATAGATATCGTTGCCGTCGAGCGTCATGGTGCCCTCGATGCGCGTGCCCTCGATCAGGTCGTTCATGCGGTTGATGCAGCGCAAAAACGTCGATTTGCCGCAGCCCGAAGGGCCAATAAACGAGGTGATGGCGTTTTTTGCGATGTTGAGGTCGAGCCCCGTCAGCGCATGAAAGTCACCGTACCAAAAGTTGAAATCCTTGGCCGTAATGGCCGCTTGCTCCAGCGTGGGAGCGGACTGATAAACGGACATGGGACTCCTTAACTAGCGACGCTTGCGCGACAGGAAGCGCGCAAACAGGTTGAAGGCCAAAATGATCACCATCAGCAAGAGCGCGGTGCCGTAGGCTGCGTTCATGTTGATGCCGTCGTTGGCAAGCAGGTACAGGTGAACCGTCATGGGGCGGCCGGAATCGAGCGGCGAAATAGGTAGATTGATGGCCTGCCCCATGGTGTAGAGCACCACCGCGGTCTCGCCAATGGCACGGCCGATGGCGAGGACGATGCCCGTGGCAATACGGCCAAAGGCAGAAGGAAGCACGATCTTGGAGACAACCTGCCACTTGGTGGCGCCCAGGCCGTACGCGCCCCAACGGATATAGCGCGGAACGGCGCGAATGGCCTCTTCGGTGGTGCGCATGACGATGGGAAGCATCAAGAGCGCAAGTGCCAGGGCGGCAGAGACCATCGAAAGGCCCAAGCCCATGGCCTCGACAAACAAGGCGTAGCCAAACAGACCCATAACGATGGAGGGCACCGAGGCCAAAGCGTCAGCAGCGTAGCGAATGAGCTCGACGACCTTGCCCTGCTTGGCGTACTCGGCCAGATAGACGGCTGCCAGCACAGCGATCGGCGTGCAGATAAGCATGGCGAGCGCCGTCACATAGACGGTCGAGACGATCGTGGGCCAAATACCGCCCTCGGCGTTGACGCCCTGGGGCCAACCGAAGATAAAGTCGAGCGAGATGTGTGGCAGGCCGTTGATGACCACGTAGGCGATGATAGCGACCAGCACCAGCGTGGTGATGTAGGCAGCGGCACGGAACACGCCAAGCATGATCTTGTTGGACAGGTCCTTGTTGATGCGGCCCTTCTTGCCGTGGGAAAGGGCACGCTTGATGCGCTCGCGCGACGAGGTCGTATCGACCGTCGTGTCAACGGAATCGGACATAGCCTACCCCCTCTTCTTCTTGGAAATCAGACGGACGATGCCCACCAGCGTGGCGGAGATGATAAACAGGACCACACCCATGCCGAACAGCGCCGAGCGGTGCAGACCCGAGGAATAGCTCATGTCGAGCGCAATCTGGCTCGTGAGCGTCGAGATGGGGCTCGCAATGCTGTCGGGAATAACCGGGGCGTTACCTACGACCATGAGCACGGCCATGGTCTCGCCGATGGCACGGCCCATACCCAGCACGATGGCATCAACGATACCCAGCTTCGCGGCAGGTAGCACGACCTTATAGATGGTCTGCCACTTGGTGGCGCCCATGGCATACGATGCCTCGCGAATGCCCATGGGAATGGAATTGAGAGCATCGATGGTGAGCGTGGTGATGGTAGGGACGATCATGATGGCGAGCACAAACCACGCCGTCAGCGCACCAAAACCAAGGCCGCCGGTCAGTTGTGCGATAAACGGGCGGATGATGATCATGCCAAAGAAGCCGTAGATGATGGAGGGTATGCCCGCCAGCAGGTCAACGGCGGGGCTGATGAGCTTGCGCACGCGCTTGCTGGCAATCTCGACCAGGTAAACGGCCGTACCCACGCCCAGCGGCACGCCCATGGCGAGCGCACCGACGGTCACCAGACCCGAGCCGGCAAGCAGCGACAAGATGCCGTAGTGGCCCTCGGAAGGCGCCCACGTAAAGCTAAAGAAGTCCGCCAGACCGATGTCGGTAAAGACGGGCAGCGCCGAGTACGTGGTAAAGACAAAAATCAGGATGACGGTAACGACCGCCAAGAACGCGCAGGCAAAGAAGATCCACTGCAGCGCCTTCTCCTTGATATAGGTACTGTGCGATACGAGCGCCAGCTCGCGCTTCTTGGGCGTCTGAACATTCTGCTCAGTCTGGGAGTTTTCCTGTGCTTCCATGCTACTCACTCCCCTTCTCGTCGTTGGTGACGGGAATAAAGCCCGCCTCGCGAATCTGCTTGTCCATCTTTTCGGACGTCACATAGTCGATGTAATCCTGCGCCTGCTGCGAAGGCGCACCCTTCACAAAGAAGTAAAGGTCGCGTGAGATGGGATAGCCGCCGCTCGCGACCGTCTTCTCGGACGCCTCAACATGATTGACCGAGACGGCCTTGACCGAGGTCTTGGCGTTGAGGCTATCGACGAAGCCCAGCGAAATGTAGCCAATGGCACCGCGCGAACGAGATACCACGTCGCGCACCTGGCCCGTGCCCGAAAGAACGGCCGAGCGGCGATCGAACGGGGTGCCGTCCATCACGATGGTGCGGAAGGCCTCACGCGTGCCGGACGCCTCATCTCGATTGATGACCTGGATCCTCAGGTCCTCGCCACCGACTTCTTTCCAGTTGGTGATCTTGCCGGCGTAAATATCGCGGAGCTGCTCGGTCGAGAGGTTATCGACCGGGTTATCGTCGTTCACGATGACCGCGATACCGTCGTGGGCAATGACGATGGGAGTCAGGCCCAGATCCTGTTCGTCGGCATTGAGTCCACGGGAGGAGCTGGCGATATCGGCTGTGCCGGCGCTGACGGCCTCGATGCCAGCGGAAGAACCCAAACCGGAAACGAGCACGTCGATGCCGGTCTCCTCCTTAAAGCCCTCGGCCGCAATCTCGGCGATAGGAAGGCAGGTCGTGGAGCCGGCGACGGTAATGGAAGAGGTAGAAGATCCCGAAGAACAGGCGCACAGCGTAAGCGTAAGCACAGCGGCGCTCAGGACCGATACGATCTTTCTCATAGCATCACGCCGATCGCAGCATGGCGCCCACAGGTGCCGTCCTCGTTACGGTAGGAATAAAAGCGGTCGTTCTGACGCACGGTCGAAAGCTGGGTATCCACGATATTATCCGCGTCGACACCGACATCTACCAGCGCCTCGCGAATGGCAGCGGAAAGATCAAGCATGCGAGAGGTATTCGCATCGATGCAAGAGAACTCGGCGGCAAAGCGATCCATGAGTTCCTGGGATACCTCATATTCGTCACCCAAGATATGGGGGCCGATATAGGCGGAAACGTCGCTCGCATCGCAACCGGCAGCATCGCAAAGCGCCTGGCACGCCTTGGCGGAAATACGTGCAATCGTGCCCTTCCAACCGGAGTGCACCACGGCAAATCCGCCGGGGGCCACCAGCACCACGGGAACGCAGTCGGCAAAGCAGAGCAGCACGGGCACGTTATGCGCCGTGCAGACGATGGCATCACAGCCCTCGGCAATCTGCTCGCGAACGTCCTCAAGGTCATCGGCGCCGTTCGAGGTCACCGCAACGATATGATCACCATGGACCTGATTGGGAACGAGCAGGTTGTGCTCGCACTCGGCGGCACCCATAGCCTCGAGCGCACGACAACGATTTTCTTGAACAGCAAAGGGGTCATCGCCAACATGCGAGCCCAAGTTGAGTGAGGAGTACGCATCTTCGGAAACGCCACCGGCGCGCTCGGTGAAGGCAAAGCGAACATCGGATGTCGCGCCCTCCACCAACGTAACTCCATCATGGTCGACACGCGAAACTTTGTCCGCACGTGCTGCCATACTAAAGCCTCCTAATAACACAAGTACCGCGGCATCGCCGCTACAGCCCGCGTTTATACGGCTGTCATACTTCTCTAAAAGGATACCTGCTGCGCTGGAGGCAATCGTAAAGGGAACGTAAAGAGATTGGAGGTTCTAGTTTACAAAGTCGAAATAAAAAGGGCGCGTCCATACGGACACGCCCCTGTGCACAACAATGCAAAGAACGACTTAGAAGCTACCGCGCTTCAGGAAGTCGGGAAGCTCGAACTGATCGTTGCCGAAGTTAGGAAGCTCGGTGCCACCGACGTTGCGGGTCGGAGCGGCCTGAGCCGGGCTCGTGGCAGGAGCGGTGCGCTGCGGCTCAGCGGAGGCAGCGGCCTTGCTCTGAGACTGCTGAGCAGCAAAGAGCTCGTCCTGACGGTTGACGTTGGAGTCGGAGAAGCCCGTAGCGATGACGGTGATACGCACCTGATCGCCCAGGGACTCGTCGACAACGGTACCGAAGATGATGTTGGCCTCGGGGTCGACGGCGTTGGCGACAACGTCGGCGGCGTCGCTGATCTCCTGGATGCCCAGGTCCTTGGAACCGGCGATGGAGAGCAGCACGCGCGTGGCACCATCGATGGAGCTCTCGAGCAGCGGGCTGGAGATGGCCTGCTGGGCAGCGTCGACGGCACGGGTGTCCCCAGAAGAGGTACCGATACCCATCATGGCGGTACCGGCCTGCTTCATGATGGTCTTAACATCGGCGAAGTCCAGGTTGATGATACCGGGGACGGTGATGAGGTCGGTGATGCCCTGGGTGCCCTGGGAAAGGACGCCATCGGCAATCGCGAAGGCCTCGAGCATGGTGGTCTTCTTCTCGGCGATGTCGAGCAGCTTATCGTTAGGGATGACGATCATGGTGTCGACGCAATCGGAGAGGGTCTTAATGCCCTCCTCGGCGCTCTTCTTGCGCTTGCGGCCCTCGAAGGTGAAGGGCTTGGTCACGACGGCGACGGTCAGCGCACCGACCTCGTTCATCGCGATATCGGCAACGATGGGAGCAGCGCCGGTACCGGTGCCACCGCCCTCGCCGCAGGTGATGAACACCATGTCGGCGCCAGCGAGCGCCTCGGCAATGTCGTCGCGGGACTCATCGGCAGCCTTGCGGCCAACCTCGGGGTTGGCGCCGGCGCCCAGGCCGCGGGTAAGGTCGGTGCCGATGTGCACCTTGATATCGGCATCAGAGATCGCGAGTGCCTGAGCATCGGTGTTGATGGCAACAAACTCGACGCCGCGGATGCCCTCTTCGATCATTCGATTGACCGCGTTGGTACCGCCGCCGCCGACGCCGACCACCTTAATGACGGCAAGGTAGTTGTTGATCTCTGTCTCGTGCATGTCGGTCCTCCGAACAAAGGTTATAGCCATAGCATGGGTCGACCCCTGCGCACATTAACCTTCAGGTTGAAAGTAAATGCAAAGGTAAACCGTATTATGTTTGCACATTATGAACGTATCAGTCAAATAATTGACCGTGAAAACCAAACAAACCAGATAAACGGCGTGGTATGGCCCCTCAACAAAGCATCAACCAGCGCTACGAGGTCGGAGCGTTCCTAAATGTATAGTTACCCGGAGAGCGCACATTGATATACGTTACGCCCTCTACCTGCGAAAGCAGCTTGGTGACTACGCGCTCCTTCTTGACGATATCGTTCGAATCGCCCAGCGACACCTCAATGCCGTTATTGAGGTTTGCCGAGATGGCTTCGACCGAAGGCGTGGAAATATCCTTGACTTGTCCCAAGAACTCGCTCGAAAAACCACGCACATAATCCAAGCCAGCCTTAACGGCCTTGGAGCTCACTGCCTGGCCGGAAACCGGAGCGACATCCGCCGAGACATCAGTCAACAACACCGCGCCATAGTGCTTAGCGAGCGCCAGCGCGGCATCGATTCCGGTCAAGGTATTTGAGCCCTGCCCTGTCGTGATGACGTTGCCTTGGTCGTTCACTTCGACCGACGTCGACAGTGGGGCGATCCAGGTGTCATCATCCCCGATGGCCCAGGCAAGGTCATCGGAACTGATATAGGCAATTGCGATGACCTTGCGCTCCATCGGCGTAATGATGAGCGTATGCGGGAACTGACGCTGGACATCCACGCCCGAGACCCACGGATTCTGCTTGAGGTCCTCGGTAATCTGGTCGGGATCGACGTTAAAAAGCGACGTTCCCTCGGGCAAATCGATCAGCTGGATAGCATCGTGCTTCGTCACATGCTCGCTACCTTGAATCTGAATATCAGTGGCGGTAAACAATCCAGAGTTGATCACCACGATGGCAACGACGACGAGCACGGCCAAGGCGGCCAGAACGCCGCCCACGATTTTGCCTTTGCCTGCAACGACAGAAGCGGCGTCTGATGTTTTATTTACCATCGCCCCAAGTGAAGACAACGGGTTGACGCTTTTTTTACCCGAAGGCTTCTTGGCGGTAGCCGGCACCGATGTCAGCGAGCGCGGTTTCGATGCGCCCAGCGTGCGACCTGGACGCGGCGCTTTAGTTCCCGTCGAGGGCTTAGGAGTTGCCATGGGACGGGCGGGTTTGGCGCCCATAACAGGCTTTGACGTCACCGAGGGACGCGAGGACTTTTTTGCGGCCGGACGATTACCGAGCTGCGAGCCGACAACCGGACGACTGGTCTGTCGAGCATGCCCGACAGACTTAGAGTGCGCGACGGTATTGCGTTGAGGTTTGGCAGGCGCGCCGGAACGCCCTCCGGCGCGGCGGAAGGTGGGTTTCGATGCTCTAGAAGCCGAGGAATTTAACTTCCAGTCTGAGCTCGATGCCATACGCCTCCCTCACCTTTCCGTGCACATGTCTGATAACCGCGGCAACGTCATCGGCCGAGGCAGTTCCGTTATTAACGATAAAATTAGCGTGAACGGGCGAAACTTCCGCGCCGCCAATCGAAAAACCCTTTAATCCACAATCCTCGATAAGCTTGCCCACACTCGCATCGGGCGGGTTGCGAAAGGCCGACCCGCAGGATGCGCGACCCATGGGCTGCGTACGCTTGCGCCTCGTCAGGTACCGCTCCATGCGCTCGCGAATGTCGGCCTTGGGCGCCGGTTTAAGCTTGAGCACGCACTCGAGGATAATCTCATTGCGGGGAAGGCTACATTCGCGGTAGCCCCAAGTGATCTCGGACCCCGCATAATGCTTGATACCGGATGCCGGGTCAAACGTTACGACATCCTCAACCAGCGAGCCAATCCACTCGGTCCGTGTGCCGGCATTCATAGATATCGCACCGCCAACCGAGCCAGGGATGCCAACGGCAAACTCAAGGCCCGAGAGGCTACGCGACAGGGCATCGTTGACCAGGCGCGCAAACATCACGCCCGCACCGACCGTCAGCGTACAACCGTCATCGGCAACAACCGTGCGCTGAAACTCACGTCCGAGCGAAATGACGGCGCCGCGATAACCGCCATCGGCAACCAGCAGATTGGAGCCCTTGCCGATGATGACCCACGGCACCTGCTCGCGATCGAGCACCGCCACGGCGCGGCGGAGGGCATGATAGCTATGGCACGTCACAAAGAGGTCGGCCTTGCCGCCGATACGATAGCTCGTATGACGCGCAAGGCGCTCGTCCTCGATCACATCCGTGTCGATCATGCCCGAGAGCGCCATGACGGCGTTAAACAGACCCATTAGACTTAAGCGTCTTTCTTGGCAGTCAGATACTCAATGAACTCGGGACCGACGGTCGTAACGTCACCGGCACCCATAGTGAGCAGCAGATCGCCCTCGCCCACCATCTGCTCGAGCTCCTGATTAAGCTCAAGACGGCTGGAACAGTACACGACCTCCTTGCCAGGATGCTTGGCGCGCACGGTATCGGCGAGCATCTTAGAGGTAACACCCGGAATGGGCATCTCGCCAGCCGAGAACACATCAATCAGCAGCAGTTTATCGGCATTGGCAAATGCATCGGCAAAGTCGTCGCACAGGGCCTGCAGGCGCGAATAACGGTGCGGCTGGAACACGACGTCGACATGCTTGTAGCCCAGCGACGAAGCGGCAGCAAGCGTCGCCTTGATCTCGGTGGGGTGATGGCCGTAATCATCGACCACGGTGATGCCATCGATATCGCCCACGTGGGTAAAGCGACGGCGGACGCCCTCAAAGCTCGAGAGCGCCTTGGCGGCGGCGTCGATGTCAAGGCCCAGGACATGGGCGACGGTGAGCACCGCCGTGGCGTTGAGCATGTTGTGGCGACCGGGATTGCTCTTGATCTCCACGGCATGCTCAGTGCCGTCCTCAAAGCGAACGATAAAGTCACTCTGGATGCCTTTGACATCCGGGTGCATGCAGACGATGTCGTTGCTCTCGGCAAAGCCGTAGGAAAGCACGTGACGGCCCGTCGACTTGGCGAGCTCGACCAGATGCGGGTCCTCACCGCAGACGATGACGGTGCCCTCCTCGCCCACCAGGCTCATGAATTTGGCGAAAGTCGCTTCGATCTCCTCGATACCCGAGTAGTGATCGAGATGGTCGGCCTCGACGTTGGTCACAATGACCACGTTGGGGTTCAGGAACAGGAAGGAGCTGTCGGACTCGTCGGCCTCGGCGACAAAGTAGTCGCCCGAGCCGTTCTTGCCGTTCGTGTCATAGCCCTCGACGATGCCACCGATCAGGAAGCTCGGATCCAGACCCATGCGGTCGAGCATGGTGGCGCACATCGAAGACGTGGTGGTCTTGCCGTGCGTGCCGGCAACAGCGACGGTAGTGTAGCCGTGGCCCAAGGCAGAGAGCATCTTGGCACGGGGCCACACGGGAATACCAAGCTCGCGAGCGCGCACGAGTTCAGGGTTGGACTCCGGAATAGCGGTGGAGACAACAACCACGTCGGGCTTGACCTCGTCGATCGTGGCGGCCTCATGGCCCACATGTACCTTCACACCAGCGCGGGTAAGCTGGCGGATATAACGTGACGTCTTAAGGTCGGAGCCGGTAACGGCATAACCGCGCTCGTGCAGAACGAGGGCGATGCCGCTCATGCCGGCGCCGCCGATACCGATAAAGTGGGCGCTCTTAAACTCGGGCGCGGAGGTTGCAGTCTGGGAATCAGCCATGTGCTCGTGTACTCCTTGCGTAAACACTGCCTGTAACCCGTTAACTGTACCGCACCTACCGCATCAGCGCGAGGGCGACCGACGATATCCCGTCTAACTAACGCAAACCCTCTACCGCATCCGCCAGAAGAGCGGCGGCCCTATCCTGAGCCAGACCACGCGCCGCCTGACGCATGGCGTCGCGCGCCGCCGCGTCATCGACCAGGTGCAGCAGTTCATCGGCAAAGGCAGAACCGTCGATATCGGCATCGGCGCAGAGCACGCCGGCCCCGGCGTCGACCAAATACCGGGCATTGGTGGTTTGGTGGTCGGCCGTCGCATTCGGATACGGCACGAGCACCGAGGGCACGGCGAGCGCAGCGATCTCGGCCACGCTCGATGCGCCCGAACGCGAGAGCACCAAATCGGCAGCAGCCAACATATCGCCCATGTTGTCGATGTAAGGCTGGACGCGGTAACGCTTCGCCTCCTCGGGCGTCAGCGCCAAAGCGCGCTCGGTCTCCTCAAAGCCGTCGGCACCCGTCGAATGCAACACATAGAGGTTCTTGCGCGAAAGCAGCTCGTTTTTGAGCGAAACCACGCGCTCGTTGAGGTGCTGGGCGCCAAGTGAACCGCCAAAGACGAGCAGCAGCGTAGCGTCCTCGGGAACGCCAAGTGCCTTGCGGCCGCGAGCGCGATCGCCTTCGATCACCGAGCGACGTACGGGGTTGCCGGTCATGAGCACGTGGTCAGGGTCACCTTCGCGCTCAAAGACCGAACGCGCTGCCGGCACCGAGATGCACACGCGGGCGGCGTGGGAGTTCATCATCTTGTTGGCCAGTCCCGGAACAGAGTTCTGCTCATGCAGCAGATACGGAACGCCCGCGCCCTTGCACCACCCCAGCAGCGGAACCTCGACATAGGCACCAAAACCGACGGCAGCATCGGGCTTGCCGACCTTTGAGAAATGACTGGCGAGCGCACGCTTGGCCTTGTTGACACGCCACAGCGAGGTCAGCGCCGTCCAAGGACGGGAGCGGTCGAAGCCCGTGACCGTAATGGGCACAAAATCAAACCCAGCCTCGGGGACCAGACGACCCTCGAGCTTGCGCGACTGGCCCACGAACACAACATGGTGGCCACGGTCACGCAGCTCTTCGGCCAAGGCGAGCGCGGGGTTGATGTGTCCAGCCGTGCCGCCAGCTGCAATAGCAACGGTCATTTTATCGGTCATGGTAGTCCCTTCGTACACGCGGTCCCTGGTCGTCGGTGCGCAGACGCGCCGACGGGTCCGAGTTCAAATCGATCCGATTATATCCGCCGCCCGCATTGCGAGGAGTGGGGCGCTGAGGACGACCTTGCGGCGCCGTTCGCTGACGCGGGCGGGCTGCCGGCTCGGTCGCAGAGCCATCCAGGACGGTAAAACCGTTACGCGAAGATCGCTCGCCGCGCACGTGGGGCACGCCGGCGGTACTCTCATCCATAACGGCAAAGCTCTCGCGGCGACGGTCGTACTCATCGCGACGGGCGCTCTCGTACGAAACGCGCAGGATCAACCCGGCAAGCATAAGCGACACAATAATCGACGAACCGCCGTAGCTAATAAACGGCAACGGTTTGCCCGTCATGGGAAACACGTTGAGGATGCCCAACGCGTTAATCAAAAACTGCACCGCGAGAATGACCGCGGAGCCAGACGCCATAAGCGCGCCCCGACGATCGGTCGCCTGTTCGGCAATGCGAAACGCCGAATAGATCAGCATCGCAAACACCAAGAAGAACAGCACGGTTCCGACAAAACCGACTTCCTCGCCAATGATGGCCAGGATGTAGTCATTGTGCGCCTCGGGCAGATACGAGTACTTCATGGTTGAGTTGCCGATGCCACGGCCGAACAGACCGCCCGAGGCAAAGGCCATGATGGCAAGCGTGGCCTGATAGCCGTCACCATACTCGTCGGCCCAAGGGTTCAAGGCAACCTGAATACGCACCATACGGTACGGCTCTGCAACAAGCGCAATCACGATCACGAGAATGCCGAAGATTAGCACGCCGATGATAAATCTGGGGTCGAGACCCGCAAACAACGCCATGCACATGAGGGTCAACAGGATGATCAGGACAGTACCGAAATCGGGCTGGATAAAGATCAGAAAGAGCGAAATGCCCAGGTAGATGCCCATCTTGCGAAGGAATTCGTTGATGTTGCCACCGGGCGAAAAGAAGCGATCGAGCATGATGGCCGAATACGCAATGGCAAATGGCTTTAAAAACTCGGAAGGCTGGAACTGAATGCCGGCGATGTTGAGCCAGCGCGTGGCGCCACGGCTGCCGCTGCCCACCAAGAACACCAGAAACAGTAGCCCTATCATGCCTATGAGGAAGATCCTGAGCACGTCTTCCCCAAACCAACTGTCCGGCAAGATGCGCACGATGGCAACCATAGCCAGCACGCCAACTCCGGCAAACGCGGCTTGTCGAAACAGAAAAAACGTCGCCGAGCCATTCTCGTGCAGCGCCTCGACCGAAGACGCCGAGTACACCATCAGCAGGCCAAAGCACACCAAGGTAAACAGGCAGGCCATGAATATCAAACGGGGGCGCATGATACGGGCGGGAACGCCGGCAATATAGCGTTCGCTAAACGTCTGCCCGCCGCGACCGGAACGCGGTGTGCTGCGCCGTGAGGAAGCACGGTCCGAGTCGGGCCTCCTCATACCTTGTCGGGGGCTCTCCTCTCTCACCGGCAACCCCTATTCCATTTGCGATTTCGCCGCAGCGGCAAGCTGGGCCACATAGTCCTTAAACACGCGGCCGCGCTCCTCATAGCCCGAGAACTCATCGAACGAAGAGCAGGCAGGAGAAAGTAAGATCACGTCACCACGGCTCGACAGCGAACGGGCGACGTCCACGGCGTCGCGTAGGTCATCCGCCTGGGCGATATCCACATCGCCATCGACATCGGCCTCGTCCATAGCGGCGGTGAAGCGCTCGCGCGCATCGCCAAAGCAGACGACCGAGCGCACGTTGTCCATAACGACGCGCGCGAAGTCCGTGAGCGGCGTGCCCTTATCGTGGCCGCCGAGCAGCAAGATCACGTCGTCATCGGGAAATGCCGTCAGCGCCTTCTCGACCGCATCGGTGTTGGTCGCCTTGGAATCGTTGACGTAGCGCACGCCGTCAATCTCGCCACACGGCTCCACGCGGTGCTCGAGCGGCTGGAACGAGGCAAGACCGCGGCAGACACCATCGACATCGGCACCGACCGCCAAGGCAGCCGTGGCAGCGCACAGGGCATTGATAACATTGTGATGGCCCGAGATCTTGAGCTCGGATGTAGCGATGAGCGGGGTCTCGACGCCTTTCAGACGCACGATCATCTTGCCATCGCGCACAAAGGCGGCATCCTCGCCCTCAGGCTCGTCAAAGGCAACCTTGCAGATGCGACGACCCGGCGTGTAGATGTACTCATCGAACTCGTGAATGCCGGCGTCTTCGACGTCGACAACCACCAGATCGTCATCGACCATATTGTCAAACAGTTTGACCTTGGCAAGCGCATAGTTCTTATGGCTCTTATGCCAGCCCAAGTGGTCGGGAGTAATGTTGAGCAGAACCGCCACGCGGGGGTGGAGCTCGGTGGTCGTAGCAATCTGATAGCTCGAGAGCTCAGCCACAAACCACTCGTTGTGGGCTCGGCCGTCAATCTCGTTGACCGGCGGCTCGCCGATATTGCCGACAGCAACGCTGGCCTCGCCGGCAGCCTTGAGCAGATAATCAGTCAGCGACGTGGTGGTCGTCTTGCCGTTGGTGCCCGTGATGGCAATCCAGTTATCGGGCGACAGGCGATAGGCAAACTCGGGCTCACCCATAATCTGGGCGGCATGCTCGCGCCCGGCCTTAAAGAAGCCCGAGAACTCCGAGATGCCCGGGCACGTCACGCATACGTCATAGGCGCCCTCGACCTGTTCGGTCCCATAGACAAACGACGCACCAGCAGCCTCGAGCGCACGCGTGGCGTCATTGGGCTCAGAGGTGCCGCCGCCATACACGGTAACGGCGCTTACGCGCTCGGGATGTGCCAGCGCCCAGCGGGCGACATCGAGACCGGATTTGCCCTGACCCAAAACGAGCAGGCTAAAGACATCAGCAAGAGGCATGAAAGACCACTATCCCAACTGGAAGAACAGGGCAAGGCCAACGGCACCAAAGGCCGCAGCGATAATCCAAAAACGGATGACGACCTTGGTCTCGGCCCAGCCCTTCTTTTCGAAATGATGATGGATGGGCGCCATAAGGAAGACGCGCTTGTGCGTAAAGTGGAAGTAGACAACCTGAATCATGACCGACAGGGTCTCAACGATAAACAGGCCGCCGATGATGAGGGAGACGACCTCGGTGTTGGTCATGATGGACGTGCAGGCAAACGCGGCGCCCAGGGCAAGCGAGCCGGTATCGCCCATAAAGATGCTCGCCGGATAGCAGTTGAACCACAGAAAGCCCAAGCAGGCACCGGCACACGCGGTGCAGAAGATGGACAGGTTCACGTCTCCGTGCAAAAACGCCATGGCAGCCATGGCGAGCATGGCAATCATGGAGGTGCCGCCGGCAAGACCGTCAAGGCCATCGGTCAGGTTCACGGCATTAGAAAGACCGGCGATCATCAGCCAGCAAAAGACAATGTAGAGCCACGGGAACGAAAGGCCGCAGATGGTGGTCGAAAGCACGCCAAGGTCAATCGTCAGGCCGCCGGGAAAACGAATCTCGGGGGCGACGCCGCACCAGTTGACGGCAAGTACCGTAAAGGTGACACAGATAATGGTTAGGCCGATCATCTTGGCATGAGGCGTCAGACCGAGCGAGCGCCCGTGCGTAACGGAGGTCAGGTCGTCGATCAGGCCCAGCACGCCGGTCGCCAGCGTGGCGAGCAGCACGAGCACGAGCTCGGTGGTGAGCTTGCCCATCAGCAGGCAGGTCAGCGAGATCGCGACGAGGATGACAACGCCACCCATGGTGGGCGTTCCCTGCTTAACCAAATGACGCTTGGGGCCGTCGGCACGAACCTGCTGGCCGATACCCTCGACCTTGAGCAGCTTGATCCACCACGGCATGAGCAGCAGCGCAATGGCAGCGGCGATGCCAAGCCCCAAAAAAGCCTGATACGTTGGATACGAGGGATTGCCGAACATGGGCTAGCACACACCTTCCACAAAGCGGTCGAGCTCAACAAAACGGGAACCCTTGACCAGTACAACATCATGTTTTTCAAGCGCGCCGCCCATGCGGTCGAGCACCTGCTGATAATCGGAGAACACCTGGATGCGGTCCTCGTCCATGCCCATCATGCGCGCGGCATCGGCCATAAGCTGGGCCAGCTCACCACCCACGCACGCCAGCATGTCGAGCTTCTTGGCGGCGGCATAGGCGCCCACGAGCTCATGCATGCGAGGAGCCTCATCGCCCATCTCGCCCATCTCGCCCAGGATCGCCATGCGAGACCCCGTGCACGAAAGCGAGCACAGCAGATCGAGGCCAGCAGCCATGGATTCGGCACTGGCGTTATAGGAATCGTCGATGACGCGGGCACCGCTCTTGGCGCGCTTGATCTCTTGGCGGTGACCGGTGATCGTGAGGTCCCTAAAGGCAGCATCGATCTGCTCGGGCGTCACGCCCAGGCGATAGGCAACCGCGGCGGCCTTAACGGCATTTGGGACGGACTGCACGCCGGGGATGGCAAGCATGGTATCGATTGTCTCGCCCTGACCAAAATCGAGCGTAAAGACCGGACGGCCCTCGTCATCAACTCGAACGTCGCGGGCACGGACCTCATCATCGTCCGAGACGCCGGCCAGCATCACGTCGATACCAGCAGGCTGGGCGA
Source organism: uncultured Collinsella sp. (assembly GCA_965141635.1). Lineage (GTDB taxonomy): Bacteria > Actinomycetota > Coriobacteriia > Coriobacteriales > Coriobacteriaceae > Collinsella. Next base: position 12,289 of record CBCSNG010000018.1, on the reverse strand, counting down.
ACGTATCGCGAATGAACGGCGTAAAGTCGTCCTCGCCGCCCAAAACCAGCAGCGGCAAGAAGTCGCCAGCGGCGCACATACCCTGGACAATCTCGGCCTTAGCGCGGGCGATGTTCTCGCGGCTACCCAAAATGCCGATATGAGAGGTACCAATCTTGCTCACGATGGCAAGGTTGGGATTGGCGGACTGGGACAGGCGCTCGATCTCGTGGAAATGGTTCATGCCCATCTCGAGCACCAGGACCTCGGTATCGGCCGGAGCGGAAAGCACCGTGAGTGGCATGCCGATCAGGTTATTGAAATTGCCCTTGGTGGCCCAGACACGATAGCGCTTGGCGAGCACAGCGGCGAGCACGTCCTTGGTCGTCGTCTTGCCGATGGAACCGGTAATACCAACGACCAGGCAGCCAAGCTCCAGACGGTACGTGTGCGCCAAACGCAGCAGAAACTCCTCGGGATCATCGGTCAGCAAGATGGCACAGCCCTTGTCCTGCGCCAGCGAGACCAGCTCGGCCTCGGGCTCACGCGTCATCACGACGGCGCCGGCACCCGACTGGACGGCACGGGAAGCAAAATCATTGCCGTCGACGTTTTCACCGGGAAAGGCGACGAAAATCGTCCCTTCCTCGACCTGGCGCGAGTCGATAACGCACCCGCGGCATACCTGATCGGCTTCTCCCGTCACGGTTCGGGCCCCTGTTGCGGCCGCGAGGTTGTTGACGGCGATCTCTATCATTGCAGCTCCCCTGTAAACCTAATAATGCTATCGGCGTATTGTATCCCAGCGCCGCGCATGCGTGGTGCAGGGCATGTGAACACCCCTCATATGGGACAACAAACCACGCCCCAAAGATTGTAACCCCCTACTTCGTGTGCGGGATACCCAGCACGTCGAGCGCGTTGGCCATAATGGACTGGAACGGCACCGCAGCGGCATCTGAGCCGCTCGGCGTTCCGTCGAGCGTGATATAGCACAGCACCTTGGGCGATTGTGCCGGTGCAAAGCCCATAAAGGACGACATGTAGTTCTCCTTGAGGTAGCCGCCGTTCTCGTCGGCTCGTTCGGCCGTACCGGTCTTACCCGCCACGTCATAGCCGTCAACCGCGCCGCCAACGCCCGTTCCCTCGGACACGACCGTCTGCATGCACGATGTCACCTGGGATGCGGCGTCCTCCGAAATCGCGCGCTCGCCTTCGCCCCAGTCCTTCTCGTCGCCTTTGCTGGACTTATAGAAGTGCGGGGTCATCATCACGCCGCCGTTGGCGATGCCGCCCACGGCACGTGCGATCTCAATCGGCGAGACGGACAGCGCCTGTCCAAAGCTCATCGAACCCAGCGTGGCGCCGTCATACTGGTCACGCTCCTTGACGATGCCCAGGCTCTCGCCCGGAAAATCGACACCGGAGCTGTGACCTATGCCCCACTTGTCCACATAGGCGGCAAAGTCATCCGCACCGATCTTGCGCCCCACCAGGACAAAGCCCACGTTGGACGAACGGCGCATCATCTCGCGCACATCCATGGTCATGGCATAGTCGCGCTTGTCGGCATCGGTGACGGTATCGTCACCCACCTTGATGCTCGCCGGCACCTCAAACGACGTACTCGATCGCACGACGCCCAAGTCGAAGCCGGCGCCCGCCACGAGCGTCTTAAAGACCGAGCCGGGCTCGTAGGCGTCGGTGACCAGGCGCAAGTTCATATCCTCGGTCTTGGCGTTTTCCAGATCGGTCTGGTCGTAGGTCGGGTACGAGCAGGCGGCGAGAATTTCACCAGTCGTGGGGTCGGTGACCAAAGCCGAGCCGTTCTTGGCCTTTGTCTTCTCGACAGCCTCCGCCAAAGCATCCTCAGCCGCTCGCTGCATATTGACGTCGAGCGTCGTCACGATGTCAACGCCGTCGACCGCAGCCACCTTTTTATAGGCACCGCCCGCGATATAGCTGCCGTCCCTCGCGCGCTCGCGCACGAGGGTACCATTCGTGCCGGTCAGAAGCTTGTTGTATTGCTTTTCGAGACCCGTCAAGCCGTCGTTGTCTACATTCACTACACCCAGCACCTGCGATGCCAGATTGCCGTATGGATATACGCGCTTCATGGCCTGCTCAAAAAGCACGCCGGGCAGGTTCTTCTTCTCCAGCGCCGCAGCATCGTCTTCGTCCACCTGGCGCTTGATATACACCCAGGTGCCATCGGACTCGACGAGCTTGCGGCAGGTCTTTTTATCGATTCCAGTTGCCTTGACCAGCGCCGACACCGTCTTGTCAACATCCTCGACAAGCTGCGGGTTCACGGCGATGTTGCGACATTCGACCGACGACGCCAGCACGTTACCGTTGCGGTCGTAGATGGTGCCGCGTTTGGCATAGAGGGTCTGTGCAAGCAGGCGGCGCGCATCGGCACGCTCGCGCAGTTTATCGGCTTCGACAATTTGATAGTCGGCAAGGCGAAAGACGCCCAAGCCCAAACCAAGCCCGATGAAGCCCATGATGGCTTTGCGGCGAGGCAGAGGCGTGCCTGTGAGCCATTCGGTCGACGAACTCTTGCGCGACCTGGTGTTATGCATTTGAGGGCCGTCCGAGCCGCGAAGTCGCGACGCCGGGTCGTTGCCACGGGACTGCCCGGCGTTGTAAGATTGCCGACCCGTTCCTTGATAACCAGAACGTCCCCGCGACGAGGGACGTCCAGAACCGCGGCCCCCATCGGAACCGCGGCGATAGTCATTTGTCATACTCAGCTACCGTCTTGCTACTGAGCGGTCGCGGTCGCGTTGGCGCCCGCGGCTGCATCCTGCGAAAAGTCAAGTGTAACGCTCTCGCTGGGCTCCACCATGCCATAAGCGCCCGCAAGGTCGCGAATGCGCGTGTCGGCGCCATAGACCGAATGCATGACCTCCAGGTCGGAGCTCTCATCGGTCGCTTTTTCGAGCGTGTTGGTAAGCTCGGCGTTGCTGTTGAGCACCTGGGCCGTAACGCCGGCGAGCGCCACGCGGGCGACGCCGATCGTCATGAAGATAGCCGCAATGATGCAAAACGTTTTAAGAACGCTCATGAAAACCGGGCTTACCGCCTGGTTTGCCTGACGGCCCGCGCCCGTGTAGACATCAAAGCGCGGCGTGCGCTGCTCACGGGGAGCAACGGGGGCCTGCGGCGTCTCACGATAGGCGGGCATGGCGTTCATATCATAGGCGAGTGCTGCGCTTGAAGTGTTGTAGCCCATGATATGCCGCCTCCCATCCCGAGTACGTTGGTAGTGTGTTTAAGCTTCGTTTATGGTGCGAGCGGGAGGTCCAATATCGCGCGGTCGCGCCTACAGACGCTGCGCCACGCGGATTTTGGCTGATCTCGCCCGAGGGTTGCGCTCAACCTCATCAGGCTGGGCAACCAAGGGTTTGCGGGTGATGACCTTGAGTATCGGCACGTTGCCGCACACGCACACCGGAATCTCCGGCGGACACGTGCACCCCTGGCTCATCTCCTTAAAGTGGTTCTTTACGATACGGTCCTCGAGCGAGTGATACGAGATGACGCAGATACGTCCGCCCGGGTTGAGCCACCTGGTGGCGGCATCAAGCCCTCGTTCGAGCACATCGAGCTCGTGATTGACCTCGATGCGAATGGCCTGGAAACTTTTCTTGGCCGGGTGTCCGCCATGCCGACGAGCGGCAGCCGGGATACCCGCCTTGATGATCTCGACAAATTGGCCGGTGGTTTCGATCGGTTCTTGCTCGCGGCGGCGCACGATCTCGCGCGCGATCTGCGAGGCGAACTTCTCTTCGCCGTAGACGCGTAGAATCCGGGCGAGGTCGTGTTCGTTATAGGTGTTGATGACCTCAGCTGCGTTTAAGGTGTTATTACCCGGATCCATCCGCATGTCCAATGGGGCGTCCTCGTTATACGAAAAGCCCCTGCCAGGGATATCGAGTTGCGGCGACGAAACGCCCAAATCGAACAGGAAGCCATCGACCCCGGGCACCTCGGCCGAGCAAAGTAGCTCGTCCAAGTCGCCGAAGTTGCCCTTCAGCAGCTGGTGCGGAACGCCGGGAACCTCGCGGTCCAGACGGGCGCCAGCGGCCTCGAGGGCCATGTCGTCCTGATCGACGCCGAGCAAAAGGCCCGTCTCCCCCACCTGCGCGGCCATCTTTACCGAATGGCCGGCACCGCCAAGGGTGCAATCGCAGACAACGGAGCCGCTCTTTAGCCGCAGTGACTCAAGCACTTCGCCGAGCATGACAGGTTCATGCCGATATTCTTGTGTCAAGATCCCACGCTCCATCCGTTACCCGTGCCTTGCCCTTACGAGAAGAAGAGGTCCAGCAGGGCCTCATCGTCATCGTCCTCATCGGCCGCGGCGCGATCCCAAACCTCAAGGTGGTCGTAGTTGCCCACAACCGTGACCTCGCGGTCGAGGTTCGCCTGCTTGCGGAGAGACTCGGAAAGACCGATACGACCGGCGCTGTCCACGTCCATCGACGTGGTGCGCTTGTTGATCGCCCTCATGAGCTTCTGGTCATTAATGTCACGCGGGTTAAAACCCTCGTGGCCCTCACGACCCGCGAAGAGTCCTTCGACCCACTTATCGAAGGCCTCGGCAGAGAACACGTACAGAGCATCGACATCCAGGGCTTTGAACACGCGAACGTGCTCTCCAAGCTCCTCGCGAAGGGGTGCAGGCAGGGACAGACGACCTTTTGCATCGAGATTGCGCTCGTATGCACCAGTCATTCCCATGTGCGCCCTCCCCTCGGTTACTCAGATGGCACGTACGCGGGGAACCACCCCGCTTGTCGACGTCATTAATAATATGGGGAACCGCCCCATTTTTCAACACCTTTCCCCACCCCTTCCCCCACCCCGCCCCACTACTCCACTCACCATATATTGCAAAACACCCCCAAGCATATGTTCGAAAACACAATATGTTGTGTTTACAGCAACGGCGGGATGCCACCTGTAGAACCACGCCCGCGAACCTCAACCTTCAAGTTGACCTTGAGGCGATTTTTACGTCCCTTTACACGCCGTTCACATCGCCCCCAAACTCCCCCGCCCACGGTACACACGGCCCACCACCGCGTCGGTGTCTGGCAAAAAATGGGACGGGCCCCAGATTGCCCATGCGCGCAAAAGTGCGTATCGGCAATCTGGGGCCCGTCCCATTTAATATTTATAAATATGCAGGTCAGCGAGGTGCTAGCGATGTGCTAGCGGATGCGCCGCCAGATAGACCTCGGTCAGTTGCGTTCGGTCGACATGCGTGTAGACCTGCGTGGTCGAAATATCGGCATGGCCCAAAATCTCCTGCAGCACACGCAGGTCGGCACCGCCCGCGAGCATGTGGGTGGCAAAGGAGTGGCGCAAGGTATGGGGATGGAGCCCCACCAGTCCCACCTGGCGCCCGTAGCGCTCACAGATGGCATGGATGCCCTGGCGCGACAGACGGCGGCCGTTCTTATTTAAAAAGACAGCCGAGGTCTCCGTCCCGTGAGCATGGGCGGCCAGGAGAGTGCGCCCGTCACCTAGATAGTGTGTCAGGGCACGCGCCGCGCTTCCCACCAACGGGGCCAGACGCTCCTTGGAGCCCTTACCGCGCACCAGGACAAACCCGTCATCGATATGGATATCGCCCACATCGAGCCCAACCAGCTCACTCACGCGCAAGCCGCAACCGTAAAGCACTTCCAAGATGGCATGATCGCGCAGTCCCATCTCGCCCTCGGGAAAGTCTTGATCGAGCAGCGCCGAGACATCCTCCACCGAAAGGTATTCCGGCAGGCGTTCTGCCTTTTTGGGCAGGCGCAACGCCGCCGTCGGGTTTTGGGCCACGGCTCCATCGCGCACCAAAAAGGCATGCAGACCCTTCACGGCAGCAAGCGCGCGCTCCACCGAGGCGTCGGAATAGCCTCCGTCGCGGCGATCGGCAACGAAGCCCTCCACGACCTGACGGCTCACATCTTCAAAAGACGCAATGTCAGCCCGCTCCAGATAGGCGCAGTACGTCGTCAGGTCACGACGGTAGGCCGCAATCGTATTGCGCGCCAAGCCCCGCTCGACCGCGAGGTAATCGAGATACTCCCCCGCCGCCACAGCGAGCGACGAGGGAGTAGCTTCGGTATGTTCCTGGTTCGCCGGCACCCTTAGTCCGTAGCGAGGTTCATGGGCGTCACCTGCAGACGGTCGACGCCCTCATGCTGGCCAATCGAGGCGCGCACGAACTCGCGGAACAGCGGCTGCGGGTTGGTCGGACGGCTCTTGAACTCGGGATGAGCCTGAGTGGCCACATACCACGGATGCACGTCGCGCGGCAGCTCGACCATCTCGACCAGACGCTCGTCGGGCGAAAGACCCGAGATAACCAGACCGGCGTCCTCGAGCTGGTCACGGAAGGCGTTGTTGAACTCAAAACGGTGACGGTGACGCTCGTAGACGAGCTCCTCGCCATAGGCCTCGCGCGCGAGGGAATCGGCAGCAAGCTTGCACGGATAGGCACCCAGACGCATGGTGCCGCCCTTCTCGGTCACGTCCTCCTGCGAGCTCATCAGGTCGATGACACTATACGGGCCATCCGGATCGAACTCGGAAGAGCTGGCGCCGGCAAGGCCGACGACGTTGCGGGCGAACTCGCACACGGCCACCTGCATACCCAGGCAAATGCCCAGATACGGAATCTTGTGCTCGCGGGCGAACTCGGCCGCGAGGATCTTGCCCTCCAGGGCGCGCTTACCAAAGCCGCCAGGGACCAAGATGCCCGAGGCGTCACCCAGGACCTCGGAGACATTCTGCTCGTCGAGGCTCTCGCCATCGACCAGCTGCACGTCAACGTGGCGATCATAGAACACGCCCGCATGGTGCAGGGCCTCGATAACCGACAGGTAGGCATCGGGCAGCTGCGTATACTTGCCCACGACGGCGATCTTCACCTTGTCGGCGTGCTGGTTGGCATGGTTCTGCTTGCGCAGGAACTCGTTCCACTGACTCATGTCGCGCTCACGCGGGTCCAGACCCAGACGCTCGCAAATGCGCAGGTCAAAGTCCTGCTCGGCGAGCAGCTGCGGAACATCGTAGATACTCGCGCAGTCCTCGTTGGTAAAGACGCAGTCGGTGTCGACGTCGCAGAAGCTTGCGATCTTGCCGCGGATGGCATCGTCGATATGGTGGTCGGAGCGCAGAACGATAATATCGGGCTGGATACCAAAGCTGCGGAGCTCCTTAACGGAGTGCTGCGTCGGCTTGGTCTTGACCTCGTGGGCGGCGGCGATATAGGGAACGAGCGACACGTGGATGTAGCAGACGTTCTCGGGGCCGGCCTCCTTGCGATACTGGCGGATGGCCTCGACAAACGGCTGCGACTCGATGTCACCGATGGTGCCGCCCAACTCAGTGATGACCACGTCGGAGCCGGTCTGCTCCTCAATACGACGGAACTTATCCTTAATGGCGTTCGTGACGTGCGGAATCACCTGCACGGTGCCGCCCAAAAAGTCACCGCGACGTTCACGGGCGATCAGGCTCTTATAGATGGCACCAGTCGTAAAGTTGGAATCGCGGGTCAGGTTCTCATCAATAAAGCGCTCGTAGTGGCCCAGGTCCAGATCGGACTCGTAGCCGTCCTCGGTCACAAAGACCTCGCCATGCTGGAACGGGCTCATGGTGCCGGGGTCGACGTTCAGATACGGGTCGGCCTTTTGCATCGTTACCTTGTAGCCGCGCGACTTGAGCAGACGGCCCAGCGAGGCCGCGGTAATACCCTTGCCCAGAGACGAAACCACGCCGCCGGTCACGAACACATGCTTGGTCATATTGAGTTACCTGCGCTTCCCGTAGAAGTTGTCCATACACATCTTACGGGTCTTCATTGTAATACTCGCGACGCGCGTCGCACACAATTTTTCTTACGCGCAATCGCATTTCTCCATCTCGAAACAAAACGCCGCCCGGTTGCCCAGGCGGCGTCGTTTCCACTATGTATGCACGCTGTTATCGATCGGCGACTTCGTCCTTGATCAAGTCCTGCACGAGCATACCGGCACGGATGCCCTCTAGATACCATTCGCCACGCTCCGTAAGACAAATACCATTTGCGAGCTGGCCGCCGTCGTCGCTGTAGCGCGAGACGACCTCAATGATGTCTTCGGATTCCAAGCGTTCAATTGCCGCGCGGGCGCGATACGGAGACACCCCCACACGCTCGGCAAGCGTCTTTCGCGAAAAGCCATAAAATCCGCCGTTGTCTTCGGACTGCTGTGCGATCTCCATCAGCACCTGCACCTCGACACGCTTCATATCGTTGACACTCGCACGACCCTTGCCAGCCATGGCAGCCTCCTCAAACCGGGCACGGGCATCACTTGCACCGTGCGCGACCGGCACACCCCATGATGGCCGGCAACATCCATCATGCGGCATCCCCGCAAAAGGATGAAACAATTAGGGTTATTGTATACCGCCCAAATCGCTTATAGGCAGGTAAACGGGCTAATTTTAGGTTAAACGGTAGCTTTTGTTGATAAAAGGGGCACACCGAATGTATACCCGATGTGCCCCTTTCAGACCAATTTCTCCAGGCTTAGCGGTGGAAGAAACCACGACGCTCGAACTTGGGCTCGCAGCACACGTTGATGCCCAGCTTGCGCAACACCGTCTCGTCCGTCGGCGAGATGATCACGCTAAAGAAGGCATCGCAGCCGCGCAGCTGCTCCAAGCCCGAAAGGACGCGGGCCGCCGTCTCGCTCGTTGCCGAGGTGATCGAGAGCGCCATAAGCGTCTCGTCGGTGTGCAGGCGCGGGTTCTTGCTACCCAGGAAATGCGTCTTGAGCTTGCTGATAGGCTCGATCGCCTCATCGCTAATGACCTCGAGCTCAAGGTCAACGCCCGAGACATGCTTAAGTGCATTCATGATGAGCGAGCTCGCGGCGCCCAGGCGCGTGGAAGTCTTGCCGGTCACCACGGAGCCATCAGGCATGACCATGGCGCCTACGGGGCCACCTGTCAGCTGCTCCCTGGTAAGGGCGGCCGAGCGTGCCGGCGAGTAATTCTTGTCGATACCGGCCTTCTTCATAATGATCTTGAGACGGTCGACTTGCTCATCGCCCACGCCGGTACGGCGCACATTTTCGACCGCGGTAAAGTAGCGGCGGACGATCTCCATCTTGGAAGCGTCGCGGCAGGCATCGTCATCGGTAATGGCAAAACCGACCATATTGACGCCCATGTCGGTGGGGCTCTGGTAGGGGCTCTTGCCCAGGATCTTTTCCATCAGAGCACGGACCACCGGGAAGGCCTCGACGTCACGGTTGTAGTTGACCGTGGTCTTGTTGTAGGCCTCCAAGTGGAAGGAGTCGATGATATTGGCATCGTCGAGGTCAGCCGTGGCGGCCTCATAGGCGATGTTGACCGGATGCGTGAGGGGCAGATTCCAAACCGGGAAAGTCTCGAACTTGGCGTAGCCGGCGGCAGTGCCGTGCTTGTGCTCGTGATAGAGCTGAGACAGGCAGGTGGCGAGCTTGCCCGAGCCAGGGCCGGGAGCGGTGACCACAACGAGCGGACGAGTGGTCTCGACAAACTCGTTCTTGCCATAGCCGTCGTCGGACACGATCAGGTCGACGTCGTGCGGATAGCCCTCGATGGGATAGTGCAGCTTGGCAGGAATGCCGAGCGCGTTCAGGCGATTGCGGAACACATCGGCGGCGGGCTGGCCGGCGTACTGGGTGATAACCACGGCCGCGACAGCAAAACCGTTGCCGCGGAACAGGTCGACCAGGCGCAAAACGTCCTCGTCATAGGTAATGCCCAGGTCACCGCGAGCCTTGTTCTTCTCGATGTGGTTCGCGTTAATGGCGATGATGACCTCGACGTCATCGGCAATGCTCTTGAGCATGCGAAACTTGCTGTCCGGCTCAAAACCCGGCAGCACGCGACTCGCGTGATAGTCGTCAAACAGCTTGCCGCCAAACTCCAAATACAGCTTGCCGCCAAACTGCGAGATGCGCTCCTTAATATGAGCGGCCTGCAGCTCGATATACTTCGCGTTGTCGAAACCCTGGCGCATATATGGCTCCCGTCCCGTTTCCATTTAATGTTCTAGGCGATTATAACGGAGCCCGCCCTCCCCGATACCCAGACCATCAACAGGCACCAACCAAACACGCCACCGATAAGTTGCGGTGGAATAATTCCTGTTTAACCCCTCATGACGGCCAAACAGGAACTATTCCACCGCAACTTCCCCTTTTGGCGCAAAGTAACCTGATCCCTTTGCACCAACAACAGAAACGTCGCAGGTTGAGCATAAGTCAGCGAGCGACGTCCAGGACGTACAAGTTGGCATGAAAAAGGCAAGGCATAGACCTTCTGGTCATGCCTTGCCTTTTGAATGACAAATTGTCGTCCTGGGCGGCGCACAGCGTCGACTGGTTGCGCGGTTCGTAGAACCGCGCAACATGAGAGCGCCCCCTCCCGCGCACGGAACGGGAGGGGGCTAAAGGTAGGAGTCTACCGGTGGGTTGACCCCACCGGACAGACGATGACCAGATGATCCTTTACAGGATCGTCAAGGTTTCCGTGGGGTACCCGTTGGGTACTTAGAGCAACACGCAGGCGACGGTCAGGATGATGGCGCAGACGACGGAGAGCGCGACGATGAGCTTAAGGGCAAACTTGAGCCAGGTCGTCCACTCGATCTTGGCCAGGGCGAGACCGCCCATGATGGCGCCGGAGGTCGGGGTGAACAGGTTCACGACACCGATGGCGGCGGAGAAGATCATGACCATGACCTCGGGCGAGAAGCCGAGCTTAACAGCCAGCGGTCCCATGATGGGCATGGAGACGGTGGCCATACCGGAGGTCGAGGGGATCAGGAAGGACAGGCCGAAGTAGACCAGGAAGCTCATGGGAGCGAAGATCACGCCGGACAGGCCAGCCAGGGCATTGGCGGCAGCGTCGAGGACGTAAACGTCGAGGCCGGTGCTAGCCATGAGGACGGAGATGCCACGGGCGAGGGCGATGACGAGAACAACGGACATCATGTCGGCAGCGCCGGTGATGAAGGTGTTGACGATCTGCTTCTCGGACAGGCCACCGATGATACCGATCAGGATAGCCATGAGGAAGAACCAGGTGGAAGCCTCGTCGAAGTACCACTGGCCAATGGGCAGGCCGGTGATCAGGGCAGACCAGCCCTGGACGACGGCATTACCGTCGGCGTCATAGACAGCGCCAGCGTCAAAGAAGTTGGCGACGCCCTCGTTGAGGTCGGCCAGCGGGATGAAGCCGACGATCATGACGACGAAGGTGAAGGCGAAGGCGATCAGAACACCCTTCTGACGACCGGTGAGCTTGACCTCCTTGTGGACCTCGGAAGCAGCCTTGCCATGTGCCTCTTCGGCGTCCTTGAGTTCCTGCATCGAGAGGATGGTGGAACCCTTGTCAGCCTTGACCTTCTTGGCATAGTTCATCACGAAGACGATGGACATGACGGTGGTAACAAGCCACAGGACGGCACCGAGGCCGATGATGATGGACTGGTTCACGGCAATGTCAACGCCGGTCAGGGCGTCGACGGCAGCGCCGACGGCGAACGGGTTAACCGTGGAGCCGAGGCAGCCGCAGCCAGCGCCGAGCAGGACGGTAGCGGCGCCGACCATCGGGTCGAAGCCGGCAGCCATCATGGTAGCGGCGAGCAGGGCGTAGAAGGGAACGGTCTCCTCGCACATACCATAGGTGGTACCACCGAGGGAGAAGATGAGCATCAGCACGGGAATGAGCATGATCTCGTTGCCCTTAAGCTTCTGCACCAGGACGGCGATGCCGTTGTCCAGAGCGCCGGTCTCGGTCATCATACCGAGGAAGCCGCCCAGGATCATAACGAAGAGGCAGACGGGCAGAGCGTCAGCGAAGCCCTTAATCGGGGCGGTGCAGAAATCGCTCAGACGGGCGGCAGTAACCGCGCCGCCGGACGTGCCGGAGACGATAACGGTAACAACTGCAACAATTGCCAGCAGAGCAAGAAGAATGGTGAACGATGAAGGCATACCGCGCTTTTTCTTAGCGGTCTCAGTCATAGTTCTCATCCCCCCTTCATAAATCATTTAACTTTCTCGCGCGAAGCGGATCTTCCGTGCCGTGCCCACCGCCCGACGCGAGATATTTACCAGACAAAGCCGCTCGGGGTGTGCAGCAAGACACCCCGAGCGAGATGCTAGATGCTCTTACTTGAGCGTGGCGTACATGACAGCCTTAATGGTGTGCATGCGGTTCTCGGCCTCGTCGAAGACCTTGGAAGCGGGGCTCTCGA
>CBCSNG010000017.1:0-46705 GCA_965141635.1 uncultured Collinsella sp. | reverse complement strand
TTTGCCGGTCAGGGTCCGGTTCCGCTGGGTTCGGGGCTTGTCTACCGCTGCTGTGATGAGGGCGCCGAGGACCTGGTGCTGGGCGTTGAGGTCTGTGAGGACCTGTGGGTGCCGGCGCCGCCTTCGACCGAGATGGCGCTTGCCGGTGCGACGGTGATTCTCAACCCGTCGGCCTCGGATGAGATTATCGGTAAGGCAGACTATCGCCGCAGTCTCATCTCCAATCAGAGTGCGCGCCTGTACTGCGCCTATGCCTATGCGGATGCGAGCGAGGGCGAGTCCACGACCGATATGGTCTTTGCAGGCGAGAACCTTATCTACGAAAACGGCTCCAAGCTCGCCGCCACCAAACTGCTTACCTGCGATATGGCCGTCGCCGATGTCGATCTTGACCGTCTGGTTGCCGAGCGCCGCCGCTCGACGACGTGGGCGCGCACGGACGATACACCGGAGGCCACGACCGTTGAATTTTCGTTTGAGGGCGTGCTGACAGACGAACCTGTCCTGCGCGATGCGTTCGACATCGACCGTGTCTTCCCCCGCGCTCCCTTTGTGCCGGCCGACCATGGCGACCTGGCCGAGCGCTGTGAGACCATCCTCGACCTGCAGACCGCCGGCCTCAAGACCCGCCTTGCCCATACGGGTACCAAGGCTGCAGCCATCGGTCTTTCGGGCGGCCTTGATTCCACACTCGCGCTGCTCGTGACAGTTCGCGCCTTCGATGCACTGGGGCTGCCGCGCACCGGTATCACGGCCGTGTCCATGCCCGGCTTTGGCACGACGCATCGCACCAAGTCGAACGCCGAGTCGCTCGCTCGCGACCTGGGTGTGAGCTTCCGCGAGGTTTCGATCCATGCGGCTGTGGAGCAGCACTTCAAGGACATTGAGCATGATCCGGCCGTGCAGGACGTGACCTACGAGAACAGCCAGGCGCGCGAGCGTACGCAGATTCTGATGGATCTGGCCAACCAGGCTGGCGGTTTTGTCATCGGCACGGGCGACCTGTCGGAGTTGGCGCTCGGTTGGGCTACCTATAACGGTGACCACATGAGCATGTACGCCGTCAACGCGAGCGTGCCCAAGACGCTCGTGCGTCACTTGGTGCGTTATGCCGCCGATGTCTTTGGCGGGCGCATTGCCGAGACACTGCTCGACATCCTCGATACGCCGGTGTCCCCCGAGCTTCTGCCGCCCACGGGCGACGGCGAGATTGCACAGAAGACTGAGGATTTGGTGGGCCCGTACGAGCTGCACGACTACTTCCTCTACTACCTGCTGCGTTTTGGCTTTGAGCCCGGCAAGATCTACCGCATGGCGCTCAAGAGCTTCGAGGGCGTCTACGACGCCAAGACCGTCCACACGTGGTTGCGTACGTTCTACCGTCGCTTCTTTGCTCAGCAGTTTAAGCGCAGCTGCCTGCCCGATGGTCCCAAGGTGGGCTCGGTGACGCTCAGCCCGCGCGGCGATTGGCGTATGCCGAGTGACGCCAGCTCGCGTCTGTGGCTTGCGCAGATCGATGCGCTCAATGCAATTGACTAAGGTTGGCTAAATTGAACCAATACGGGGGTTGCAAGCGTTACACTTTTGCAATCTGATGGCCCGTATCGCGCGGCGCTCTTGTCGGAGCGCCGCGTTTTTCATATCGAAAGGTGGCACCATGCAGGCATCGCAGCGTCTCGACCGCTTTGGCGCGGAGGTCTTCGCCTCGCTCAACAACAAACTGCTCGCGCTGAAGGCTCAGGGCAAGACCATTTACAACATGAGCGTGGGCACGCCCGACTTTAAGCCGTACGACCACGTGGTCGAGGCGCTCACGCAAGCAGCCAAAGATCCCGAGATGTGGAAGTATGCCCTGCGTGACCTGCCCGAACTCAAGCAGGCCGTGTGCGATTACTATGAGCGTCGCTTTGGTGTCTCCGGCATTACGCCGTCCATGGTGCAGTCGTGCAACGGCACGCAGGAGGGCGTGGGCCATTTGGGCCTGGCCCTGCTCGATCCGGGCGACACTATTTTGGTTCCCGATCCGTGCTACCCGGTCTTTGAGGCGGGTGCCAAGATCGCCGATGCCAAGCTCGAGTACTATCCGCTGGTTGCCGAGCACAATTACCTGCCCTATGTGGCGGGCATCGATCCCGAAGTGGCCGACCGCGCCAAGTATATGATCGTGTCGCTGCCCGCCAACCCGGTGGGCTCGGTGGGCACGCCCGAGATCTACGAGGAGATCATCGCTTTTGCCCGCGAGCACGACCTGCTCATCGTCCATGACAACGCGTACTCCGACATCGTGTTCGACGGCGAGCCGGGCGGCAGCTTCTTGCAGTATCCCGGTGCGCTCGAGGTGGGCGTTGAGTTCTTCTCGCTCTCCAAGTCCTTTAACGTCACCGGTGCTCGCATCGGCTTTTTGGTCGGCCGCGAGGACGTGGTCTCTGCCTTTGCCAAGCTACGCGGCCAGATCGACTTTGGTATGTTCTTCCCGATCCAGAAGGCTGCTATCGCCTGCCTGAACGGTCCGCGTGATGAGGTCGAGGCGCAGCGTCTGAAGTACCAGGAGCGTCGCGATGCCCTGTGCGACGGTCTTGAGGGCCTGGGCTGGGAGCGTCCCAACGCGCATGGCTCCATGTTTGTGTGGGCCAAGCTTCCCGGTGGTCGCACCGATTCCATGGCGTTTTGCGAGGAGCTCATGGAGAAGGCCGGTGTTGTGGTGACGCCGGGCGCGAGCTTTGGTCCTTCGGGCGAGGGGCACGTGCGTATGGCGCTGGTTTTGCCGCCCGACCAGATCGCTTTGGCTGTCGAGGCCATCCGCGAAGCGGGCCTGTATTAGAAAGCTATTTCGGCTCGTCAATAGCTCGAAACCGATTTCGTGCAGTTATTTTACGAATTCTGCAAATAATTTCGGCAAACGGTCGATATTTGGCTGCGAATAGGAGCATAATCAAAGTCCCGATTGGATGTATTGGGATTACGGCAAGCCGCTCGGGTCGTTCCCGGGCGGCTTGTTTGTGGAGAGAGATGGGAGTTTCTAATGGTTAACGAGAAGAAGGTCGCTATTGTCGGCTGCGGTTTCGTCGGTTCGTCTTCGGCGTTCGCGTTGATGCAGAGCGGTCTGTTCTCCGAGATGGTCCTTATCGACGTGGACAAGAACCGCGCCGAGGGTGAGGCTCTGGATATCGCGCACGGCATGACGTTTGCCGAGCCGATGAAGATCTACGCCGGCGATTATTCCGATGTCGCCGACGCCGCCATGATCGTCGTCACTGCTGGCGCTGCCCAGAAGCCCGGTGAGACCCGCCTGGACCTGGTCAATAAGAACGTCAGCATCTTTAAGTCCATTATTCCCGAGATCAAGAAGTCTGGCTTCGACGGCATTCTGCTCATCGTCTCCAACCCGGTCGACGTTCTGACCTACGCCGCCATCAAGATGTCCGGTCTGCCCGAGGGTCATGTCATCGGCTCCGGCACCGTGCTCGACACCGGCCGTCTGCAGCAGATGCTCGGCGCTCACGTCGAGGTTGACCCGCGCGATGTCCAGGCCTACGTCATGGGCGAGCACGGTGACTCCGAGTTCGTCGCTTGGTCCAGCGCTCAGGTTGCCGGCGTGCCGCTGAACACCTTCTGTGAGCTTCACGGCCACCTGGAGCATGAGGCTGCCGAGAGGCGCATCGCCGAGGACGTCAAGAACTCCGCCTACACCATCATCGAGAAGAAGCACGCCACCTACTACGGTGTCGCTATGGCCGTCAAGCGCATCTGCACTGCCGTCATGCGCGATGAGCAGACCGTTCTGCCTGTCTCCTCGCTCATGGTGGGCGAGTACGGCCTGTCCGATCTGGCCATCTCCATGCCGACGGTCGTTGGCCGCGACGGCGTTGTCTGCCGCGTTCCCGTGCCGCTGAACGATGACGAGCAGCATGAGCTCACCGTCTCTGCAAAGGCCCTTAAGGACATCATCGACAGCGTCGACTTCTCCTGCTAAATCAAGCTTGCTAGAGCAAAAATTTACAATGAAGGCGTCCGGGTCCACACGGCCCAGGCGCCTTTTTGGTGCAAGGTAACCTGACCCCAATGCACCATAGTTGATGGGAGGGCCATGTCGGATTCGCCTAATTTTTTGACCTATGCCCAGACGGCGTTTGATCCGTTTGAGGAGAGGCCGTTCTGCGCGGTGGATAGCCTCGTCTTTGCGTGGTTGTCCTATTTGCGTTTGCCGGGTGATATGGCGGAGCTGACGAACTGGCAGGGCCTAGACGTACGCGAGCTGCTGCGTGCCGAGTGCTACCGGGACATGATTGACGACTTGTGGGATCCAGAGGGGAGCAGGGCCTTGTTGGAGGCCGTGGCAGCAAGCCCTCGCTACCGTGGCGTGCACGTTTGCGGCTATCGTGCCGTGAGCGATGTGGTGGCGACAGAGCAGTTTGCAGCCATGGCGTTCCGGTTTCCGGCGGGGTTTAGCTATCTTTCCTTCCGGGGGACCGACAGCACGATTGTGGGCTGGAAAGAGGACTTTAACATGGCGTTCCGGTATCCTGTGCCGGCCCAGGAATCCGCGGCGCGTTATGTGGACGAGGCGGCGGATGCGATTGACGGGCCGCTTTTGTGCGGAGGTCATTCCAAGGGTGGAAACCTTGCGGTGTACGGTGCGGCGATGTGCTCCGATGTCGCCCGTGCGCGAATCGAACGGGCGTATTCCCATGATGGTCCGGGTTTCGTCGAGGAGTTTCTGAACGGCAACGCCTTTGCCGATCTTTCCGGTCGAATCGACAAGACGCTACCTCGGTCGTCGATCTTTGGCATGATGTTCGAGACGCAGGAGGACTATGCCATCGTTGAGAGCACCGAGTTCAGTCTGCTGCAGCACAATCCCTTTAGCTGGGTGGTTGATGGTCGCGACTTCGTGTACTGTGAGCGCCTGTCCGCCGGTGCTCGATACGTTGATGGCTCCATTCGCGAGATGCTGCTTGCAGTTTCGCCTAGCGAGCGCGAGCGTTTTGTAGATGCGTTGTTCTCCGTGTTTGAGGCTACGGGTGCTGAGCGGTTTGCGGATATCGCTGGGAATCTGCGCGAGAGCCTGCCCGTGATGCTCCAGGCTGCGCAAGGGTTTGACAAGGATACGCGACGCTTTGTCTCGCAGACCATCGTGGCAATTCTTAAGTGTGCGCTGCTGCCCAAACGACCCCAGATCGACATGCCCGCCGCCGGCAAGAGTTTGGCAGAACAGCTCGAGGCCTGGCAGTCCGAGCTCCTGCGCTAGCCATTGGTGCAAAGCAACCTGTCCCCGATGCACCAATCTTCGATGCGCCTGGGGCGGGCTCGACCGCTATACTGGTTCGTGCCGAAATCGATCTAGAACGGAATGCCGTATATGAAAATCAATCACGCGATTCTGCATATCCTGGACTTTGACTCTGCCGTCAACGTTATGAGCCAGCGCGAGCTCGATATCGAAAGTCGTACCGTGCGCAATTTCGTAACCACGCATCTGCGCCGCGCACGCACCTCGGCCGACAATAAACGCGCCACGTTTGCCGAGAACTCTGCGTTCGGCGGCGAGCTCAAGGGCTATTTCTTTGGCGAGCGCGAATTCGTGGACCTGTCGCAGCAGATTGCGGAGTTTATCTCCTCCGAGCTCACCAAAGCCGAGAAAGCCGAGTCTACCGATGTGCTCGTGGCTGATTTTGACGACGATGAGGATGCCCGCTGGTTTGCCGTGATGCTGCTGGGCTCCAAGCAGGCTTTTATGCACGAGGTGGGCCGCGAGGAAGGGGAGGTACGCAACGACATCGCGCGCCACTACGCTATTCTGCCGAATCCCTCGCAAAAGGTGCCAAGCTATGCCATCGTGCGCGCGAGCACCATGGAGATCGGCTACGTGGACAAGAAGCGCAAGATTGCCGGCGAGGATCGTATGCTTATCCCCGATGGCCTGCTGCAGTGCGACACGGGCGTATCGGGTAAGGAGGTCATCGACACCGTGACGCGTGTGGTCGAGGAAGTCGCCGAGGAACACGGTGCCAATACGGCCGTAGCGCTCGCTAAGGTTAAGGCTGCCGTTGCCGAGAAGGTCGAGGATGACGAGGAGCTGCCGCCTTGGGATATCGTCGATGAGGTCTTTGAGGACGAGCCGGTCATCAAAGAGAGCGTGCGCGCGGCACTGACCGAGGAGAAGGTTCCTGAGCGCGTTCCTGTGGAGCGCAAGCAGGTCGAGCGCGCGGCCGTGCGCAATCACAAGATTCGTACCGATACGGGCATCGAGATCAGCTTCCCGGCCGAGATGGGTTCGAATTCCGAGTACATTGAGTTCGTCAATGAGCCCAACGGCCTCATCTCCATCGAACTCAAGAATATCGGCAGCATCGAGAATCGATAAGTTGCGTTACGTCTACAGCGAGAAAGCAAAGGCCGAAGCTCTTTGGGGCTTCGGCCTTCTTGTTTGGGGATGAATTGCCCCGCAGGTTGAGCATAAGTCAGCGAAAACGCGGTTTGTCAAAACCGCGTAACTATTAAAGTTGACGTAAGCCCTCTTCCAGGCCGGTCTTGCTGTCGGTCTTCTCGTCGCGCATCTTGATGACGCGGGCGGGGACACCGGCCACGACCGCACCGGCGGGGACGTCCTCGACGCACACGGCGCCGGCGGCAACGACAGCGCCCTTGCCTACGTGCACGCCCTCCAGAACCACGGCGTTGGCGCCGATCATGACATCGTCCTCGATGATGACGGGCGTGGCGCTGGCGGGCTCCACGACGCCTGCCAGCACGGTGCCGGCGCCGATGTGGCAGTTCTTACCCACGGTGGCGCGACCGCCCAGCACGGCGCCCATATCGATCATGGAACCCTCGCCGATAACGGAGCCGATGTTGATGATGGCGCCCATCATGATGACGGCACGGTCGCCAATCTCGACGCGGTCGCGGATGATCGCGCCCGGCTCGATGCGGGCGTTGATGCCCTTAAGGTCGAGCATGGGCACGGCGGAGTTGCGGCAATCGTTTTCAACGTCGTAGTAATCGATGGAGTCGGCGTTGGCGTCCAGGATGGCCTTAAGCTCATCCCAGTCGCCAAAGACGGTCTTGCCACGACGACCGCCGTAGACATGTGCGTCGCCCCAGGCAACCTTCATGCCCGGCTTCTCGCGCACGTACAGCTTGACGGGCGTCTTTTTGGGCGCGGTGGCGATGTAGTTGATAATCTCCTGTGCATCCATCTCGGCTGCGTTGCTCATTTGCTATCTCTCCTTTGGGTGGATTCGGTTGATACCTGGTTAGGCAAACATGACCTGGTCGAACGTATAGAAGCCGGGTTCGCGGGCGACGAGCTTCTGCGCGGCTGCCAGGGCGCCGTTGACAAAGATCTGACGGCTCGTGGCGCGGTGGGTGAGCGTGACTTCCTCGTCCTGGCCAAAGAAACCCACCTCGTGCACGCCGGCTACGGTGCCGCCGCGCAGCGAGTGCATACCGATTTCCTTGGGGTCGCGCGCGCCGCACATGCCCTCGCGGCCATAGACGGGGTGGTAGCCTGCCTCGGGCTCGGCCTCGACGACGGCGTCGAGCAACAACTTGGCAGTGCCGCTGGGGGCGTCGACCTTTTGGTTGTGGTGCGTCTCGACGATCTCGCAGTCAAAGCCGGGCAGCTCGCGTGTGGCCTGGGCCACCAGATGACGCAGGGCGGCGATGCCGATGGAGTAGTTGCCCGAGTGCATGACGCGGGCGTTCTGACCCAGCTCGCGCAGGCGGTCCATCTGCTCGGGGGTGTAGCCTGTGGTGCCTGAGACCAACGCCGCGCCCGTGCGCTCGACATAGGCGACGACGGCATCGAAGGTCACGACGTTCGAGAAGTCGATAATCACATCGGCTGCCGGGGCGCTCTCGAGCCCGGACAGATCAAAACCGATCTGGGCGACGATATCAAAAACGGGCTGCCCGCCGGCGTCGACAATGCCTTCGGCGGTAGTGCGGATGAGCGAGCCCATGCGGCCCGTTCCCATAATGACGGTCTTAATCAAGCAGACCAGCTCCCTTCAGAGCATCGGTAAGTGCGGCTCGCGTGTCGTCTGCCATGGGGCACAGCGGCATACGGTAGTTTGCCTCGATCATGCCCATCTGGGCGAGCGCTTCCTTGACGGGGATGGGGTTGACCTCGCTAAAGAGGGCGTTGATGAGCGGCTGGCCGGCAATCTGGATATCGCGGGCGCGCGCTACGTCGCCGTCCAGATAAGCGCGGCACATGTCGTGTACGAGCTGCGGCTGCACGTCGGCCCACACGCTGATGGTGCCCGAAGCGCCCAGGCTCATGAGCGGCACTGTGAGTGCATCCTCGCCCGAGTACATGCGGAAGTCATCGGACAGCAGGTGGGCGATCTTGGCCGCGTAGGCGACGTTGCCCGAGGCCTCCTTGATGCCCATGATGTTGGGGTGCGCGGCTAGGCGCTCTACGTTGCGCTCGCTGATACCGCAGCCGCAGCGGCCGGGGATGTTGTACAGGATGCAGGGGATGTCAACGGCATCGGCGACGGTCTTAAAGTGCTGATAGATACCCTCTTCATTGGACTTGTTGTAGTAGGGGGTGATGAGCAGCAGACCGTCGGCGCCCAGGCCCTGATAGGTGAGCGACTTGGTGAGCATGGTCTGCGTGGAGTTGGAGCCCGAGCCGGCGATGACGGGGACGCGTCCTGCAACATGCTTGACCACGGCGGCGACGACGGAGTTGTCCTCGTCATCGGTCATCGTGGCACTCTCACCGGTGGTGCCCAGGGTGAGGATGGCGTCGGTGCCGTTTTGCAGGTGGAAATCGATAAGGCGCTCGAGCGCGTCAAAGTCGACGCTGCCGTCCTTTTTAAACGGCGTAACCAGGGCGACGATTGAGCCCTCGAGAGTGCGGATGTCCATGTTCTTCTCCTTCGCCTTCGCGATCTGGATGCGTTTGTTCCATTGAGCTGCGACTGCTAGGCGCTCGTCTTGGGCGCGACGGCGGGCACTTTCGGCGCGCGACTTGGCCAGCAGCTCTCGGCCGCACGGCAGCACGTCGAGCGTGGCAAAGTAATCGCCCGGGCGCTCAGAGCGTCGAATGAGGTCGGCCGAGCCATCGGGGCGCAGCAGGACCTCGGCGGAGCGCAGGCGGCCGTTGTAGTTGTAGCCCATAGAGTAGCCATGCGCACCGGTGTCGTGAATCACGAGCAGGTCGCCCATTTCGATATGCGGCAGCTCGCGGTCGATGGCGAACTTGTCATTGTTCTCGCACAGATTGCCCGTGATGTCGTAGGTGTCTGTGACGGGCGCTGTGGTCTTGTCGTCGCCACCCGGCTGGCCCATCACCGTAATGTGGTGGTAAGCGCCGTACATGGCAGGGCGGATCAGGTCGACGGCGCTTGCATCGACACCGATATAGTCCTTGTAAATCTGCTTCTCGTGAATGGCCTTGGTGACCAGGCAGCCGTAGGGACCCATCATAAAGCGACCCATCTCGGTGCAGATGGCCACATCGCCCATGCCGGCAGGAACCAGGATCTCGTCGTAGGCAGCGTGTACCCCCTCGCCGATGGCGTGAATGTTGTTGGCCTGTTGCTCGGGCTGATAGGGAATGCCGACGCCGCCGGACAGATTGATGAAGGCGACGTGCGCGCCGGTCTCGCGCTCCAGGCGTGCGGCAAGCTCAAAGAGGATGCGTGCGAGCTTGGGGTAGTAGTCGTTGGTGACGGTGTTGCTGGCAAGGAATGCGTGGATGCCAAAGTTTTCGGCGCCCTTGGCCTTGAGCATGCGGAAGGCCTCGAAGAGCTGCTCGGTGGTCATGCCATATTTGGAGTCGCCCGGGTTGTCCATGATGCCGTTGGAGAGCTGGAACAGACCGCCTGGATTAAAGCGGCAGCTGACCGTTTTGGGGATGGGCCCCGCAACGCGCTCAAAGAACTCGATGTGGCTGATGTCGTCAAAGTTGACGATGGCGCCCAGCTTGTCGGCGAGCTCAAAGTCGGCAGCCGGCGTATCGTTGGACGAGAACATGATGTCGTGTCCCGTGATACCCAGCGAGCGGGCGATCATGAGCTCGGTATAGCTCGAGCAATCGCAGCCGCAGCCGTATTTGTTGAGAATGGAGATGAGCGCCGGGTTGGGGTTGGCCTTGACGGCAAAGTATTCCTTAAAGCCCGGGTTCCATGCAAAGGCGTCGCACACTTCTTGCATGTTGCGGCGGATGCCCGCCTCGTCGTATAGATGAAACGGCGTGGGGAACTGCTCGACGATATGCTCGAGTGTCTCCTTGTCCACAAACGGCTGCTTGGCCGCATATGCCTCGTTGGGGGTCAATGCCATGTCCCGTAAACCTCGCTATCCAGACGGCGCCATCTGCGCATCGAATCCGCATAGCGTGGACCCAATGTCCGGATAGCGCTCCCGCATTGCTGCAGACAGTCCTGTGGGTGTTTCCCACAGGCCCACCAGGTTGTTCGTGCCCGAAAAACCCAGTTCGGCGGGTTTCGCCTCCCCACGGGGTCAAAGCCTGCTGGCTCGCCCGCGGCTCTTCGTGCCCGCGCCTCTATCAAGTGGTAAAGACCCTATCACGTTGCACTTTACCAAACAAGAGTATTCGTATATAACGTTTAAAAAATGCAAGGATATGCTGGAAACATGTGCGCCACAATCCTGTATCACAATAAGTTGCAACAGATGTGCCTCACGAAGGGATCCTCTATGACCGAGCTCCAAGAACTCCGTCGCTATCGCCGCGATCTCCATCGCATTCCGGAGCTCGATTTCGATCTTCCGCAAACCATTGCCTATATCGAGGGCGTGTTGGCACCGCTCGCTTGCGAGGTGACCCATCCGTGCCCCAGCTGCGTCTGCGCTTTCTTCGACGCCGGCGTTGGTGCCGCGCATGCCACGGCGATTCGCGCCGATATGGATGCGCTGCCCATTGCCGAGGCAACAGGGGCAGCGTTCGCCTCGACACATCCCGGCAAGATGCACGCTTGCGGACATGACGGACACATGGCCATGGCACTTGCCGCCGCGACGTATGTCGACCGTACGATTCGCGAGCAGCCGGGCGCCATTAGGCGCAACGTACTCTTTGTGTTCCAGCCGGCCGAGGAAACGACAGGTGGTGCCAAGACGGTATGCGAGAGTGGTGTGTTCGAGCGCTATGGGGCCGACCGCATTTTTGGCTTCCATGTGTGGCCCGATCTGCCTGCCGGCACGTTGGCGAGTTGTTCCGGTCCGCTGCTGGCGCGTTCGAGCGAGACGCATATCCATATTCACGGTACGAGCATCCACATCGCTAAGACCTATGGTGTGCCGGTTGGGGAGTCGCACGATGCCGCGTTGGCGGCAGCGAAGTTTTTGGTTGCCGAGCGCGAGCTGATGGACGAGCTGGGCACCGACGAGCCCTGTATCGGTAAGTTTGGTCTGCTGCAGGCCGGTACCGTCTGCAACGCGGTGGCGGGGGAGGCCCATGTTGCCGGCAGCCTGCGTGTGTTTACGGACGACATGTTCGACCGTGCGCGTGAGGGTGTGCGCCGCGTGCTTGATGAGGCATGCGCCGCAACGGGCTGCGCATATGACCTCGATTTTGCCGAGGGCTATCCGCCGGTCGACAACGACCCCGAGCTGTTTGCCAACATCATGCCTGCCTTGCCCGAGCTGCAACTTGTGGACGAGCCGCTGCTGATCGCCGAGGATTTCGCGTTCTATCAGCGCCATCTGCCGGGCGTGTTTTTCCTGCTGGGTACGGGTATGCCAGAGGACCAAGACAACCCGAGTGATTCGGATGGCTGCCCCGCTTATGCCACAAGCGCTCTGCATACCGATAGCATGCTCTTCGACGAGGAGATTCTTCTCAAAGGCTTCGATGTCTACAAACGATTACTTTCGCTTGACTAAGGCGTGAAGGACTATTTGTTCTAGAAAACACGAACAAACGTACGATATAATAGAGATGTAAGTCTATAGAAACGTTTGACGTTACTAACGTAAGGCGATACTATGATTGCATCGTATAAAGATGAGGATACCGAACGCTTTGCCATGGGTGTGCGGGTCAGGAGGTTCGTGCCCTTTGAGCGCGTTGCGCTGAGGAAGATTCGCCAACTGCAGGTTTGTGCTTCGCTTGATGATCTTCGCGTTCCGCCGGGCAACCGCCTGGAAGCTTTGAAGGGCGATCGTGCCGGTCAATATAGCATCCGTGTTAACGAGCGCTATCGGGTCTGTTTTGAGTGGAGACAGGAGATGGCTTGGAATGTCGAAATCGTCGATTATCACAAGTGATGAGACCTCGGCCGATTTGCTGTCGCCGGTGACCCCTGGTGAGCTTCTCAAAGAGGAGTTTCTTGTTCCCATGGGCATTTCTCAATATCGCCTTGCGAAAGAGACCGGGATTCCGGCTCAGCGTATCGGGCAGATTGTCTTGGGAAAACGTCGCGTGACGGCCGACACCGACCTCCGTCTTTGCCGTTATTTTGGCCTGACGGATGGTTATTGGCTGCGCGCTCAGGTGGCGTTTGACCTTGAGGTCGAGAAAAGGCGGATCGAACCGGAACTCGATAAGATCGTTCCTGTTCAGCAGGCCATCGCACTGTAGTGCTCAGAGATGATGGGGTGGCGCGGCGATGAAGCGACGCCGACAGTCTGCTGTATATAGTCCGGGCGGTTGCGGGTGCGGCTTGCTGCTGCTCCCGGTCATCGCTGTGAGCATTGGCGTAATGTTTGCGCTTGCCGGGTTGGCAGCAGCGGCACTCGTGTTGCTGATTGTGGCCATTGGCGTGACGATTTGGCTTTGCCGCAATCGCGAGCAACGCCGTGCCGACGGTAAAACCACTGTCGGCTGGGTCGTCTTCCTGATTATTGCGTACCCGCTGAGTGCCAGCTACCTGGTGTTCTTTGTCCTGTTGATGATCAGCGCCTTTACTGGGGAATCCGTAACGGTGGGTTGACGCGCTGCCAGCAGACGGTTGCGCAAAGTGCGTTTGCTCGGCGTTTGGATAACTGCATTGGCCGTTTACTGCAGCCTTAGCTCTCAGCTAATGAATTCAAGTTCAATCCTTTCTACGATGTGCTGTGTGCCGGCGCGGTAGCCGGATCGTAGGAAGGATGAATAATGGCAAAAGAGGGAAAGAAGCCGATCGGCAAGATTGTCCTAGGCGTCATCGTGGTGCTGGTTATCGTCGGTGCCGTGGGCTCTATGGGTGGCAATTCAACCGATTCGTCTGCGAGCGATTCGGCAAAACCTGCCGAGGCGACACAGCAGGCTGAGGAGCAAAAAGAACCGCAAGAACCGTATACCATTGCTGATGAGGCTGAAGACACCTCCAATCAGTTTGCCTATAAGATCACGGGCACGCTGACCAATAACACGGACAAGGAAAAGAGCTACATTCAGATTGAGTATGTTCTGTATGATGCCGATGGCAACCAGGTTGGAACGGCTCTTGCAAACACCAATCATCTGAAGGCGGGCGGCTCCTGGAAGTTCGAGGCGCTGGGTACAGTGTCTCCCGACCAGGTTGCTAGCTGGGAGCGTTCGGACGTAAGTGGTTTCTAGCATGTTGCATGCACTGGGGGAGGTGAAGCCGTATGCCCGATAAAAAGCTGACCGAGGAGTTGCTCAATGAGCTTCTCGATGCGCCGAACATCGATGGCTATATCAGGGAGCACGACTTTGCCGCCCCGTCGCTTTCGGACTACCTGAAGCAGCTACTGCAGGAAAAGGGCTTGGAGCGTTCGCGCGTGGTTCGCATGGCCGATCTCAATGAGACCTTTGGCTATCAGATCTTTACCGGCGCGCGTCATCCGAGTCGCAATAAGGTGCTGCAGATTGCCTTTGCGATGGCGCTGACGCTCAAAGAGACCAACCGTGCGCTGACGGCTGCCGGGGTAAGCGTCCTTAACTGCAAGGACCACCGCGATGCGATTATCATCTTTTGCATCGATCGCGGGTGCAGCCTCCAAAAGGTCAACGAGGAGCTGTATCGCTTTGGCGAGGAGACGGTGAGTTAGCGGCTGATATCTGAGCCGGTGGAGCTGTCGAACAACGATGCAAACGAACGGGGCGCGGATGCCATGGGGTGTCTGCGCCCTGCGCTATGATGGAGGCTATGGATACTCAGACCCCAACATATTCCAATGACGAGCTGACCGCAGCGCTTGCCGAGCACCTGGCGTCGCTCGATCGCGACGACAGCTATCGCGTGGAGCGTGTACTTAAGCGCTCGTCCGTTGAAACAACCGAGCTCGTGTACTTTGAAGGAACCGGCGGTGGTTCGCTCGGCCCCTTTGTCCGTAAGCGCATCGATGCTTCGGCTCAAATCGGTGGGGCATACGGGCGTCTGTTTGCCGCTCAGCGGGCAGGTAGGCGTTTTGAGCACCTGCCCAGAATCGTCGATTGTCGTCGTGCGGGCGACGAGCTCAACGTGGTTATGGAATACATCGAAGGGGAGACACTCGGGGCGCTGGTGGACCGTCTGGGAGCCACCCCCGATTATGCGCACGAATTGTATCCTGCCCTATGCGATGCCGTGGGCGAGCTCCACGCCGGTTTTGCGATGGCGGGGGAGACGTCGGCGCCGGTGATCCATCGCGACCTCAAGCCGTCGAATATCATCATGACAGGTGCCAACTATACGCCTGATGACGGTCTGACGTTTTCGTCGCTGGTGATTATCGACTTGGGGATCGCGCGCGTATGGCGCGATGGCGCCGATGCCGACACCATCAAGTTTGGGACACGGCCCTATGCGCCGCCCGAGCAGTATGGGTTTGGGCAGACGAGCGTGCGAAGCGACGTCTACGCACTTGGCGCCCTGTTGTTCTTCTGCTTGACGGGAGTCGACCCTAAACCAGGGCTCGACATGCGCGAGCAATGCGAGGCGCGTGGCATTCCCACCCCACTTGCCGATGTCATCTGCATGTCGATGGCGCTCGACCCGGCCAAGCGTTTTGCGAGCGCGGAAGCGTTGGGACGGGCGACGCGCGCGGCATACGATCTGAGTCGCCCCGTGCGGCCTCCTGCGCCTGCGCCTGTCCGTACTCCGGCCTCGGAGACGGTGTTGACGCCCCAAGGGCTCCAGAACCCCACAGGGCTTCCTAGGCCTGCCGCCTCCGCTGCATGCGGTTTGCTCTCTCGCGTTCCGGAGTCTCTGGGGCGTATTTGGAATACGCTCGTCTGCTTCTCGCTGCTTGTGTTCTTTGCCGGAAGTCACTTTGCCGTCTTTCACCCCACGGGAGCAAACCAAAGCTACCCGACGTGGCTTCTCATAATCGAGTATTTTTTCTTTGTCGATGGCCTTATGGTGCTTATGCATTTTGCGCTGCTCGATAAGCGCCGTCTTCGTCGGCGATTCGCACTGCTCGACAGCTATCGCGGCAAGAAACTCGCGAAACTCTGGCTCAAGGCATTGGGTGTGCTGCTCCTATGCATGATCGTCATAGTCGCGGTTGCCAATGCGACCGGCGTTGTCGATACCTCCGCTACCTAAAAGAAAAGGGCCCCATTGGGGCCCTTTGCAGTTGCACTTAGATGCGGTTCATCTGAGCGGCGACTTTGTTGTACCAGTCCTGCCACGTGGGCGGGCAGTACTTTTTGGCCGCAGCCGGGGTAAGGGTGGAGCCGTAGTTGGCGCCCAGATAGGCAACGTGAGCGGAGATGCCCTCGCTCCAGCTGCCAAAGCTGCGCCAACCGCCGCCACGTGCACTCCAGCCCCAGGCGTTATAAGAATTGGCGCAATAAGCACCCTTGGTGCTCTCGATGCAGGCGATGGCGGGGGACCAACGGGGGTCGACACCGGTATTCCAAGCGGCGACGGCAAAGTTATAGCCCTGGCCTGCCATAGGGGAGCCGGCGAGATAATTGTCGATGCGGCTCGTCCACTCATTAATGAACGAATCGTAATCGGAGCTACCGGTATTGGAGTTGTTCACCGTGGTGTCGATGGTGGTGTTGGTGTTGGTGGCCTGGCTGCTGGAATTGCTGCCGCTTACGCCCTCGCCCGAGAGCTTCTCGGCGGCAGCGGCCTTATCGGCCTCAAGCTTGGCAAGCTCGGCGGCATTTTCCTGCTCGGCTTTTGCCTGTGCCTCGCTGCGGAGCTGCTGGGCCTGTGCCAGCGCATCCTCGGCGTTTTTCTGCTCCGCCTCAAGCTGAGACTTGGCCTGCTGGAGCTCGGCCTTGTTCTGCTCGAGTTCGGTTTGCATGCTATTGAGCTCTTCGATCTCGTCGACGCTCGAGCTCGTGATCTGGTTGGTGTATTTGCAGGTCGTGATGAACTCACCCAGGCTCTGCGCGTTGACCAGGAAGCTCACGATGGGATTGGTGCCCTTCTGATACTTGTACAGATCGCGCATGGCAGAGCTTGCCTTGGCCTGCTGCTCGGGAAGCTTAGCCTCGATTTCCTCGATGCTTGCCTCATTGGAGTCAATCTGCTTTTGCAGGTCATCGAGTTTGGTGCGGGCGTCGTTGTAGGCGCTCGTGGCGGCTTCGATCTTCTGCTGGGCTGCGGAAAGCTGGTCCTGCGTTGCCTGCGAGGCGGCATACGCCGCAACGGGGGAGAGCATCGGCGAGGCCGTCAGCGCAACGGCGAGCGCGGCGCTCGTGATGATACGAGCCGGCTTCGACGCAATGAGCGCTGCGGTGCGATGATTCGAATGCTGCATCCAGTCCCTCTGCAATCAATCGTAGGTTATGGTTCGAACGGTATTCTACTACTGCTTTCGACCTCAACTTGAACCTTAAAGGTTCCAAAGGGTCAAGTTGAACTTGAGGCTTTGGCTTTGACCTGCAGTTATGATGAATTGTTGAGAAACCATAGAGTTCAACTTTAACGTTACGGGGGCCTGTTTAAGAGGAACTTTGGGCTGTAAAAGCTATCTCAACGTTGGGTTTTACAACTACAGCGTGCCCTCCTGGCGAGCCTGCTCAATCTCTTCGAGCGCCTCGGCGGGGGTGAACGAGCAAGTGCCGTCGCCGAGCTTGACCACCTGGATTTCGTCGCCGGTATGGACCTCTCCGCCCTTTAGTACCACGCCGAAAACGCCCTCGTGGGGAAAGATGCAGTCGCCGGCGAGATAGTAGATGGCACAGCGGGTATGGCAGACTTTGCCGATCTGACTGATTTCGACGAGTACTTCGCTGCCGAGCTTGAGCTGCGTGCCCAAGGGGAGTGAGAGCAGGTTGATACCCTGGGTGGTGAAGTTCTCGCCAAAGTCGCCCTCGTGCACATCGAGCCCGCGCGCCTGCGCCGTCTGGATGGACTCCGCGGCTAAAAAAGAGACCTGGCGGTGCCAATGTCCGGCGTGCGCATCGGTAGCGAGGCCAAATTGCTCGATGACGGTGTCGCGTCCATCGGCGACGGGCGACTTGCGAGTGCCTTTGTGCTCCGACGTGTTGATTGAGACGATACGGGCAGGCCCGTTGTAAGCATCGTTTGCGGTGCGTAGGGGAGCTGCCGTCTGGGCACGATCCGCAAGTTCGCGCTTGGCGGCGTCAATGATGGGGTTGTTGATCGGATGAGCCTGGGGCACGGTGCACCTTTCGACGGGGCGGGCAACATGTTGAATCCTACAACAATGGTAGGTTCATTGCCCATTGTCATACAACGGTGAGCGCCGTCTTTGTGCTGGCCTTCGTGCTGGACGATTACGTCGATTGCCATAGATACGGTGGAGCTTTGGGCGTCGGCGGCTTGGCACGCTAGAATAAATCAGATGCGCAAAGACCGCCCGTTGTGTGGGCAGTTCATGATAGGAAGTTTCCATGGCATTGCAATTTACAGAGCGCGAGTTCATTCCCGTGCTGCTCGGTGGCGACATCAACGCCTATTCGGTGGCGCGCGCCTTCTACGAGGAGTACCAGGTCAAGAGTCTGGTCTTTGGCAAGTACCAGACGGGTCCCGCGTACCGCAGCCAGATTATCGACTACACGCCCAACGTGGATATCGATACCATGCCCGTGATGCTCAAAACCGTCAACGGCATTGCCCAAGCGCATGCCGATAAGACGATTGTCCTTGTGGGCTGTGGCGATAACTATGTTGCCCTCGTGGCTCAGGCCAAGGATGCCCATGAGTTGGCGGATAACATCGTCGCGCCTTACGCTCCCTACAGCATGCTCGAGCAGTGCCAGAAGAAGGAGATCTTCTACGAGCTGTGCGAGAAGCATGGCGTGCCTTATCCGCATACCTTTACCTTCACCATGGCGATGCTGAACGACCAAGGCGAGGCACCTGCCGAGGTGCTCGACCAGATCGATTTTCCTTACCCGATGATTCTGAAGCCTTCTGACGGCATCATGTGGTGGCAGCACGAGTTCGAGGGCCAGAAGAAGGCCTATGAGATTGCCGACCGCGCCGAGCTGGAACAGGTCATTCGCGATTCGTATGCCAGCGGCTACACTGACGACCTGATCTTGCAGGACCGCGTGCCCGGTAACGACGAGTACATGCGCGTGCTCACCAGCTATTCCGACCGCAACGGCAAGGTGCGCATGATGTGCCTGGGCCATGTGCTGCTCGAGGAGCATCAGCCCCACGGTGTCGGCAACCATGCCTGTATCATTACCGAGCCCAACGACGAGCTCATGGACGGCGTGCGCAAGTTGCTCGAGGACCTTCACTTTGTGGGCTATTCCAACTTTGACGTTAAGTACGACGAGCGCGACGGCTCGTTTAAGTTCTTCGATTTCAACACGCGCCAGGGCCGCAGCAACTACTACGTCACTAACAGTGGCTTTAACGTTGCCAAGTATGTGGTGGACGAGTATGTGTTCAACCGTCCATTTGAGCCGGAGTTTGTGACGGCTCAGGACGAGGCCCTGTGGATGGTCGTCCCCATGGGCGTCGTCGACAAGTACGTCAAGGATCCCGAGCTGCGCGCTAAGGTGCATCGTCTGGACAAGGAGGGCAAGGGCGCCGACCCTTCGTTTATGAAGGGCGACTTTGTCTTTAACCGCTGGCTGCGCATGTGGCACACCAAGCTGCGCCACTTCAAGCTGTTCAAGACGTATTACAAGTAGATGAGCGCGGCGCCCGTCCGGTTTGCATCGGGCGGGCGCGGGTATGATACGCGCAATTGCGCAAGCGTCACCAAGGAGGCGGCGATGGAAAAGCTGGGAGTTATCGGCGGCATGGGCGCCGAGGCCACGTCGTATTACTACGACCAGGTGGTGCGCCACACGGCTGCTGCCTGCGATCAGGAACATATCGACATGGTGGTGCTCTCCAAGTCGACCATGCCCGACCGCACGTTGGCCATTAAGACCGGCGAGCATGCCAAGCTGCTGGCGACCATGAAAGAGTGTGCCCAGGCACTCGAGTCGCTGGGCTGCGCGCACATTGCCATTCCCTGCAACACGTCACACTACTTCTACGATCAGATCCAGTCGTTTACGAAGGTGCCGATTATCCACATGCCGCGTGAGTCGGTGCGCTATGCTCTGGCCGGTGCGGTGATGGGGGAGTGCGAGTTCGACCCCAACCTGAGTATGCCGGCCGAGCCGGTGCACAAGATTGGCATCATGGGCACCGACGGAACCGTGGGCGCGGGCGTCTACGGCCGCGAATGTAAGGCTGCGGGTGTTGAGGTCGTCTATCCCAGCGAGAAACGTCAGAACGATGTGATGTCGCTTATCTACGATGATGTGAAGGCCGGACGTGAGCCCGATATGGATAAGTTCGACCGCGTGATGTGGGAGTTCGCCCGTAGCGGCTGCGACCGCGTCATTCTGGCCTGCACCGAGCTCTCGGTGCTGCAAAAGTACCGAGAGATGCCCGAGATCACCCTCGACGCCATGGATGTCCTGGTGCGCGAATCCATCATCCGCAGCGGCGCCCCCTACCGCCTCTAGCTTCCGACCCGCCAAAAAGGGACAGGTTAATTTTGGTAGGTTTTATCTGGTGAAACAGTAAAGGCCTCGGCTCGTTTGGTGCGAGCCGAGGCCTTTTGCGTTGGGCGGTTGCTGTCGGTGGTGAACTAGAACAGGAAGCCGATGGCGATGAGGGCGATGCTGACGATGAGCACGGCGATGTCCAGGCCCTTGATGGGGTAGCGCTTGTACGAGCTGGCGCGCGTACGCAGATAGAAGCCGCGCTGTTCTGCCGCCAAGGCTGTGGCATCGGTCTTGCCCACGCTTGAGATGAGCAGCGGCACGCACAGTGGCAACATGAGCTTAAGCTTCTTGATGGGGTTCTTGGTGTCGTACTCGACGCCGCGTGCGGTCTGCGCCTCCATGATGGCATTCATCTCCTGACCAAACACCGGCACAAAGCGCAGCGCCGTGGTAAAGGTGAAGGCATAGCGATACGGCACGTGCAGCACCTCGACGCAGGCGTTGGCAAGGTCGTTGAGCTTGGTCACCATGAGCATGAGGATGAGTGGTAACGCCACACCCAGCAGGCGCAGGCAGGCCTTCGATCCTGTGATGAGGCCCGTGTCGGTGATAAAACCCCACACCACGTTGCCATCGCGCATAAAGGCCAGCTGGAGCACCAGCATGATAAGCGCGAGCGGAATCAGCAACTTGAGCAGCGAGAACAGACGGTCGACGACGCCGGCATAGGCACCCAGTGCAAGGGTGAGTGCCAAAAAGCCCAGCAGCGCTACGTAGGTGTCGGACAAGAAGATGCCGACGATGATGGCAGCGGCGAGGCCCAGTTTGACGACGGGGTTCAGGCGATGCAGCAGCGTATCGCCCGGCATGTAGTCGATGACGTTAACCACGGTGGACCATCTCCTTGGTAATTCGAACGACATCGGTGACCTCGCTCACCTGCGCAAAAGCGGGCGAGACGGAAGATGCCAGACGGCGCGAGAGTTCAATAACCTGGGGAGGCTCCACGTAGGCATGCTGCATGAGTTCGATGTTCGAGAATAGCTCGTGCGTGCGGCCGCGGTCGAGGATGCGACCGTCGGCCATCACCACAATGCGCTCGGCAAAATCCGAGACGACTTCCATATCGTGGCAGACCATGATAACGGCGCAACCGCGCTCGGCCATGGTGCGCACCGTTTCCATGACGGTCATGCACTCGCGGTAATCAAGGCCGCTCGTGGGCTCATCGAGTACGACGATCTTGGGCTCAACCACTACGACGGAGGCAAGCGCCACCATTTGTCGCTGGCCACGCGAAAGCGAGAACGGCGCCTCATCGGCAGGCAGGCCAAAGCGGTCGATGACGAGTTGGGCACGACGCAGAGCCTCGGCACGGTCCATGCCGCCAAGCTCCAGGCCAAAGGCGACCTCGTCGAGCACGGTGTCTTTGCAGATTTGGCGGTCGGGGTTCTGGAAAAGCGTTGCCACTTCGCGTGCGATGCGGCTCGTGGGAACCGATGCCGTGTCCAAGCCCGTAACGCGTACGCTGCCCGATGCGGGCTTGAGCAAACCCGTGAGCAGTTTGGTGAGCGTGGTTTTGCCGGCTCCGTTTTGGCCGACAATGCCCACGAGCTCGCCGGGGTAGAGCGTCAAGTTGAGGTCGTGAACGGCGGCGCCTCCATGGGGGTAGGAAAATTCGACATGGTCAAAGGTGAGCACCGGCTCGGCGTCTTTCGCATGCGGGCGCAGCGATGGCGCGTGCGGGGAGCCTGCGGGCGCCCGGGTGTCGCTTGTCGCACGGTCGGGGTCGACGATTTCCGTGATTAGGCGTTCTGCCTCGTCGACATCCAGACAGGGCGTGCCGCTTACCAAGCCATCGGTCTCGAGGCTGTTGAAGATGCGCGTGACGCGCGGACAATCGACGCCGATGGTGCGAAGCTCGTCGGTGCGTGCGAAGACCTCGTGTGGCTCGCCCTGCAGCGCGATTTCGCCATGGTTGAGCACGAGCACGCGGTTGCAGTACTCCGAGAGCAGGGCGACCTTTTGCTCAACAACGACGATGGTGATTTCAAGTGCGCGGTTTGCCTCACGCAGCGTCTCGAAGACCAATGTGGAGCTGGCGGGGTCGAGTGCCGCGGTGGGCTCGTCGAGAACCAAGACGCGCGGACGCATGGCGAGGATGGCGGCGATGGCTACCTTTTGCTTCTGTCCGCCCGAGAGGGTGGCGATCTCGCGGTCGCGCAGGTCGCTGATGCCGACGGTCTCGAGCGTTTCGCTCACGCGCTGCTCGATCTGGTCGTGGGGAACGCCAAAGTTCTCGAGGCCAAAGAGCATCTCGTCCTCGACGACCGAGGCGACCATCTGCGTGTCGATATCCTGCAGCACGCTGCCGACGATCTGTGACACGTCGGTCAGCGAGACCTCGCAGGTGTCATGGCCGTCAACCATGACGGACCCAAAGAACGCGCCGGTGTAGTGGTGGGGCACGGCACCTGACAGGCAGGCGGCAAGCGTGGACTTGCCGGCGCCCGAGGGCCCGATGATGCCGATGAAATCTCCCTTGTTCACGCTGAGCGAGATGTGGCTGAGCGCCTGCTCGGTCTGCGTGCCATAGGAGAACGAGACATCGTCGACGTTGATGATCGTTTCCATGGATACCTTTCATAGTCATTGGGGACGTTCTTTAATGACTAGTCGTTTAAGAACGTCCCCAAAAGCTAGTCGTTTGGGACAGTTTTTGGTGGTGAAGCACGGAGACGGCTTTACGAGGGGCCCCAGGTTGGCGCGAGAAAGAGGAGCGAAGCGTACTTGGGTACGCGAGCGACGAATGAACGCCAAGATGGGGTGGCTCGTAAAGCCGAGCGGGTTAGTTGAGTCTAAGAGCCTTCTGGATGGGCAGGTAGAGGGCGCCGACCAGAATGGCGTTAAAGACGGCGGTCATGGCAACGACGGGCAGCATGGCGGCGGCGAGCTCGCCTACCACGCCGAGCATGGCCATCTTGATGACCATGAAGATGACGCCGGAGACAAAGGTGGTCAGGAAGGTTGCAACAATGGCGATGGCGGGCTTGACCTGACCGTTCTTGCCGGCGGCGTTGACGATGCCGGCCATGAGCATGGCGGCGATGCCCTCGGCGGCAAAATCGACGAACGGCGAAGTGGTGGTGATCTGGATCACGGCAGCCGAGATGAGGCCAATGACGAGTGCCTGACCGATGTTGGGGCGAACGACCAGAATGGTGAGGCAGAAGGCCGAGATGATGAACTCGGGGCTGATCATACCGCCCGAAATGCTCGAGACTGCCTTGCCGACGGTGAAGTTGAGGATGAAGCCGGCGGCGAGCAGGATGGCGAGCAGGACGAGGGCACGGACATCGAGTTTGCCGCGGTCGGCGGTCTGGACGGTGCGGGGCTGGGCGGTGGCGGTGGTGTTCTGAGACATGGTGAAAATCCTTTCAAAAAGGGGAGTGTAAGAGAAAAACGGAGGCGCGTGATGCGAATGCGATCGGGCTCGAGATAGAAAAAGGCCCCCGGTCGAAACCGGAGGCCTTCCAATCACCTAGAGCGCAAAAGCAGGCGTGAGGGACTCACTGTCGACCGATCGTATTCGCATCACGCCACCACCAGTTGTTGAGAGACTTCATCGTGTTCTTCATGTCGGTGGCTCCTTTCATGATGCCGTGGCGCGGTCGCACCTTGTTGCTGTTGCGCTGCACTATAGCACAGCAAAGTGTGTGCGGGGAAATCTTTTTTAAAAAGATTTCAGGCGGGTTTCCCGCCGGTCAAAAGAGCGGGCTGAGCGGGCGAGGCTGCCATTGCTGCCTTGTCCGCTCAGCTAAGACGTTACTCCTTATTGCGACGGTAGAGGAAGTAACCGCCCGCGGAGATGACGGCAACGCCAGCGATGGCGAATGCGGCCACCATGCGGCCATCAAAACGATCACCGGTGGTGGGCAGGCCGCCCTTGGTGTTCGTCTTGTTGGTGGTTACCGTGGTCGTGGTGTCCGACTTGCCAGGCTTCTCGGGCTTGGTGGTGGGCTGCTCGGGCTTAGCGGGCTGCTCGGGGGTACCGGGCTGCTCAGGAGTACCAGGCTGATCCGGGGTTACCGGGTCGGTGGCAAGAGCGTCCTTGGCGTAGGTGATGGACACCTTGAGGCCGTTGGTCTCGGTGTTCAGGTCGCTCGGGGTGAAGGGCTGGTCGAAGTTTTCGGCCTTCTGATAGGCGCGCATCTCCTGGAGCAGGGCCTTGCACTTCTTGTAGGTGTTCTCGGTAGCAGCCTTGCCGGCCTTGTTGGCCAGGGCAGTGCGGCCCTCGGTGGTCGTCTCGGCTAGCATGGCGGCGTCAACTTCCTTGTTCTGCTCGATGAGCTCGTTCTGGAGCGCATCGAGGTAGGCACGGACGCTGATACCAAGGGTGTCAGGGTTCTCAAAGCAGAGCGAGCTGATGTCCATGAGGACGTAGTTGATTGAGTTCTCGGGCTCCTCGTTGTACACGACGTCAGTCTGTTTGCAGTGATCGAAGGAGACGGTCTGATCGCTGAAGTACGGGCTGACCTCAGTTATCAGAGCGGAGTACAACGGGATGGCGACGGAGTACGCGGCGCGGGAGAGCATTTCCCACTGGATGGTAGCGACTTCGGGGTCATACCCGCGACGAATCTGGAAGAGGTTGATCTCGGTGTTGCGCTCGCTGCCGATGCAATAAACACCATCAGTGTTCGCGTTGAGGCCAGGGACGTTCTCGCCGCGGTTGCCGAAGGCGCGAATCAACTCGAAAGTGCTCCAACCAGACTTGCCAGGCTTGAAGAACAGGGGCTGGATTTCGCTGACCATGGCTCCCTTTTGGTCAGGTTTTCCTTTCTCCTTTACTGTGATAATGTCGTAATCTGTGCCTTCGGTCAGCTGACTACCAAAATAATCGCGGCCTTGTACATAGCGGGACCACTGGTTTACGCCGGAATCGGCGAGGCTTTCGCCATACGTTTGGGCGACATCGAATTTGCCGTCAGCGGAGTATTTGGCGAAACCCTTTTCTTCGGGCATGGATTGGATCTTTTCAGAGTGGAGGCAATTCTCGGTGTCATTGAGGTCGACATCGTAGTTGAGGCTCCCGATATTAGGGTTGAGCGACGCGACGTCGTCAGCGAGCTTCATGGCGATCCACTGATGGGCGGAAAGTGTGGCGAACAGCCAGGTCTCGTTGTTGTCGGCGATGATGATCTGGTCGTTGGTGCAGACGCCTTGATCATCGATCAGGCTGCCGAGGAGCTCGACGCCCTCGCGGGCCGTGGCGCTCTCGCCCAGGATGATGCTGCCGTAACTGTACTCGCCCAGACCCACTTCCTCATCGATGAGGTCTGCTGCAGCGGCCTCCTCGTTATAGGAGGTGCTTAGCGTGGCGGAGCAGGAGACGCCCTTCTCGTTGATGCCGGCCTCGGAGTAGGCGTCGGTGCGACCCATCCAGTTGGAGGGGTGGTCGCGTACATAGCTGTAGCGATAGGTAGGCTTGTTCGAAGTGTATTCAAAAGCAGATTCAATCGAGCTGTACTTAAAGCCAGGTTCGTGGGCAGGTTCGATGCCGTAGTGCTTAAGATAGCGCTTGCCAAAGTCCTCGGCGCGGCCGTAGTACGTGTTGCCGTCCGCCGTGAGCTTGCCGCCCATGTAGATCTGCGTGCAGGCGAGCGCAGACGTCGGCATGGACATGATGGTTGCAGCTCCAAAGGCGAGGCCTATGCCAAGCTTTTTGAGCGCGTTGACGGGGTGAGTTTTCCTCATTTTCCCTCCCAGCGTGCGAAAGCTCTCCGTTGCCAGAGAGCTTCAGCCAATAAAGACACCCCATTAGCGTAACGAACTGGAAACAATATTCATCTATGAAAGAAACTTACTCGATAAGCGTAATGAAATATGCGATGAGTGGTTAATTATACTCGGTTTGTAGCTTTACTTTAATAAAGACGTCCTGCAATTACATTACCTGAATAAAGCGCCTTGCACGGGGCGCAAAGAAAATCCCCCGCTGTTTGGCAAATGCATAAACAGCAGGGGAGACGATAATTGGATGAATATCATACCAATGTGGAATTACTTCTTCCGGCGGTGGATCACGTTGATCGCATAGCCGACGAGCATGGCCAAAACGATGATGATAAAGCCGAGCAGGGGATTGTCGTTCATAGGGTCCTCCTATTTTCCGAGCGGGGAGAATTCGTCGACGATGAGGTCGAGGCATTGCGGAAGCGCGCGGGCTCCAAAGACGCCCGAATTGCTGGAGATAATCTCGCCATCGAACTGCATGCCCAGCGACGGGGTGCAGGTGATCTTGGCTTCCTTGGTCTGGATGATCTTGAACTGCGGGCGGCCGAGTACCTTGCCGGCGGGGTCGAGTGCGGCGGTGATCACAGTCGGTAGAAGCTGCACAGTTTTTACGGGTTCGATGACCGCAATGTCGACCATGCCATCGTTCATACGGCAGTCGGGGAACAGGTTGATGTCGTTTTGGATGACCGAGGTGTTGCCGGCCATGCAGCAGATGCCGTCGAGCTCCTCGACAATGCCGTCATGCTCAATCGTAAAGTGCGCCACCGTGGGATTGGGCGTGGCGAGCGCGGAGAGGAAGTAAGCGATCTCGCCGATGTCGTTTTTGGTGGGGGCGGCCTTCATCATGATCTCGGCGTCGAAGCCCGAGCCGGCGATGATGATGAAGCCGTGGCGCTTCTCGTTGCCGTTCTCGTCGAGCCAAAAGAGCTCGCCCATGTCGACTTTGACCGTGCGACCGGCACGGCAGGCCTTGGCGAGCGCCGCCGCCTCGGGGGCATTGCCGATGTTGTTGAAGAACAGGCAGGCCGTACCGGAGGGGAAGACGAGCGTGGGGACACCGCATCCGCGCATCTGGTCGAGCACGTTGGAGACAGTGCCGTCGCCGCCCGAAACGACCACGCGGTCAAACTCGCGCACGTCTGCCACGGCGTCCTCGGGTTCCATGCCATCGCCGATAAAGCGCATCACGACCTCGTCGCCGCCCTGTGCAAGGGCGTGCGTGAATGCGAAGATTTCATCTGAGCTGGGGCCCGATGCCGGGTTGTGGATGATAAGGCAGCGCATACTTACGTTCCCGTTCTGTGACTAACCGAGTATAGTTGTAAGGCAATGCCGATATCCTACCCGTGTTTTTCGGGCCTAACCTTATTCGATGGGTTGATATGTACATTTCCACACATCCGGCTCTACTCGACTTTTGCCAGCGCGCCCGTGAGTTCGACGCGATTGCCGTCGATACCGAGTTTTTGCGCGAGCGCACGTTCCATCCGCGTCTATGTTTGGTTCAGATTGCCACCCCTGCTGAGAGCGTCGCGGTCGATCCCCTGGTAATCGACGACCTATCGCCGCTGGCCGAGCTTATGGCCGACGAGAGCGTGACCAAGGTCTTCCACGCGTGCTCGCAGGATATGGAGGTCATGCTCCATACCGTGGGCGTGCTGCCACGACCGATTTTCGATACGCAGGTCGCCGCCGCCTTTTTGGGCGAGCGCCAGCAGATTTCGTATGGCGCGCTTGTTCAGACGTTCTGCGGCGTATCGCTGCCCAAGACCGAGTCACTGACCGACTGGTCGCGCCGCCCGCTGACCGATAAGCAGATTGAGTATGCGATCGATGACGTCAAGTACCTGATCGTCGCCTATACCGAGATGATGAGCCGCCTGCGCGAGCTGGGCCGTGTGGACTGGGTGCTCGACGAGCTGCGCCCGCTGGCTGACGAGTCGCACTATCGCGCCGATCGCCACGAGGCGTTCCGCAAGGTCAAGCGCATCAATTCGTGCAGCCGTCATCAGCTGGGTATCGCGCGCGAGCTCGCCGCCTGGCGCGAGGACCGCGCCGAGCGGCGCAACATCCCACGCAAGTGGGTCATGTCCGACGACACGCTGCTAGCGCTCGTTAAGCGCAATCCCGTGCGCGTTGAGGAGTTCCGTAGCATTCGCGGTACCGATCAATTGGGGGAGCGCGACGTGGACGGTGCGCTCATGGCCATCAAGCGCGGTGCGAGCTGTCCGCACGATCGCCTGCCGCTCTTGGTGCGCGGACATCGTCAGATTTCGCCGGAGCTGGAGAGCGTGACTGACCTTATGTATGCGCTTATCCGCCTGGTTGCCGAGCGCTCAGGCGTTGCGACCTCGGTCATTGCCTCGCGCGATGACCTGGCCGACTACATTGAGCATCCCGAGCAGAGCCGCCTGCGCGAAGGTTGGCGCTTTGAGCTTGTGGGCTCGCGCCTGGACGATCTGCTTTCCGGCAATATGGGGTTGACGGTGAAGGACGGCAAAATCGAGCTCCTGTAGGGAAGCCTAGCCGGTTGAGTGGGTAAAATGCCTCCAACGTGTAACTCGACTCGGAGGAATTCGCATGCCTTATTACTATGGATACGGCTTTGGCATCGACCCGCTGTACCTGCTGGTTGTTCTTGTCTGCACGGTGCTTGGCCTTGCCGCACAGAACTATATCAACTCGACGTACAAAACCTGGTCCAAGGTTCGCTCGGACGGCGATACGGGTGCCACAGTCGCTCGCCGCATGCTCGATGCCAACGGTTGTAGCGCCGTGGGTATCAAGGGTGTCGCTGGCGAGCTCACCGACCATTACAACCCGCAGGACAACAACCTGTATCTGTCGGATGCCAACCGTTCGGGCGGTTCGGTCGCAAGCGTTGCCGTCGCCTGCCACGAGGCGGGCCATGCCGCCCAGCGTCAAAGCGGCTATGCCATGATGAAAGTGCGTACCGCCCTCGTGCCGGTCGTCAACTTTACCCAGAACACCTGGACCATCGTGTTACTCTTGGGCCTGTTTATGAACATTGCCGGGCTCACGACCCTCGCGTTGATCTTCTTCTCGTTTAGTGTGCTGTTCCAACTCGTTACGTTGCCTGTCGAGATTGACGCCAGCCGACGTGCTGTGGCGTACATCGAGCAGTCGGACATGAGCTCCAAGCAGGTCAACGGCGCCAAGAAGGTACTGACGGCAGCCGCGCTTACCTATGTGGCTGCAGCGCTCACTTCGATCATTCAGTTGCTCTACCTTATGGCTCGCTACAACAGAAACTCCAACCGATAACAAATGGGACAGGCAGGCGCCGCGGGGATTCGTGTCCTCGCGGC
Organism: uncultured Collinsella sp.; assembly: GCA_965141635.1. Taxonomy (GTDB): domain Bacteria; phylum Actinomycetota; class Coriobacteriia; order Coriobacteriales; family Coriobacteriaceae; genus Collinsella. Next base: position 17,782 of record CBCSNG010000017.1, on the reverse strand, counting down.
GCTGTACTATGTGTTGGACTTAATTTCGCACGGGGCCGGAGCCTCTGTGCTCGATAACGAAAGGAGGCTGCGTGGCAGGCTGGAACCTAACCGGTAATGCCGTTTCCGCCGAGTTCGACGGTTCGGACGAGCAAGAGCGCAAGGAGCTCAGCGTGAGCCAGGCGGTGGAGATCGCCGCCGGTGCGCTCGATGCCATTCCGCAGCTGAGCGTCTTGGGCGAGGTCACGGGTTTTCGTGGTCCTAACGCCCGAAGCGGCCACTGCTATTTCCAGATCAAGGACGATTCGGCCGCCGTTGACTGCATCATTTGGAAGGGTGCCTATCTCAAGCGCACGTTCGATCTGCGCGACGGTATGCAGGTGAGCTTTAAGGGCAGCTTCAATCTCTATAAGGCTACGGGCCGCATGAGCTTTGTCGCTCGCTCGTTTTCGCTGGCGGGGGAGGGTCTGCTGCGTCAACAAGTGGCGCAACTGGCCGAAAAGCTACGCCGTGAGGGTCTGATGGACGAAGCGCGCAAGCGCCGCATCCCGGTGTTCTGCTCCCGCGTGGCGGTCGTCACCTCGCTTTCGGGTGCCGTAATCGACGACGTCAAGCGCACATTGCGTCGTCGCAACCCGCTCGTCGAGCTCGTCTGCGTGGGTGCCAAGGTACAAGGCGAGGGTGCGCCGACAGAGCTCATTGAGGGCCTGCGCCGCGCCGCTTCCATTACGCCGGCGCCCGACTGTATTTTGTTGGTGCGCGGCGGCGGCTCCTTTGAGGACCTCATGACCTTTAATGACGAGGAGCTTGCCCGCGCGGTGGCGGCTTGTCCCGTGCCCGTGGTGACCGGCATTGGCCATGAGCCCGATACCTCGATTTGCGACATGGTGAGCGACCGTCGCGCCTCCACGCCTACGGCGGCGGCCGAATCGGTGGCGCCGGCTATGACGGAGTTGGCCGATGTGCTCGAGGCGCGCTATCAACGTCTGGGTGCTGCGATGGCATCGATGATTGGGTCGGCCCAGGTCGACCTGGAGATGCTCGATCAGCGCGGTCGCCGTGCCTGGGATACCTATACGGCTCGCTTGGGCGATGCGCTCGATGCGGCTGCGTGCCGCCCGTGCCTCAACGACCCAACGTTTATGGTTGAGCGTCGCGAGTCTGAGCTTGCCCTGACGGCCGATCGTTTGTCCGGCGCCATAACGCGTTCGGTTGGGGCATTCCGCTCCAACTTTGAGCGTCTGCCCGAGCGCTTGATCGCAAGCACCTCAGGACTCGATGGCAAGCGCCATGCGCTCACGCTCGCAAGCTCCCGCCTGGAGCATCAGGGGCGCACGATGCTCAACAAGCCAGCATCCGACCTGGGCCGTGCGGCAGCCTCGCTCGATGCCCTGTCGCCGCTCAAGGTGCTTGCCCGTGGTTATTCCATCGCGTACAGCGATGATGGGGTGGCCACGAGCGCCAAGACCTTTAAGCCCGGTGACGCCATTCGCGTGCGCATGGCAGACGGCAACGTGGCGGCAACGGTCGATACGGTCGAGTAGGCCGCGTTTCATAGCGATAAACCTTTAGGAAAGGAAACAGATATGGCAGAGAAGACCCCGGTCGAGCAGCTTACGTACAAGCAGGCTTCACAGGAGTTGGAGCTCATCATCCGCAGCTTGGAGTCGGGTGATATGGAGCTCGAGGAGTCGCTTGAGAGCTATACCCGCGGCGTCGAGCTCCTCAAGAGCCTGCGTACCCGCTTGTCCGATGCCGAGCAGAAGGTCTCGGTGCTCCTGAAGGACGTCGACGGCAACGACGTGCTCGCCGACGGCGAAGCCGCCAACACCGACGACAACCTTTCGTTCTAACCATCCCGACCAAATATAATTACCTTGGTCTGTGAGAAAGGAACCAACCATGTGTGATTGCATCTTCTGCAAAATTGCCAACCACGAGATCCCCTCGACCGTCGTCTACGAGGATGACCAGGTCATCGCGTTCGACGACCTCAATCCCCAGGCGCCGGTCCACACGCTCGTGATCCCCAAGAAGCACTACAGTGACATCGCCGATAACGTGCCCGCCGAGACCATGGGCGCCATGGCCCACGCCATCCAGGAGGTCGCCAAGGCCAAGGGTCTGGAGGACGGTTTCCGCGTCATCTCCAACAAGGGCGTCAACGCCGGTCAGACCGTCATGCACTTCCACATGCACGTCCTCGGCGGCAAGAACCTGGGCGAGAACCTCATCTGAGGACGCACGGCCCGTCGCCTTGGCTGCCTTTGGAGTAACCTATGCAGTTTTCTCAACTCGAATACCTTCAAGCGGTAGCGAACTACGGCGGCGTGCGCAAAGCGGCTCGCGCCGTTCACGTGAGCCCACAGGCTGTCTCGTCGGCAATTAAGAAACTGGAGTCTGAGTATCAGATCGTTTTGCTCAATCGATCGGCGGGGGAGGCTGTTTTGTCTCCGGCGGGCAGAGAATTTGCGCGTCGTGCACGCGTGATCCTGGCACAAGTCGACGATCTCAAAAAGTACACCCAATCGGGGAACGGTGGCGTTTCGCCCGACGGCCACTTTCGTCTTTACGTCCCCTGTCTTCACGGGCGGGGGCGTCTTTTTTCCGAAAACTGGTACGACTCGTTTGAAAGCTCGCACCCTCAGATTCACCTTGATGTGTGGCATCAGCCAACGGCTACATGCTTTGAATCACTTGTGCTTGGCATTTCGGATGCGGCCATCTCATTTGAGGAACCAAGGGACAGTGTCCTTTCTTCGAAATACTTGGGTGAAAAGGAGCTCAAGGTTCTTTCGTGCCCAGCGGGTCATCAATCTGTGGGTGCTATGACCGTTCGTGAGTTACTGGGCGGCAGGTTAGCTGTTCCCATTAATTTGTCGCCCTGTCTCAATGCGATCAATCAATGCCCCGAAGCTCAGCTGGTTAATTTCCGCTTCCGCGACGTCGAATACGGAAACAGAGCGCAGGCTGAGTTTCTTCAAGCCGGGGGATTGATATTGGGTTTTTCTGGCTCTTCTCTCGCATCAGATGGGTCGGAAGTGAGCGAGTACTCTATTGAAGGTTCGCATGACGTAGCCTTGCCCATCTACTTTTGCTATCGACAAAATGCCTGGACCGATCGACACCAGACGGTATTTCTTCACCTATTGCGTCATCTTGCTTCGTGAGGCCATTTGGCCTCGTGTCGTCAAGTGAATGTTGACGCCTTGTAACACATGACTGACGGCTTTGCCCTCATGCTTTTCCAAGATTCCGATTTAGATTGTTGACTCTTGGAGGGCGGAGCATGAAAAACCGTACGGTTTTGCTTTATATGACGTTTGTTTTTCTGTCGAACTTCAGCACCATTTTGTATTTTCTGACGGTTTACCTTGAATTCGTCGGATTCTCGATGGTGGCGATTTCTAGCATGATGATTGCATATCAAGTGAGCAAGTTCATCCTTGAAGTTCCCACTGGCTATATTGCCGATAGGTTTGGACGAAAGACAAGTGGTCTCGTTGGCGTCGTGGGGATGCTTGGATACTACGCCGCCCTGCTTCTCGTCCGTTCTCCTCTGCTTTTAATCGGCGCGTTTGCTCTCAAAGGTTTTGCCGCTGCATGTATGAGCGGGTCCATGGAAGCGATTTACATTGACAGCGTCTCTCTGGACCAGCTCGTAAGGCTTAATGTCGTTGAGCGATTTGTTTTCTATGCCTCTTATGCCCTCTCCGCTTGTGTGGGCGGTTTCATTTCGTCCGCTGGCGCGTATCTCATTGGTCTTTTGGCAGATATCATCGCAATGGTGTTGACGTTGGTTGTCGTTGTCTGCATTCCTGAGATGCGAAGAGGGGACACTACAGCGACACCTAAGCGTGGAATTAGCCCGAAGATGATCGGTGCCGCTATTGCGCGTAACGGCATTCTTCGTTCAGCGTTCATCATGGACTGCTCTCAGGCATTTGCTTTTGTCGCCCTGGAAGACTTTTTCTCACTGTTGCTTGCGGGTCGCGGAATGAATGCCGTCGCTTCGGGTGTGATCATTGCGGTCCAGCTTCTTGCCTCGGCCTCCATGGGGCTTATTGTGCCCAGTGTGATTGCTCATGTCGACAAGGGCCGTTTTGCGCGTATTTGCGGCATCGTGCGCCTTTCCCTGGCTGCTCTGTTTTTGATTCCCTTTACTCCGGTCTATTTGCTGCCCGTGTTCTATGTACTGCAGACGGTCGCGTACTCGTTATTTGCTCCAATTAAATACTCAATTTTTCAAAATGCTGTCGATTCTTCGATGCGCTGTTCCCTGATTTCGGTCCAAAGCCAGATGGTGGCGGTGGGTGCCATCCTTTTCTATCTGTTCAATGCTGCGTTGAGCAGCATCGCGGGCATTCGAGTCGTATTGCTTGTTGCGCTCGGGATTTCTTCCCTGGTGTATATCCCCGCGCTATTTCGTCTTACAAGTCAAAGGCCATGAGTATTTAGGCACCGATAACTTATATATCAACGCAATAAACCCGAGCGCGAGGGCGTTTGGGTTTATTATTGAAGCGTATGTAACCTGGCGGCGCCACACCGCCTGTTAGTAGGGAGACACATGAACGTTCTGGTCGTCAACGCGGGATCTTCGACCCTTAAGTATCAGGTCATCGACACCAAGTCCCATAAGGTGTCCGCAAAGGGCTCCTGCGAGCGCGTCTGCTTTACCGGTGGTACCTTCACCCATGCTGCCAATGGCTCCAAGAAGGTGACCGAGAACATCGAGTTCCCCGACCACAAGGTCGCCATCGAGGTCGTCCTGAAGGACCTTGAGGCCAACGGCGTCAAGATCGAGGGCATCGGCCACCGTATCGTTCAGGGCGGTTGGTACTTTGGTGATTCCTCCCTCGTCGACGAGGACGTCCTCGCCAAGATTCGCGAGGTCGCCCCGCTGGCGCCGCTGCACAACAACCCCGAGGCCAACGTTATCGAGTACTGCCTGGAGCAGTATCCCGATCTGCCCAACGTCACGGTCTACGACACCGCTTTCCACTTCAACATGCCCGAGGTCGCCAAGACCTACGCCCTTCCCAAGGATGTTTGCGACAAGCTGCACATCCGTAAGTACGGCGCCCACGGCACCAGCTATCGCTACATCTCCAAGAAGGTCGCCGAGATGACCAACGGCGAGGCCCGCAAGGTCGTCGTGTGCCATATCGGCTCCGGCGCTTCCCTGTGCGCCATCGAGGACGGCAAGTGCATGGACACCACCATGGGCTTGACGCCGCTCGACGGCGTCATGATGGGCACCCGCTGCGGCTCCATCGACCCGGCTACCGTGTGCTACCTGCAGCGCGAGGGTGGCTACACCTTCGACGAGGTCGACGAGATGATGAACAAGAAGTCTGGCCTTTTGGCTGTGACCGGTGGCAAGACCAACGACTGCCGCAACGTTGAGGAGCTCGCCGCTGCTGGTGACCCCGAGGCTCAGCTCGCCTTCGATATGTTCGTCTACAAGATTGCCGCTAAGGCCGCCGAGATGGCCACCTCCATGTGCGGCATGGACACCCTGGTCTTTACCGCCGGCATCGGCGAGCACGCTCCGGCCGTTCGCGCTGGCGTGGCCGATCGTCTGGCCTTTATGGGCGTCAAGATGGATCACGCCCGTAATGCCCTGCGTGGCGACGGCGCTTGGTGCCTGTCCGCCAAGGATTCCAAGGTCAAGATTTTCGTCATCCCTACGGACGAGGAGTTCATGATCGCTTCCGACGTCGAGCGCATCGTCAACGGCAAGTAATTGCAAGAGGGGAGGGGCTGGACGACCGAGCGCCGTTCGGCCCCTCTTTTGCGCTCGTTGGGCGATATGCTGATATCTATTTATCAAGATATGATAACTTCTTATTAAAATGCGGCCGCCTTAAGGGGCCTGCGTCGACCGTATTGCACTGCGAAGGAGTCTCATGAACGTACTTGTTGTCAACGCCGGCAGCTCAAGCCTTAAATATCAGCTTTTGGATACCGATACCCGCAAGGTTTTCGCCAAGGGCAACTGCGAGCGTATCGGATCGGACATGGGCATCTTTGGCCACTCCGAGAACGGTGGCGCTAAGCAGACCGAGGAGGTCCCTTTCCCCGATCATCGCTCTGCTATCGCTCGCGTGCTCGAGGAGCTCGAGAAGACCGACTTTACGATTGATGGCATTGGGCATCGTATCGTTCAGGGCGGCTGGCACTTCGATGATTCCGCGGTTGTCGACGACGAGGTTATGGCCAAGATTCTTGAGGTGGCACCGCTTGCTCCGCTGCACAACTACGGCGAGGCCGCAGCGATTGAGTATTGCCGTGAGAAGTATCCGGAGCTGCCCAACGTGGCGGTCTTCGACACCTCGTTCCACATGACCATGCCCGAGGTTGCCTACACCTACGCGCTGCCCAAGGACGTTTGCGACAAGTACCACGTGCGCAAGTACGGCGCCCACGGCACGAGCCACCGCTATGAGTGGATGATGGCCAAGGAGATCCTGGGTTCGCGCTGCCACCGTCTGCTTTCGTGCCATCTGGGCAACGGTGCTTCGCTCGCTGCTATCGAGGACGGCGTGTGCCGCGACACCACGATGGGTCTCACGCCGCTCGATGGCCTGATGATGGGCACCCGTTGTGGTTCCATCGACCCGGCCACCGTGTGCTACCTGCAGCGCGAGGGCGGCTACAGCTACCAGGAAGTCGATGACATGATGAACAAGCAGTCTGGTCTGCTTGCCATCTCGGGCATCTCCAACGACGCCCGCGACATCCGCACGCGCGCCTCCGAGGGCGACGAGCGCTGCCTGCTCGCCTTCGATATGTTCGCCTATAAGGCCATGCAGCAGGCCGGTTCCATGATCGCTTCCATGGCGGGCGTGGACACCATTACCTTTACCGCCGGCATCGGCGAGAACGACTGGTCGATCCGCAAGGCCTTCTGCGACTGCTTTGAGTGGTTGGGCGTGCGCATCGACAACAACAAGAACCGCGAGGCCGTGGGCAACGGCCCACAGGTCATCAGCGCCGCCGGCTCTTCCGTCACGGTTATGGTCATCCCCACCGACGAGGAATACATGATCGCCCACGACGTCGAGCGCCTGACCAAGAACAACTAACGCGCGCATTTGCAAGTAAACGAAAGGCCTCCAGAGCAACAGTTCCGGAGGCCTTTTTGCTAGCAGGTGGAAATTCCTGTCCCGAGGGGATATGTCCGCTACTCAGCCATCTGAGCCTGGACGGCGGTGATGGCCACGACACCCACGATGTCGTCAGCAGAGCAGCCGCGCGACAGATCGTTGACCGGCTTGGCGATGCCCTGCAGGATGGGGCCGTAGGCGTCGGCGCCGGCGAAGCGCTGGACCAGCTTGTAGCCGATGTTGCCGGCCTCGAGGTCGGGGAACACGAGCACGTTGGCCTTGCCGGCAACGGAGGAGCCGGGAGCCTTGAGCTGGGCGACGGTGGGGACAATAGCGGCATCGAGCTGCAGGTCGCCGTCGATGGCGAGCTCGGGAGCCTTCTCCTTGCAGAACTTCACAGCCTCCTGGACCTTCTTGGCGACCTCGCCGCCAGCGGAGCCCATGGTGGAGTAGGAGAGCATGGCCACGTGCGGCTCAACGTTGCCCATGAAGGTGGACCAGGAGTGAGCGGAGGCGATGGCGATCTCGGAGAGCTCGTCGGAGGACGGGTTGATGTTGAGGCCGCAGTCGGCGAAGATCAGCGTGCCGTCAGTGCCGAACTGCGGGGTGTCGGTGCACATCACGAAGAAGGCCGAGACCAGCTTGGTGCCCGGGGCGGTCTTGAGGATCTGAAGCGCGGGGCGCAGGGTGTCGGCGGTGGAGTGGCAGGCGCCGGAGACCAGGCCGTCGGCATCGCCCATCTTGACCATCATGGTGCCAAAGTAGGTGGCGTCCATCACCTGGGCGCGAGCCTGCTCGATGGTAACGCCCTTCTTGGCGCGGAGCTCGGCAAACTTCTGCGCGTACTCCTCGTGCTTCTCGGCATTGCGCGGGTCGATGACGGTAGCGCCGGGAACGTTGATCTCGTCGGGGTTGCCCAGGATGACGATCTTTGCCAGGCCCTCCTCGATGATTTTGGTGGCCGCGACGATAGTGCGCGGATCCTCGCCCTCGGGCAGGACGATCGTCTTAAGGTCGGCCTTGGCGGCAGACTTCATACGGTTTAGGAAATCGCTCATGTTACTCCTTACAAGCGTTTCGCTAAGCTCCAGGCACCCGGCTGTTCACGAATAAACCCGCTGCTAGCGGGTTTACCTTTCAATTATGTACGCCGCGGTGCTTGAGCTTTCCTTGTGTGGCAAGCTCATTATAGGACGCATTAGCGCTATAATCGCTCTGATAAATATGTCTCGAAGAATGTTCGAGAAAAGCCCAGCTAACGAGCCCGTGGCTTTTGACAAGGAGTATCGATGCAGATTACCTCAGGCCTGCCTGAAGGCTTTAACGCCGGCGCGTACGACATGATTGTCGTCGGTGCTGGATATGCCGGTGCCGTTTGCGCCCGCCGTCTTGCCGAGACCATCGGCTATCGTGTTGCCGTTTTGGAGCGCCGTAGCCACATTGCGGGCAATGCCTATGACTGCACTGACGAGGCCGGAATCCTGATCCACGAGTACGGTCCGCATATCTATCACACTTTTAACGAGCGCGTGCACAATTTCCTGTCGCGCTTTACCAAGTGGACGGATTATCAGCACAAGGTGCTCGCCAACATCAACGGTACCCTTATGCCCGTGCCCTTTAACCATGCGAGCCTCAAGCTCGCCTTTGGCGATGAGCGCGGCGAGGAACTGTACCAAAAGCTCGTGGAGACCTTTGGCAAGGACGTCAAGGTGCCCATTATGGAGCTGCGCAAGAAGAACGACCCGGATCTTGCCGAGGTCGCCGATTACGTCTACGAGAACGTCTTTTTGCATTACACCATGAAGCAGTGGGGCCAGACGCCCGACCAGATTGACCCCTCGATCACCGGTCGCGTCCCCGTCTTTGTGGGCGATGACGATCGCTACTTCCCACAGGCTCCTTTCCAGGGCATGCCGCAGGACGGCTATACCGCGCTGTTCGAGCATATGCTCGATCACGATCTGATCGACGTATTCTGTGACGTAGACGCCCGTGACCTCTTTGAGATCGACGAGACTACCGTCAAGATCGACGGCAAGGTCTATGGCGGCGAGATCGTCTACACCGGTCCACTCGACGAGCTGTTCAACCTCGACCTGGGTGCGCTGCCGTACCGCACGCTCGACATGAAGTTCGAGACGCTCGATATGGATCAGTTCCAGCCCGTGGGCACCGTCAACTACACCACGAGCGAGGACTATACACGTATTACCGAGTTCAAGAACATGACCGGTCAGGTTTTGCCCGGCAAGACCACCATCATGAAGGAGTACTCCAAGGCCTATACGCCCGGTTCGGGCGAGACTCCGTACTACGCTATCCTGGAGCCCGAGAACCGTGAGCTCTACGAGCGCTATCTTGAGCGCGTCCAGAACCTGACGAACTTCCACCCGGTGGGTCGTCTGGCCGAGTATCGTTACTACGATATGGACGCCGTGACCAATTCCGCCCTCGATCTTTCGGATGAGATTATCGCCTGCCATGCATAAAGTCATAACATTCGGTATTCCCTCGTATAACGCCGCCAAGGACATGGACCATTGCATCACCTCCATCTTGGAGGGGAGCAATTACGCCACCGATATCGAGATTATCGTGGTGGACGACGGCTCCAAGGACGAGACGGCCGCCAAGGCCGACGAGTGGGAGGCCCGTTATCCTGGAATCATCCGCGCGGTGCACCAGGAGAATGGCGGCCACGGCATTGCCGTCCTTTCGGGCCTGCGCGAGGCGCAGGGCACCTACTACAAGGTTGTCGACTCGGACGACTGGCTCGACGGTGCGGCGCTTTCGACCATGCTGTCGATTCTGCGTGGCTTTGAGGAGCGCGACCAGCGCGTCGACCTGTTTATCTCGAACTACGTGTACGAGAAGGTTTACGAGGGCACGCATACCGCTATTGGCTACAAGTTTGCCCTGCCGCGCAAAAAGATTTTCTCTTGGGACCAGATCGGACACTTCCGTCCCGATCAGAACCTGCTCATGCACAGCCTGTGCTATCGCACCGATGTACTGCGCGAGTCCAATTTGCCTATGCCGGCACACACGTTCTACGTGGATAATATCTACGCTTACGTGCCGCTGCCGCGCTGCAAGACCATGTATTACGCCGACATCGATCTCTATCGCTACTTTATCGGTCGCGAGGGCCAGAGCGTCAATGAGGCCACGATGGTCAAGCGCCTGGGTCAGCAGTTCCGCGTAACGCGCATCATGATGGAATCGTTCCACCTGTACCAGGACGTCGAGTCCTCGCGTCTGCGTTCGTACATGATGGGCTACTTCACCATGATGATGGCGATTTGCTCGGTGCTCACCAAGCTTTCCGAGGAAGATTGCGCCGACGAGCGCCTAAAGACGCTGTGGAATGATTTGAAGGCCTACGACGAGCGCATGTATCGTCGTGCCCGCTACGGCGTGGTCGGGTTCTTCACCAATCTGCGCGGACGGGCCGGAGACAAAACCACACTCGGCCTATACCGTCTTGCCTCAAAGATCTTCAAATTCAACTAGCTGCCGAGTAATCGCTGCTGATAGGTTGACTGGGCCCCTTGGCCTTTAGTTTGCTACTGCGAACAGTCCTGCTCGCACGGAAAGCACATTAAGTGCTTTCCGGCTCGTGCGGAACTTGTATCAAACTAAAGGCCAAGGGGCCTCTGCTATAAGAATCGATTGTCAGGTTATTTGAATTTGAAGATCTTCGACGCGCGGTACACAGGGGCCTGGGCTGAAAAAATATTAGTTGGTAGTCGGTCGGAGGCGGGCGGGCATTACTTCGCAGCACCTGGGATTCCGTGGGAGGTTTTGGCGGTTTTGGCTCCGTTTGCGATGGCAGTTTCCAGGGCCCTTACTGCGAGCATGCCCAGCAGGTCTAGGGGAACGGCGGCGCTTGCCTGGGCGCCCAGTTTGCCGCTGGCGAGGGTGTAGATGGTGTCGCCGTCGTTGGTGGTGTGTGTGGGGCGGATGGCGTGTGCGTAGGCGTCTGCGGCCATCTGGGAGACCTTGGTGGCTTGTGCCTTAGTGAGTTCCACGTTGGTGACGATGCAGCTGATGGTGGTGTTGGTGCGGTCGAGCGGCATCTGCATGGATCCGGCGGCGGCAAAGGCTGCGAGTTCCATGTCGACGATCTGGTCGCTATCGGCTGCGGCGCGCATGCCGGAGACCCACTCGCCGGTGAAGGGGTCGACAACGTTGCCGCAGGCGTTGACCGAGACCACGGCGCCCACCTTGATGGGGCCGAGTGCCACGGCGGCAGCTCCAAGGCCGGCCTTCATGCAGGTGGCAGGCCCCATGAGCTTACCCACGGTAGCGCCCGTGCCGGCGCCTACGTTGCCCTGTTCGAGCTTGGTGGGGGTGTGGTCGAGTGCTTCGCGCACGGCGGCGATGCCGGCCTCAATGTCGGGGCGCACGGTGGGGTTACCAAAGGCAAGGTCGAAGATACAGCTGGAGCACACGATAGGCACCTGCGTGGGGCCGACGGGAAGGCCGATGCCGCGGCTCTCAAGCTCGCGAGCGACGCCGCTTGCAGCTTCGAGGCCAAAGGCCGATCCGCCCGAAAGGCAGACGGCGTGGACCTTGTCGACGGTGTTCTCGGGTCGTAGCAGGTCGGTCTCGCGCGAAGCGGGAGCGCCACCGCGTACGTCAACGCCGCCGGTGGCGCCCTCGGGTGCCACGATTACGGTGCAACCGGTGCCGGCCTCCTCGTCCGTATAGTTGCCATAGCAAAAGCCATCGACATCGCAGACGTCAATGGCCTCGAGCAGTGTATCCATGTTTAACTCCTATCGGTTTTCCGCCGCGCCTTGTGCCCGGTCGGGATCCGTACGGTACGCCAAAATTGTAGGCGCTGGGGAATACCCAGCGCCAGATGCAATTACGAGAGTTTTTGAATCGCGCGCGCGACGCGGGCGATGGGTAGGCCCACTACGTTATAGAAGTCGCCCGAAATATCGTGCACGAGCATGCGGCCGCCTGTGCCCTGGATGCCGTAGGCGCCTGCCTTATCCATGGGCTCACCCGAGGCAACGTAGTGCTCGATCTGCTCGTCGGTGAGCTCGTAGAACGTCACGTCGGTCACATCGACAAACGACAGGCTCTCGGCGGCATGCGGGGCGGCCGTATCGCCTGCCTTAACGATGCAGACGCCGGTTGCGACCTGGTGCGTGCGGCCCGAAAGCTCACGGAGCATGGTGCGCGCCTCGTCCTCGGTAGCCGGCTTGCCCAAAATCTTGCCGTCGAAGGTGACGATGGTGTCGGCCGCGACGGTCAACTCATTGGGCTCGGCATACTCGGCAGCAACGGCAGCCGCCTTGGCGCGTGCCAAGCGCTCGACAAGCGTGAGCGGGGGCTCGCCATCAAAGGGCGTTTCGTCGATATCCGCGGGAATCACGCGAATGTTGTAGCCTGCCTCGCGCATCAGCTCTATGCGGCGCGGCGATTGGGAAGCCAAAATCATAGTTGGATGCCCTCGGCGACCTTCTCGACGGCCTTGTCGCCGGCGAGCGTGCGCAGCAGCTCCAATGCAAAGGGGAGTGACTGTGCCATGCCGCTGGCAGTGATGATGTTGCCGTCTTGCGTGACCTTCTCGCCAGTATAGGCGCCTTCGGGGAAGCTTTTCTCAAAGCCAGGGAAGCACGTGGCGTGGCGCCCCTCGAGTAGGTCGAGCTCGCCCAGGATAAACGGGGCGGCGCAGATGGCGGCGACGTGCTTGGTCGCGGCGAACTCGCAGACCACGTCGCAGACACGCTGATCGGCGCGCAGGTTGGTGGCACCGGGCAGGCCGCCGGGCAGCACGACGCAGTCGTACTCGTCAAAGTTGATCTCATCAAAGAGCGCATCGCAGGTCACGGGGATCTGCAGCGAGCTTACGACCTCACGCGTGGGCATAATCGAGACGAGCGTGGCACGCACGCCGCCGCGACGCATGACATCGACCATGGTCAAGCATTCAATAGTTTCAAAGCCATCGGCGGCGAGAACGGCAACGCTGGGCATGAGGGTTCCTTTCATAGGCGGCATACAATTAGCCGTCTTATACCCCGAAGACCTCCGCTTGCCACGCTCGATTTCCCAATGATTTTTCTGAGCAATGATTAAGTGGCTAGTTGCGCCTAAGGTGGACGACGGTCTCGCAGTGGAAGGTTTGTGGGAACAGGTCGACTGGCGTGATCTTTACGGGGGAGAAGGTGCCTTCTTCGACAAAGCGTTTGAGATCGCGCGCCAGGGTGGCCGGGTCGCAGCTCACGTAGGCGACATCGTGGGCACTCGTGCTGGCGATAAGGTCGATCGCTTCGGGGGCGAGGCCTGCGCGCGGCGGGTCGACCACCAAGACGTCGGCATCCTGGTCGGGGAACTCGCGCACCGCGTCTCCGCCAATGACGTCGACGTTATCAAGCTTGTTGATCTCCAGGTTACGGCGCAGGTCGCGCACGGCGGGGCCGTAGGCCTCGACGGCGGCGACAAAGTCGCAGCGGCGGGCGAGCGGCAGGGTAAAGGTGCCGGCACCGCAGTACAGGTCCACGGCAAGCTCGTCTTCCTGCGGATCGAGCGTTTCCATGACAAGCTCGATCAAAATCTCGGCACCCTTGGTGTTGACCTGGAAAAAAGACGGGGCAGACAAGCGCATCTGACCCTCGGCGATATTCTCGGTCCATGAGCCCTCTCCGGCGAGCATTTCGACCTTGGAAACACGGCGGGCCTTCTTTTCGCCCTTGCTCATCACGCGTACGACACTTGTGGGGTGCGCGGCGTCTGCCAACACGCGCGAGACTTGCGAGCGCGGGAAAGAGCCCGTAGGCGTCCAGAGCGCCACCTCGAGTGCCTTGGTGCGACGCGAGGCGCGAATGCCCACGCGCTCAAGGCCCAGGTCGTGGCTGCCGCTCAGATAATTGAGCGCGCCGACGACCGATTTGAGTGCCTTGGGGAAGCGTTTGTCGAACAACGGGCACGAATCGACGGTCACGATCTTGCGAGGATCGACACCGTGCATGCCAAGACGCACGCGGCCGTTTACAACGGTCGGCTCGAGTTCGATTTTATTGCGGTAGCCCCAATCATCCTTGGTGTGGCGGATGGGTTGCACCAGTTCATCGACTTGATCGGGGCTGAACTTGCCGATACGCTCGAGCGTGGAGCGCAGATTTTGCTCCTTGGCGGCGAGCTGTGCCGTGCGTGAGAGATTGCCCCACGAGCAGCCGCCGCAGATGCCCACGAAGGGGCAGGGAGACTGAATGCGATCGGGGCTTGGCTCCAGAATCTCGGTGGTGCGGGCACGCATGAACGACTTGCCGTCCTGTACGACCTCGGCCTCGACGGTGTCGCCTGCCACGGCGCCCTGCACAAAGACGGCCTTGCCGTTGTCGGCGTGCGCCAGCCCGTCGGCGCCGTAGGTCATCGATTCTATAGTGAGCTTCATATTCCTGCCTGTCATTCGCGTTGTTGTTCGCACCATGGTAGCAGGGAAAAGCGCCCCGCATCCGAGGCTTTCCTCAAATGCGGGGCGCTTCTACAAACTGCTTCTACAAACGACTATTTCGTCTTGCCGGTAATGAGCGTCTTAAGACCCAGGCCGATCAGACCCAGGCCCATGCGCACGCGGCCGGGGCGATGGCGCTCGATGGCCTTGGTCTTGCCGGCGGGCTTATCGCGACGGGCGCTCGTCTCGGGTGCGGGCTTGATGACCTGCGGATCGGGCTGAGGTGCAGGTGCAGGCTCGGGCTCAATGACGGTCGCCTGGACCTCTTGGACCTTGGGTGTGGCCGGCTGCGGCTCAGGAGCAGGGGCGGGCTTTGCCTCGGCGGCGGGCTCCGGAGTCGCAGTAGCGGGCTCGGGCGCTTTCTCCACGGCGGGCTCTGCGGCAGCCTCGGGCTCATTCACCGGGGGAGCTGCAACCGCTTCCGGTTTGGCAGCTGCCCCGTGTTCAACATCGGCCTGAATGGCCTCCTCGGCCACACGTTCCTTCTCCTGTGCGCGCTGCTGCGCGGCGGCCTCGGCGTTGCGATAGGCACGCTCCAGCAGGGCTTCCTGCGAGTTGAAGGGTTTCTCACCCTCTGCACGCTCCACGGGGACCCAGGTGCCGTCGCTCGTGAGGCTGCGGGCCTTCACGTTGTCGCGCAGCTGCATGCCCATGTACTCGTGCACTAGGGCGCGGCAGGTGGGGTCGAGCACGGGGAAGGCAATCTCCACGCGGTGCTCGGTGTTGCGTGTCATCATGTCTGCCGAGCTCAGGTAAATCATGTCCGAGTCCACGCCAAAAGCGTAAACACGGGCGTGCTCCAAAAAGCGTCCGACGATGGAGCGGACATGCACGTTCTCGGTCTTGCCCGGAACACCGGGCTTGAGGCACGAGATGCCGCGGATGATCATGTCTACGCGCACGCCGGCACACGATGCCTCGGCGATCTTGTCGATAACCTCGCGGTCGGTCAGCGAGTTGAGCTTAAAGAACACGCGGGCGGGCTCGCCGGCAAGGGCGCGCTGGATCTCGCGGTCAAGCCCGCGCATGATGAGCGGTTTCAGTCCGACGGGCGCCACACCCAGGAAGCGGTAGTCGCCGCGCAGGTTGCCCAGCGACAGATTGCGGAAGAACAGGTTGGCGTCCTCGCCGATGCCGGGATGGGCTGTCATGAGCATAAAGTCGCTGTAGAGTTTGGCCGTCTTCTCGTTAAAGTTGCCGGTGCCCAAAAGCGTGAGGCGCGTGAGCGCCATGCCCTCGCGATAGGTGAGCTGGCAGATCTTTGAGTGGCATTTAAAGCCCTCGGAACCATAGATGACGGTGCAGCCGGCCTCTTCCAGGCGCTCGGCCCACTCGATGTTGTTCTGCTCGTCAAAGCGGGCACGAAGTTCCATGAGCACCGTGACCTCTTTGCCGTTCTCGGCAGCATCGATCAGCGACTCGCACAGGCGGCTCTGCTTGGCCACGCGGTAGAGCGTGATGCGCAGCGAGATGCACTCGGGGTCGTAGGCGGCCTCGTGCACCAGATCCAGGAAGGGGTTCATGGCCTCGTAGGGATAAAAGAGCAGCTTGTCGTGCTGCAGCACCTGCTCGCGGATGGAGCGGGTCATGTCGATGGTGGGATTGGGCTGCGGCCTAAACGGCGTAAAGAGCAGCTCGTTGCGCAGGTGCTCGGGAATCTTGCCCTCAATGCCAAAGACGTAGCCCAGGTCGAGCGGGATATCGCAGGTAAAGACAGAGCGGCGCGAAAGCTCGAGCGCCTTGCGGATGGTCTTGAGCGTTGCCTTCTCGAGCGACCCCGAGACCGCGAGCACTACCGGCTGCAGACGCAGGCGCTTCTTGAGGATGCGCTTCATGTGCTGGCGGTAGTCCTCTTCCTCTTCGACGCCCTCGCCGTCCGGATCGATGTCGGCGTTGCGGGTGACGCGGATCAGCGCACGATCCAGCGGCTTATAGGAGCCAAAGCAGCTGTCCAGGCAGGCGAGGATGACGTCCTCGAGCAAGATGTAGGAGTAGGTGCCGGTGGGCGAGGGGATCTCGACCACGCGGTTCATCGAGGCGGGAATCTCGATAAGGCCCAGCAGGCTCTCCTCGTCGGTGGCGCCGTCCAGACCACAGGCCAGATAGAGCGCGCCATTGCGTAGGTTGGGGAAGGGGTGGCGAGGATCGATGACCAGCGGCGAGATGACCGGCGACACGTAGGCCTGGAAGTAGCGGGTTACAAAGGTGCGCTCCTCGGGCGTAAGCGAATCGATGCGGGCGCGGTGAACGCCCAAGGTGTCGAGCTTGCCCTCGATGCTCTTAAAGATGGACTCCCAACGGGTAAGGAGCCCGGGCATTTCGGCCATGACAGCATCGACCTGTTCGGAGGCGGTCATATTGCTCTTGTTGTCGACAGGTTGTTTTTTGAGCTCCGCCAGATCGGACAGGCCGCCCACGCGCACCATGAGAAACTCGTCGAGGTTAGACTCGAAAATCGACACGAACTTTAGACGCTCGAACAGCGGAACGGTCTCATCGAAGGCTTCGTCAAGCACACGGTTGTCAAAGCGTAGCCAGCTGAGCTCTCGGTTCTGCGTGTACGAGAAGTCGCGAGGCGGTTTGCGCAGCTTTGCGGCGGCTTGCTTTTTTTCGATTTTGCTCGGCATATGCATCTGTCCGTTCAGTCCCCGCAGGGGACGGTAGCCTAACCCTATTCACTATTGTCTCAATTTAGTCGACTTGTGGCACGGACGTATTGTGCGAACGGTATCTTTACCTACTTCTTACGCTGACAAGTCATAGGACTGACGCCCTGCTCGTCTGCAAGCGGTCTATATCCTCACTCAACTGGTACGTAAGTGTGAATAAGAATGATGGATAGCTGAATATCATTGAATGCAGGCGGAAACGTAAACAAACATCATTTATATACATAAAACCGATTTAGCTATGCAATTCTGAATCAAAAGTTTAGAGATGCAATTGCAAATAGTTTTTAGGAAAAAAGAGCGTTTACCTTAGAAAAGTTACTTTAGAACGCCGAAGTACATTATGGGGGAATCTCATGCGATATACCGTTCATCGCACTTTGTTGACCGTTCGGGGGCGAGGTGGAATTGCGGGTGGAATTTGGATATAACTAGAGCTGTCAGCAAGCAGCGTCCCATACGGAGGGGCGCTGATACATTCGGCCAGTAAGGCCCGAAAGAAAGGTAGGAGGCCATGACGAAAGGTCTGCACGTGCCTTCCGAGA
>CBCSNG010000016.1:0-47194 GCA_965141635.1 uncultured Collinsella sp. | reverse complement strand
CTCTGAGCTCCGGTCATGGTGCCGACAACGATCCAATTGATTCCGGAAAGGTCAACTGTGCCGGGATCGTCGAATAACGGCTCAAAGGTAACATGGTAATGTTTTGCTCTGACGTTTTTCCGAAGGGCGTCGATACGCCACAGTTCTGCTTTCCTCGTCACCGTAACGCCAAACCATGCGTTTTCCAGATCGGTATCAAAATCCAGCAAATCAGGTCGCTTGGTAAGGAACAGGAACTGATGCTGTGGATTTTCACGGATCTTTGCAAATACCTCGTCTCTCCATTCCGGCTTCCATCCGGAGAGATCGCTCATCCCGGTAAGAAGAAAGTTCTGCGGACGTTTCTTTTCCATCATCTTGAGCTTACCCGGAAAGAATTCAGGGTCAGCGAAGTCATCAATCATATGCCAGCGTTTCACGTTGTTGCGGGCATAGCAATATGTACACCCCACTGTGCAGCCAATGACGATATTCATGTTCTGAATCTGATCTTTGATACAAATACTCATGACTTCTGCCACTCCTCAAGATTCTTTCTGATGCGGTCGAGGCATTCCTCAAACCGGGCAATTTCTTCTTCTGAAAAACCTTTGTAGTAAATACTGCCCATCTCATCAGATACAGAATCGTACTCGCCCTTTAAGGCATGTGCTTTCTCAGTCAGAAACAGGAGTGTTTTCCTTTTGTCCGTTTCAGACTGAACACGGCTTATCAGCCCTTGATTTTCCATTCTTTCCAGCATCGTAGTAAGAGATGTTATCGCTAATCCGCATTTAGTCGAGAGTGACCTGATTGAGATACCATCCTCCTGCCACAGCACATAAAGAATACGTCCCTGGGCTCCATTAAACGCATCAATATTCTTTTCACTGAGAATCTTCTCGAAAATCCGGTCTCCAAGCTGTTTTATTTTGGTGACAAGAAATCCTCCATTCATTTCCATACAAAAGCTCCTATATAGTAGTTTATGTAAAAAATGATATTACATGTTTTCTCATAACTTGCGCTCCTTTTTTCGGTTTTAGGTTGTGTGTTCTAAGAAAGCGGGTCGACACATTGCAAACCCGTTGTGTCAAAACTAACATCGGACGGCCCGTCCACGGGATACGACCAAACCTCAATCACAGCTGCTGCCGGTTCGTACCACTGAGCCTCCAGCCATCTGTCGCCCATATGCTCTTTTAAGACCTCTAGCTGATACTTTTTGGGAGACAATTTAGCAGCATGTCCAATCACCGTTTTCATTTCAGCTACGTTTTAGTATCTATCTGAAATTATGCTGAATCGTATAAAACGCTCAATTCCTAAAGTCATAAGAAACAATCCAAAACGCAATAAGGGGCTCCCCCGTTCATCAACGGAGGAGCCCCTACTCGTATCGATTTATCAGCCCACCCGGCTCTCCAGACCATAAAGCGAACGAGCAAAGCGACGTTCGCAAGCTGCAGGCCAAAACGCCACAAGGAAGAGGGCGCGCCGGGGGCTTTGGTCGATCGCGAGTTCCGCACGAGCCGGAGAGCACTTAATGTGCTCTCCGTGCGAGCAGGACTGTCCGAGCAGGCGACCAAAGCCCCCGGCGCGCCCGGTCAACCTCGCAGTTAGGCATTCAGCTTAACAATCGGAGCAAAACCCTTCATCAGCTTTTTGGTCTGGCCGGTCTTTTCGAACTGGACCTCGATCATGTCTCCGGCGACCGAGATCACGGTACCCGTACCAAAGGTCTTGTGGCTCACGGTATCGCCCGCGGCAAAGTCCTGCGATGCGCTGGCGCGATCGACCTTGCGCTCCACCGTCGGCGACACCTTGGACGACGGCTTTTTGGCTCGCGGCGCGCCCGAACCAAAGGTCGAGGCAACACGGCCGGCATCGGGCGAGACCCCACGATGGCGTTCGGTCCCGTAGCTGCTGCCGCCAAAGAAATCGTCAAAGCTCGATCCGCCGCGCGAACCGGAACCGCCGGTCGAGCGCGTATGCGAGCCGAACACCTTGCCGCCATACATATCCGAGCCCATGCCCGAGCCAAAGGTGCCGTGACGGTCGCCGCGCTTCTCCCAGCCCGTGCCTTCAAAGCCGGCAGAGCCGATACCGCTAAACTCGATATCCTCAAACGGAATCTCGTTGAGGAAGCGCGAACGCGGGTTGGCAGAAGTCGAGCCGTAGGTGCGACGCGTGGCCGCATAGGTCAAGAACAGGCGCTTACGAGCGCGCGTAATGGCAACGTAGGCCAGGCGACGCTCCTCCTCGAGTTTGCCCGGGTCATCGCTGCCGCCAAAGTCGTGCACGTGCGGGAAGATACCCTCCTCCATGCCGGCCACGAACACTGCCGGGAACTCCAGGCCCTTGGCGGAGTGGATGGTCATCATGGTAATGGCATGCGTCTCGCCGGCGAGGGAATCCAAGTCGGAGCGCAGGGCCAGCCACTCCATGAGTGCCGGCAACGCCTTACAGGTGAGCGGACCGTAGGTGCGCTCAATCTCGTCGGCATGCACGGCACCCGCCGGCATCTCCGTCGGCGCGGCATACGCGTTGCCCGCGATGGCGGCGGCCAGGGCATCCTGCGGCGAGAGCGCCGGGGCGGCTAGGCTATCGAGCGGATTGGAACCTGCGGCATCGCGTGCGCCAACGAGTGCCTCAAACGAGGATGCCGGGGCAGATGGCCCCGGTTCGGGCGCAGGCGCGCTCACCACGACGGGCTCGGGCTCGGCGCCGGCGGGCACGTCGGCAACACCGGCTGCGCGCAGCTCTTCTAGGCTCTCGAGCGTACCCTCGATATCCTCATGCGTCTCCTCAAATTCGGCGGCGACACCCAGGAATTCCTGGATGTTCTCGGCGCGGCTCTCGGACTCCATGGTGCCCTCGGCGCGAAACGCCTGCAGCAGGCCCGTCTTATCGACAATCATCTCGACGACGTCCTTGAGCTCGCCGTCCATGCGGCGACCCTCGCGTACCAGCGACACAAAGCTCGACAGGCCGTTGCGCACCTTGGCGCTAAACATGCCGGTTTCGGCGCACGCGATCTCGCAGGCCTGGAAGAACGAGCAGCGGTTGTCGCGCGCCAGCTGCTCGATCTTTTGGATCGAGGTGGAACCAATGCCGCGGCGGGGTGTGTTGATGACGCGCTTGACGCTCATCTCGTCGGCCGGGTTCACGATCATCTTGAGGTAGGCCATGACATCGCGGATCTCGGCACGGTCGAAGAATCGCGTGCCGCCCACGATCTTGTAGGGCACGCCCGCGCGCAGGAACATATCTTCGAGGATACGCGACTGGGCGTTGGTGCGATAGAACACGGCGATGTCGTCGTAGCTCGTGCCTTTGGCATGCAGTTTCTCGATCTCGCCGGCAATCCAGCGGCCCTCGTCGCGCTCGTCGCTCGCCTGGAAGGCCTGAATCTTCTCACCATCGCCCTCGGCCGTAAACAGGCGCTTGTCCTTGCGCTGCGAGTTGTGGCGCACCACGGCATTGGCGGCGCTCAGGATGTGACCCGTAGAGCGATAGTTCTGCTCCAACTTGACGGTCTTGCAGTTTTTAAAGTCCTTCTCAAAGTCCAGGATGTTGGTGATGTCGGCTCCACGCCAGCTGTAAATGGATTGGTCATCGTCGCCCACGACCATGAGGTTTTGGTACTTGGCGGCCAGCAGGTTGGCGATTTCGTACTGGACGTGGTTGGTGTCCTGATACTCGTCGACGCTAATGTAGCGGAAGCGCTCTTGGTACTTTTCGAGTACCTCGGGGCGGGTACGCAGCAGCTCGAGCGCGCGCACGAGCAGGTCGTCGAAGTCCATCGCGTTGGCGGCGCGCAAGCGGCGCTCCAGCTCTAGGTAGACCTGCGCGGCCTTTTTGTCGTTGGGGCTATCGGCGCTCTTGAGCATGTCCTCGGGGCCGATCATGGCGTTTTTGGCCGAGCTGATCTTGCTGCGGATCATGTTGATGGGGAACTGCTTTTGCTCAATGCCGAGCGCCTGCATAATGTCACGCACCATGCGCTTTGAGTCATCGTCGTCGTAGATGGTGAACTGGCCGGTGTAGCCCAGCAGGTCGGCGTCCTCGCGCAGCATGCGCACGCACATGGCGTGGAAGGTGCACACCCACATGCCGCGGGTACCGCTGGGGATGAGCGCCGCCAGACGCTCGCGCATCTCGGCCGCGGCCTTGTTGGTAAACGTGATGGCCAGGATCTGCCAGGGCTTAACGCCCAGGTCGCCAAGCATATGCGCGATGCGGAAGGTCAGGACGCGGGTCTTGCCCGAGCCGGCGCCGGCGAGCACCAGCAACGGGCCCTCGGTGGTCAGGACGGCCTCGCGCTGGGCGGGATTAAGGCTGTCGATGTCGACGAGCGGCTTGGTGGGTTTGGGCGCCGGCGCGGGAGCGTCGTAGATGTCGAGCGGGACGAGTTCGGGCTCCGGCGCGGCGGGGGCGGTGTATGCATCGAGCGGCACGGGTTCCGGCGCGGGCGGCACGGGTACCGCGGCATTCTTTTCCCAGGGCAGGGGCTGGGTCATGGGCGACTCCTCATCTGACGGACGGCGCGCCTGCGGGCAGCGCCATAGTTTGAGCCGTACCAGTATACCGAGCCGCGCGGACACCGACGCAAATCACACCACGACTCCGTGCGCCATCGTCAGGCCCGCCCCAGCGGATTTGGAGCAATGGAGTCAGGTTCTGCACCATGTTGCTGCAAAGTAACCTGTCCCCATTGCACCAATCAGGGAGCCACCGATGTCATGGCAACGGTAGCGAGCGGCGGCCAGAGCGAACAAATTGACATGAAAAGAGGGCGGCATAGACCTTTTGGTCATGCCGCCCTCTTTGAATGACAAGTTGTCGCTCTGGCCGCCGCGCAGCGTCAACCAAGTTACAGGCCGAGCATAGGCTCCAGGACAAAGAAGTACGCGAGCACCACGATGCCCAGGATGATGCGGTAGACGCCGAAGCACTTGAAGTCGTGACGGCGGACGAAGCCCATAAGCCACTTGATGGCGATAAGCGACACCACAAAGGCGACGACGCAGCCCACGCCCAAGATGGCGATCTCGTTGGTGCCGAAGGTACCGCCCTTAACGAAGTACTTGACCAGCTTGAGCGCACTCGCGCCAAACATAACGGGAATAGCCAGGAAGAACGTAAACTTGGACGCCACCGAGCGCGTGCAGCCCAGCAGCAGGCCGCCGATGATGGTGGAGCCAGAGCGCGATGTGCCCGGAATCAGCGAAAGCACCTGGAAGCAACCGATACCCAGCGCGGTCTTCCAGCTCAGATCCTCGAGCGTAGTAATGGAGCCAAAGTCCAGGCTATCGTCATCGTCTGCAGCGGCAGTCGCAGCGGGCGCGGCAAAATGCGCGCCGGCGGGGCGTCCGCCCGCTGTCACGGCACGCGAACCAAACGAAGCGGCAAGAGTGGCCTGGTCGCGCTTGTTCGCGCGCCAGTTCTCGATCACGATAAACAGCACGCCGTACACAATGAGCGCCAGCGCCACGACGGGAGCATTATAGAAATGCTCCTCCATCCAGTCGTTAAGCGGCAGACCGATCGCCGCGGCGGGAATACAGCCGAGCACAATCTTGCCCCACAGCACCCAGGTGTCGCGACGACCCTTCTTGCCTTTGCTGGGAGAAAACGGGTTGAGGTCGTAGAAGAACAGGACGCAGACGGCCAAAATGGCGCCAAGCTGAATCACGACCAGGAACATATTCCAGAACGTCTCGCTCACGTTCATCTTGACGAACTCGTCCACCAAGATCATGTGACCGGTCGACGAAACAGGCAGCCATTCGGTAATGCCCTCGACTAGGCCCATGAAGGCAGATTTTAGAAGCTCGATGATATCCAAAGGGACCCCCTCGTTAGACACCCGCCGATATTGTTCTGCGGACGGTTGCGGGCGATGTCCCATTATCAACCGTTGGTGGCACGCCTGCGCCTACCCTTACCAAAAAACTCGCCCGTTCACAGAATTGCGAGCGGTCAAACCCAAATCCTTGGGTATAACTGCAACAAGATAAAGTGTCCGGCGGCCACGCATCCGCGCCCGCCCGATGCACGAGCCCCACGCCCGTGCGATAGACCAAGGAGGAAACCATGAACGAGGGCTACACCAAGGTATTTGTTTCACTCGACGGTACTGAGCAGCAGGATTTTGTGCTCGCACGCGCCATCAAGGTCGCCGCGAACAACGGCGCCAAGCTGATAATCGGCCACGTTATCGATTCCACGGCGCTCGAGAGCGCCGGTTCCTATCCGGTCGATCTGGTCAACGGCCTGGAGGAGGCGTTTAAGAACTCCATCGCCAAGCAGCTCGAAGAGGCCAAGGCCAATCCCGACATTCCCGAGGTCGAGGTCATGATTCGCGCCGGCCGTATTCGCGAGACGCTCAAGGACGAGATGCTCGACGTGGTCAAGCCCGACCTGGTGCTCTGTGGCGCACGCGGCCTGTCCTCGATCAAGTATGCACTCCTGGGTTCGATTTCGACGTTCCTGCTGCGCAACACGGACTGCGACATCTTGGTCGTGAAGTAGCGTTGCTCCCACCGGCCGCGGGGCCTGCGGGGTTTCCACGGGCACGTCCTCGCCGCGTTGCGGCTGCGGGATGTGCCCTTAGGAAACCCCTCCCGGCCCCGCGGCCTTCGCAGCCTTACTTCAGCGAGTTGTCTGATGGAAAAATGGCGTGCCGCCCCGTTTGGGGCGGCACGTTTTGTTATCAGGCGATCCTGCTTAGACGAGCTTGCACTTCTGGAATGGTCTTCTCGAACATTACCTCCGCCTCGGGAAAACCCTCTTCTTTGAGACCGCGCGCCGCGTCTCTTAGCGCGTCTGGAACCTCATTGCAGGTATCAGCAATCATTCCGGCGACAATTCCCCCGGGCAAACCCGCCTCAATCATTTGGCTCATCACCGACCCACGCGTTACGTCGTCAATCTTGCGGCTCCCACCAAACGAGACGCCCATCTCACGAACGAGACCGGGGTAAACCGTTGTGCACAGCACGTCATAGAGCGGCGCCAACCTCACCTGCTTCCAACTTTCGTCCCATACGAGCGACCAGTTCTTTAGATGGTTATCGCAGTTACCTACGGCATAGTCGAACAGCTGGTTATAGCCGACAAGGAACCTGTCCTCCATTTGATTCGTCGACGCCCTTCGCACCGCATCGACGATAAGCCCCAGGTAATTGACGCCCGTCGGCTCATATTTAAGCTCACGCGAGATACCCTTGGCCTGACAAACATCTTCCTGGTGCAAACGGTACGGAATTGGCAATCCGTCAACCGAGCGTCCAGCATCAGGCGTTACTCGGTCAAATCGCTTCACGGCGATAATTGGCTCGGCATCCTCAACTCGGACAAGAAAACACTCTTCGGCCGATAGGTCCATCAGAGAGGCGGCTCTCACGCACATCGCTTCGCACACCGTCTCACCCGGGAACGTTTTCGATCCCGCCTTGAGAATGTGCGTGGATGGGGCCGCTCCATGAGGCAGGTACCATCCGCCACATGGGTCATCGCCCGTATGGTAGAGACCGACCTTCGCCTGAGCACCTGCAAGGGAGATTCGACTCTCTAGCGCTAAATCAAAAGCAACCTCCGCCGGCGCGTATGCCAGCCCGCTTAGCTGTTCCTCACCTATCTCTTCATAGCCCATTTCGAGACTGTCGGCCGAAGGCTCTCGCGTCAAAACCAGAGCGCCGACAGGTTCATCGCGGACTAAATCGAGCACCTTAAAGTAATCTCCGCGTTCCGCTCGCGCCCTTTTCTCAAGGTCCCTGTTGAGCTGCCCCTCCGGAATGATGCCAGAGAAAAAGGAACCCGTTGCGTCCGGACTAAATGTCTCGGCCGACAACGGAAGCGAGATCGAAATCGGGGCCGCATCACCGCTCTGGAGATATTTGGGGCTATAGGTGAATATTGGAAGCCCCGCGTTTTCCTCCAATATGCCAACCAGCTGGTAAGACCCATTAAACTCACGGTGAACGAACAGCGTGCCATCCATTACTTCCCCCTCACCTTCAGAATAAAATCAATATCCACGATGGAGGCGTAATCGAAAATGACACCAATTTCGACCGTTGTCCGCCCCCGTTCGATATCACCAATCACACGAAGGCTGCGACCCGTCATAGTCGCGACGTCACGTTGAGTCAAGCCGAGCTCACGCCTTCTGAGCCTAAGGGCCTTCCCTATCTCGGCGGGATCGAAAACCGTGCGCTCCGAGAAAGCGACTTCCGACGGTTTGAGCTTGATGCGCCCATCCAGCTTTTTAATCGTTGTCACCGTTCTCATGACGCCTCCAGCTATATTCCTGTTCGTGAACATAGTATAAACCTGTAGCACTATGTTCATGTACGGGAATATAGCGTTGACTACATTAGCAATGTTCCCGTTCAGGAATATAGCTGCCGAAAAGCCTGATTTCTTCTTAAATGGGAAAATCCTGAACGGCTACGCCATACGGGCTAACTACTCAAAGTATTGGAACTTGTTGGTTGAGAAGGCAAACGTAACGACGAAGCCTTCGCCGGGCTCGGACGCTGCGGTGACGTCGATGCCCATCTTGGAGCACAGGCGTGCCACCAGGTAGAGGCCGATGCCCGTTGCGCGCTTGGTGGTGCGGCCGTTGTCGCCGGTAAAGCCCTTCTCGAACACGCGTGGCAGGTCTGCCGCACTCACGCCGCAGCCGTTATCGGCAACAGTGAGCTCAATGCGCTCACTCGCCAGACCCTCGTCCAGCAACGCACCCGAAAACACGATCTTCGCGCCGTCCTCGCGCGCGTATTTAATGCTGTTCTGGATGAGCTGCCCCAAGATAAACTCGAGCCACTTCTCGTCGGTAAAGACCTCAAAGTCGAGGTTCTCGCACACCGGGGCCACGTGCGCCGCGATGAGCTCACGCGCGTTGGCCTTAATCGCGCCCGTCACCAAGGTCTTGAGATCCCAACGGCGAATCAGGTAGTCGCGCTCCACGACTTCCGAGCGCGCGTAGTACAGCGCCTGGTCGATATAGCGCTCCACGCGAGCCAGCTCACGGCCCAGGTCATCCACGCGCGACAGGTCGTCTTCGCTGCCATCCAGGTTTTCCAAAATCAGGTGAGCCGCCGCCAGGGGCAGCTTGGCCTCGTGGACCCAGCTCTCGATATAGTCGCGATAGTCATCGGTCTGACGCCGGCCTTCGGCAACCTCGTCGCAAGCGGCTTTGCCCACCCGGCGCAAGACCTCGTACTCGAGCTCGCCCTCGGCATAGGTCGGGCATTGCACCATCTCCTGCACCCATGCGGGACTCTCGAGCTCCTCTGCCGCACGCTCCAGCTGGCGCAGAAAACGGCGGCGACGCGCATACTCGATCACGATGCCGAGCATACCGAAGATAAAGGACACGCCGACCGCCACGACCACGATAGAAACGGGTGCGCCGGCGACCGTCAGCACAAAGCAGCTCAGCAGCACGCCGCACGTCCACACGGCGACGGGAAGCAGCGCGTCTTTAAAGAACTTGCCAAACGACATAGCCGGCCCCTAGACCGAATAGCCTTGGCCGCGATGCGTCGTCAAATACCCCTTGATGCCGATTTTTTCGAGCGTGGCGCGCAGGCGGTTGATGTTGACGGTGAGCGTATTGTCGTCCACGAAGGCATCGGAGTCCCACAGGTCCTGCATGATGGCCGAGCGCGAAACGATCTTGCCCGCGCGACCCAAGAGCAGCGAGAGGATACGCAGCTCGTTTTTGGTGAGCTCGGTGCTGGCGCCCGTTTGCGTGTTGGTGACCATGGAGCGTGCGAGGTCGAGCTCCAGTCCCTTGTGGACGAGCGTGCTGCGCTCGCCCGCCGCCGCGGTGCGACGCAGCAAGGCATTGATGCGCGCCACGAGCACACGGGCGCTGTAGGGCTTGGGAACAAAGTCGTCCGCGCCGAGCGTCATGGCCATGACCTCGTCAATCTCGGTCGTGCGCGACGTGAGGACGATGATGGGAACCTCGGATTCGCGGCGAACCTCATGGCAGATATGCTGGCCGTCCTTGACGGGAAGCGTGAGGTCGAGCAGCACCAGGTCGGGCGCGGCGGCGAGAATATCGCGCGAGACATGCTCAAACGATTCGCAGGCCTCGATTTCAAACCCGGCGCGGGCAAGAATGTCGACAAGCTCACGACGAATGGGCTCGTCGTCCTCAACGACATAGATCAGCGCCATGTGTCCTCCCATTTCGCGTAACTTGCACCTTCCACACCATTATGCCCACGGCGTCGCGGCGATACGACCCCGTGGGCACCTAATATGACAAAAGTGTTCGGTAGCCTTGAGAGAAAATAGGGGCCCTCGATCCTAAACCGATCGGCCCCGTCACTTCGACCTCGAGCCTCGAGCCTCTACTCGAGCGTACGCATGTACGCGGAGATGGCATCCAGACCCTTCTGCAGGTCGTCGGTGTTATCGGAATATGCATAGCCGATGCGCATGCTCTTGGGCTCCTCGAAGCAATCGCCCGGGGTGACGAGCGCGCCGGACTTCTTAATCATGTCGATGCAGAACGTCCTGGAGTCGATGTCGTAGTCGTAATACACGAGCGCGGTGGTACCCGCCTCGGGCTTGACGAACGACAGGTGCGGCTCGCTCTCGACCCACTTCTCCAGAACAGCAAGGTTCTGACGGACGATGCGACGGCTGCGCTCAAGGATCACGGAAGCGTTGCTCAGAATCAGCTCCGCCACCGTCTCGCTGAATATGCCGGCGGAAATCAGGTTGTAGTCGCGATGCGAGAGCAGCGCGCGACGAAGTTCCGGGCTCTTGGTGACCGCCCAGCCCAGACGCAGGCCGGCGAACGACCAGACCTTGGACATGGATGCGGTGACGACGGCCTTGTCGTACAGGTCGATCACGGACTCGCAGTATTCATCCGTCTGAGTAAGCAGACGGTAGACCTCGTCGCAGAGCAGCCATGCGTCGTGTTTGCGCGCAACCTCGACAATCGCCTTGAGCGTATCGGTGTCGAGCAGGGCGCCCGTGGGGTTGTCCGGGTTATTGATGCAGATGAGCTTGGTATCGTCGGTCACCAGGGCATCGAGCGCGTCGACGTCGACGTGGTAGCCGTTCTTGCGATCGAGCTGAAGAATATCGACCTTCGCGCCGCACATCTCGGGAATCGAGTAAAGCTGCTGGTAGGTGGGCTTGACGGAGACTACATGATCGCCCGGTTCGACAAGCGTGGAAATAACCAGGGAGTTGGCACCGGTCGCGCCGTGCGTGGGCACGATATGCCCGGGCTCGACCGTCTTATAGAGACGCGCGACCCCCTCGAGGAAGCCGGGCTGCCCCTCGATGTCTCCGTAGGTGAATCGGCGCGAGCACAGGCTATCGAGCCACGCCTTCTTGTCGGTGTTCGTAAGCTCGAACAGCTGGTCAAGCGTGAGGGAGTAGACGCACGTCTCTGCAACGTTGTGGGTGCACTTGGTCTCCCACTCGTTCATCCACTGCTCGACAGCGAAATCCTTGATCTGCATTGTCGTTTCCTTTCCTTGGCTTTCTTACAGTTCCACCACGGTGCCCAGCCCCGCCTCGACGGCGCGGTCGTAGGCGATTTTCGATGCCGAAAGGTCCTGAACGGCGATGCCCGACGTATCGAACACTGTCACCTGTTCGTCATCCGAACGCCCCGTAGCCGTACCGGCGATGACTTCGCCGAGCTCCGCTTTGATGTCCTCGGGCGTGATGACACCCTCGGCAACCGGAATCTCCAGCTCACCGGACGCGACGGATTGCTCGCGGTCGTCGACGTAAACAGTGGCACGGGCGACAAGCGCCGAGGCGAGCTCCTGCTTGCCGGGCATGTCGGCACCGACGCAGGAGATATGCGTACCGGGGCGCACCCATGCATCGGGGATGATGGGCTTGGTCGCCGGCGTGATCGTCACGATGATGTCGGCCTCTGCCGCAGCACCTTGGCCGTCGGCCGTCGCCTCGATGGAATAGGTGGATGCCTCGCGAGCATGCTCGCAGGCGCCCAAGATATGGGCGACCTCGTCTCGCATGCGCTCGACGCGGGCCTCGGGCGCGGCGTCGGAAACCGGCTCCCACACCTTGACCTCGCTCACTTTGGGACAGGCGGCGAGCACGCCCGCCACCATATAGGTGCTCATATGGCCGGCACCCGCAACAAGCAGTTTGGACGCATCCGCCCGAGCCAGCCACTTGGCACCGAGCGCAGCGGCGGCACCGGTGCGAAGCCCAGTGACGGCGGAGGCATTAAGCAGCGCCAGCGGCTCGCCCGTCGCGTTGTCGCACAGTAGCGTGGTGCCAAAGATCTCGGGCAGCCCCTTTTTGGGATTCTGAGAAAACCAAGCAGTGAGCTTGAGACCGAAGAGGCCGCTTCCCGCCAACTCGCCCGAGCGGATATCCATATCGGCCACACCGGGTTCAAACTGCTCATATATCATCGGCCACGCAACACCCTTGCCCGTTGCCTTCTGGCGATATGCCTCCTCCACGGCAGCTATTGCATCCTCGATCGTCAGCACCTTGGAAACTTCCTCGGCCGAAAGCACCACCATCTGCCCCATCATCGCTCCTCTCAGCGAAAGCTTTACGTTGCTTCACTGTACGGTTTAGTAACGATGCCGCCAAGGATCATTTCTTGTTGTAATCTACAACGATTCTCGATCTGACTTTTCGTTATATCAGCATGTATTTGAACTATTTCTTGCATCAAAGACATACGAATGTGCGATTATCCTATTTATACCTGTACTTATTGTAGTGATTTACAAGGTGATGTTGATGCTATACACCATCTCGGACTTCTCACGGGAATATGAGGGGTCGGTCCGTCTAATCGCCGGCAGCGATGGCGTCTCGCGCGCCGTCTCTGGCGTCGGGATTCTCGATTATGAACTCATGCCCGGCCTCAAGAACAAGTACCAGCGCGTCAACTTCAGCCCAGACGAAATCGTCCTCAGCACCTTCCTCTATGCGAAGGACGACCCATACCTCATCACTGAAGCCGTGAAGTACCTCGTCGCCAAGGGAACGAGCGGTCTTATCATCAAAAACGTCCTGCACATCCCGATTCCCGACCAAGCCATCCGCTACGCCAACGCGCGGCACTACCCGGTCTTTCTCACGACCGACGACTCACTGTTCTTTGACGGCGTCATCTATGAGGTCAAACGGCATATCGAGCAGCTCGCGTCCATCGACTTCGCGCAGCGCGAGATCGATGCCCTGAGGACAGACGTATCGCCCGAGTCCATCTGCCGACGCATCCGAGGTCTCAACCCGTCATTTCTGGACGAAGCGGTCGCCCTGTTCGCATCGTTTGCAGAGCCCCTCGACCCGCGTACGTTTTTGCAAATCGAACGTCTCTGTGCAAAATCGACCCTCGCCGGATGCCACAACATGTTGGCACCCTATGACGGAGGTCTGTTATTCGTAGCGACAAGCGACTCGGAGCAGACGCTCGATGTGAAGCGAATCGTGCAGGCGCTCACGGAGCTCATCGAGGCTAGCGGTATCGATGGCGGAGCGGAAGGGCTCGGCATCAGCGATATTCTGTTTGGAGACGAGGCGGTGGCGCAGGCGATCTCGCAGGCGATTTACGCACAGCGCCTATCTTGTCAACGAGCCGAGGGCTCCATCCGCTATGCGCAGCTCGGCATCCTGAGAACCGTGATGCCTTTTGCGGAAACCCCGGAGATGCGATCGTTCTCGGAGGCGATTCTCTCGCCGATACGCGAGCACGACAGTGAGCATGGCAGCGAGCTGGAATCCACGCTCGCCGCATTCATCGAGAACGACCGACGTATCGAGCAAACCGCCAAGCAGACTGGCCAGCACCCGAACACGATTCGATATCGCCTCGATAAGGTGACGGCTCTCACCGGACTGAGCTACAAATGCGCCCCGGAGATGGAGCAGCTGTCGCTCGCCTACGCCATCGAACGCGCTCGCTCGCTTCAGTAAGCCCACCCCGCCTTGAGGTTAGGAGCGGCGGGCGCGGAGCTTTTCGTAGCCGTCGGCGAAAAAGGCGACCGTGGCGGCGTCGGCCTCGGCGGCGTCTGTCTCGGTCGCGGGGACCACGCCGTGCTCGTCGCTCACTAGGAACAGCGCGCCCTTAAGCTGCGCGGGAATGTCTACGCGCGTGACCGGGATGCCCTTGGTCTGGGCCAGCTGCTCAATGAGCGTCGCCGTGCCACACAGGCGCTCGTCCGCCGGCGCCACAAAGGCAAGCTCGCCGTTGTTGACGGCGGCGAGCAACTCGGGCGCCACGCCGGTCTCGTCGGCCTCGGAGCGGGCCTCGGCGGAACGGGCACGCAGCGCCTTGGCCGACGTATCGGCGAGCGGCTCGTACTCCCCCACCGTCATGGCGGCGTTGCCGTTGATGTCGATCACCAGCATGAGCACGCCGTCGCGCGCGGTGTAATCGCCCTCGGCAAGCGACCACTCAACGTGCTGTTTGGCCCAGCTGAGCATGTTATGGGAAAGCGGCTCGCCCTGCACCAGACGCTCGGACAGCGCGCGAATGTGACGGTTGAGCATGGGCACCTTTTTGTTGGACATGCGCCAACGGCAGACAAGCGCGGGCTTGTCGAGCGTAAACTTCTCGACCGCCTCCTGATTGGCGCAAAAGTCCTCGTACGCACGCTGATCCTCGGCATTGCCAAACAGCTCGGCATCATCAATCTGGGGCATGGTCATACCTTTCGTGTTAGTCATTCCGTCCTCTTATACCAAAAAGACGGCCCTCCAAACGGAGCGACCGTCTTTTGCGGAGATTATTTTGTCCCGGGGCGAAACTTAGTGCCTAAAGTGGCGAGCGCCCGTAAACACCATAGCAATATTGTGCTCGTTGCAGGCCTGGATGCTCTCGTCGTCGCGCTTGGAGCCGCCGGGCTGGATGATGCAGGTCACACCATGCTCGGCAAGCACGTCGACGTTGTCGCGGAACGGGAAGAACGCGTCGCTTGCGCAGGCAAAGCCGCCCTTCTCCACGCCCTCGCGCTCGCAGAAGTCCTCGGCGCGCTCGCAGGCAAGCAGCGCAGAGTCAACGCGGTTAGGCTGACCCGGGCCCATGCCAATGCCGGCCTTGCCCTTGGAGACCAGGATGGCGTTGGACTTGACGCCCTTGCAGACCTTCCAGGCAAACTCGAGCTCGGCCATCTCGGCGTCAGTGGGCTTGCGGTCGGTGGGAAACGTGAAGGTCGCGGGATCCTCGGTCACGTGGTCGACTTCCTGCACCAGCATGCCGCCGTCGACGGAGCGCAGCTCCACCTGGGCGCCGTGGTCCACGCCGCCGGTAGCCAGCACGCGCAGGTTGGGGCGCTTGGCCATGCGCTCGAGCGCCTCGGCAGTGTAGCTCGGGGCGATGATGACCTCGACGAACTGCTTGTTCTGATCGGCGAAGTGCTCGACCAGCTCATAGGGAACCTCGCGGTTGCAGGCGATGATGCCGCCGAAGGCGCTCTTGGGATCGCAGGCAAACGCGCGGTCGTAGGCGGCCGTGATGTCCTCGGCTGCGGCGGAGCCGCAGGGGTTCTGATGCTTGAGGATCACGCAGGCAGGCTCGTCGAACTCGCGGACCAGGTTCCAAGCGGCGTCGGCATCCAGATAGTTGTTGTAGCTGAGCGGCTTGCCCTGGATCTGCTCGGAGCCAACGAGCGGGAACTGCGAGCTCGCGGTGTTCTCGCAGCCCTCGGCAAAGCGATAGACCGTAGCCTTCTGCTGAGGATTCTCGCCATAGCGCAGGTCGTCGACCTTCTCCAGCGAGATCTCGAGCTTGGCAGAAGTGTCCGCCACGTCGCTTGCCTGGGCGGCAAGCCAACGGGAGATAGCCGTGTCGTAGGCGGCGGTGGTCTGGTAGACCTTCACCTGCAGGCGACGACGAGTGGAAAGCGTGGTGCAGCCACCGGTCTCGTGCATCTCGGCCAGGACGGCATCATAGTCGGCCGGGTCGGAGATGACGGTAACGCTCGCGGCGTTCTTAGCGGCGGAGCGCAGCATGGAGGGGCCACCGATGTCGATGTGCTCGATGGCGTCCGCGAAGGTGACCTCGGGGTTGGCGACGGTCTTCTCGAACTCGTACAGGTTGACGACGACCAGGTCGATCAGCTTAATGCCGTGCTGAGCGGCCTCCTGCATGTGCTGCTCGGAATCGCGGCGGGCCAGCAGCGCGCCGTGAACCTTGGGGTGCAGGGTCTTAACGCGGCCGTCCATCATCTCGGGATAGCCCGTGAACTCCTCGATGGGGGTTACGGGAACGCCCGCGTCCTCAATGGCACGAGCCGTGCCGCCCGTAGAGATGATCTCGACGCCAAAGTCATCGACCAGCGTCCGTGCGAAATCGACGACGCCCGTCTTATCGGTAACCGAGATCAACGCGCGTGCGATCTTCACATCAGATCCCATGCAGTCCTCCTGTCTGGTACGCCGCCGTGCTCTGTGAGTCGGTGATACGTCGATCTGCAGCGCTCGCGCAGCGGCATTGAAAATACTGATTCAATGTAGCGCATCGAGCGCATCGATGCACCCCGCAACGGGCGCATGTGCAGAAAAAGTTTGTGAGCGGAGGGGATGGGCACGGCACTGGGCACGGTGAGTTCATGGAACACAGGGGCACCATAATTTGATGCCAATGGCGTGGTAGAACTGTGCTCGATATGCATCCGCAAAAGAAAGAGGCACCATGGTCTCGCGGGTTCTCTACCGACCGTTTGATACCGAAGACTTCGACGCCATCGCGCTGATTCTGCAACAGCTTTGGCATAACAATTCGGATAACGATGAGTACAACCGCCTTGAGGCCGCGTGCGACCTCGCCTATTGCCTTTCGTCATCGACGTTTTCGCAGGTTGCGGTGATTGACGGCGAGGCGCGCGGCATTGCACTTGCACGCGCAGGACAGAACTCCGGCGTCACTATCAACGAGCATTGGATGGATACCGAACGCGCCTTGCTGTCGCAGATGCGTGAGCTGGAGCCTGATGCCTGCGCCGAATATCTCTCGTTTGTGCGCGCAACCATCCGAACCAACAACCGCCTGCTCGAGAGCAGCCCGTTGCCGCACGACAACGAGGTCACGCTGCTTGCCGTGGATCGCGATGTCCATGGCCTGGGCGTTGGCACGGTTCTGCTCGATGCCGCGGTCTCGCACCTGTCCTCGCTTGGAGCGACGAGGGCGCACCTGTACACCGACTCCAACTGCTCGTGGAAGTTCTACGAGCTGCACGGCTTTAAGCGCACGGCCACGCACCGCGCCAACCGCGAAGAGCGCCGCCACGACATGCCGCGCGAAAGCTTCCTCTACGAACTCGACCTAACAGCCTAGGCCCAGCAGCCATACCTAGTCATTTAGGAACGTCCCCAGTGACTAGTCGTTGGGGACAGTCTTCGTAGGTAGCGCATAAAAAAGGGAATGGGCTTCCCCCGACGGCTGTCGAGAAAAGCCCATCCCATAGCTTACGACCGTTAGAACGTTCCGCCGCCGCCTCCGCCGACGCCGCCGCCTCCGCCGCCCGAGAAGCCGCCGCCACCGCCGCCGCTCGAGCTGTCGGAACTCGAAGCCAGCTCACGGATGCTCTCGTGATACACGTCATCGAACGAATCGAGCGGAGACTCGTTGCCGTAGTGATGGTAATACCACCAGTAGCAGGGGTAGTTGTCGTAGAAATCGTCGCTGTTGCGCAGGTCCGCAGGCACGGCCTCGGCCAGCTGTCGCAGCACTTCTTTCGAAACGCCTAGGGCAACGCCCATCACCAGCAGCTTGTTCCACAGCACCAGATCGCCGGGGACGGCTTCCTTTAGGCGCGTGAAGTCCT
The DNA here is from genome assembly GCA_965141635.1 of uncultured Collinsella sp. Classification (GTDB taxonomy): domain Bacteria; phylum Actinomycetota; class Coriobacteriia; order Coriobacteriales; family Coriobacteriaceae; genus Collinsella. Next base: position 29,402 of record CBCSNG010000016.1, on the reverse strand, counting down.
CGAGCCAATGCTTAAGCGCCTTGCAGCGAGCCGCCACCTCGGCGCCCTCCGGCGTAAAGCGGCGAAACGTAAGGCCCACGCCGATACCCACCAGCACAATCGGCACCGAGATAACCGCGGCGATAATGTTCGCCTGTGCACCGTCGGTAAAGATGATGGATCCCGCGGGAACAAAGGCGATCAGAATACCAAGAACCAGGCAAAACACCATTGCGACAATGCCGTCCGAGGCAACATACTCGCTATCGGCCAGCTTGCCCTTAACGGTGTTCTGATAGTCCTCGAGCTTGTCGCCCACGGGTGTAGCGTGCTGCTTGACGTAGTGCTGTAGCTCGTCAAACGTGCGCGAGCGGTCGCCGTTCTCGTCGGGCTTAGCACCGGCAAAGAAGACCTTGAGCACCATGTGGTCAATGCCCTTGGCCGACTTCCAGCCCGCATCACTCACCGTCACGCGATACGTCTGCTCTTCTTTTTCACGCCCCAACAGACCCTTCTTGGCCTTGGTCACGGTCGCCTGCTCCAGCTTGATCACACGGTCGTCAGTGAGCTTCATGAGCGTGGCGATATATGCCTGATCGGGCACCTCGTTCCAGCTCATGAGGGCCGAAAGCACGGCGGGATGGTCGGCGGAAGGCACATCGCGGAAATATTCGTCCTGGAAAAGCGGCTTGGGCTTGCGCTTGCGCAGCTTGAGCACAACGATTGTGCCGGTAAAGGCTACCGCCGCGACAACACTTAGCACAGCAAGTGCATCGGCAATCATGCGAGCGTGAGCGCGGCGGGCGTTAGCTTCGTCGGCCCATTCCTTCTCTTCGCTCAGGATTGTCGGCATGTGCTCTTCGCCCGAGGCGACAAGCTGCGGCACCCAGTCGCTGGGGAAGGCGATGCGTGCCTCGGCGAATTCGCCCTGATGCACGCAGGGAATGGTATAGGTGACCATGGGTTCGTCCGCATCGAGCGATACGTCGCCCGTCAGCGGGCCGTGGCCCCATGCGCGGAAGTTATCGCCCTTGACGGCCGCCGTCCCGGCAGCGGCATTTGCGAAGCGCACTTCCATCTCGACGTCATCGGAATCCGCGGACCAGCCGTCGCCCACAAACTTCCAGTAGAGCTCAGCGGTATCGGACCAGTTCATAACCGCACCGGTCATGGTGTAGCTCACGTAATAGATCGCGCTGTCGCCGCTCTCGTGGGGGCTGAACACCTTAATCCTTACGCCGTCACCGGTCTGCTCAACCGTGTAGACGCCAGAGTCACCCTTGTTCGCGCTATCGACTTTGTTGAACGCGGTGTCCTCTTCCTCGACGCTCAGCACATCGACGCCCGCCGTGCCGCCCTGCTGGTTGGTGCCCGCATTGATCTCCCAAAACACGCCGTTGATGTCGTCATCGAAATCAAACTGGCGTCCCTCGACAACGGTCAGCGAGCCGTCGGCCTCAACCGTGGCGCCGATATAGGTTTGGGTCATGGAGTAGCCGTCGGCACGTGCAACGGCGGGCAACAGCAGCAGTGCGCACGCGACGAGCGCGCAAATGGAAGCAAATCGCGCAAACGGGCGGCGCTGCTTGCTGACTTTGGCGGCGAGGGTGTTCATAGGCACATCCTTTGTCTGTAAAACCAACAGCGCCATTGTCCCACGTTTGCGGGTACACATGACGAACATCTGGGCCAACGGAACGTCAAATGGGACAAAAGTCCCACCCGAGCCTGGCACTTAGGGACGTTCCTTATCTGCCGACAGTTTGGGACACTCTTTGGTACGGCCTGCGCCAGCAATAGATACCATTTCACAGCTCTGTCACAGGTGTAGCGGCTTTGTGTGGGCGCGGCACGCGCTGATTGAGCCGCCAGCCGAGGGGCATAAAGCAGTTGAGCGAAAACGGTTTGCCCCTTTGCCGTTCGCTCGAGGATCATGTCCCCCTTTTCCGCGGAAACCCCGGCAGTTGCGAAGAGCTGCCGGGGTTTCTGTCGTCTAAGGTGCCGAGTTGATGGACAGGAATCAAAGCACCGAGTCTGCAGCACGCCATACGCAATGCGGGGCTCGACAACTTGCGGACCGCAGTGACGCCTCCCCATCGCGCCCCGCGCTATACTCGTCCGCATGGATATCAACGCACGCAACATAGCAACGCCCGTCGCGGACGCGCCAACGACGCAGCCCGTCTCCGTTCCCGCGCCCGTCGCGGGGCGCTTTGCCCCGTCGCCATCGGGCCGCATGCACCTGGGCAACGTGTTCAGCTGCCTGTGCTCGTGGCTTTCGGCCCGCAGCCAGGGCGGCAGCATCGTGCTGCGCATCGAAGACCTGGACGATCGCTGCAAGCGCCCGGAACTTGCCGCTCAACTGATTGACGACCTAGCCTGGCTGGGACTCGAGTGGGACGAAGGCCCCTACTACCAGCACGATCGCCTCGACCTGTACGAGAGTGCCTTGCGCCGGCTGCAAGACGCCGGCCTCACCTACCCCTGCTTTTGCACGCGCGCCGAACTCCATGCCGCGAGCGCGCCGCACGCCAGCGACGGCACGCCCATCTACCGCGGCGCCTGCCGAGGCCTTTCTGCCGAGGAGGTTGCTCGCCGCAGCGCTCTACGTGCTCCGGCCACGCGCCTGCGCGTGCCCGCCGTCGACGACCTCGCAGACGATGTGGTCGAATTCGTGGACCGCACGTATGGCGCCCAATGCGAAGCACTCGCCACCGAATGCGGCGACTTTTTGGTGCGCCGCAGCGACGGCGTGTTTGCCTACCAGCTGGCCGTGGTGGTCGACGACGCCGCCATGGGCGTCACCGAGGTCGTACGCGGATGCGACCTGCTGGGCTCCACGCCGCGCCAGATCTATCTGCAGCATCTGCTGGGACTGCCCACACCGCACTACGCGCACATTCCGCTGCTCATGTCGCCGGATGGCCGCCGCCTTTCCAAGCGCGACCGCGATCTGGACCTGGGCGAGCTCCGCGCACGCTTTGGCACGCCCGAGGCGCTGCTGGGATGGCTCGCCGGACAAACAGGCATCGCGCCGGACGCCACGCCGCGCACCGCCGAGCAGCTGGTCGAGCACTTTAGCTGGGACGTCATCCGCGCGCACAGGGAGAACATCACCGTAACGGCCGAGTAGCCAAACGCCCCGCCCCTACGCAATGTCCCAGGGTTGGAGTTCGTCACCCAGGTGGATGATGCAGTCGTAGAGTACGGTGTGGCGCTCGGCCGGATTGGCATCGCGATGAAAATGCCCGTAGTACCAGCGCTTGTAGTCCAAGCGATCTTCCAGCTCATCGAAAAATGCCGTAAGCCGGTCAACGGCGGGGTAATTCCAGCCGGGCGCCGGATAGAGCGTGGGCGAAAGAACGCGCGTCGAGCAGGTGTGGGTGATTACGTAGTCGACCTTCCAACCCACGCTGTCGAGCTTTGCCCGCGCCTCCTCAAAGTTGCGCTCGTCCGGCAGCTCCTGCGGCCACCAGCTGGAATACGGAATGCGGTATTCCTTATCCACGCTCGTGGCACCGCCCATGGTAAAGATTGTTGAATCGTCAAGCTCAAAAACCTCGCCACGCGTCAGGCGCCGTATGGGCGAGGTGTCCGACAGGCGCTGCGTCAGACCACCATGCCACAGCTCCATGGGGCGCTCCGACCAGTGATCGAAACGCTCGTGGTTGCCGTCGACAAACAGCACGGTATAGGGGCGCGACTCCAGCCAGGCGATGTCGGCACATTCCTCGGCAGAGAAATCCCACGGAAAGCCAAAGTCGCCCGCGATGATGAGATAGTCGTCGCTCGCCAGGCTATCCCCAAGCTCCCAATCGCGGAGCTTTTGCATGTCAGCGCCGCCATGAATATCGCCTGTTACATAGACCGTCATCGGATTACCACTTCCCTGTAAGTCGCTAGCCCACATTCTGCACGATCACTAAGCCAACCGTTCCAACCCTTCCATCCTTTGGGACCTACCCCTCGCTCTTCCATCCAAACGGGTCAAACACCCAAAAGATCAGATCGGGCACGCCGCCGGTCATCGTGGCGCCGGCAAGAGCCATGCAAACATGCAGAAAGCTGGCACTTCGGAGCACGTCGAACGGCCCCAGAACAGCCAGCAGCGCGACCGCTGCGCCGGCTACGCACAGCGCGAGGCACGGCCCCGCGTCCTTTACGCACTTCTTTGCGAGATGCTTTGCGTTGTCACTCATCGGTATCGAACTCCTTAGAGGGTCGTTGTTCAGACGCATGCCGCCGCGGCAGAGCGGGGCGGCAGGGTAAGTGTCACATGCTGTGCGGACATCAATGGAGAAACCGCCTGCTCGACCAACCTTTGACGCCGTTTTGCACCGGCACCACATCCCCCGCTATCGAGGTCTAATACTTTTCCCACCGCTACCCAAAAAATCATCCAACATTAATCTTGGCTCAAGAATCGCTTAATCTATAACCTGCACTATAGAGTTCGACCAAGGGCGGGGCGGCGCAACGCAGACCGCCGAACGCAACGCTCGCGCCCGGGCAGATCGCCCGGCGTCGCGCCCATCGAACGAAAGGACAGGTCATGGACGACCTCGAAAAAGTTGAAACCATCCGCACCAAGTGCAGCGTGAGCTACACCGATGCCAAGGCAGCACTCGATGCCGCCGACGGCAACGTCCTGGATGCCATCATTTGGCTCGAGTCGCAGGGCAAGACGCAGACCACGTCGGCGCACGCCGCCACCGAGTCCGCGCCAGTCGATGAGCCCTCGGCCGAGATGGTCGCCGCGCAGGCCGCCTACGAAAAGTCGAGCGAAAAGACCGACTTCTCCAAGAAGATGGACAGCGTATGGGAGTACCTCAAAAAGCTCTTCCGCCTGAGCCTGGACACCAAGTTTATCGCCACGCGCCGCGATGCGATCATCCTCAACATCCCCATCCTGATCCCCATCGTCGCGCTGTTTGCCTGGGGTGCCACGATATGGCTGATGCTGATTGGCCTGTTCTTTGGCATGCGCTACCGCATCGACAGCGACGGCGACGTGCCCGGCAGCATCAACAACCTTATGAATCACGCTGCCGATGCCGCGGACGACATCAAGCAAAATCTGAACGACGACAAGTAATCGCAGACGGGGGCACGCATGGCACGGATCCTGATCGTAGAGGACGAGGAGAAAATCGCCCGCTTTGTGACGCTCGAGCTGGAGCACGAGGGCTACCAGGTGGAACATGCCGCCGACGGCCGCACCGCCGTGGACCTGGCGCTGGAGCGCAACTACGATTTGATTCTGCTCGATGTGCTGTTGCCGCAGCTCAACGGCATGGAGGTCTTGCGGCGTGTCCGCAAGCACAAGGATGTGCCAGTGATTATGGTCACCGCGCGCGATGCCGTGATGGACAAGGTGGCCGGGCTCGATGCCGGCGCCGACGATTACCTGACCAAGCCGTTTGCGATCGAAGAGCTGTTCGCACGGATCCGCGTGGCGCTGAAGCGCACGGAGGCCGTGCGGGCGGCTTCGGGCGTTGGCGGCGCCGGGACTGGGGCGGGCGCGGCAGGTGGCGCGAGTGTCAGCTCCACTGCGATGCCCCCGGCCAGCGACTCGACTCAGGCTTCCGCCTCGCCCTCCCCCGCCACACTCACCGTGGGCTCGGTCGCGCTCGACCACGACCGCCGCGAAGTCACGGTCGACGGCTCACCCATCGTGCTGACTGCCCGCGAGTTCGACGTTCTCGCCCTGCTTATGGCGCACGCCGGCACCGTGCTCACGCGCGAGCGCATCGCGCACGAGGCGCTGGGCTACGAATACGTGGGCGACACCAACAACGTCGACGTACACATCGCGCACCTGCGCGCTAAGATCGAAGACGCCGGTGGCACCCGCATCATCCAGACCGTGCGCGGGGTGGGCTATGTCTGCCGCGCGTAACGCCGAGGCCAAGCGCGTCACCTCCATCGCCCGTGCCATCAACTGGAGCTATATGTGGCGTCGCTTGATTAGCTACGTCTGGCTCGATCTGCTGCTGATGGTGATTGCGGCGACGATCCTCGTCTATGGATACAACCAGACGCTGCCCGATAGCGCGTTTACCGCAGGCTGGATTCCCGGCGCCACCGTTCGCGGCATGTCGCTGACGCCCGCGCGCGGCTGGAACCTGACAACGCTCACCTATACCGTCGAGCTTGCGCGTACCACCAAGACCTTCCCCCTCGCGCAGGACCTCGTCACGCTATGGCCTCTCTACCTTGTCGTTGTAGGTTGGCAGGTCATCACCGTGCTCAACATGCTCGGAGGCGCCCGCCGCGTGCGCCGTACCATGGCGCCGCTCAACGACCTGGCCTTGCGCGTAGACGAGCTCGGCCGCATGCAGCTCTCCAGCGGCAAGATGGAAACGCTGGAGCAGGCCATCGAGCGCGCAAGCGTCGACTCGCCGAGCGTCACCACCGGCGACGCCGACCTGGCAAGCATCGAGGTCGCACTCAACCGCCTGCTGCGCCAGATGCAAGAGGCCAAGCTGCAGCAGATGCGCTTTGTCAACGATGCAAGCCACGAGCTGCGCACGCCCATCGCGGTGATTCAGGGCTACGTAAACATGCTCGACCGCTGGGGCAAAGACGACCCGGACGTGCTGACGGAATCCATCGCGTCCCTTAAAGCCGAAAGCGAGCACATGCAGGAGCTCGTGGAGCAGCTGCTGTTTTTGGCGCGCGGCGATGCCGGGCGCACGGTCCTGCGGCGCGCGAATACCAACCTGGCCGCATTGGTCGGCGAGGTATGCGAGGAATCGCAGATGATCGATACCGAGCACACGTATCGACTGGCCTTTGACGCTGCGCTTGTCAGCGACCCGCGCTGCGACGCGCCCGTCGACGTGGCGCTCGTGAAGCAGGCTCTGCGCGTGATCGTGCAAAATGCCGCCAAGTATTCGGACGCGGGCACGCCCATCACGTTTGGCGTGGCGCCGGATGTGGGCGCAGGCACGATCGACATAAACGTTGAGGACGAGGGCATCGGCATGAACCAGGAATCCGCAGCCCACGCGTTCGAGCGGTTCTACCGCGCCGACAATGCGCGCGATGCCGGCGCGCAGGGCTCGGGTCTGGGGCTTGCCATTGCCAAGTGGATCGTCGATAGCCACGGTGGTGTCATTGGCGTGACCTCAGTCGAGGGCGTCGGCAGCCGCTTTACGATTCGCCTGCCACGGTAGGGATGCCCCTCGGCATAAATAAAGGGATAGGGCCACGCGGCTCTATCCCTTTTTGCTAGCTATAGCAGCTTGTGCGCTAGTCGCGGCACAGGTGCACGGCGAAGCCGGCGAACTCGCGCTTAAAGTACACGAGTTTGGTGCCGCCGTCGGGCAGCAGCACGCGCGACTCCTCGTTAACCTCGAGCCCGCGCTCGGCAAACCACTTCTCGGCCGCATCGATGTCGTTGACGGCAAAGCCAATGTGGCCCTTGGCGCCACGACCGTTCTGCTTCATGATCTCGACCAGCGAATCGTTAAAGTACGAAACGGGGGTCTCGATAACGGGCAGGCCCATCATCGTCGAGAACAGCTCCGCGATCTCCAAGGCGTCTGCCGGGTCGGCAGCGTTAATGCCCACATGGGCAACGCGCATGTCAAAGAGCTCGACCGGATTGGCGTTCTGCTCACTCATACAGTCAGCGCCTACTGAGCCATGACGTCGAGAACGGCCTTCTCGGCAGCGACGCGGTTCATGCCGGTCATGAAGGGCACGCCACTCACGTACGGGCAGGTGAGGCCCTCGGGGGCAACGGTGGTGGCGATCAGCAGGTCGGCGCCCTCGTCGCAGTAGTCCTTGGCCTCGGAGATGGCGCACTGCACAATCTCATACTTGCCGGCGTAACCGTTGGCGTCGAGCAGGGTGGCGACCTTCTGGGCAACGAGCGTGGAAGTAGCAGCGCCAGCACCGCAAGCCAAAACGATCTTCTTCATAGGTAATGTCTCCCTTCATGGTTTACTTTAGGTAAGTGTACCGCAGCGAGCGATGGCACTCGGCCTCGATGAGCTTTTATGCCAGTTTGCTTTCGCGCTGCGTATAATACATCTAGTACATGTTGTCATACCGCTCGCTTTATGAGCGACTAAGGACCCTAATATGCCCGATTCTCGCACACTCTGGACCGCCGTCGTTATCATCTGCATCGCCGTGTCGGTGTTCTTTAGCGTCAAAAAACGCACCACGTTTAAACGCCTGCAGCAGCTCATGGCCGCCAAGCAGTGGGACGAGTTCGATCGTTTGCTCGACGGCAAACTCACCAGCATGCTGTACCCGCGCTACAACCGCGACTACCTGCGCCTGAACTCCTATCTGCTGCGCGAGGACCATAAGCGCGCCGACGAGATGTTCGACCTGCTGCTGGGACTCAACCTGCCCAAGATGCAGCGTGTCGACCTGGTCATTAAGGCCTTTAACTACTACGTTGGCCAGGAGGACCGCAAAAAGTCCAAGGAGCTGCTGCACGAGATCAAGGGCTTTGAGGGCGGTCAGGCCGAGGCAGTCGCACACGAGTGCCAGCTGATGTACGACACGATGATCCTCAAGCGCCACAACGATATTCCCGAGCTGGAGCGCATGCTCAAGGAGGCCGGTGACGACAAGGTCAAGAGCTGCCGCCTGGAATACCTGCTGGCCCTGCAGTACCAAAACAAGGGTGACGAAGCCAAGTTCCAGGAGTTCCTGGAGAAGTCGGGCCAACACTCGATGGCCGTCAACGCGTAACGGACGGCTTGTGCTAGACTTCTAGTCTCACGGGGGCGTGGCGGAATTGGCATACGCAGGAGACTTAAAATCTCTCGCCGCAAGGATTGTGGGTTCGAGTCCCACCGCCCCTACCATATGGAGCTTTCGGGCCCGTGTCCCCCAGGGATGCGGGCCTGTTTTATTTGGACGCCGGTGGGACTCGAACCCGCGAGGGGGCGAGCGTCAAGCGGACGCGCAGCGTCCGCAGCGAGCCGGCGAGGGCGCCGGCAGGCGACCGAAGCCGGTGCGGATTTGCGCAGCAAATACGCGGACGTCCCACCGCCCCTACCATATGGAGCTTTCGAGCCCGTGTCCCCAAGGGATGCGGGCTCGTTTCTTTTGGACGCCGGTGGGGCTCTAAGCTGCGGTGGAATAGATCCTGTTTATACCGTTTACCAGCTTATTTAGGAACTATTTCACCGCAGCTTATTTAGAGGGTGCTGAGAGCGGGGGTCCAGGCGATGGTGGGGGTCGCACCGTCGAGAACCTCGTTGATGGTGGCGGCCATGCCGGCGAGTAGGCTGTTCTCGCTTACAGTGAGCGTCTTGTAGCCGCCGGCTCGCATGAGCTCGCGGATCACCACGGCGCCCGCCAAGATCACGCCCGCGCGTTTGGGCTGTACACCCGGTAGAGCGGCGATGCCGTCCGCATCCAACACAGACATGCGCTCGATAGCGGCCGAAACCTGATCCAGCGAAAGCTCGCGCAGGTGCACAAAGCTCGAATCGTACGGTTCCAGCTTATGAACGAGCGCCACGAGCGTGGTGACGGTGCCGCCCACGGCGACCAGGCGTTCGGCGCGCTCAAAGTCGCTGGGCAGGCCTTCAAAATAGGCGGCGAACTGCTCACCTGCCCACGCGGCAGCGGCAGCAAGCTCGCCGTCCGCAGGCGGCAGCGCCGAGAAGAACCGCTCCGTCACGCGGCGACAACCGATGTCCAGCGAACGCGTGCCCTCCAGCGCAAAGACCCCACGCTCCGGCGCATAGACGCCCGTCGCGAGCTCCGTGGATCCGCCGCCCGAATCGGCAACAATGATGCGCTCGCCAGCAAAGTCGTGCGCCACGCCAAAAAACGTCAGGCGTGCCTCGACCTCGCCCGGAATCACCTGTGGCTCAAGCCCCAGATCGCGCAGGCCGTCCAGCAGCAGCGCGGCATTGGACGCATCGCGCGCGGCGCTCGTGCATGTGGTGCAGATGCACGCGGCCCCAAAGGCACGGGCCTCGTCCACAAACATTCGGCATGCGGCGAGCACGCGTTCAACGGCCGCCTCGCAAAAGCACCCCGTCGCGTCCACACCCTCGCCCAAGTCGGTAATCTCGGTATGCTTGGACGATTCCACGATCGCCCCGCCCTCGACCTGGGCCAGCACCAGGCGCGACGACACCGTTCCCAGGTCAATCGCCGCCACCTTATATCGTTTGTCGCAATGCGTCATTGCAGGCTCCCCTCCGGGCGCTATTTGCCGTTGGACACGACCGTCTGGCCCTCGACGCCGTTAAATCCAAACAGCATATCGAGCGTCTGGATGTACCACGGCGCGTCCTTGCCGACCTCTTCGATCTCTTTGGCGACTTCGCTGGCCTTCTTGGCGTTCGAGGACTTTTTGCTCGACGACGAGTCCGAATCGTCGTCCAGGCCCAGCACGTCAATCTTGGTCTCGCCGGGCATCACCAGGCCCAGATCCTCGGTCGCCGCGTCCTTAATGCCCTCCTCCGAGAGCAGTTTGTCGACGCTTTTCTGCAGCTCGTCGTTGTACTGCTGGCGAATCTCGACCTGCTTGGCCAAGATATCGCTCGAGCGTTTGGCAACGTAGAGGTCGCGCACGGGAAAGTACAGGCTCACGAGCACCAGGGCGACGACAATACCGATAAACAGCCCTCGCTGAGGACCGTGGGTAAAGTCGTAAATTGCCTTGACCGCTGCGTTGTCGTTGGCGTAGTGCATAAAGTCCGAGCCGGAAAGACGGCTTGAGGGACGGCGCGGCTTGTCGGACGCCTGGGTCGAAGGGCGCGACGCATGCTTGGAACGCGATGGGCGCACCGGACTATCCGAGGAACTATTTGGCTGAGCATTGGGATGCGAAGTCGCCGGCGAGCTATACCTGGAGCGATCAGCACCAGCATAACCAGACCCGCCAAGCTGTGCGGTACGCGCACGACGAGGCGACGGCTCGCGCGAACCGGCGGAATAATACCTGTTGTCGTAAATCTGATCCATGTGCGCCTTGTGCGGTTGAGGTTTGTTTGCGCTAAGTCCTTTAGTTATAGCACGAGCGCCCGCACCGCCTTCGCCAGCCTTTGCTCGACATAAAAAAGGCGCTGAGCCGTATGGCCCAGCGCCCATAGTTCTTTGCGGCATCCAGCCAAGGCGGGGAGGAACCGAGTCAGCCTCCCCCTCGCCAAATTCGCCCGTTTAGCGAATGTTGTAGAACGCGGCCTTACCGGCGTAGCGCGCGCTGCCCTCGAGCTCGTCCTCGATGCGGATGAGCTGGTTGTACTTGGCAATACGGTCGCTGCGGCACGGGGCGCCCGACTTGATCTGGCCGGCGTTAACACCCACGACCAGGTCAGCGATGGTGGAGTCCTCGGTCTCGCCGGAACGGTGACTCACGATGCAAGCGTAGCCGGCCTCCTTGGCAGTCTCGATAGCCTCGAGCGACTCGGTGAGCGTGCCAATCTGGTTGACCTTGACCAGGATCGCATTGGCGGCGCCCAGCTCGATGCCCTTCTTAAGGCGCTCGGTGTTGGTGACGAACAGGTCGTCGCCTACGAGCTGCACCTTGTTGCCAATGCGGCGGGTGAGCTCGACCCAGCCGTCCCAGTCCTCCTCGGCCATGCCGTCCTCGATGGAGATGATGGGATAGGTGTCGACAAGCTTCTCCCAGTAATCGACCATCTGAGCGCTCGTGTACTCAACGCCCTCGCCCTTGAGCTCGTACATGCCGGTCTCGGCGTTGTAGAACTCGGTCGATGCCGGATCCATGGCGTACATGAAGTCGACGCCGGGCTTAAAGCCAGCCTTCTCCACGGCCTTGGTAATGTACTCGAACGGCTCGGCGTTGGTCTTGAGATTGGGCGCGAAGCCGCCCTCGTCGCCCACGCCGCCGCCCAGGCCGGCCTCGTGCAACACGCCCTTGAGGGTGTGGTAGACCTCGGCGCACCAGCGCAGGCCCTCGGCAAAGCTCGGAGCACCCACGGGCATGATCATGAACTCCTGGAAGTCAACGTTGTTGTCGGCATGCACGCCGCCGTTGAGGATGTTCATCATGGGCGTGGGCAGCAGGTGGGCGTTGACGCCACCCAGGTACTGATACAGCGACAGGCCTGCCGACTCGGCAGCGGCGCGGGCAACGGCCAGCGACACGCCCAGGATGGCGTTGGCACCGAGCTTGGTCTTGTTGGGGGTACCGTCCGCGGCAATCAGCGCGGCATCGACGGCGCGCTGGTCGAAGGCGTCGAGGCCCACGACGGCGTTAGCGCACTCGTTGTTGACGTGCTCGACGGCCTGCGAGACACCCTTACCCAGATAGCGGCCCTTGTCGCCGTCGCGCAGCTCGCAGGCTTCGAAAGCACCGGTCGAAGCGCCCGAAGGCACCATCGCGCGACCGAAGCTGCCGTCCTCGAGCACGACCTCGACCTCGACGGTGGGGTTGCCGCGGCTGTCGAGTACCTCGCGACCGTAGACGTCCAAAATATCACTCATGCTGTCTCCCTCTCACTTGGAAACGGGTTGAATGCTTGGCGACGCGGCTTGCACGCTGCAGCGGCGCGCAGGTTCATAAGTTAGCCTTGTCGCACTTTTTGCATTATGCCCTAAGTTAGCCGAGGGATACATATGAATTGGAGAAATCATTCTTTGAGGCGCTTATTTTTGCACCGAGCATTCATCTCTAGAGGTCACCCCCCCCCATTAAATTCTTCTATCGGCATACCGTCTTTACCTGGCTTGCGAATGAAAGAGCCAGTAATGTGCTTTTACATCGTGCAAAGTTCTGGATATCGTGCAATTTTAAGGGTCTGAAGTTCTGGATATCGTGCATAATCAGGTTATAAAAGTTCTGGATATCGTGCACGAGGTAGCCATGCTTAAACGAAAAGCCTATGACAAACTACTAAAATGGAAGCATGAAAGCGCTGGTAAAACAGCACTTCTTATTGAAGGAGCCCGCCGCGTCGGCAAGAGCACGCTTGTCCGCACGTTTGGAGAAACCGAATACAAGTCCTGCCTTGTCATTGATTTCTTTCAAGCACCTGCCGAAGTTAAGCAATATTTTGAGGACTATCGCACTGACTTCGACTCGCTCTTCCTCTATCTCTCGGTTTTCTATAACGTCAAACTTTATGAACATGAGACGCTTATCGTCTTTGACGAGGTCCAGATGTACCCGCAAGCACGCGGACTCATCAAGTATCTCGTTGCAGACGGACGTTACGACTACATCGAAACTGGATCCCTGCTCAGCATCAAGCAGAACATTAAAGATATCGTCATCCCGTCCGAAGAAGAGTCTCTGGAACTTGAGCCCCTCGACTTTGAGGAGTTTCTTTGGGGCATGGACGAAAAGGGGCTGGCCGATCTCATTCGCATGAGTTTTAACAAGATGAAGCCGCTCCCCGATGCCCTACATCGCAGAGCGCTCTCCCTTATGCGCGAATACATGCTTGTAGGCGGCATGCCTGAGCCGGTATCCATCTATGTTGAACAGCGCGCTTTTGCGCCCGTCGACGCTTCGAAGCGCCGAATCGTTCAGCTCTATCGCAACGATATCTCTCGTTTTGCAACCGGTTACGAATTCAAAGTCGTCTCCGTACTCGATGGCATCCCGGGTCAGCTCTCTAGGCACGAAAAACGATTCAAGCTTTCCTCACTTGATAAAAACGCACGCATGCGCACCTACGAAGAAGCCTTCTTTTGGCTGGCAGACGCGCGAATTGCCAATATCTGCTATGCCGCAAGCGAACCGAGCGTGGGCCTTTCACTCAGCATGGAGCAAACGGCCCTCAAGTGCTACATGGCAGACACTGGCCTGCTTGTAACGCTTGCCTTCTCTGACAACAACGATACCGATGAAGACGTTTACAGGGCCGTGCTTCGCGGCGACATCGGATTGAACGAAGGAATGCTTACCGAAAACTACGTTGCCCAATCTCTAAAGGCCAATGGACACAGGCTCTTCTTTTATTCCCAAAGCGGAAAGAAGGAGGGGGAGGAGCGCATGGAAATCGACTTCCTCGTTACCCGACCCTATGTCAATGCCGCCGGAAAGCCGCGCATCAGCCCCGTCGAAGTTAAGTCGCCACGCAGATACGGAACCATCTCCCTCGACCGATTCCGCGCGCGCTTTAACAAGAAGATTGGGATGGCTTACGTGTTGCACCCTAAACAACTCGAGTGGGATGCCGAAGCGCAGCTGGCACATCTTCCGTTGTATATGGCTTTTTGCTTGTAGAGACCTCTCTACGAATGGATGCCGTGAGAGACGCAGGCCTCACTCGCTTGCTTTTGCTTGGTCCCACAGGTCGTTGAGTTGAGCGGTTGAGCAGGCGGCGAGGTCATCGCCCGCCTCGTGCACGGCGGCCTCCATCGCAGCCCAACGACGGCGGAACTTGGCCGTGCTGGCGCGAAGGGCGCTCTCGGCGTCAATCCCCTCTTTGCGCGCAACGTTGACTAGGGCAAAGAGCAGGTCGCCAAACTCCATTTCGCGCTCGGGCGAGCCGGGCTCCTCGGCCTCAAACTCGGCACGCTCCTCTGCTACCTCGTCCCACACATCCTGGACCGTCTCCCATTCAAAGCCCACGGCAGCCGCCTTGCGCGACACCTTCTGCGCCTGCATCAGCGCCGGCAGATGCGTGGGCACGCCGTCGAGCAGGCCCTCGGGCGCAGCCTCGCCTGCTGCCACGGCCTTGTCCTTGGCAGCCTTCTCGGCAAGCTTAACCTCGTCCCAGATCTTGAGCACCTCGTCGGAGTTATCGGCGTCCGCATCGCCAAACACGTGTGGGTGGCGGCGAATGAGCTTGGCGTCGATATCGCGCGCCACATCGGCCAGCGTAAACTCACCGGCGTCCGCCGCAATCTGCGCATGCAGCACCACCTGCATGAGCACGTCGCCCAGCTCCTCGCGCAGATGCGCGGCATCATCGGCCTCGATGCAATCGAGCGCCTCGTAGGCTTCCTCAATCATGTTCTTGCCGATGCTCTGATGCGTCTGTTCGCGGTCCCACGGGCAGCCGTCGGGCTGACGCAGGCGCCAAATGGTCTGCACCAGATGCTGCAGCTCGGCCGATGCATCCACCAGCGTGGACAGATCGCGCGAGCCCTCGGCATTTTGCTGAGCCATGTGCTGCGCCATGGTTAGTCCTCCTCCATGATCACGTGGCGGAACGCGCCGCCCTCGTAGATGCCGTAGCTGTGCGAGCCGTCCTTGGGAATGCTCACGCTGCCGGGGTTGAAGAGCCGCAGGCCCGGGTGCGCGGCGCTCTCCTCGTTGACCTTGATGTGCGTGTGGCCGTAGACGAGCGCGGAGCCCTCGGGCAGCGCGGGCGCGTGGTCGACGCTGTTGTGCATGCCGGCGCCAAAGACGTGGCCGTGCGTCAGGAACAGCTCGCGACCGGTCTCGTCGAACAGCGTGGCGTAGTCGGCCATGAGGGGGAAGTCGAGGACCATCTGGTCGACCTCGGCATCGCAGTTGCCGCGGACGGCGATGATGCGGTCGGCCAGGGCATTGAGCAGCGGAATCACACGCTTGGGAGCGTAATCGCGCGGCAGGTCGTTACGCGGACCGTGATAGAGCAGGTCGCCCAGCAGGACGATGCGGTCGGGCTGCTCGGACTCGATGGCGGCGACCAGGCGCTCAGTCCAATATGCCGAACCGTGGATGTCAGAGGCGATGAGGTATTTCATGAGGGATCCTTTCGGGATGGGGCTAATGTGGCTGGGCGCGGAATGTCGCCAGCCGCGCTATTCAAATCGCAGTGCCGCGCTCTGAGCTGCCTGCATCACGCGCTGGAGCGGTACGTCGTGCTCGCGAGCAAGACGGGCGCAATCCTCGTACTCGGGCGCCGCGCGCTCACTGCCGTCGGGCAGGGTGGCCACTTTAACGGGCACCTCGCCCCATGGCGTCGCTACGCGCTCAAAGCGGCGTGGCAGGCAAACGCGCTCCATAACCTGGCGGCGGATGGCATTGGTCGTGGTTTCCAAAAAGATGATCGTCTGCAGGCGATCGATATCCTCGTGAGCGCAGATTACCTGCAGCTGCCAGCCGGGGCGGCCTTTCTTGCAATAGATGGGCAGCCAGTGCACCTCGCGGGCACCGGCCTCGCGCAGGCGGTCGGCGGCGTAGGCGAGCACCTCGGGCGACGCGTCGTCGATGTCGCATTCCAGCTTGACGATGGTCTCGGGCGCATCGGTCTCGCGGGACAGCGGAGATTTGCTATCGCATGGCATACGGTCCGGCTCCTTTCCGCACGGGCTCGTTTTGTTCACCCAAACGCTAACACATCGCGGGCGGCGTGGATGTGGCGGAGCGCGATGAGCGCGATTTTCCCTGTCCGCAAGAAACCGACACCTCGGCGCGCTCGTCGCATCGAGGGCCGCGCCGTTACAATGGAGCGGATTCGCTTGACGCAAAGGAGCCGCCATGTCTGCTTGCCCGCTGGTCGATTGCCATACCCACACCTCGTTCTCGGACGGGCATGCCTCGTTTGAGGACAACGTCCGCGCCGCTGCTGCGGCCGGTTGCCGCGCCATGGTCTCGACCGATCACCTTACCCTGCCTGCCAGCATGGATTCCGATTGCGAGGTACAGGTTGTCGAGGGCGACCTGCCGGCACATCGCTTGGCTTTTGAAGATGTTCACAAGCTTACCGCGCAGATCGCGCCGGGGCTCGAGCTTATCTATGGCTTTGAGTGCGATTGGTACGAAGGCTGCGAGCCTTTGGTTGAGCGCTGGTCCGAAGGCGCCGTCGTGCGCCTGGGCAGCGTACATTGGATTGGCAACCCCGGCGATATCATGGCCGGTGCCGCGGGTACGGCGGGGACAGAGGACGTCGTTCGTCCCGATACGCCCGATTCGCGCTGCGGTTGGATCGACGACAACACCGACCTGCATGTTTGGGAAAACTTAGGCGTGCGCGGCGTATGGGAGCGCTATGTCGACGACTGGTGCCGCACCTGCGAGAGCCCGCTTAACTTTGATGTGATGGCCCACCCCGACCTGGTCATGCGCTTTTCGAAGGACGGCTTTGCGCCCGACTTTGACCCCGCGCCGTTCTGGGAGCAGATGGCAGAATGCGCACACGACACGAGTCGGCGCGTTGAGGTCTCGACGGCCGCGCCGCGCAAGGGGCTTGACGACTACTACCCCGCGACCGGTCTTTTGCGCTGCTTTGCCCATGCCGAAGTGCCGATCACCTTTGGCTCGGACGCGCACCGCGCCTGCGATATCTGCTGGAACATCCACGAGGCCCAGGGCCACGCCTACGACTGCGGCTATCGAACCTTCGACATCCCCCACCTCACCGGCGAATGGGAGCCCACGCCCCTCGCCTAAGACTAGTCGTTGGGGACACTCTTCACAAATGACCCCTTGGGGACGGAGGAAAACAGGTCGTTTTGCTCACCACCGACGCCCGTGCAACACCGCCCGCCAAAAAGAACGCCCGTTTACTACGATGAACCGCAAACCTCCGACCATCGGCTTAATGTGGAAAATAAAACCGCAGGTAGAAGCGTTGACGATTTGCTCAAAATCGACGTGTGGTCAGCAGATCCAGTTTCATCGTAGTAATTGGGCATGCTATTTGGCAGCGCCGGCAAAGACTGTCCCAAACGACTAGTCGTTTAAGAACGTCCCCAATGACTAGTGGCGGCGGGCGTTGAGTTCGCCGGCCAGTTCGTCGAGGGTGATGCCGTAGCGCTCAAGCGTCACGAGCAGGTGGTAGACCAGGTCGCCGGCCTCGTAGCGAATGTGATCGTGGTCGTTATCCTTACAGGCCATGATCACCTCGCTCGCCTCCTCGGCAAGCTTCTTGAGCAGCTCGTCCTCGACGTCGGTCAACAGACGAGCGGTGTAGCTCTCCTGCGGCGATGCGTCGCGACGGCCGTGAATCACCTCGGCGAGCCCCGTCAGCGTCTCACCGATATTTCCATCCTGAACGTTTGCGGTGCGCACACCCATAGTTCAATCCTTTCTGGTGGCCGAGCGTCTAATCGAGCGCCCGCCCTACGCGAGTTTCTTAAAGAAGCAGGTACGGTTGCCGGTGTGGCAAGCCGGGCCCGGAGAGTCAACCTTGACCAGCAGCGTATCGCTATCGCAGTCGGCCCAAAGCTCCTTGACCTCCTGCATGTTGCCGCTCGTCGCACCCTTGTTCCAGAGCTCCTGGCGGCTGCGGCTCCAAAACCACGTGGTACCGGTCTTGAGCGTCAGCCCCACCGACTCCTCGTTCATCCAAGCAACCATAAGCACCTCACCGGTGTCATATTGCTGAACAACACAAGGAATCAGCCCCTTGGCGTCGTATTTGAGCTCGAACGCAGTTGCCACTTGCTCCATTTAAAAATCCAATCTCACGGGAATACCTTGAGAGGCCATGTATTCCTTCACCTGGCGGATGCTGAAGGTTCCAAAGTGAAAGACACTTGCTGCCAGTACGGCATCGGCCTCGCCCTCGATCACGCCCTCGGCAAAATGCTCGAGCGTGCCCACGCCGCCGCTCGCGATGACGGGAATCGGCACCGCGCGCGCCACGGCGCGGGTGAGCGCCAGGTCAAAGCCGGCCTTGGTGCCGTCGCGGTCCATACTGGTGAGCAAGATCTCGCCGGCGCCGCGACGGGCCGCCTCCTCGGCCCACGCCACCGCGTCGATACCCGTGGCGTTGCGGCCGCCTGCGGTAAAGACCTCCCACTTGTCGGCACCCGGCTCTCCGGGCAAACCGACGCGCTTGGCATCGATCGCCACGACCACGGCCTGACTGCCAAAAGCCGCGGCAGCCTGGCTAATCAGCGACGGGTCACGCACGGCGGCAGAGTTGAGCGACACCTTGTCGGCACCGGCTGCAACCATGGTGCGCATGCCCGCCAGGTCGCGAAAACCGCCGCCCACGGTATAGGGAATGGCTAGCTCCTCGGCCGCATGCGCCGCCATCTCGATGGTCGTCGCACGGTTGTCGCTCGTGGCGGTAATGTCCAAGAAGACGACCTCGTCCGCACCCTCGCGGTCGTAGGCGCGCGCCAGCTCCACCGGATCGCCCGCATCGCGCAAGCTCACAAAGTTGACGCCCTTGACCACACGGCCGTCCTTGACGTCCAGGCAGGGAATCACACGTTTGGTAAGCATGGGCTACTCCTCCCCTCGGGCGGCGGTCAGCGCCTGTACCAGCGTAAAGTTGCCCTCGTAGAGCGCGCGACCGGTAATGGCACCTTCAATCGCGCCCTCACCCACTGCGGCCAGCGCGCGGATGTCGTCGAGCGTCGAGATGCCACCCGATGCCACGACGGGAAAGCCCGCGACCTCGGCCACATGGCGATACGCCGCCACATCGATGCCCGTCTGCATGCCATCGCGCGCAATGTCGGTATACACCAGATGCTTAAAACCCAGCTCGGAAAGCTGCGCCACGGCATCATCGAGTGACACGCCCGCGCCATCACGCCAGCCGTTCACCTTGACCTGGCCGTCGCGTGCGGCAATATCTGCCACCAACAGCTCGCCAAAGCCTTGGGCCGCCACCTCGGCAAAACCCGGCTCGGTCACGAGCACCGTGCCTAGTGCGATGCGGCGCGCACCGTAGCCGGCCAACTCGTCGATGCGCGCGAGCGAGCGGACGCCGCCGCCCACGTCCACGGACAGACCGTTGACGCCGCAGATGGCCTTAATCGCCGCCGAGTTGGCAGCGCATGTGTCCTCGTCCTCGCCAAAGGCAGCGGACAGGTCGACGACATGCACCCAGCTTGCGCCCTGCTCGGCAAACGAGCGAGCAACGGCCACGGGGTCGTCGGAATATACCTTGCAGCGGCTGCGGTCGCCACGCTCCAGGCGCACGACCTTGCCGCCGATCAGATCGATTGCGGGAAACAGGATCATCGGCCAGCCTCCTCGACGATGTTGACGAAGTTCTTAAGGATGCGCTGACCCAGCGCAGAGGATTTCTCGGGGTGGAACTGACAGCCCCACACGTTGCCGTGACGCACGATGCACGGGAAGCTCCGCGTATAGTGCGTGCGCGCCAGCACATCGGCGGCATCGGCGTCGTCGGCCACTGCGTAGCTGTGGGTAAAGTACATGTTGGCACCCTCGGCAAAACCGGCAAGCAGCGGATCGGCCGCACCGGCGGGCGTCAGGTGCACCTGGTCCCAGCCCACGTGCGGCACCTTCAGACGGCTCGACTCCAAGCGCGTGCACGAACCGCGCATGATACCCAGGCCATCGACCCAGGGACCGCCAACCTGCTCGGAGGTGTTGCCGTCGGCGACCGCGCCCTCGTCCGCAGGCACGCCCTCGTTGCCGCGCTCAAAAAATAGCTGAAGGCCCAGGCAGATGCCAAGCAGCGGAGTTCCGGCGGCGACGGCATCGAGCACCGCGTCCGCCTCGCCGCTCTGGCGCATAAAGGCGATCGCGTCACAGAACGCGCCCACGCCCGGGATAACCAGGCCGTCGGCGTTGCGGATCTGCTCTGGATCGTCCGACGTGCAGGCGGCGGCACCGGCGCGTGCAAGCCCGCGCACGACGCTCGACAAGTTGCCCTTGTGGTAGTCGACCACCACGATCTTCGGTTCGCCCACGCGATCCTCCTTTTCCCATCATCCAAAACCACCACAAAGGAGACAGGCACCTCTGTGGTGGTTTGTGCGATCCGTCAGCTACAGCGAGCCCTTGGTGCTGGGAATGCCCTGCACGCGGGGATCGAGCTCGCAGGCATGGCGCATCGTGCGGCCCACGGCCTTAAAGGCGGCCTCGATAATGTGATGCGAGTTACCGCCCGCCAACTCGCGCACGTGGAGCGTGAGCTTGGCATCGCGTGCGAAGGCGTAGAAGAACTCAACGGCCAGCTCGGTATCGAAGCTACCCACACGCTCGGTCGGCACGGGCAGCTCGCAATAGGCCTGTCCGCGACCCGAGATGTCCACGGCGGCCATCACGAGCGTCTCGTCCATGGCAATCGCCGCGTCGGCAAAGCGCGTAATACCCGCTTTATCGCCCAGCGCCTGGCAAAACGCCTCGCCCAGTACAATACCCGTGTCCTCAACGGTATGGTGCGCGTCGACTTCCACGTCGCCTACCGCATGTACCGTCAAATCGAACAGACCATGACGGCCAAAGGCGTTGAGCATGTGGTCGAAAAACGGCACGCCGGTCGAGATATCGCACACGCCGCATCCGTCCAGGTCGAGTTTGACAACAATATCGGCCTCCCCCGTCTTACGGGTCACCTCGGCATAACGGTCCATCTACATCTCCTCCTTCACCAGCGCGGCAAACGCGGCCAGCACCTCATCGTTTTCCTGCAGCGTGCCAACAGTGATGCGCAGGCAGTCCGCAAGGCCCGGCGCGTAGCTAAAGTCACGCACCAGGATGGAGTACTCGTCGCGCAGACGCTCTCTCACGCGCGTGGCATGCGGCGTGCACACAAGCACAAAGTTCGCCGCACTCGGCCATGCCTCCACGGGCAGACCCTCGGCAGCCATCGAGCGCAGGGCGGCCAGTTCGCGCTCGCGCTCGGATGCGACCTGTGCCACCACGGGCGCATACGCATCGCGGGCGCGCACGCAGGCAAGCGCCGCCGCCTGGCTCAGCACGTTGACCGAATAGATCTGGCGAATCGCCGCGAACACCTCGATAACCTCGGGTGCCGCGATCACATAACCCAGACGCGTGCCGGCGGCGCCAAACGCCTTGGACAGCGTGTGCAGAATCATCAGGTTGGGGTGCTCGGCGATAAGGCCCTGCGCCGTGGTGGCCGCGCCAAACGAATCGTCGGCAAACTCAACGTAGGCCTCGTCGACCATAACCATGCCGGGGCACGCATCGCACAGAGCCGCGACAAAGTCGAGCGGGGCCACGTCGCCCGTTGGATTGTTGGGCGAGGTCACGATCGCCAGGTTGCACGCGGGCGCCGCGGCGAGCACCGCTGCCTGGTCGAGCTCAAAGCTCGCCGGATCGCGCCACACGTCGCGCACCTCGGTCTGGCACAGCGACGCAAAGAAGGCGTACTCGCTAAAGCACGGCGGGCAGTTGAGCAGAGTCCGCCCCGCGCCGCCAAACGCCAGCAGGTAGTTATAGAGCAGCTCATCGCCGCCGTTGCCCACGCAGATGTTCTCGCGCGTCACGCCATGCCAGGCAGCAAGCTCGTCGCGCAGGTCGTTGGACATGGGATCGGGATAGCGGTTGAGCGGCGTGGCAGCAAGGGCCGCATCGACCGCCTCGCGCACACCGGCCGGCACAGGATAGGTGTTCTCGTTGGCCGAAAGGTTGATGCGCGTGGGCGTAAAGTTGGGATCATAGGGCTCAATACCGGCCAGGTAGGGCTGGACGAGCTCCTTCATGCGCGGCGTGAGTTCGGCCATGTTAAACCTCCTCGCCGGTCGCGCCAGCGCCATCCGAGCCTGCAGCCGCCAGGTCCACACCCTCGGCGACCGTCGCCACAGCGTCGCCCGGCCAGGCGACCTTGGTCAGGTCGGCCGCAGCCAGCGACTTGGCACTCACGGCATCCTCGCCCTGCTCCAGCACGCGACGACGCAGGGCGGCAGAGAGCGCGTGCGCCCACAGGCCCTCGGCCTCGGCCAGGCGCTGCGTAGCGGGAGCGTCGGAGAGCAGACCCTCGGGCGTATAGCAAATGACGCTCGAGCGCTTAACGAACTCTTCGACCGAAAGCGGGTTGGAGAACATGGCCGTGCCGCCGGTCGGCAGCGTGTGGTTGGGGCCAGCAACATAATCGCCAAGCGGCTCGGAGCTCCAAGCGCCCACAAAGATGGCGCCGGCGTTGCGAATGCCGCCAAGCAGGCCCATTGCGTCCTTGCAGTGCAGCTCAAGGTGCTCGGGCGCCACGGTGTTCACGGCCTCGACGGCAGCGTCCATGTCGGCGGCCACCACGATGGTGCCCTCGTTGTCGAGCGAGGCGCGCGTGATCTCGGCACGCGGCGACTGCGCCACCAGGATGTCGATGCCGGCCTCGACCTCGCACGCAAACTGCTCGTCGCAAGTCACCAGATAGCAGGCTGCCAGCGGATCGTGCTCGGCCTGGGCCATCAGGTCTGCCGCGACCACCATGGGCTTGGCCGTGGCATCGGCCAGTACGCAGACCTCGGAGGGGCCAGCGACCATGTCGATTCCCACGTCGCCCGAGACAATCTGCTTGGCCGCGGCGACAAAGGCGTTGCCCGGACCGGTGATTTTATCGACACGCGGAATGGTCTCGGTACCGTATGCCAGCGCGGCCACGGCCTGGGCGCCGCCCACCATATAGATTTCGTCCACGCCGCCGAGCTTTGCCGCGGCGAGCGTGTAGGGGCTGATCAGGCCGTCCTTTTGCGGCGGGGTCACCATGACCACGCGCTTGACGCCGGCGACCTTGGCGGGAATGGCGTTCATAAGCACGGTGGAAGGGTACTGCGCACGACCGCCCGGCACATAGATGCCGGCCGCAGCAAGCGGGGTCACCTTAACACCGAGCATCGTGCCGTCCGGGCGCGTGGTAAACCAGCTCTGCTCGACCTCGCGCTGGTGGA
This sequence comes from uncultured Collinsella sp., assembly GCA_965141635.1. Lineage (GTDB taxonomy): Bacteria > Actinomycetota > Coriobacteriia > Coriobacteriales > Coriobacteriaceae > Collinsella. Next base: position 5,966 of record CBCSNG010000016.1, on the reverse strand, counting down.
ACTCGCGAATCTGGCGTGCGGCCTTCTCGAGCGCCGCGACAAAAGCGGGATCGAGGCCCTCGAGCGCAGCATCGACCTGCTCTTGCGGCAGACGGAAGTTCTGCAGCTCAACGCCGTCAAAGCGCTGGCAATAGTCGCGCACCGCGGCATCGCCATTGGCACGCACGTTGGCCACGATATCGCGGGCGGCGTCGACAATGTTTTGCGGCAGCACGCCCTTGCGGTTGAGCTGGTTGGTAACGAGGCGCTCACCGGGAGCAAGCTTGATAGTCTTCATATCGGTATCCCCTATCGGTCGAGGTTGTGTTCGAAAAACGAGAGACCGGGCGGCGGTGCCAATCAGCCCGCAGCCTGGACGTTGGGGCGCCCGTGCGTGCTCGCGCTATTGTGCCGAGCCCGCAACGGGCTCAAAATGCTTGTCTTTCACGGCAGCAGCCAGGCGATCGGCCAGATTGCGCACGCGCGGATCCAGGCGCGCGGCACCCGGGTTTACGAAGAAGCGCGCCGTGCAGTCCATAATGCGACCAGTAATAACCAGGTCGTTGTCGCGCAGCGTGGCGCCCGTGGCGGTAATATCCACGATGCGGTCGGTCATGCCGACAATGGGGCCCAGCTCGATGTTGCCGCGCATCGAAACGATGTCGGCGTTCACGCCGCGCTCGGCATACCAGGCGCTCGCGATGCGCGGGTACTTGGTGGCCACGCGAAGCGACCCGCGGCGGGCATAGTTGCGCTCGGCCTGTCCGGCGCGCCACGCGGGCTCCGCCTCGATAAACGTGCACAGGCCGTAGCCCAGATCGACCAGCTGCAGCAGGTTGAGGCCTGCCTCGATAAGCGAGTCCCAACCGCAGATGCCGCAGTCGGCACCGCCGCAGCCCACGAAGGCGGGCGCGTCGCTGGGACGCACGATGACAAACTCGATATCGCCGACCGTGCCCTCGCCGGCACGCGTGTCGCGGCCGCGCACGATGAGGTGACGGCCGGGATCGCGCAGCTCCGAGACATCCAAGCCCGCGGCCTCGAGCACGTCGAGTGTGTCGGCCTTAAGCGAGCCCTTGGGCACGGCAATGCGCAACGGACCCTCGGCGCCACGGCCCGCGGCGTGATCGCCATCGGAAGCAGCATCCTCGGCCGAGGTGTGCGCGGCCTCCAGACGCTCGAGCGAAAAGGCGAAGCCCGCCGCCGGCACCTCGATGCCGTCGCCAAATGCGCCGGTAAAGATGGAGTCGTAGCGTCCGCCCGAACCGACCGGATCGGGCAAGCCGCCGGCATAGGCCTTAAAGACCAAACCCGTGTAGTAATCGAAAGAGTTCATGATGGAGAAGTCGAAGGACAGCACCTGGGCGTCCTCGGGAGCCAGGCCCTCGACCAGGGCGCGCAGCTCGCGCGTGAGCGGCGCGACAATGCCCGCCGCCGTCAGCAGCGCGTCGACGCGGTCGAGTACCTCGGCGCCGCCGTGCAAGCGCGGCAGCTCGCTAATGGCGGCCTTGACGGCATCGGACTCGGCGCTTGCCGCCACGCGAGAATCGAGGCCCACGAAGTCGTTGGCGTGCACGCAGCACAGGGCTTCGGCAGCCAGCTCGCGATCCTCGCACGCCGCGAGCAGCTCCTTAAACGGACGCACACTACCTGCGATAATGCGTGCATCGGGCAGCGCGAGCTTACGCACGGCCTCGGCCACGAGCGACACAATCTCGACATCGCCCGCGGTATCGCCCGCACCGATTAGCTCAAAGCCCAGTTGTGTAAACTGGCGCGAGCCGCCGGCATTGCGCTGGCACTCACGAACCACCGGCGCCTCGTAGCGAAGGCGCAGCGGCAAATCGGCCGCGCGCATGCGAGTCGAAACCAAGCGCACGATCGGCAGCGTGTTGTCGGGACGGACCACCAGCAGGCGACCGTCGTCATCAAAGAGCTTAAACGGCGTGTCCGCAATACGGCCGCCTTCCTCGAGCGAACCCTTGTCCTCGAGTAGCGGCGTCTCGACCGGAAGGTAATGATGCTCCCTGAAGCAGCCCTTCACCGTCAGCGCAATCTCCTCGCGCGCCTGAGCCTCCTCGGGCAATATGTCCCGGAATCCCCACGGTGTGGCCGTCATCTGATGAGCCTCCTCATGCTGTGTTTCATATAGAACAGAAGACCGGCATAGCTCCGCCGGTCTTCTGGGTACTTTAGCATACTAGAGTGTTTGCGGGGAAAATCCGTCGCAGCCGCTCACGCCGTATTCATTTGGAAACATAGGGCAGGTTGCCGCAACCCAACCCCACCTAGGCGCCAATCGCACGACGATACTCCGCCATTACCTGCGCATCGGCAGCTGCGGGGTCGGCAAAATAGCGCCCGTCATAGGTCTCGGCCGAAACAACTCCGCGATAGCCGCGCGCCACCAGCCTATCCAGGTCGGCGCGCATATCGCGGTCGCCGTCACCCCAGGCAAGATGCGTCGTGCCATCTGCCGCAACATCGACAAAATGCACGTGGGCGACATCATCGCCAAGCAGATCGAAATAATCGTCGATGGTATCCCCCGCCACCGCCATAGCGCCCAAATCCAGACACGCCTTAAGTGCCGGATGATCAACTGCCTCGATCATGCGCTTCGCGTCGGCCGCCGAGTTCACGATCATCGACTCAACCGGCTGTAGGGCCTCGAGCACCAGTCGCACGCCGCGCTCTCCCGCATGCTCGGCAATCGCACGCAGCATCGAGGCGCTGCGACCCCACGCGTCCTCGATCGGCTCGTTCAAAAATGCCCAGCCGCTCGAGACCATGACCTGCTCGGCTCCAAGTTCCGCCGCGATATCCACAACGTTCTTAAAGTACGCGAGCGTGCGGGCACGTGCCTCATTCCCGCGCGCTGCGATATTCCACGGCTTGGGGTTGTTCTGTTCGGGACAAAGCCCCACAATCCGAACCCCATACCGCTGCGACAGCTCCCGCACCTGCTCGAGCGAATCGTATCCATGGCAATCGACATACAGATGCATCGCCCCGGTCCAAAGCTCGCAACACGTGTAGCCCGAGGTCGCTGCCGAAGAAAAGAATTCCTCAAGGTCAAAATAACGATGGCTGATATTCATGACGGCAAGCTGTGGATACTCCATCTTGTCCACCTTTCGGCAAAAGGGCGCCGCAGCACAGTGTGCACGACGCCCCCTCTTACATTGTTCTCATTATGACGGATACGCTACTGGACACCAAGCACTCCAAAGAATGCGCCGGCGATACTCACGAGCAGGATCACGAGCATGATGAGCAGCGGATTCATCTTCTTCTTGAGCATGAGATAGACGATTCCAAACAGCCCCATCGTGACAAAGCCCGGGAAGATTCCGTTGAGCAGCTCGGCGAGCGTCTGAGCACCATCGCCCGCACCGACCATGAGCGGAATGTCCACGGTCACCATCTCCATGGTCATAGCACCGATCACCATGGCGCCCATGATGGAGGCCATCTTGACGATCGTGTCCATAATGCCCGATTCCTGGACCTTGCTGATCATGTCCGAGCCAAAGCGATATCCCACAAACGTCAGCAGGTAACGGATGATGTAGTGAGGGACGTTGAACACGAGCAGGAACAAAATCGGGCCAAGAATAGAGCCCTGCAGCGCCAGCGACGTGCCGACACCCGTTGCCAAAATTCGCAGCGTGCCCCAGTAGAAGGCATCGCCCACGCCGGACAGCGGTCCCATCAAAGCAAGCTTGACATTAGAGATCGCGCTCGTGTCAAAGCTATCGTCAGTAGCGTTGACCTCCTCCATTGCAGCGGCGATGGACATGGGGAGCGTCGAGATGTACGGCGTGACGTTATAGAGCTCCATATGGCGCTTGAGGGCGGCCTTAAAGTCCGCATCCTGCGGATACAGCTTGCGAAGGATCGGCATAAGGGCCCACATAAAGCCGATATGGCCCATACGCTCGTAGTTCCAGGAATGCTCATAGGGAATCGAGCGCCAGAACAGCTTCTTAAGGTCTGCGCGGGAAATCAGCCCGTCGTAAGAAGACTCAAACTTAAAACTCATCGAACCCACTCCCAATCGCAGGATCCTCGGTTGCCACTGCGGGCTGCTCCGCCTTTTTCTTCTCGCCCAAAACCGTCATCGCGACGACGATGATCGCGGCAAAGATCGCCACGCCCGTCGTGCTAATGCCAAAGTAGGCGACGAGGAAGAAGCCAGCGAAGAAGAACGGAGCCACCGTTTTGTTCATAATCATCTGAGCCAGCATCGCAAAGCCGAGTGCGGGCAAGAAGGCGGCGGCGACATCCATACCGGTCTGAACGAAATCGGGGATGATGTTGAGCAGGCTGGCAACGGCATCGGCGCCAAAGAAGAATGCCAGGGGAATAATCAGCAGGCCGCACCAGCTCTGCGCGTAGCCGGCGATGAGCATGTTGCGCGTGATGGCCTTGGTGTCTCCGTCCTCGACGTTTTTGTCGATACGGTGCACCAGCAGCAGCATCACCGGCTGGCCCAGGGCGGTATCGAGCGCCAGGACGATCGTTGCGATGGGAATGCCCAGGGTCAGGGCCGCCGAAGCGTCCGCGCCGGCCTGCATGGCAAGCGACACACCCAGGATGGTTCCGGAAATCGTATCGGGCGGGTTATATGCACCGACCGAGATGGCGCCGACCATGGCAAGCTCCATCGTGGCGCCCATAATGGTGCCGGTCACTACATCGCCCATGACAAGGCCAACCAGAGGTCCGAGCACAATCGGGCGCTGGAGGTAGCTCGTGCCCGTCAGCCACTCGGAATAGCCCAAAAGGGCAATCAGGAAAATCAGGATTGTCTTGATAACCATGACAGCCCCTAACCGATGACCTTCGCGGCGTCAGTCTTCGCATCTGCCGGAATCATCTGAATGAACAGTTCATAGCCCTCGCCGAGCAGCTCCTTCACGTATGCCTCGTTTTCGGGCGTGAGGAATACGCTGGTCGAGACCTGGCGGGCATTCTCGCTAAAGGCAACATTGCCGAGGTTAATTTTCTTGACGCCCATCGCCTTGGCGACGGCACCGGCTTGCTGGATCGTCTCGCAAACCACGAAGAGCTTGTACTTATCGGTCACACCGCTCTGGAGCGCCTTGACGGCGTCCTCGGTGTTTTTGACAACGACCTTGCATCCCTCAGGCTTTGCGAGGGATAGGGCCTGTAGGCGAAGCTTGTCGTTAAGAACCGTATCGCTCACCAACAGGATGCAGTCGGCACCCAGAGCCGAGGTCCAGCTAACGGCAACCTGGCCGTGAAGCAGTCGATAATCTACACGAATCATCTGAATCATGATGTGCTCCCTAGTGGTTAAAACTCATCGAGCTCGGCCTGCCCCAGCAGGTCGTTGACGTACTTGACCTTGGTGTCGTCCGCCTCGACGATCTGACGAATGGCCTCATCGATCGGGGTGGATTCGGGCACGAACAGCAGCTGAATAAGGAGCGGCAGGTTCATATTGGTCACGAGGTGCGTGTTGGGACGCGTCTGGACGATCTTGGTGAACTCGTTGTTGACGCTGCCGCCAAAGAGGTCGGTGCAAACGACGACCTCATCGTCCGCGGCAAAGCCGTCCAGAATCGCCGCGGCCTCCTTGGTCAGGTCCTCGTTTCCGTCGACATACATAGACAGCGCATGGACGTTTTCGCGCTCGCCGGAGAGCAGGCCGATGCTCTCGACGATTCCGGACGCAAAATGAGCATGGGATGCAATGATAAACTGCCTCATTTAATCCCCTTTCTTGCGAATTTCGGCATAAAAATGCCCGGACGCATGCGCCCGGGCAGGGTGCTTCTTGATCAGTAGCTTATTTGTCACCGATTAGTAGTCGAACTGGTGATAGTAGCGACGGTAGTTGAGGTTGTGCTTGGTGACCGTCTCGTAGTAAGCGGCAAGGCGATCGGTGATCAGCGAGGAGAGGATCCACGGGGAGACGATGACGCGGAACTCGTCGTCAAGGCCGGGGATCGCGAACT
>CBCSNG010000015.1:0-52114 GCA_965141635.1 uncultured Collinsella sp. | reverse complement strand
GTGGCCACCATCGCGGTCCCCCTGTGCGGGGCCTGACGACTCAGGCCCTCACACCAGCGTGCCTCGCAACCAAGCGCTTCCATCTTGAAACACGGGGAGTAAATCGCGAAATCGCAGGTGAAAGGAAGTAAAAAGGCAAAGAGAAAGCCTCCGTCCCAACATGGGAACGGAGGCTCGGTTACCGAATTTACTCACCAATGTCGCTGGCGGTTTTGCCGTGACTTTCGTACGAAACGAAACTCAGCGGCACAGTACAATGCTCAAAAGTGCAGGTCAGAGCCCTATCGGCTTATTCCCACTCGATTGTCGCGGGCGGCTTGGACGTGATGTCGTAGCACACGCGGTTGGCGCCGGGAACCTCGGCAACGATGCGGCCGGAGATGCGGGCAAGCACGTCGTAGGGCAGCTTGGCCCAGTCGGCGGTCATGGCATCGCTGGACTCGACGGCTCGCAGGATGATCGGGCGCTGGTAGGTGCGCTCGTCGCCCATAACGCCAACGGACTTGATATCGGGCAGGACCGCAAAGTACTGCCAGCAGCTGTGCTCGGAGTTGCGCTCGCCGGTCTGCTCAAACAGGCGCTGGTTGTAGGCATCGAGCTCCTCGCGCACGATAGCATCGGCGTTCTTGAGGATCTCGAGCTTCTCCTTGTCGACCGCGCCGATGATGCGGATGGCAAGACCCGGGCCCGGGAAGGGCTGACGGAACACGATGTGACCCGGCAGGCCCAGCGCCAGACCAAGCGCGCGGACCTCGTCCTTAAAGAAGTGGTCGAGCGGCTCAATGAGGTCGAAGTGCACGCCATCGGGGAACGGGATCAGGTTGTGATGGCTCTTGATGGTGGCCGTCTTGCCGCCCGTCTTGCGAGCGCCGGACTCGATGATGTCGGGGTAGATGGTGCCCTGGGCCAGATACTTGACCGGCTTGCCATCGGTCTCGAGCTGCTGCGCCACGGCGAAGAACTCTTTCCAGAACTGCGTGCCGATGATACGGCGCTTCTCCTCGGGCTCGGTCACACCGGCCAGAAGCTCGGCATAACGGTCCTCGGCGTGGACGTGGATAAAGTCGACGTCAAACTGCTTGGTGAAGACCTCCTCCACCTGCTCGGGCTCGCCCTTGCGCAGCAGGCCGTGGTTGATGAACACGCAGGTCATCTGCTTGCCCACGGCGCGGGCGCCCAGCGCGGCCACGACGGAGGAGTCGACGCCACCGGACAGGGCCAGAATCACGCGGTCGTCGCCGACCTTCTCGCGGAACTCGGCCGTCATGGTCTCGACCAGGTTGTCCATGCTCCAGTTGGGCTCCAGGCCGCAGATCTCAAACAGGAAGTTGCTCAGCAGCTGCTGACCATACTCGGAATGCTTGACCTCGGGGTGGAACTGCGTGGTGAAGATCTTGCGCTCGGGGCACTCCATGGCGGCAACCGGGCACACGTCGGTGCTGGCGGTAACGGTAAAGCCCTCGGGCACCTCGGAAACGGCGTCGCGGTGGCTCATCCACACGGTCTGCTCCATAGGCGTGGAGTTAAAGAGCTTGGCGCCGGCCGTGCGCGTGATGGTGGCGCGGCCGTACTCGCCCACCTCGGAGTGGCCGACCTTGCCGCCGAGCGTCACGGCCGTGATCTGATGGCCGTAGCAAAAGCCCAGGACGGGAAGGCCCAGGTCAAAGATGGCAGGATCGATAGACGGAGCGTCCTCGGCATACACGGAAGCCGGGCCGCCAGAAAGGATGAGCGCAGAGGCGTTCATATCGCGAATCTCGTCGGCCGAGATGTCGCAGGGGACAATCTCAGAATACACGTTGAGGTCGCGGACGCGACGGGCAATGAGCTGACCGTACTGCGCACCAAAGTCGAGTACGAGGACCTTTGCGGAAGCCTTTTGATCCATGGTTTCCCCCTCTTGTTGGCGGGGAGCCGGTGCCCACCCGCGTGAATGAACGAAAATAGCTTTCATAGTGTACACGTTATATGGGGTTTCTCGCCCCTCGCAGCCATCAGCGCACGGCAAACGCACGACCTGGCCCCTATTTGACGGCGATTGAAGTGTTACCAAACGTTCCAGATGATGTAATACGTTTGAACATTGGACGCCCTGTGCCACAATACTGCCGAACGACTCCGCCTCTGCGGCGGCAAATACGATAGGAATACCAGCATGAAGCGCATCCTTCTCATCGCCACGGGCGGCACCATCGCATCGACCGAGGACGGCAACGGCCTCTCCCCCGCCTTGACCGGTGAGGAGCTCGCCCAGAGCGTCCCCGAGATCTCGGGCCTCTGCGAGCTCAACGTCGTGCAGCCCATGAACATCGACAGCACCAATATGCGCCCGAGCGACTGGATGCGTATCCGCGACGTCATCGTCGAGGGTTATGCCGACCACGACGGCTTCGTGATTCTGCACGGCACCGACACCATGAGCTACACCGCAGCAGCGCTTTCCTACCTGATTCAGGACAGCCCCAAGCCCATCGTGCTCACCGGCTCGCAAAAGCCCATGGGCAATCCCTTTACCGACGCCAAGCTCAACCTGTACCAGAGCCTGCTCTATGCGCTCGACGAGCACTCGCACGACGTCTCGATCGTGTTTGGCGGCGTCGCCATTGCCGGCACGCGCGCCCGCAAGCAGCGCACCATGAGCTTTAACGCGTTCATTAGCGTAAACTATCCGCCCATTGCCTATATCCGTAACGACCGCATCGTGCGCAATGGGCTTCACGGCACGCATCAGGGCGAAAACCCGGTGCGTTTCTACGACAGCATCGATCCGCGCGTATTTGTACTCAAGCTTACGCCCGGCGTAAACCCGGGCATCCTCGACGCCCTTGCCGATAGCTACGATGCTGTAATCCTTGAGACCTTTGGCATTGGCGGTATCCCCGAGTTTGGTGAGTCGGGCGAGTCGTTCCAAGAGGCTATTTTCCGCTGGGTCGATTCGGGCCGCACTGTCGTTATGACCACGCAGGTCCCCGAAGAGGGCCTCGATCTGGGCGTTTACGAGGTCGGCCGTGCTTACGCCGATTATCCGGGCATTCTGCGCGGCGACGACATGACCACCGAGACGCTCGTGGCCAAAACCATGTGGACACTCGGCCAGTCACGCGATGCCGCCGAAATCCAGCGCCTGTTCTACAGCCAAGTCAACCACGACCGCATCCCGATGGCGTAATCCCTAAGGCAGTTCCACTTATCGCAGCCTCAAACGACAGGTGGTCCCCCTCGGGCCGTGCAAAAATCGGAGTATTCTGCAATTTCTCCGCCGGAGGCATAGAGTCGACCGATTATTAGACGAACTTTTAGACAAAAGAGGCGTCTGGTAAATATTTATTCCACATTTTTATTTAGCGTGTGGATTAACTACTGTCAAAAAAGCAAAGCCAGCCGCCCGAGCTACCATCTACGGCTGAACAGGTGCTGAATACTCGCGATTTTGCACATCGCAACCAGGGGGACCCGCCCAAAGAGCGTCAATTAGCAGCGGGGAACGCCCTATTCGATACCCTCGAGAAGCTCTGACACCGTCATGCCGAGTGCGGGCGCGATCTTAAATAGAACCTTGAGCGTGAAATTTGCCGTCCCATCTTCGATTCGGTCGAGGTAGGGTCGGCTGATTCCTGTCGCCACACAAAAATCAACCTTGGAGATACCAAGGTCCCTGCGTGTCTCTTCGACCCGCCTGCCAAGAATCTGTTTCGCACGTTCGTCCATGCAGCCGAGTTTGAAATGGAGCCGAACATAATCGTAAACTATAGTTTACGTTTTGCCGAATACACAGGAGTTTTCTATGTCGGGTTCTTCGGTCCGCATGTACCGAGCCACGCTTCGCGCAAACAGCGCGCCGCCCAAGCTCGTCGTCGTTGAAGCAGAATGCCTTTCGCCCGATGAGCGCACAGCATTTGCATTGCTATCAAGTCGCGTCGCCGCCGTTCTGGTCCCTTGCCCGGCGCAAGGTGAACTTGCCATCCAATGCCAAGCGCACAGCTGCTCGCTCAAGCAGGCTGCCGTAATCGCAACCAGCCAACGAGGTCTGCCCCTTCTCCTGGAAGCCGGTATCGCACTTGCCCTTCGCGGCGCCGGATACGAAAACGAGGCCGCCGCCGACATGGTCTTTAAACCACGATCGAGCGGCGGCCTCGCAGCAGCCATTGAATATGTGTGCAGGCTCGTTGCCTAAAAGGACAAGCTAGAAACCAAAGCCAAAGCCCGTTCCAGTAATCGCCGAATACATAAAGTAGACGTTGATTACATTGAGGAACACGCCCGTGATGCAGCCGTTGCGCAGGTAGCGCTCGCACGCAAGACGTGCCATCACAGCGGAGTCCTCGTTGTTCTTTGCCTGGCGTCCCGCCGTAAAGTACGTCGCCACGCTCAGCAGCAGGTTGAGCACCGGCAGTGCCAGCAGCTCGTAGCTCTTACCCCAGCGCGTCACCTCGCCGGCTGCGTTAAACTTCGTTGCCACCTCGGGGCCAATGTTGGGGATCACAAACGCTGCAACCACCAGCGGAATCACCGCAAGTACGAGCAGCGCAATACCCATGTAGCCAGCTTTTTTGCCATATTTAAACATATGCGTCGTCCTTACACGTTAAAGCGGAAGTGCACGACGTCGCCATCGGCCATGACATAGTCCTTGCCCTCAATACGCAGCTTGCCGGCGGCCTTGGCGCCCTGCTCGCCGCCGAGCTCGATGTAGTCGTCATAGCCAATAACCTCGGCCTTAATAAAGCCGCGCTCAAAGTCGGTGTGGATGACGCCGGCGGCCTGCGGGGCGGTCGCGCCCTGACGAACCGTCCAGGCCTTGACCTCCATCTCGCCAGCCGTAAAGAACGACTGCAGGCCGAGCAGCTTGTAGGCTGCTTGCGCGAGCACGTCCAGGCCGGGCTGCTCCAAGCCCAGGCTCTCCAGGTAGTCGGCGGCGTCCTCGGGATCGAGCTCGGAAAGCTCGGCCTCGATCTTGGCGCAGATGGGTAGCGGCTTGACACCGTCGATGGGCGCCAGGCCCTCGTTGAGCATGTCCTCGTCTACGTTGGCCACATACAGGATGGGCTTCATAGTAAGCAGGAACAAGCCCTTGGCAGCAGCGCGCTCCTCGTCGGTCATCTCCATGGATGCGGCGCGCTTGCCCTCGTTGAGCCAGGCGAGCAGGCGCTTGGCCACCTCGAACTTGGGCATGAGCTCCTTGTCGCGCTTGGCCTCCTTCTCGAGCTTGGGCAGTTGTTTCTCGAGCGTGCCCATGTCGGCCAGGATGAGCTCGGTCATGATGGTGTCGGCATCGCCGGCGGGATCGACGAACTCGCCCGTGCGGCCCACCTCGCGCATGACGTTGGGGTCCTTAAAGTAGCGCACGACCTCGCAGATGGCGTCGGTCTCGCGGATGTTTGCCAAGAACTGGTTGCCCAGGCCCTCGCCCTCGTTAGCGCCCTTCACCAGACCTGCGATGTCGACAAACTCGACCGTCGCCGGCACAATGCGGCCGGGGTTGACGATGTCGGCGAGCTTTTGCAGGCGGCTATCGGGCACATCGACGATACCCACGTTGGGGTCGATCGTGGCAAACGGGTAGTTGGCGGCAAGGCCGGTCTTTTTGGTAAGCGCGGTGAACAGCGTCGACTTGCCCACGTTGGGCAGGCCCACGATACCGATGGAAAGGGACACGACAGCTCCTTTTGGTACAGGTACTTCAAACTGCATAAGTATAGCGCCGCCGCAGCATCCGGGCGAATCCGGACGCCACGACGGCGCAAATGAAGCAGAGATGCGTGAGGGTTCGAGACAGTAGTCCTTACTTAAGCTCGGGCCAGAAATCCTTGTTGGCCTCGATGAGCTCGTCCAGGATCTGCTTGGCAACGCTCGCCGAAGGAATGGTCTTGGAGAGCGTGAGTGCCTGCCAGAGCTTCTGGTAGCTGCCCTCGACCCAAGCCTGGACAACGAGCTTCTCAACGGAAACCTGCTGCTCCATCAGGCCCTTCTGGAACTGCGGAATCGGGCCCTGGCAGATCTTCTCAAAGCCGTTGGAACCGACGATGCAAGGCACCTCGACCATGGCCGTCGGGTCGAAGTTGGGCACAGCGCCATCGTTGGGGACGATCAGCAGGAAGCGCTCGAGCGTGTTCTCGGCCAGTGCGCAGGCAAGGTCGACGATGTAGTTGGCATGTACATCCGGCTCAAAGCCGCCGTCCTTGGCAGTACCCTTGGCGATGATGTCGCGGCAAGCGCCAAAGACCTTCTTCTCGCGGCCGTCCATAACCTCATTGGCGCGAGTGTAGTTGGGATCAGACGTCTCGACGACATAGTCCGGGTACAGGTAATACTTGAGGTAGGTATTGGGAATCGTCTCGGGATCGACAGCATAGACATCCTTGGCCTTGCCGAAGGTGTGAATCCAGCTCTCCTCGACATGCTGCTCCTTACCGGCCTCGTGCTCGATGCCGTCCAGGTAGCCGTTCTTAGCCATGTGCTCCTTAATCTGCGGCATGAGGTCGTTGCCATCCTTGTCGTAGATTTTGCTCCACCAACCAAAGTGGTTGAGGCCGTAGTAGCTGTACTGCAGCTCGCGACGATCCTTGATGCCGCACATACGGCTCATCTTATCCATGAGGTCGATCGGCATGTCGCAGATGTTGATGATACGGCTGTTGGGGCGCAGCACGCGGCAGGCCTCGGCGACGATGGCCGCGGGGTTGGAGTAGTTGAGCATCCAGGCGTTGGGGCTGTACTTCTCCATGTAGTCGAGGATCTCGATGACACCACCGATGGAGCGCATGCCGTAGGCGATACCGCCGGCACCGCAGGTTTCTTGACCAACGCAGCCGTACTTGAGAGGAATCTTCTCGTCGAGCTCACGCATGGCGTACAGGCCAACGCGGATGTGAGCGAGGACGAAGTCAGTACCGGTAAAAGCGGTCTCGGGGTCGGTGGTGTAGTTGAACTCAACCTCGGGGGCGTTCTCGTGGAAGTAGATCTCGCACGCCTTGGCAACGATCTCCTGGCGCTCGGCGTTGTTGTCGTAGAAGGTCACCTTGTTGACCGGGAAGCGGTCGCGCTCCTCAAGCAGCATTAGAGCGATGCCCGGGGTGAAGGTAGAGCCACCGCCGGCAATGGTCACGGCATAGTTTTTCTTGGACATGATGTCCTCCTCATTCTGGCCGCTTGCTCAATCCATCCCCGTACGCGGCCTGCACGGTTTGGAATTGTTACCTAGAAGTGGAGTTTTTTATCTCCAGAATCGGCCTTGCGGTGCATACCGGCTCGCAAGGCCGATTGTTTCGATGGACGATGGTTTACAGAAGACTCTCGAACTTCAGAAGACTCTCGAACTTCTCGCGAACCTGCGGGACGGTAAGGCCGATGATGACCTGGATCGACTGACCTTGGACCACCAAGCCATGCGTACCGATCGCCTTGAAGGAAGCCTCGGGTGCAACGACGCTCTTGTCCTTGACGTTAACGCGCAGACGGGTAGCGCAGTTAGTTACATCGATGATGTTATCCGTGCCACCGAGCAGATCGAGGATGTTCTCGGCAAGCACCAAGCGCTCATCATCTTTACTCTGGGCGACCGATTTGCCAGCAGCAGCACCGCCCTGCTTTTGCTTGTAGTCGGCCTTGGACTTGAGCTCGACCTCAACATCGTCATCCTCGCGACCGGGGGTCTTAAAGTCGAACTTGACGATCAGGAAACGGAAGACCACGACCCAAAGAGCGGTAAAGCACAGACCGACAAGGATGGAGATGGCGTACTGCAGACCGTGTGCGGCCCAAAGGGGCAGCCAGTCCCACGAGAGCATCGAGATGATGCCGCCGTCGAAGATGCCCACGACGCCAAGGAGGTTTTGAGCCATGCAGCCGAGCGCTCCGAGCACGCAGTGGACGACGAACAGGCCGGGCGCGATGAACAGGAAGGTGAAGTCAAGCGGCTCGGTGATACCGCAAAGCATAGCGGTAAGGGTGACGGGAATGAGCAGAGCCTTGACGCGCTGCTTGCGCTCGGGTTTGGCGGTCATATAAAACGCAATGGCGACGCCAAGCGAGCCGAAGACCTTAGTCCAACCAGGGCAGGTATAGGCAGCCCAGGGTGCGGCATCCTTAAGAGCAATGCTCGGATCGGCAGCCAGTTGGGGCAGGATGTTGGCCCAAGCAGCAAAGATGCCGCCGTTGACCGCCGCATTGTCGTAATAGAACGGCGTATAGATAAAGTGGTGCAGGCCTGTAGGAATCAGCACGCGCTCGAAGAAAGCAAAGACGCCCACGCCGAACGTACCGGCGGAAAGGATGAATCCCTGGAAGGCGGAGATAGCAGCCTGAACATGCGGCCACACCAGGCAGGCGATAATAGCGACCGGAACCATAACGAAGAAACCGATCATATAAATGAACACGGAGCCCGAGAACACGCCCAGCCACTCAGGAAGTTCGGTGTCGAAGTACTTGTTGTGAAGCATCGTGGCGATACCAGAAATGATAAGCGCGCCCATGATGCCCATATCAAGCGTTTTGATGCTTGCGATAGTGGCAAGACCAGTACCGCTGCCCGCCTCGACAGAGTAGTCGACTCCAAAGACAGGGCCCCACTGCCCCAAGATTGTGCTTACAAAGTAGTTGAAGGTAAGGTAGATGGCCAAAGCCTCCATGCAGCAGCGAGCGTTCTGCTTGTTCGCGAGCGAGATTGGCAACGCTACGCAAAACAGCAACGGCATCTGGTTAAAGAGCGTCCAACCACCCTGGAGCAGAACATTCCAGCAATCAAACCAAAGATGACCCGCTGTGGCCATCTCGCCAAAGATCGCCTCGGTGGTAAACAACGTACCCAGGCCGACGACGATTCCGGAAAATGCGAAAAGAATTGCAGGCGTGTACATTGCACCGCCGAAACGTTGTATCTTTTGCATCATGACGGGGAATCCCCCTCTCTTCATTCGGAGCGCTGCGGTTTTGGCTTCACTCGAGACCGCAGACGCGCCGTTTGCGTGTACCTCGTGCAATAGGACGGGTGGGCCCGCTTCCCTGACTTCTTGCACTTACGTTTTATCACATCACTTATCTAGACAAGTTAGCATAAAGACTGCGGTCGGTGAACGGTTGATTATTGGCCGTAAACGGTATATGTCCAGTATTTCCCCTGCTAAATCTGACATAGCTGATGGCTATATTTTAAATTTCTTTTCTACTTGTCTAGATGTGCTTGTCTATATCTATAGACATGCCTATACTTCATTACAACATTCACCGCCACGTTAAGGAGTCACCATGAAAAGCGCGGTCTTCTATGGAAAGCACGACCTCAGAGTCGAGGAATCGGCAAAGCCGGCCGTGGGCAGGCGCGACGTTCTGATCAACGTCAAAGCTTGCGGCGTCTGCGGTACCGACGTTCATATCTATGAAGGCGACAAGGGTGCAGCCGACGTTACCCCGCCCACGATCCTTGGTCATGAGTTTGCCGGCGTTGTCGAGGCCGTGGGCAGCGACGTCGCCGGCTTTAAACCGGGCGATCGCGTGTGCATCGACCCAAACCATCCCTGCGGCTGCTGTGAACCCTGCCGCGACGGAATCAACCACTACTGCGAGCATATGACCGGTTACGGCACCACCGTTAACGGCGGCTTTGCCGAGTACTGCTCCGTCGATATGCAGCAAGTGTACAAGTTGGGCGATCACACCAGCTTTGAGCAGGGTGCTATGACCGAGCCCGTCGCCTGCTGCCTGCACGGCATCGATATGTGCAACATCAAGCCCGGCAGCACAGTTGTCGTTATCGGCGGTGGCATGATCGGTCTTCTCATGATGCAGCTTGCAAAAAACGCCGGCGCCACCAAGGTCGTCTTGCTCGAACCCGTCGAAGGCAAGCGCGAGGTTGCGCTCAAACTCGGCGCCGACCTGGCAATTGATTCCATCCACGAGGACGTCCCGGCCCGCCTGAAGCAGGAAGGCGTCGGCAACGTCGACGTTGTAATCGAATGCGTCGGCAAGCCCGTCACCATCGAGCAGGCCATCCAGATCGCCGGCCACAAGGCTACGGTCATGATGTTCGGCCTCACCAAGCCCGATGAGACAATCACCGTCAAGCCCTTCGAGGTCTTCCAGAAGGAGCTCGTGCTCACCTCGTCCTACATCAACCCTTACACACAGCGTCGCGCGCTCGAGCTCATCGACTCTGGCAGGCTCGACGTATCCTCGATGGTCGCAAAGGTAGCCTCCCTCGATGAACTCGGTGCCATCCTGTCAGACCCGGCCCTGCGTGCCATGGGCAAATATATAATCGACCCCAGCAAGTAAATCGATTGACACCTGCGTGGGCGGCCCTCATCCGTCGTTCACGCACCCAGCTCTAGGAGACCGTCATGGCGCGAGCCATCTTCCAAACTATTTATGACAACGTGAAGCAGTCGATTGACGACGGCACATACGCCTATCAGAGCTATCTGCCTTCGGAGACTGAGCTCACGCAGCTGTTTGACTGCTCGCGCATGACGGTCCGTCGCGCCATCTCGATGCTTGCGGCAGATGGCTACGTGCTCCCCCAGCAAGGTAAAGGCATGCGCGTCATTCGCAACATCAGTGACGAGACGAGTCGTGGCGGCGGCGGACTCGAGACCTTTAAGGAAATCGCAGCCAGTCGAGGCTTTGAGCTCAAAACGGTTACCACTGTCTTTGAGCTCCTCGTCTGTAACAAGGCGCTCTCCAAGATTACCGGGTTTCCTGAAGGCTGTGAGCTCACGCGTGCCAAACGCATCCGTTATGCAGACGGACGGGCCGTGTGCTCCGACGACTCCTATTACCTAAGCTCACAGGTACCGGGGCTGACACCCGAGATTGTCAACGACTCGATCTATCGTTACCTCGAAGAAGATCTTGGCATTAAGATTGCCACGGGCAAACGCGATGTAACGATTGAGCATCCCACGCCCGAGGATGCACGCGTGCTCGATCTCGACGACTTTAACGCACTCGCCGTTGTACGCGGACAGACCTACAACGCCGACGGCATCCTTATGGAATACACCGAGACAAAGCAGGTTCCCAGCTTCTTTTTACTCCACGAAACGGTCACCCGCCGCAATAACGGCAGCGAGACCCATCAGAGCAGTATGAGCTAACCATCTATTAGTTGCGGTGGGATAGTTCCTAGAATGGCCAGCTTAAGGGCAAAACAGGAACTATCCCACCGCAACTTTTTTGACCGGCGGGGCAGTACCTGTCCCACCGGTCATCATTTACGCTCGTTTAGCTAGTCCGCGAGCTTTTCCACTTGGTCGAGCATCTTGTTGAGCTTTTCCTTTGCCTCGGCCTTGACCTTCTCGGCCTCCTCGTGGGCCTTAGCCTTCTGAGCGGCCTTTTCCTCGGCCTCGGGGTCGACAACGACCAGATTGGACGCATCGTGCTCGACCAGCTTGAGCGCATGCTCGGGGCACACCTTGACGCAGGCTCCGCAACCTAGGCAATACGTGGACTCCAGTGCAAAGCGACCGCTTCCCACCAAATCGCAGGCAAACGTGGGGCACACGTTGACGCACTCGCCGCACGACGTGCACTTGTCGAAATCGCATTCCGGTGTGCTCACCTGCATATTCTGGGCAAGCTCGGGGTGGTTCTGCAGCGTCGAGAGCACCAGCTGCCGCCCGTGCGTGAGCGAACGGCGACGCTTGGTCGTCGTGGTGCCGCACATGGTGTTGAGCGTGCGCTCGAGCTGCGTGATCTGGTGACGGTGGGCCTTGAGCTTTTGCGTCACCGAGGCCAGCGCCGCCGTCGCCGGATTGAGCTTGGTCACCGTCAGGCCCGTGGTGCGGGCAATCTTATCCATGTACTCCTTGCGCTCGTACTCGCGGCGCTTATGGCATTTGAGGCTCTTGGGGTCGACCTCCAGGCCCATGCCCGTACCGGCCCACTCCTCGGCAGTGGCGATGGCCTCGCCCAGAATATCCTCGCCACCGGTGTTGCGGCACTTATCGCACACGCCCAGTGGCAGGTAGACGCTCACATTGGGATAGTCGGCCAGCACCGAGAACCAGGTCTCGGCCGTAATATCGCCCACGCAGGCGACGACGACCTCGTTCTCGCGCGGCATGCGCTTAAGGGCGCGCGTGCAGGTTACGTAGGCGGTCTCGTGGCTCGTAGCAGCAGAGACGATATCGTCATACAGGTTTTTGGGCGCCAGGCGCGGCGAGATGATCGCCTCGGTCGGACAGGCAGCGGCGCACAGGCCGCACTTGCGACAGGAGTCGAGGATCTCAATGGCATCTTCCTCGACCTCGATAGCGTTGACCGGACACACGTCCATGCACGCGGTGCAGCCGCTCTTTTCGTTTTTGCAGGTCAGGCACGGAATGGTGTTGCCGCGCGGGCGCTCCTTGTAGTCGGCAGGGTTCCACTGCGGCGCCGACGGATCGAGTGCATCGGTCACGCCGCCAAGCGGGTTTTTAAGAAAGTCGAAACCCTTGCTGATCTCGATAATGTCATCAAACAGATCGTGTTCCTGCGCCATGCGCGGCCCCTCCCTGAGCAGTGCAAACAAGCAAGAGATAATGATACGCTATCGGCCCACGCCTCGGGCAAATTACACGCGGCGCACCTTTGAGGCAAATAGTCTATGGCCTATCGCCGCCTCGATTGCACAAGATCGATCAAGCGCCTAGCTATGCCTCGCGCATGAGCTGCACGAGCTTTTGTCTGGTCACCTTGGCCTGTTCGTTAGCCATATTGCGTTCGTTTCTAAAGGCCGCATCTGCAACGCTCATCAGGTCGGCATCGGAAATCTCGTCAAGGCCCAGCTCCTCGAGCGTCGTCGGCAGGCCGACGCGCTGGCAAAACTCGAGCACCTGATCAAGCTCGGGTGCACGCTCCAGGCGCAGCTGCACCACCAGGCCAAACGCTACGGCCTCACCATGCATGGCCTTGCACTCGGGCAGAATCGTCAGGCCGTTGGCGATGGCATGGGCAAGCGCTAGGCCACCGCTCTCAAAGCCAACACCCGAGAGCAGAATATTGCACTCGATCAGGCGCTCAACCGCCGGCGATATACGACCCTTTTTGAGATCACGCTTGGCAGCGACGCCGCACTCCATGAGTGTGTCATAGCAGGCACGAGCCGCAACCAAGGCCAAGTGTCCCGGCGCGCCACCGTGTTCGTTGACGCCGTGCGCCGCGGCGCACGAACGCGCCTCGAAGTACGTTGCCAGCGCATCGCCCATGCCAGCGACCGTCATACGCAGTGGGGCCGCCGCGACCACGTTGGTATCGACCACGACCAGGTCCGGATTCTTCTCGAGCATCAGGTAGCGGTCGAACGACCCATCCTCGTGATACAGCACCGAAATCGCACTGCACGGACCGTCCATCGACGCCGCCGTGGGACATACGCACAACGGCAACTCGGCATAAAACGCAACGGCCTTGGCGATATCGAGCATCTTGCCGCCGCCAATGCCCACCACCATGTCGCAATACTCGGCCCGGGCTTCCTTGGCCATTTCGACAACGGCATCTTCCGTACACGGACCGTTGTAAATCTTAAAGAACGGCTCGCTTAGATCTTCATCCAGAAATCCATCGACGATCTGCCTGCACAGCCGATCCTCGGTGCCCTGGTCAAACAAGACATAGGCAGCGCAGCCCAACCATGACAAATACCTGCCCTGACGCGAGAGCTCACCCGGCCCCTGAACATATCGTCCGGGACCGCCATAAACCATGGGAAGCGCCATACGAGAATCCGCCCTTTCATCAACAACAATTGGTGCAAAGCAACCTGACCCCTTTGCACCATAGCAAAAAGGGGCAAAGCCGTCCGCCGGCTTTGCCCCTTCCTTAGCTTGATTTACTCATCCATGAGATAGTAGTGGCCCAGCGCGTCGGCACCCAGGATGGCGTTTGCGACCATCTCGGGCGTCACCTCAAACGGCATGTTGCACATGGTGTCATCGGGCGCGCACGCGGCCTCGGCAACAATCATGGCCTGCTCGCGCGTAAGCTCGGCAACGCCCAGCTCCTTCATCGTGACCGGCAGGCCCAGCTCAATGCAGAAGCCCAAGACTTCCTCAAGCTTCTCAGTCGGAGCATCCTCGAGTACCAGCTGGACGATAGTGCCAAAGGCGACCTTCTCGCCGTGATACATGCTGTGGCACTCGGGCAGCATCGTCAGGCCATTGTGGATGGCATGAGCAGCAGCGAGGCCCGAGCTCTCAAAGCCAATGCCCGAAAGCAGCGTGTTGGCCTCAATGATGTGCTCGACGGCAGGCGTGAGCGCACCCTTCTCCAGCGCGACCTTGGCCTTCACGCCATCGGCCATAAGCGTCTCGTAGCAGAGCTTGGCGAGCGCCAGGCCGGCCATGCCGCCCTTGCCACCGGCGCAGGTGCCGCCGTCGGCATCGTGCGTTGCCTGGGCCTCGAAATAGGTTGCGAGCGCATCGCCCATACCGGAAACCGTCAGGCGCACCGGGCTCGCCGCGATAACCGTCGTATCCATAAGGACGATATTGGGGTTTGCCTTAAGGAAGAGGTACTTGTCGAACTGGCCGTCATCGGTGTAGAGCACCGAAAGTGCCGAGCACGGTGCATCGGTCGAAGCAATGGTGGGACAAATGATAACCGGGGACTCCAGGTAGTAGGCAACGGCCTTGGCGGTATCGAGGATCTTGCCGCCACCGACACCGACGATGATGTCGCAACCGTTGTCGCGAGCGAGCGCAACCAGGCGATCGACCTCGCCCTTGGAGCACTCGCCGTTAAAGTCCTCAAACAGCAGCTCGGCCTTAGCCTCGGCAAAGCCGCCCTCGATCTTGGCACCGACGCGCTTCTTGCCCGAAGGCGTCACGATGACGAGGGCCTTAGCGCCGAGCGGCTCGACATAGGAACCGAGCTTGGCGAGCTCGTCCGGACCCTGGATGTACTTGCTGGGGCTATTGAAAATTGCAGCCATAACTATCCCATTCTCTAAAAGAAAAAAGAAAGGGGCTCCGTACAGATACGTGCGGAGCCCCTCGTTACGATAACAAGAGTCGATTAGAAATCGATGTCGGTGTCGTAGTAGCAGGCCTTGAGAATCTTCTCGAAGTCGGCAGCCTTGGTCTCACGCGGGTTCTCGGGCGTGCAGGCGTCCTGCTCGGCGTTCGCGGCGATCTCGGGCAGCTTGGCGAGGAACTCCTCCTCGGAAACCATCTGCGGGTTCTCGGCGTCGACCTTCACGCCACCATTCGCGTAATCCTTGATGGACTGCGGAATGTTGAGCTGGTCGTTGAGGTCGCGAATCTTCTGGACGAGCGCAGCGATGAGCTCCTCGTTGGTCTCGCCGGGAAGGTGCAGGATCTCCTTGGCCACATATGCATAACGCTCGGCAGCACGCGGGTCCTTGGAGTTCCACTGGATGACCTTGCCCAGGTACATGGCGTTAGCAGCACCGTGGATGATGTGACCGTTCTCAAAGGCTGCACCGGTCTTGTGAGCCATGGAGTGAACGATGCCGAGCAGGCCCGAGGAGAAGGCGATACCGGCGATGCACTGAGCCTCGTGCATGTGCTGACGGGCCTCATGGTCGCCAGCATAGGACTTGGGCAGCCACTCGACGATCTCGCGGATGCCGTGCAGAGCGTTGGCGTCGGTGAACATAGAGGCGCAGGTGGAAACGTAGGCCTCCATGCAGTGGGTCAGAGCGTCCATGCCGGTATGAGCGCACAGCTTGGCGGGCATGGTGTAGGTGAGCTCGGGGTCGACGATGGCGACATCAGGAGTGATGTTGAAGTCGGCCAGCGGGTACTTGATGCCCTTGGCGTAGTCGGTGATGACGGAGAAGGCAGTGACCTCGGTAGCGGTGCCGGAGGTAGAGGAGATGGCGCAGAAGTGAGCCTTCTGACGCAGCTCGGGGAAGCTGAACGGCTGGATGATGTTATCGAAGGACTCCTCGGGATACTCGTAGAAGACCCACATGGCCTTAGCGGCATCGATGGGCGAACCGCCACCGATAGCAACGATCCAGTCGGGCTCGAACTCGCGCATAGCGGCTGCGCCCTTCATGACGGTCTCGATGGAGGGATCGGACTCGACGCCCTCGAACAGCTTGACCTCCATGCCGGCCTCTTTGAGGTCGGCCTCAACGTCCTGCAGGAACCCGCCGCGGCGCATAGAGCTGCCGCCAGAAACGATGATGGCCTTCTTGCCCTTGAGGTTCTTCACCTCGTGGCGAGCGCCCTCACCAAAGTACAAATCGCGAGGATTGGTAAAACGTCCCATACTGTGCCTCCTAAACAAGCCCCTCTTAGACTTGCGTATATAACGGAGCACCCGATTGGCTCCGTTAGGACCGTTTTGCGCGTTGCCGGCGATGACAATGCGCGATGTCTGAACGTCTCAACGCTCAGACAAACACTATTTTACCGTTCTGGTTGGTCAGTTATTCACCTAAAGCCGATAATGATGAAACGTTTTTTCTATCCCTGAAGACCCTTGTGGGGCATTCATACTCCCAAGCTGGGCAAACGTTTTATCAGGGTTGACTACATATTCCGGGCAGGGCTGTGCCCCTCCAAAATGTGCCCCGTTCGCCGCCAAAAATCGACCGTTTACGGCACTGTGATACCACTCGGTCGTCCAAGGTGCCGACATTTGTGCGACATCCGTCTTCGTGGTGCAAAGGTGCAAGTCCAAGTGCGGCACCCCCGGTGTGCCACATGCGGGTAAACTAGAACTTTATATAGAGACATTTGAACCCTAACCGCAGCAAAGGAGGCCCCATGGCATTCGATCCCATTCAAGAGGATTGCCATCGCCTCGTTCTTGAGGCCTTGCGCCGCGACAATATCCCGCTCACTGACGGCCCCGCCGTCGAGCGTCTGATGGAGCAATTCACCCGCAACCCCGCGCCGCTCATCGTGCACGATCGCGACCGCGCCGGGCACCTCATCGCCAAGGTCGTCGAAGCTGTCGACTACCGCATCCCCTTTATCCCCGACGACACCCAGGCAGAGCAAGAAGAAGCCGCAGCCGAGAACATGCTCCGCGAGGCAGCCGCGCTCGATCCGGCCAACTGGGATGCCCAGCGCATGCTGACGGCGCTCACCGCCGAATCCAACGAGGAATACGTACAGTATCTGGTGTCCAAGTGCGACGAGGTGGAGCACGATCTGGCGCTCAAGATTGCCTCGGCGCAGGACCCCTACGAGCGTGAGGCCGCAGGCGACCTGACCCGCCGCCCCTACCTGCGCTGGCTTGCCGCCTTGGCATCGCGCGCGCTCATTAGCGGCCGCTATCGCATGTCGCTGGATGCCGCGAATCGCAGCCTGGACTTTGCGCCCAACGACCCCGCCGGCGTCCGCCATACTGCGATGCTTGCCATGGCAAAGCTTGAATACCCTGCCGAGGAGCTCAAGCGTTTTCGTTCCGCCCACTCCGTACCCTATCTTGCCAACACGCCGCTGCGCCGCCGTCCCAAGGACGCAGAGCGCGACTTGGACCCGTGGACGCTCATCGCACTGATGAGCGCAGCCTGGCGCGAGCTGGATTACGAGGGCGCCGAACACTACCTGCGCATCCTGGTGCGCTCATGCCCGCACGCGGCCGAGGCGCTCTACTTCCAAACCGAGTTTCCCGATGGCGTCTATGCGCGCGTCAACGTAGGTCCGGGCTCCACCGATGAGCTTGTCCTTGCCCTGTCCGAGGCGACGCCGGTGCTGCAGGAGGGCCTAGGCGCGCCCGACAACGCCAGCTTTGCCGCCTGGGTCGCCACCAACGACATCGTGCGCTCCCAGATCGACGAACGAATCCTGCGCGCGGCCGAACAGGGATTGCCGTTTAAGGGAGGAGACCTCTAATGGATCCGAGCGTCTACATCCCCGCCTATCTGGAGCGCACCTATCTGGCATCGCACCCCGAACTCACCGATGCAGCACGCGAGCTTGTCCATAACGACATCAGCGCAAACCCTCACAAGTATGCGCAAACCGAACATGCCCAAGCGCTGCTGTCCTATGCCGGCGTTCATCGTCATTTGCTTGACGAGCTTCGTCGCATCGAAGACATGGGCAGCGACGAGGAGTTTGAGCAGACGCGCAACCGCCTGTTCGACGACATGCGCGACGAGCTGCTCAAGATTGTCCGCGTCGATGCACTGGCCGTCGACGCCCAGCTGCTCGCCATCATCTTGGCGGACACGCCCGTCGATGCCTGCCTGGGCGACCTGATGAAGCTCGAGGCGAGCACCGCCGACTACCTGCAACAGAGCGTGCCCGGGTTTGATATGGAGGCTCCGCACTACTGGGCCAATAATGTTTTGGCCGACGGTGTCACCGCAGCAGACCTTACCGTGAGCGAGCCGGCGCTTATTGGCTGGCTTCACACGCTCGAGGCCATCTCGCAGCTGTGCATGGCGAGCGCTCGTTACCGTGCTGCTGCCAACTACGCCCGCCGCGTCCTTAAGGCGGAGGGCTATCCCACCCGGGCCGCCGGCACCGTGTTGCTTGCCCTCGCCCGCCTGGAAGACCAGGACGGTTTTTTTGCCCTGGCACATCAGCTCGAGGAGCAGGTGGGAGCCGATGCACTCGAGAACTCCCCCTGGTACCTGCTCGCCCGCACGATTCTGCTGTTCAAAACAAACAAGATGCGTCCGGCGACACGTGCACTGCGCGAGTTTGCCAACCGTTGCGAGGGCGGCGCGTTCTTTTTGCTGAATCCGGTGTACCAGACGCCGTACCTTCCCTGCCGGCCCGAGCCGCACGACCCCTGGGATCTTTCGCACCAGGCCGTTTGGGAAGCCGACGGCATCATCTCGGATACCCCCGACTTTGCCCCCTGGGCCAACGCCTGCGAAGACGTGTCGCAACTTGCCCAGGAATTTGCGCGCCGCTACGGCTTTTAGCGACGCGATCGCCCCGACCATGTCATCTATGTTAGGAACGGCTTCATGAATCTCCGCTCATCTCTCGCCTGCACCTCGAGCGATATCGCTCGCTGGGGGCTGCGCTCCGTCCTCAAGCGCCAGGGCGGCGTGCTTCCCGGCCGCATCGCCATGAAGATCGACCCCGAGCTGCTAAGCGACCTCGCGAGTCTGGTCGACCGCAGCGTGGTGATCACCGGCACTAATGGCAAGACCACCACCTCCAACCTCATCGCCGACGCCGTTGCTGCCAGCGGTGCTACCGTGGTGTGCAACCGTGCCGGCAACAATATGGAGCCCGGTGTGGTGGGTGCTCTGCTCGAGGCCCGCAGCGATCTTAAGCGTGTCGACAGCGGCAAGCGCGTAGGCGTCTTTGAGTGCGACGAGCTCTACACCGTACGCGTTCTGCCCAAGCTCAAGCCGACCCACTTTGTGCTGCTCAACCTGTTCCGCGACCAACTAGACCGCTACGGCGAGATCGACCATACCCAGGATGTCATCGCCCGTGCGTTGGAGCTCTCTCCGGCAACAACGCTCATCTACAACGCAGACGACCCGCTGTGTGCCGCAATCGCCGCGCGCGTTCCCAATGCAAGCATCGCCTTTGGCATCGACGGCGCCACCAACACCGAGTCCGACCGCATTAGCGACTCGCGTTTTTGCTCACAGTGCAACGCACCGTTGGAGTACGACTATGTGCAGTACGGACAGCTTGGCGCATACCATTGCCCCTCGTGCGGCTGGGCCCGCCCTGGGCTTGTCCGTCGCGTGACGGGCGTGGAGCTCGGCTGCGACGGCTACGGCTTTGACCTGGTCTTTGGATCTGCGCCCGACGCGGCTGCCGTACACATCGCCACGCGCTACAACGGCCTATATATGGTCTACAACGTTGCCGCCGCCTTCTTTGCGGCGCGCGAGCTGGGCGTGGACGCAGCTCACCTGCAGCCCACGCTCGACGTCTACGTGCCAGCAGGTGGTCGCATGGGCCGTTGGAATATCGCCGGCCGAACCGTCGAGGCCAACCTGGCCAAGAATCCCGTAGGCTTCGATCGCCAGATCCAGTCCATCAAGACGGCAGGTGGCAGGCTCTGCGCCTTTTTCCTGAACGACAACGATGCCGATGGCCACGATGTCTCGTGGATCTACGACGTCGACTTTGAGCGCATCGCCGATACAACGGGGCTTGTCGCCTTTGCCGGCGGCACGCGTGCACATGATATGCAGGTACGCCTCAAGTACGCCGGCATTGACGCCGTCATCATCTCGAATATCGAGCAGGCGATCGGCGCCGTTGGAGATGAAGCCGCCGGCGACACTTTCTATGCCGTCGCCAACTACACGGCCTTTCCGCCGCTGGTCAAGGAGCTCGACGGGCTTAAGGATACCGATGCGAGCTCGGTTGCCTCCTGCGCCGTAACACGCGCCGATGGGAGCGCTGTCCCCGTCGGCGTCGCGCCGGTCGAGCTTTCGCGCCCCCTGCGCATCGTCTATCTGTACCCCGATGCCCTCAACCTCTATGGCGACGGCGGCAACGTCATCGCCCTCGAGCGCCGCTGCGCCTGGCGTGGCATTCCCGTGCGCGTGGACGAGGTCCGTATGGGCGAGTCGCTCGATCTCACCGACGCCGATATCGTTATGATGGGCGGCGGCTCCGATCGCGACCAGCTGGCCGTGGCGCACGAGCTGCTCGCTCAAAAAGACAAGGTCGCGGCCTATGTTGAAGATGGTGGCTCATTGCTTGCCATCTGTGGTAGCTACCAGCTGCTCGGCCGTTCATACTACATGGGTGAAGATCGCATTGAAGGCTTGGGCATCATCGCCGCCGAAACCGTGCGCGGTTCTGACCGCCTGATCGGCAACGTCGCCGTCAAGACCGACCTGGCGCCCGAGCCCTTTGTGGGATTCGAGAACCACGGCGGCCGCACTCTGCTCGACGCAGATGCCACGCCGCTTGGAACGTCCGTCGTCACGGGCACCGGCAACAACGGAGACGACGGCTTCGAGGGTCTGATCTACAAGGGCGTCATCGGCACGTACCTGCATGGCCCGGCGCTGCCCAAGAACCCCGAGCTCGCCGACTGGCTCATCGCGCACGCCCTCGAGCGCCGCGGCGATGCACAGGCCACAGCCCTGCTGCCGCTCAAGTCCCTCGACGACACCTACGAGCACGCCGCCCACGACGCCGCCATGAAGCTCCTCCCCTAGCGCCCCACCACCACAAAGGGGACAGGCACCTTTGTGGTGGTTTTTCAGTTTGCCAACGATATGTGAACGACTAAAAAAGTCTGCTATACTCTTTCCCGCTGTCCCCATCGTCTAGCGGCCAAGGACGCCACCCTTTCAAGGTGGATATCGCGGGTTCGAATCCCGCTGGGGGCACCATTTGAAATGTGAAGCCCGTTACCAATTCGGTAGCGGGCTTTTTGCTACCGATATGCCGGGATTCGGACCCGGCAGGGTGCGGATCCCGGCATCTTCCGATGGACCATGGGCAAAAAATGGCAAATATGAGTACTGTTACCGATTTAGTAACAGCGATTTCATGCCTTCAGAAATCGATTTAGACGTCAGGTGTCCTACGGCGAAAGAATTGCAGGCGTTTATCAGCTAAGTACTTGGACATATGTTGCGTAATACTGCATATTTTGCAAAAAGATAATGCTACAGGACTTGTGACAGTACTCATATTTGACGTTTTTTGCCCTCGCCCCCTTATTACGTGGGCGAATCAGTTGCAAAACGGACTCCTAAGCGCTCTTCGCAAACAAAAACCGGAGCCCGCGTAATGCGGACCCCGGCTCAATACCGTGACGATATGTCAGTTACGCTCTACACGTAGAACAGGATGTCGTCGTAGGTCGGGACCGGCCAGTAATCGGCTGCCACGATCTCTTCCATGGCGTCCACGGCGGCACGCAGCGCATCCATAGCGGGAACGACCTCGTGCGCGTACACGTTGGCCTGCTCCTGGCCATCGAGGGCCTCAGCCTTCTGATGCACGGCGTCGAGCGCCTTGATGGAGTCGTTGATGGTGGTGATACCGTTGCAGAGCTTGTTGAGCGTGTTCTGCTCGCACTGCATGGCGGCCTCGGCACCGGCGGCACGAATAGTCTCAAGGCCCTTAGCGACCTTGGTGGCATAGGCGGTAATGACCGGGCGATAGGTACGACGCGCCTCGCGAACCATCGTGGTAGCCTCGATGTTCATGAGCTTGTTGTACTTCTCGAGCTTGCAGTCGTAGCGGCACTGGGCCTCGGCCTTGGTCAGGACACCCGTCTCCTCAAAGAGCGCAATGGCCTTATCGGAAACAAAGGCGGGCAGGGCGTCGGCCGTGGTCTTGTTGTTGGCAAGGCCGCGCTTCTCGGCCTCGACGGGCCACTCGTCGGAGTAGCCATCGCCGGAGAAGAGGATGCGCTGGTGGTCGGTCAGGACCTTCTTGCAGTACTCGAGCGCGGCGTCCTGGAACTCATCCTCGGGCGTACCCTCAAGCGCGTCGGCGAAGGACTTGAGCGACTTGGCCACGGCGGCATCGAGCACCAGGTTGGAGTCGGAGACGTTCTGCTCGGAGCCGCAGGCACGGAACTCGAACTTGTTGCCGGTGAAGGCGAACGGGGAGGTGCGGTTGCGGTCGGTGTTGTCCTGCATCAGCTTGGGCAGGGTATCGGCGCCCAGGTCGAGCACGCCGCGCGTGGCATGGACGGAAGCCTTGCCATCGATGATCTTCTCGACGACCTCGGTAAGCTGGTCGCCCAGGAAGATGGACATAATCGCCGGAGGGGCCTCATTGGCGCCCAGACGATGATCGTTGCCGGCCGAGGCAACGGAGGCACGCAGGAGCTCCTGATAGTTATCGACGGCCTCGATCACCGCGGTGAGGAAGACGATGAACTGCAGGTTGTCGAGCGGGGTGTCGCCCGGATCGAGCAGATTCTCGGACTCGGTGCCAAGCGACCAGTTGTTGTGCTTGCCCGAACCATTGATGCCCTCAAAGGGCTTCTCGTGCAGCAGGCAGACCAAGTCATGGCGGGAGGCGATGAGCTTCATCTTCTCCATCATGACCAGATTCTGGTCGATGGCCTCGTTGACTTCGCCATAGACGGGGGCAAGCTCATGCTGGCAGGGAGCAACCTCGTTGTGCTTGGTCTTGGCGGGAATGCCAAGCGCCCACAGCTCATCGTCCAGATCCTTCATATAGGCCGAGACGGTGGGGCGGATAGCGCCAAAGTAGTGCTCCTCGAGCTCCTGACCCTTGCAGGGAGCGGCGCCAAAGAGGGTGCGGCCGGTAATGACCAGGTCCTTGCGCTTGCGGTAGGCGTCCTTCTTGATCAGGAAGTACTCCTGCTCATCGCCCACGGAAGGAACGACCTTCTTGGGGGTCTTACCAAACAGCGCCAAAACACGCTTGGACTCACGCGAGAGCGCGGTCATGGAGCGCAGCAGCGGGGTCTTCTTGTCCAGGGCCTCGCCCGTGTAGGAGCAGAAAGCCGTGGGGATGCACAGGACATCGTCCTTAATGAAGGCGGGGCTGGTAGGATCCCAAGCGGTGTAGCCACGGGCCTCGAAGGTGGCACGCAGGCCGCCGTTGGGGAAGCTGGAGGCATCCGGCTCGCCCTGGATGAGGTTCTTGCCCGTAAACTTGGTGATGGCGGTGCCGTCGTGGTTGGGCTCGAGGAAGCTGTCGTGCTTCTCGGAAGTAATGCCCGAAAGCGGCTGGAACCAGTGCGCGTAGTGCGTCGCGCCCTTGGAGATGGCCCAGACCTTCATGGCGTGGGCAACGGCGTTGGCCACATCCAGGTCGAGCGGCTCACCGTCCTCGAGGGTTGCAGCAAGGCGCTTCCAAATGTCCTTGGGGAGGTAGTCCTTCATGACTTCCTCAGAGAACACCATGGTCCCGAAGCGGTCAGTAAGTTCGGCCATACGGAACTCCCTTCGTATCGGCACCGCGTGAGATGCGGTGTTGATTACTAACGAACGAGTCATAGCTTAGACTCGCCGTGTTTCCGCGACATTACCGTTATGTTGCTGTCGCGAAACCAATCAATGAGGTTACCGCATCACAGCGGCGCTGCCGCCCTTAATGGCCAATCAACTGTATAAATTGCAGACCTCTCCCCATGATTTAAGGGTAGTCAATTTGGGACGGGGCTTTCTTAACTGGTATTTCGCATCAAATACCATTCAATATAGCCCCATCTTAGATTGACTACCCTGTTATAGGAAATGCCGATAGCGAAGCATTTTCGATTGGTATCCCCAAATAGCGAGAGAAACTCCACCTTAGCGCAGTGGTGCTGTAGAATCCTTGCAACAAAACATCGCACCCAGGCATCTAAAGGAGCACGATATGCGCGTCGACGAGGTTTTTAAGCAGGCAGCATCCCAGGGCACCACACCCGTTTCGTTTGAGATGTTCCCGCCCAAGGGCGAGCTAACCCTCGACACGGCTCGCGAAGTGGCAGGCAATCTGTGCAAGCTTTCGCCGAGCTTTGTCTCGGTCACCTGCTCGGCCGGCGGCTCGGGTAACGGTGCCACCACCGCCCCCATCGCGCATATGATTTCGAGCGAATTCGATACGCCCTCGGTAGCGCATCTCACCTGCGTGGGCCGCACCCACGCCGACATCGCCGCCAAGATTGACGAGTATCGCACCGCCGGCGTTGAAAACATCCTGGCCCTGCGTGGTGATCTTCCCGCTGGCGCGACTGAGGACGACAAGCCCGCCTCGGACTACGCCTACGCCCGCGACCTCATCCCCGAGCTCGTTGACGCCGGCTTTTGTGTGGGCGCCGCAGCCTACCCCGAGGGCCACATTGCCTGCGAGGACCTCAACGTCTCGGTCGAGCACCTCAAGCAAAAGCAAGATGCCGGCGCAAGCTTCTTTGTGACGCAGCTCTTTTTTGACAACGAGTGCTTCTACCGTTTTCGCGAGCTTGCCGACAAGGCCGGCATCACCGTGCCCATTACCGCGGGCATCATGCCGTTTATGGGCAAGTCGCAGATCAGCCGCATGGTCTTTATGTGCGGCGCGTCGCTGCCCTCCCCCGTCATCAAGATCCTCGCCAAGTACGAGAACGACCCCGAGAGCCTGCAGGCAGCCGGTGTAGATTATGCTGCTCGTCAGCTTTGCGACCTTAAGGAGCACGGCGCCGACGGCCTGCACCTGTACACTATGAACCGTCCTGCAATCGCCGCGACCATTATGGAGCGCCTGGGGTAATGGAAAAACCGCACGTCGATACAACCGTTGTTGAAGTGCCGGCCGACCTTGCGTCGCCGGCGCTTTACCGTATCGACGCTGCCCACCACCCTCGTGTCGACCGCGCCGAGATGCTGCGGTATCTGGGCTACGGCGGCCAGCAGATTGAGCCCGAGCTGTCGCAGCGTATTGAGCTTGTCGTTGAGCGCTTAGAGCTGGATATCGAGCCCCGCGGCGTGCGACGCGTGTTTGCCGTCGATGCCACGGGCGTCGACGAGCAGGGCGAGCCCTGCATCCGCTTGGTCGGCACCAACGTTGAGCTGCGCGGTCGCGATATCTATCGCCACCTTAAGGACGCCCGCCTGGCGGCGCTCATGGCCTGCACCCTCGGGATATCTGCCGAACGCCGTCTGCGAACCACCGGAGCCCAGCAACCCCTGGAAGGCGCCGTGCTCGACGCCGCATGCTCTGCCTATGTAGAAGCCGCCGTCGAGCAGATGGACCAGCAGGTCAAGGCTGCGGCCGCTGCACACGGACTCGCCGGTAACTGGCGCTTCAGTCCCGGTTATGGCGACTGCCCGCTTACGGCCCAGCGCTCGATCGTGGCTGCACTCAACGCCACACGGCTCATCGGGCTTACCGTCACCCCCACCAGCCTGCTCATGCCCACCAAGAGCGTGACCGCGGTGATCGGCCTGTTTGACGGCGAAGTCCACGACGCCCAGAGTCGCCCCACCTGCAATATCTGCCGCATGCGTGAGCACTGCCGCTTCCGCGCCGCCCACACCACCTGCTATTCCAGCCATTAGGAGCCATTGATGTTCACCCCGCTTATCACCCATGATTCCGACGGCACCGCGCTGGCGGCACCCGTCAATGCTGCGCGCTGCAACGGTGCCGCGTACAAAACGCGCACGATCGATGACCTTCGCATTAAGGACGATTGCCTGCGTGCCGCCATCGAGGGCACCAGGCACCTGCTGTTTGACGGCGGCATGGGCACCATGTTGCAGGCCGCCGGCATGAAGGCAGGCGCCCTGCCCGAACTGCTCAACTTTGAGGAACCCCAGGTCATCACCGATATCCAGCGTCAGTACGTCGAAGCTGGCTGTGACGTGATCACCGCCAACACCTTTGGCGCCAACGCCCACAAGCTCGACGGCGCCGCCACCGTGGCAGACGTCTTTGCCGCGGCAGTCACCTGCGCCCGCGAGGCCGGCGCCCGCTACGTCGCCGGCGACATCGGCCCCATCGGCGCCCTGCTGCGTCCCCTGGGCACCCTCAGCTTTGACGAGGCCTACGACCTCTTTGCCGAGGAGGTGCGCGCCGGCGTCGATGCGGGTGTGGACCTCTTTATTATCGAGACTATGACCGACCTGGCCGAGATCAAGGCGGCAGTCCTCGCCTGCCGCGAGAATTCCGACCTGCCCGTCTTTGCCACCATGACCTTTGAGGAAGACGGCCGCACCTTCTTGGGCACGAGCCCCGAGGTCGCCGCCATCACCCTCGACGCCATCGGCGCCGACGTCCTGGGCATCAACTGCAGCCAGGGCCCGGCCGAGCTCCGAGGACTCGCCGCGCGTATGCTCACCGTCACCGACAAGCCCGTTATGGTGCAGGCCAATGCGGGACTGCCCCGCGTGGACGATGACGGCAATACCGTCTTTGATATCCAGGCACCCGAATACGCCGAGGCCGTCGCCGGCATGATTGAGGACGGCGTGAGCGTCGTGGGTGGCTGCTGCGGTACCACGCCCACGCACATGGCGGCACTTCGCACCCTCATCGACACCCACACGCCCAGCCCGCGTCACCGCAAGCCCAGTATGTCGGTCACGAGCGCCCAGACGGTCGTGGACCTCCCCTGCGACGGCCACAAGATCGCCGTCATCGGCGAACGCATCAACCCCACCGGCAAAAAGCGCCTGCAGCAGGCCCTGCGCGACGGCGACCTGGACTACGTCGTGAGCCAGGGCATCAGCCAGCAGGAGCAGGGCGCCGACATCCTGGACGTCAACGTGGGCCTGCCCGAGATCGACGAGGTCAAGGTCATCCAGCAGGCCACCGAGCAGCTCCAGGGCTCCACGCTGCTGCCGCTGCAGATCGACTCTACCGACCCCGCAGCCGTCGAGGCCGCCGTGCGCCGCTACGCCGGCAAGCCCATCATCAACTCGGTCAATGGCAAACAGCAGATCATGGACGAGATCTTCCCCCTGGTCGCCCACTACGGCACCAACGTCGTCGGCCTCACGCTCGACGAAGGCGGCATCCCGGATACCGCCGAGGCGCGTTATGCCATCGCCGAGCGCATCGTGGCCGAGGCTGCCCGTTACGGCATCGGCCCAGACCGCATCCTCATCGACTGCCTGGTCATGACCGCCTCGACCAACCAGCGCCAGGCTGAGCAGATCCTGCGCGCCATGTCTATGTGCAAGGAGCGCCTGGGCGTCAAGTGCGCACTCGGCGTATCGAACATCAGCTTTGGCCTGCCCGCACGGCCGCTGCTGGGCTCGGTCTTTTTGGCCGCCGCCTTTGGTGCAGGTCTGGACGCCCCCATCATGAACCCGGGTTCTAAGCGCTTTATGGACACCGTCTACAGCTATCGCGTGCTGAGCGTTGAGGACGAGGGCTCAACTGGATACATCGAACGCTACGCCGGCTGGACCGACCCGTATAAGATCGCCGCGAACCCGGCGGCCGCTCAGTCGGCATCGAGCGATGCCGCGCCCGCCGCAAGCACCACCGCAAGCGCCGATGACGACCCCATCCGCCACATGGTCGTCTCGGGCCGCAAGGGCGAGATCGCGGCCGAGACCGAACGCCTGCTGGCCGACCACGACGCCATGGACCTCATCAACAACCACTTTATCCCCGCCCTCGATGAGGTCGGAGTCCTCTTTGACCAGGGCAAGTTCTTCTTGCCGCAGCTCATGGCCTCGGCCGAAGCCGCGCGCGTGGGCTTCGACACCATCAAGCGCCTGATGCCCGCCGGCGAGATTGCCGACAAGGGTAAGATCTGCGTGGCCACCGTTAAAGGTGACATCCACGATATCGGTAAGAACATCGTTAAGATGCTGCTCGATAACTACGGCTATACCGTCTTTGATCTGGGTCGCGACGTCGATCCGCAGGAGGTGCTCAAGACCGTACAGGAGCGCGACATTAAGCTCGTCGGCCTTTCGGCGCTTATGACCACCACCGTCGTCGCCATGGAGGAGACCATCAAGCTGCTTCATGCCGAGGTGCCGGGCGTCAAGATCATCGTAGGCGGCGCCGTACTCACCCCCGAATACGCCAAGCAGATCGGCGCGGACTACTACGCCAAGGACGCCGCCGAGAGCGCACGCATCGCCGAAGAGGTCTTTGGGCAGTAACACAACGGAAACAACCGAGCACCAAAACGTGCCGCACGCGCCACTTGGCACGTGCGGCACGTTAGAATAGATAAGACTATGCTCGTTTTGGCAGATAGGAGCGCAAGGATGGCGATCACGCCCGCAGAAATCGCGGAAACCCGCGGCATGGTTGAGGAGCAGAACCTCGACATCAGGACCATCACCATGGGTGTTTCGCTCATGGGTTGCGGCGACGAGAACCTCGACCGCATGTGCACGAAGATCTACGACCACGTGACGCACACGGCTGAGCACCTGGTCGAGACCGCCGAGAACCTCGAGCGCGAGTACGGTATCCCCATCGTCAACAAGCGCGTCTCCGTCACCCCGGTGGCGCAGATCGCCGCGTGCTGCAAGGATGAGGACCTCACCCCCATCGCGCATGCCCTCGACCGCGCGGCCGAGACGCTCGGCATCGATTACCTGGGTGGCTTCTCCGCACTCGTTCAGAAGGGCATCGGCGACGCCGACCGCCGCGTCATCCAGTCCATCCCGCAGGCGCTCGCCACCACGAGCCGCGTCTGCTCCAGCGTCAACGTCGCCAGTCTGCGTGCCGGCATCAACATGGACGCCGTACTCATGGCTGCGCAGACCATCATCGACGCCGCTAAGCTCACGGCCGACCAGGACTCCGTCGGCGCTTCCAAGTTTGTCTGCTTTGCCAATATGGTCGAGGACTCCCCGTTTATGGCGGGCGCCGTCCACGGCGGTGGCGAGGCCGACGCCGTCATCAACGTAGGCGTTTCGGGCCCCGGCGTTATGGCCGCAGCCCTGGAGACGCTGCCCGATTCCGCATCGATGATGGAAGTCGCCGAAAAGATTAAGCAGACCGCCTTTAAGATCACCCGCGCCGGGGAGCTCATGAGCCGCGAGGCCGCCCATCGCCTGGGTGTCGAGAAGGGCATTGTCGACCTGTCGCTGGCTCCCACGCCTGCCATCGGCGACTCCGTTGCCCGCATCCTCGAGATCATCGGTGTTGGCACCTGCGGTGGCCCGGGCACGACCTGCGCGCTCGCCATGCTCAACGATGCCGTCAAGAAGGGCGGCGTCATGGCCAGCTCCAGCGTGGGCGGCCTCTCGGGCGCTTTTATCCCCGTGTCCGAGGACGCCGGCATGATCGCCGCCGTCGAGGCTGGCGCGCTTTCGCTCGAGAAGCTCGAGGCCATGACCTGCGTGTGTTCCGTCGGCCTGGACATGATCGCCATCCCCGGCGACACCCCGGTCGAGACCATCGCCGGCATCATCGCCGACGAGATGGCTATCGGCGTCATCAACAACAAGACCACGGCCGTCCGCGTGATTCCCGCCATTGGCAAGGGCGTGGGCGACTGCGTCGAGTACGGCGGCCTGTTTGGCCGTGCGCCCATCATGCCGGTGAACCCCAACGCCGGCACCGTGCTTGCCCACCGCGGCGGACGCTTCCCGGCACCGCTGAACTCGCTCAAGAACTAGCTGAGGGGGACTGGCGAGGAGCCCCGGGGAGGGCAAATATATAAGGTCGCCTGCTCGGACAGTCCTGACTCGCACGGAGAGCACATTAAGTGCTCTCCGGCTCGTGCGGAACTCGCGATCGACCTTATATATTTGCCCTCCCCGGGGCTCCCGCACAACGGGACCTCGGTTGAGTTCTATCCCTTTGGCAGTCGCTTCGCTTCTGCCCTACTTTGCTGGTATGACGGTTTGGCGTTGGATCGGTTCTTTCTGATATATGCTGGTTGCGGCTCTTCTTTTGGGAGGAGTCGCTTTTTTGTTGTGAGGAGGATGGCCCGTGGCTGATGATTTGATTCGTTCTGAGCTGCTTTCTGCGGATTGGAATGAGGAATGGATGCGCTTGCAGGCTGGTCGGCGGCGGGCTGATGATTCTTTTGAGTGGGATAAGCGGGCTCGGCATTTTCGGCCGCTTGAGACTGCTTCGTATGCTCGGGATTTTATGAAGCTGTTAGCGCTTGAGCCTGGTGAGTCGGTGCTTGATATGGGGTGTGGGGCTGGGTCGATTGCTATTCCGCTTGCTCAGGCTGGACATCCTGTGATTGCTGCTGACTTTTCCCCTGCTATGTTGGGCACGCTTGATGCTGGCATTGAGTACTATGGGCTCGAGGATCGCATTACACCGCTTGAGCTTGCTTGGGATGATGACTGGGATTTGGTTGGACCGGTCGCGAAAGCGGTAGATGTTGCCTTTGCCAGTCGCTCTGTCACCACGACCAACCTAAAAGACGCGCTTGCCAAGCTTGATCGAACGGCTCGTCGGCGTTGTGCTGTCACGATGGTCGCCAACTCCAGCCCGCGCTATGACCTGCACCTGATGAACGCCATCGGTGCCTCGGTTACCTGCAGTAATGGCTTTGTGTATGCCTTCAATATCCTCATTCAGATGGGTGCCCTGCCGCAGGTTACGTACTTTGAATCGCCTCGTCGCGATACCTTCGATAGCCTTGAGGCGGGCGTGGCGGACTTCTCCCGCATGCTCGAGCACGGTAACGAGGATAAGATTGACCGTCTGCGCGACTACGTCGCTCAGCATATGATTGAGAATCCCCATGCCGGCGAGCCAGGGTCCAAGGGCGTGCCGCAGGGGCGCTACATGCTCGACCACGTCCGCAAGGTCCGTTGGGCGTTTATTGCATGGGAGCCGGTCTCTTCGGTCCGTCCATAGACCGCTTTCGGCCGCCGTACACGTCCGCCTGTAACCCGCGCTGTTCTCCCGCTCGGCATCCGCATTCTTTTTGAACTGGGCAAACACGCCCCACACCGCACTGTTCCTGCGCTATCGTGGGACAGCTCACATAGATTAAGGCCCCGTCGCGGGGCGCCCCATACATAGAAAGCGAGAACCCATGGCACTGACAGGAGCCCAGGTCAAGCAGCTTCGCAGCATGGCCCATCACCTCAACCCCGCCATCATCATCGGCAAGTCCGACGTCAACGAGGGCACCGTCGAGCAGACGGTCGCCTACCTGGAGAAGCACGAGCTCGTTAAGTGCTCCGTGCTCGATGGCTCCAGCCTTTCCGCCCGCGAGGCCGCCGAAGAGCTCGCTGAGCGCTGCCACGCCGAGGTCGTCCAGGTCATCGGCCGCAAGTTCTCGCTATATCGCGAGTCCTCGCGCAAGGACATCGAGAAGATCAAGCTCGTCTAAGAGCCAATGATCCGGCGAGCCAACATATAGCAAGCTTACGGGCGCCCAAGTACTTCGGGCGCCCGTTTTTTATCGCTCGACCAACACGCGATTGAGCCGCCCCTCCACCAAGCGCTCGTATAGACGCCGCGTCTCGGGCTCGGGCACGCCATTGACCTGCTCCCTCAGATGGTGCATATGCCCGCTGTACAGCTCGACGATATCGCGCCGCCGCCCCGCCGCACTGTAGACGCGCATGGCGCAGCGCACCATATCCTCACGCGCCGTTTCCTGTCGAAGCCCCGACTCCGCCAGCCAAATCGCCGACTGCAGATCGTTTTCTTCTAGAGCGGCATTTGCTCCCTTAATCATGCAATCGATGTACTTTGACTGCATAATGCGTCGCATGCGCAAAAAGTAGGTGGGATTACAGCCATTGGGAACATACAGCGGTCCGGCATAAAGCTGCTCAATCTTAAGGCACAGCTCAACTAAATGGGGTCCGCGCGCACCCGTGCGATTTCCCAAAACCTCGCGGCTTATCTGATCAAACAGCCGTACATCGGTCTTGACGTAGTCGCCGTTGAGTCCGATGCATTCATTTTGGATGAGCACACACGACTTGCCATCCGGCGTCGGTCCCAAAGCCGACCGCAAGCGCGATATCGTCGAGTACAGGTTGTTGCGGGCACTATTGAACTCGGCATGGGGCCACAGCTCCATGGCCAGCGTCTCACGATCGACGAGCGCATCCATGCCCAGCGCAAGCCGCTCGGCAAGCGTCGCCGCCTTCTTGCGGCGCCACATTTTGTCCGTGATGGGAAACCCGTCGCGCTCGGCGCGAAACGCACCAAACATGCGAATCTCGATATGGTCGATGGTATCAACGGCTTCAACCTCGCCGGCCTGGAACAGGCGCTCGCCCTCCCCTTCCAAATCGTCGCGCAGCGAGTACCGCGACAGCTCGCGCACGGGAAGCTTCTTGCGTATCCTGCCCGCTGGCTCGCCCAGACAATGCATGGCAAGGCGCGCAAAGAGCCGATACGATGGCTCTAGAATCCCCGCACGATTCATGGACATCCAGGCCGCAAGATCGCTGTCTCGGCCCGCACAGGCCAAATGCAGCGCCACCGTCCAGGCCTCCGCTCCACCAACCTGCGTCTGGCTTATATCGAGCAACTCCGCTTCCTCGCGCACCGAAACCATCGAGGTGTTACGCAGATATGCCGCGCGCTCCAGCAGCAATGCGTTATCGCGCATGTACGCAATCGACTCCTCGGCAAGTTTGAGCACTTGGACCGCACGGAACTTTGCATTAACCGGCCGTCCCTCTGCCAGCGACTGCCAGCCTTCTAGCAACAGCCCAAACAGCTGAATCTGGTTGTCGCGCATGCGCACGGCAAAACGATCGAGCTCGTTGAACGCCGCGTCGTCGGTTACCGGCAAGCCGGAAAGGAGCCGCCGTGCCGCCAACACCATGCGCACCCAGATAGCCATCGCCTTAAGCCCACGTACGTCGAGCGCCTCCCGCACCACCGTCATCTCGTCGTCGCGCTCGTCGGTTCCCGCAAACGACCCGTCAAAGAGCTCCACCAGCATGCTATCGGCCCGTATAACAATCCCCGCGATGTCGAGCTCGCAGTCGTAGGCCTTGCTCGTTTTGAGCTGTTGTAGAACGCCGCCGTCATTTCCCCGCTCGGTCAGACAGCGTTTGACCTCGATATGCGCAGACAACATATCGAGTGCGGTATGGGACGTCTCTATTTCTGGCACGGCCAGGTTCGTAGGAAGCCCAAGCCCGTTGTCCCCATAGCAAACAACCGTCAGTGTCTGGGCCACCCTCCATGAAACAGGGTCTATTTCGCAGGCCGCCCGTTCGCCCCCGCGTTCGACGACCGATGCCATATAGCGAGCGAGCTTTGTATTGGACACGCTGACCGCTGCCAGATATACGCCAAGCGCTTCGGCAGGCGTTGGCTCTGGAGCCGGATCGTCGGCATCGATCGTGCCCAGCGCCGCTCGGCAGATATCGGCCCCGTGCCCCGTCAGAGCCAGATCGACCCCATACTGCCCAGCAAGTTCAAGGACCGCCTCACGGTCCAAAAAGGCATCCGCCAGGCCCATCGCCGCATCGCATCGGCCCGCCTTAAGCAAAATCCGGGCCGCCCTCGGAACAAGTTCGGGGCGAATCTCGGCCACCAACTTACGCAAGCGCAAGCGTCCGTTATCCTCCGTGCCCAGACACGTAAAACTCCGCTCGGCGGGATCCAAGCCAAAGATCGGGTAATCTCGTACAAGGTAGGACTGGTCGACCATCGACAGTCTCACCCCACAAGCCTCGAGCTCTGCGATATTGCCCTCGCCCATCAAAACCATGAGACATGCCACGCAAAACAGCGCATTATTGTCGAGTGAAGCCAGATCGGCAAGTGCCGCACCATATACGTTGACAATCTCGTTTTCGAGCAGACCGGCTACGTCGCCTTGGCCATACAGACCCGTCTGCAATGCCGAAACGAGCTCGGGCACGCCCTGCGTGAGCTGATAAAAGTCGAGCGATGTGCTGATCGAAAACGCCGATGCCCACGCCGAATACTCATAGGCATGCACCTTGAGCATCTGCGCATTGATCTTAACCGAATCGCCCAGCCCATGAATCAGCTGACGATTTGAAGGACGGCAGGAGATAAAGACCCCTATCCCCATAGCGCGCAGGCCGCGAATCCTGTCGATGAGGTCTTCGGTATCGTGCTGATCGAGGTTTGGCACATTATCAATCGCGATAAGGGAGTGCGGTTTGTCTTTGAGCTCTTCGGCAACCACCTCGAGCTGCATAAACACCTCGCGCCCAGTGGCGCGATCGGCCTCGATAATCCGCACGGGGCCTCGCGTCGGGTCGCATTTAACCTCATGGGTGTACTGCAGTAGCACCGAGGTCTTCCCAAACCCGTCGGGCGCATAAAGAACCACGATGCCGGCCTTTCGGCCCTTGGCGATAAGCTCATTCATCAAGCGTTCGCGTCGCACCATATAGCCTCCGCCCAGCGGCATCAGCTCGAGGCCGTCTATACCGCTCAAATCGTTTACCATGCCCGCTCCTCAACTCGACCGTATGGACACTGTAGCCGCAAGACCATACAAGCCGCGCTATGAATAGAGCGACCTTGTGTTTTAGGTTGTCTTTTGGTACGCAAGCGGCAAGTTTTTGTACAGCGAGGGCCGATTGTTATTAATCCCCCGACTAATCGGTCTTTAAGCAGGTAAATGAGCTTGTCAGCTTGTCCCATCTAAGCGGCAGTGTAACGCAGATGAACAAGGTTCAGCTATGTCATTCAACTCGCCTAGCACCCGCTACCGTCTACGACCTTCTAGTGGCATTTTTGCATAGAATCTGATATAGAATGAATCAAGCTGTTGGGCATCCGGCATTCGTCAAGCTTGCGGCAAGATTTTGGTCAAGTGGGCGAAAAGGGATAGCAAAAAGGCCCCCGCAAAGCGGAGGCCTTAGGCAAGGCTATGTCGAGCTGCAGGATTCGCGCTACTCGCAGAGCGAAAGGGCGGCCTCGTCGGCAACGACAACGCAGTTGGTGTGCAGCTGCAGGATCGAAGCCGGGCACTCGGGCGTAACCGGACCATAGCACATGTCATGCACGGCCTGAGCCTTGGCCTCGCCGTTGGCGACGACCAGGATCATGCGGGCATACATGATGGTCTGGGTACCCATGGTGTAGGCCTGACGGGGAACATCGTCGATGCTGTCGAACAGGCGGCTGTTAGCCTGAATGGTGCTCTCGGTGAGGTCGACGCAGTGCGTGCCCTTGGAGAAGTGGTCATCGGGCTCGTTGAAGCCGATGTGGCCGTTGTTGCCAATGCCGAGCAGCTGCAGATCCGGGTAACCGGCGTCGGCGACGATCTTGTCGTACTCAGAGCAGGCAGCGGCGGCGTCGGGGTTGGAACCGTCGGGCACATGCGTGTTGTTCAGGTCGATGTTGATGTGATCGAAGAAGTTCTCACGCATGAAGTAGTGATAGCTCTGGGGATCGTCGTGCGAAAGGCCGCGATACTCGTCCAGGTTGTAGGTGCTGACCTCGGCAAAGTCGACGTCGCCCTTCTTGTACCAAGCAGCGAGCTGCTTGTAGGCACCGATCGGGGTGGAGCCGGTGGCAAGGCCCAGCACACAGTCGGGCTTGAGGATAACCTGGGCCGAGATGATATTAGCGGCCTTGCGGCTCATATCCTCGTAGTCTTTAGCTTTAATGATCTTCATTACGCGTCCTTTCTCGTACAAGAGAGGCAAGGCTCCCTTACAAGCACTTGCCCGCGGCCCGCGTCGGCCGCAACCAACGTGTGCGGCCACCAGGGCGAGGTCGCGTAATGTATGTGTCTCGTGTCTAACCGAGTCGAGGCCCCTGCCCGTCCACGGTGACCCAAAGCCTTTTAGCTTCGGACAAATCCCATCTTGCCACGGAGGGCGTCCTCTTTCAAGGGCGCCCTCCGTAAACGTGTTTGAATTGTAGGCTAATGGCCACGTGCACTTGCTAGCGCTCGCGAGCAACGATGAGCTGGTCCATCTCTTCGACATGCACGCCAACGGAGCCCTTGATGCTCGAGAACTCAACGGAGTTGCACACCAAGATGGGAACCGTCACATCGTAGCCCTCGGCAGCAATTGCCTCGCGATCGAACTCAATGAGTACATCGCCCTTATGGACGATGTCACCCACTTGCGCATGTACGGTAAAGTGCTTGCCCTCGAGCTGAACAGTGTCCAAACCAACGTGGATGAGCACGTCCAAGCCATCGACCGTGTTAAGCGCAACGGCGTGTCCCGTGGGAAAAATAGCCTCGACCTTGGCATCAGCCGGCGCGATCACGCGCGTTCCGGTGGGCTGAATCGCCACGCCCTGGCCCAAAAGGCCGGTGGCAAACGTCTGATCGTTTACCTCGGAGAGCGGAATGACGTCACCCGAGATGGGAGCATCCAACGTAAGGACTCGACCACGCATACCAAAAGACCTTAGGACTTTAGTGAACATGCTCCCCCTCGGACATACCAATCAATCAAAATAACCTTAACAGTTTACCACTTGGCAACGGTTTTTGACCATTAGGGAAGTTCGCGCTTGACAACCTCGACGATGTCGTCGACAACGCGCTGGGTCAGCTCGTGCGTCTCGGCCTCGGCCATCACACGGACCAGCGGCTCGGTACCGCTCGGGCGCACCAGAATGCGGCCGCGGCCGTCAAGCTCCTTCTCGGCAGCAGCGACAGCATCCCAGATGGGCTGGCAATCGTCCAGACCAGCCTTGTTGTCCGAATGCACGTTGACGAGTACCTGCGGGTACTTCTTCATGATGCCGGCAAGGTCGGTGAGGGTACGACCGGTGCGCTTGAGCACGGCCAGCAGCTGCAGAGCCGTCACCAGGCCGTCACCGGTGGTGTTGTGCTCCAGGAAGATGATGTGGCCGGACTGTTCGCCGCCGATGACGGCGCCGTCCGCGAGCATGCGCTCAAGAACATAACGGTCGCCCACGGCGGTCTGGACCATCTCGAAGCCCTGCTCCTTCATAGCGATGGAGAAGCCCAGGTTGCACATGACGGTCGAGACGATCTCGGAGTTGGCGAGCTTGCCACGAGCGGCGAGGTCGGAACCGCAGATAGCCAGGATGTAGTCGCCATCGATCTCGTTGCCCTCGCTGTCCACGAACAGTACGCGGTCGGCGTCGCCGTCGT
The DNA here is from genome assembly GCA_965141635.1 of uncultured Collinsella sp. Lineage (GTDB taxonomy): Bacteria > Actinomycetota > Coriobacteriia > Coriobacteriales > Coriobacteriaceae > Collinsella. Next base: position 14,818 of record CBCSNG010000015.1, on the reverse strand, counting down.
GGGCCAGACCGATATCAGCATGGGTGCGCAGCACGAGCTCGCGCAGGGGCTCGAGGTGCGTAGAGCCGCACTCGACATTGATGTCGGTGCCGCAGTAATCGGTGTTGATTGCGTGCACCGTGGCACCCAGGCGCTGCAGCGCGGCGGGCGTAGTCTGGCAGGAAGCACCGTGACCGCAGTCGACGGCAACGACCAGGCCATCGAGCCTCAGGCCATCGAGCGTATCGATGGCGTGGTCGACGTATGCCTTGCGAGCGTCCTTCATCTTGATGATGTGGCCCACACCGGCACCGGTCGGCAGCGTGTCGGCAGCCATGGCTTCCTCGGACATGACCCAGGCGCTGATCTCTTCCTCGACAGCATCGGGAAGCTTCATGCCCTTGCGGCTAAAGAACTTGATGCCGTTGAACTCCGGCGGATTATGCGAAGCGGAGATGACGATGCCGCCATCAAGCTCGTTTTGGACGGTGAGCAGCGCCACGGCAGGCGTAGGGATGACGCCGCAGCAGTGCGGGCGGCCGCCCTCGGCCATAATGCCGGCGGTCAGAGCACTCTCGAGCATGGTGCCCGAAAGACGCGTGTCGCGGCCGATGCAGATATCCGGACCAAGAAACTTGGTCGCCGCACGGCCCAGGCGAAACGCGAGGTCGCACGAGAGGTCGGCGTTGGCAACGCCACGGACGCCATCGGTACCGAAGATGTTCTGGGGCATAGGATCGCTCCTTCCCTAGTAGGCGATATGCAACCGCCCACCCTAGTCGAAAAAAGAAAAGCGGGACCCGCCGAGGAATCGGCAGGCCCCGCTTGTACATTGTATCTCGAAAGGAGATAAAACCTTAGCGCTTGGAGAACTGGGGAGCGCGGCGGGCCTTCTTGAGGCCGTACTTCTTGCGCTCGACCACGCGAGCATCGCGCGTAAGGAAACCGGCCTTCTTGAGGTCAGCACGGTAGTCGCCAGCGTTCAGAAGAGCGCGAGCGATGCCCAGGCGCAGAGCGCCGGACTGACCGGAGATGCCGCCGCCATCGCACAGAGCGATAACGTCGAACTGACCGGCGGTGTCGGTCACCTTGAAGGGAGCAAGGGCGTTCTCAACGAGCTGATGACGGCCGAAATACTGCTCGGCGTCACGCTTGTTGATGGTCACCTTGCCGGTGCCGGGGACGAGACGGACGCGGGCGACGGCGTTCTTACGACGACCGGTACCCTGGTAGACAACGGTGTTCTCAGCCATCTTTAAGCCTCCAGCTCAATCTTCGTGGGGTTCTGGGCAGCATGCGGATGCTCGGCACCAGCGTAGACCTTAAGCTTGGTCATCTGGGCACGGCCGAGGGTGGTCTTGGGCAGCATACCGCGAACGGCGCGCTCGATGACCTTCTCCGGGTGCTTCTCCATAGCCTGGCGGAAGCTCTCAGCCTTGAGGCCGCCGTTGTAGCCGCTGTGGCGATAATAGGTCTTCGTGTCGGCCTTGTTACCGGTAAGCTGGACCTTATCGGCGTTGATGACGACAACGAAGTCGCCGCAGTCGCTGTTGGGCGTGAACTGGGGCTTGTTCTTACCGCGCAGGATCATTGCGATCTGGGTGGCAAGACGGCCCAGGACAGCACCATCGGCGTCGACGAGAACCCAGTTGCGCTGGACCTCGCCCTGCTTGGCGTAGTGAGTCGATTTCGAAATCACTTAGACTCCTCCATGTACAGTACGTGTTGTTACAGAGATTCACGGGGCTCTGCAAGTAACCCGTCCATATTACCCCGCTCGCCGTACGAGTCAACAGGTATTTTGGCTCCGACCAGAGTTTCTGCACATGTCATCCACGAGCCGTGATTTTCCAGCTCTTTAGCTGTTGTCATTTTTTGAGGGTTCGCCGTCGCTAGCGTTCAACGAACTCTTGAATTTCCGCGAGCAGGCGCTTTGCCTCCTGACGGCCCTGGATATACAGGTCCAAAAGCTTTGCCGAATCGTGCTCGACATGGCCGACCTCGACCGGCTTTTGCGGAGCGACGACCAACGCACGGCCCTCGCGCTCATACTTCCACAGGTGCATGCGCTGGATGTTGTAGCGGTCGTGGCGCGTCTCGATTCCCTCGAGCAGATAGGGGTAGTCGGCATAGCGGGCGCGCGCGGCAGGCATAAACTCGTAAGGCTTTTTCTCGTACGAGCGGTCCTGCGTGACAATGACGACCGCGCGATCGAAGCCCGCCTCCTCCAGCACGTGCTCGATGGGGATCGAATCGGCTACGCCACCGTCGACGTATTTGTGCCCGTCAATCTCGACCGGCGGCGTCACCAGCGGCAGCGACGTCGAGGCGCGAACAGCGTCGAGGTCGAGCACGGCGCTTTTGACCGGGAGGTACGTGGCGGTTCCAAAGAGCATGTCCGTCGCGACGGCGTACATCTCGATGGGGCTCGCGTCGAATGTCTCGTTGTCAAAGGGATCCAGGCGGTCCTGGACATCGTTGAAGATAAAGTCGTAGCCGACGATAGAGCCCGTGGACGCAAACGATGCGGCGCCCATGAAGCGGCTGTCGTTGCAGAAAGCCAGGTTGATGCGGTTGGCACGGCCGATCTGGTGCGACTTGTAGTTGACGCCGTTGAGGGCGCCTGCCGATACACCGTAGACAGTCGGAATCTCGACGCCAGCCTCCATGAGGACGTCGAGCACGCCTGCGGTAAATTGCCCGCGGAAGCTGCCGCCCTCCAAAACGAGCGCGACTTTGCCGGCGTTCTTTGCCCTATCTTCTGCAGTCATATTGACCTCCTGCGATTGCGTTTTGGCTTTCTTCTACCCAGTTTTGGAATAGAGGGCGCATAGGTTTTGGAGTTAAGGGGGCGGGGCGGTCAAGCCAACCCCAGAGCATGAGTTGCCGCCGGGAAAGTGCATCCCGGTCTGCGTTGATGCGGCGCATGGCAGGCTGAGATTCGATATCATCGCATCTATATAGGTTTGAGGCATTGCGCGGAGAATCCGCGTGTTCGCTTCGCGAACCCGCACCGGCTTCGTCCGCCTGCCGGCGTCCTCGCCCGCGGGCTAAAAACGTTTGCGCGTTTTCTTTACGCCCGCGCCCTGCTCAGAGTTCGATTCTCCGCGGTACGGACTAGAAATAAAAAGGCAGGTAGATATAAGTATCTACCTGCCCGTTACTTATGGTGGAGGCGCGGAGAATCGAACTCCGGTCCACGAAAGCCCCCTGATTGGCATCTCCAAGCTCAGTCGCTGGTTTAGTCTCGGACGCTTTGCGCGCAGCGACACGCTCGCGGCATCCCAACCGGTTCGGTCTTAGCCCGCGCCATACCGATTACGTGCGCGGGAGCATTCCCCTAAAATGACGTCGCGCCGGTGTCGGGGAAATCACCGGGTTGACGCGCCGCTATAAACTAAGCAGCGAGAGCCATAGGCTCAAAAGAAGAGTTGTTGTCAATTCAATTTGACGGTACCCCTGTTTAACGAGGCGAGGAGACCTCGGCTTGCTTCCTCTCTCAGAGCTATCGTGTCGAAACCAGTCGCCCCCGAATGTTGGGAAAGTCTGGATGGCATTGGGCACGAGCGCCCAACACCCGTCGACTTTTCAAGGAACATGCAGGGCGAGCCCCGCTTGTGGAGTGTTATCTTACCACGTTCTGAAAGCGGACAGCTGTTCTATGCACGAGCTGTGAAGACCCCAATGTGCGCCGCACTTCACACTTTTGCTACCGATTGCGTCACGTATATTTTCGCCAAGCAAAATTGACCCGTCGAAAGGACCGTTATGGATACCAAACAGCAACTCGTCAATGCCCTCGCAGGCCTGGGCTCAACCATTACCGAAGCTATGGATGTCATCGAAGGCTTTGTCCCCTGCGGACATCCCGCCCTCACGGTATCGAACGCATTCGTCGCGCTGGACGCTGACGATGATGCAGCTCTCGCCCAGCAGCTTGAGACCGTCGAGAGTTTTATCGACCACGTGAGTGAGAACCGCGGCGTGACCGCCTACCACGGCATCGAGGTCGAGCTCGCAGGTCCCAAAGCCGATCTGTTCGCAGCAATCCGCGAGGTAGGCGCCCTTATGCAGACCGCAGGCGTCAAGAACCCACAGGTCAACGAGTGGGTCTACCGCAGTCTGGCAGCACTCGGCAGCTCCGACGAAAAGGCAGCCGAGCAGCTTGCAGAAAGTCCCGCCATTAAGGCCGAGCTTTTGTAAATAGCAGACGCGGGTCCCTTGGCGCATCGTCGTCCAAGAGGCCCGCAAACAGTTCGCGTCAACCGATAGCCGCGCCACCGCGTTCGGCCAAAGCCAGAATCGGCATCATTTGGCGCGGGGTCTTTGCTGCAAGATCGGCATGTTCGAGCAGTTTGCGATCGTTGGTCACCAAGTAATCAACCTGGGCGCGTTTGCATGCGGCGAGCACCAAGTTGTCCTCGTAATCGCGATGGAGCGTCAGATATTTGTCGGCCAGCCAAAGGTCCGACGCATCTGCACCCACGGCCGTGGCGTTTTCGGTCATATTCCGAACAAACGCCAGCGCCGCATCGCCAATTGCGCGGGCAGATGCCTCGTCGAGCGCTCCCCCGCTGGCAAGAACGCTACGCTTCAGCTCGTGTTGGACAACGTACAGCACGTCCTTAGCGATATGCACCGGAAAGAACAGCAACGCCCCCGTCTCCGTCGCCTGCCCAATAAACGCACGCGCGGCAAGCGACTCGGCATGGTCGACGCAAAACGAATCAACCCATACGTTAGCGTCCACCATTATTTTGAGGGGAGACCCGCTCACAGGATCATCCCCTTTTGGCGATAGCGCTCGTCCATGGCTTCGGAATAGATTGCGTCCCAATCGCGATCGTCGGACACGGACGACGTAGCGATGCCCAGGTCCGCGTAAAGCTGATCCGCCGCCGCCCATGATGCGGCGAACAGCGAGGTGGCACCAGCACTAGGCAGTTGGTCGTCAACGGCCGACAGCACCTCTTCGCACGAACCGCCGCCCTGTGCAACCTTTGCCACGACCTTTTTGATAAGCTCGGGCAGCGAGGCGCCCGAAAGCCGCAGCGCTTCCTCGGCACGGTTCTTGACCTGGCGATCCACGCGAACGTTCACCTGCGCCATGCCGCTAACAGCACCCACGTCGATCTCGCTCCCTTCAATTGCTAGCCTTGCTAGCAACACTATATAGAGAAGTTAGCAAATGTTCAAATGCAAAAGGCCTGCGCCCGGACGACACCGATGCCGTCTGGGCGCAGGCCAGATAACGTGGGCGAACACGTCTGCTAGCGCAGGTACGCCTTTGCGTTGCTCAGGCTGTAGGCGATCGTTGAGCCGTTGTGCAGCAGTGACGACGTCTGCGGAGTAATCATGCCGGTAATACCCAATGCCAACAGCGCCGAGTTGGTGAGCATCACCTTGGAATACGAACTCGTCAGACGGTCGATAAGCCCCTGACTCATGCGGCGCAGACGCACGATCGCGGCCAGATCCGTATCGGTCAGGATGATATCGGCGACCTCCTTGGCGATGTCGCTTCCGCCACCCATCGCCAGGCCCACGTCGGCCAAACCGAGCGCCGGCGAATCGTTGACGCCGTCGCCCACCATGGCAACGTGGCGCCCCTCGCCCTTAATGCGCTCAACATACGCGTACTTGTCCTCGGGCAACAGCTCGGCCTTAAACTCGTCGACACCTGCCTCGCGAGCAATGCGCTCGGCCGTGCGCTCCGAATCGCCCGTGAGCATAACGACATGCTTGACGCCCAGCGCATGCAGGTCGGCGATGGCCTCACGGACCCCAGGCTTGAGCGGATCCTCGATACCGAGCACGCCGACGACCTTGCCATCGACCGCCAGATACAGCGACGACAGGCCCTGCATCTGGGACTCGATGCGCTCCTTAATGTCGGATTCGAGCTGCGCGCCCTCGTCCTCAAACACAAAGTGCGCCGAGCCGATAATCGCGCGACGCCCCTCGATGGACGAAGCGATGCCGTGCGCCACAATATACTCGACCGCAGCATGGCGCTCGCGGTGCTCGAGCCCGCGCTCGCGGGCGGCGTTGACCACGGCACGCGCCACCGGATGCGGGAAATGCTCCTCCAGACAGGCAGAAAGGCGCAGAATCTCGTCCTCGCTCCAGCCGTCGGTGGTGAGTACGCAGGCAAGACGTGGCTGCGCCTCGGTCAGCGTACCGGTCTTGTCAAAGACAATGGTATCGGCCTTGGCAAACGACTCAAAGTACTTCGCACCCTTGACCATGACGCCCATCTTGGCGGCATCGCTCATAGCGGTCATGACGGCAACGGAACCCGTGAGCTTGAGCGCGCACGAGTAGTCGACCATCAGCGCCGCCGAGGTCTTGATAAGGCTGCGCGTGGTAAGCGCAACCAGGCCCGCGAGCAGGAAGTTCCACGGGACGATCTTGTTGGCGAGGTCTTCCATGTGCGACTGGCCCTCGGACTTGAGCGAGTCGGCTGTCTGCACGAGCGAGACGATCGAGCGGAGCTTAGTCTGAGCCGTATTGGCGCGCACGCGCACCAAGATGCTGCCGTCTTCCACGACGGTGCCGGCGAACACGTCGTCGCCAATGCTGCGCTCGACGGCAAGCGGCTCGCCGGTCAGGGTCGCCTGGTTAACCATGGCGCTCCCCTGCTCGACAACACCGTCGATGCAAATGGACATGCCAGTGCGCACGGCGACCAGATCGCCGGGCTCAAGCTCGGTCGCGGCAACGCTTACCTCGGTGTCACCGACGACCTTTTGCGCCTTGTCGGGCACATCGAGCAGCGAGTTGATGAGCTCGTTTTCGCTCATGGCGCGGGTGTAGTCCTCGAGCAGCTCGCCCACGTTGAGCAGGAACATTGTCTGGCCCGCGGTGTCGACATCGCGCTTGACGAACGAAATGCCGATGGCCGAAGCGTCGAGCACGGGAACGGTCAGGCGCGGCTGCGCCAGCTCATGAAGGGCCGCGCGCAAAAAGGTCATGTAACCGGCCACGACAAACACCGCACGCAGAGGCGTCGGCAAGAACCAGCGACGCGCGTAATGGGCGCCGATGAGTGTCGCCAGGTCCATAACGAGTTTGTGCTTGCGCGGCTCGAGTTGCATCACGTAACCCGACTTGGCATCGGCGATGGCTTGAGCATCGAGTGCGCCCAAGGCGTCGAGCACGCTCGCACGACACTGCTCGTCATATTCGAGCGCCATCTGGCCAATACGGCCATATACGCGCACTTTGCGCACGCCGTCGATGTCGCCGCCAAGCTTAAGAAGTGCATCGAGATCGCTCTCTGGCACAGGACCCGCCAATTGAAGACGGGTCCTGCCGGGGATCTCGCTAATAATCGAGAATCTCATAGTTTGTGCCTGGGAGCGTTACTCGGCTGCCTCGTCAGCAGCGGCCTCGCTCTGGGTGATGTAGGCAGCCTCGGCAACCATGTCGTCGACATTAGCCTTGGCCTGCTCGACCATGTCCTGGTAGCAGTTCTTGACGCGCATGCCACACGCGATGCCCTGCACGCAGGCATTCTTGACCGGAGCGCTGGTGAGCAGTTTGATGCCGGCCGTGCCGAGCAGAAAACCGCCACCAACAAGCAGGGTGTTAAACGTGGACTTCTTCATGATGTCTCTCCTTTTTTCCGCAACAACTGCGGCACGGTGCCTTAGCACCCGAGTAAACAAGTTTGCTCGAGCACACTTTTGAGACTAGTTTAGTCGAACTATTATGGTCAACCAAAGTTAACCTTTGGAAATCTTGCTCCCCTTTCCTAAAGCTGCCAGGCAGCCGCCTCCTTTTGCAGCGCAACCATGCGGGCGAATTCTCCACCTGCCGCCTTGAGCTGCGCCGGAGTGCCCTGCTCGGCAACCACGCCATCCTTGAGCACAACGATTTTGTCGGCATTTTCCACCGTACGCATGCGATGAGCAATCACGATAACCGTCTTACCTGTAAGCAGACGGGAAAGCGCCTGCTGTACCACGGTCTCGTTCTCCACATCCAAGCTCGCCGTCGCCTCGTCCAACAGCACGATGGGCGCGTCTTTGAGCAGCGCGCGGGCGATAGAGATGCGCTGGCGCTCGCCACCGGAGAGTTTGGATCCGTTCTCTCCGATCATAGTGTCATAGCCCTGCGGCATGCGGTTCACGAACTCGTCGCAGTTGGCGGCACGCGCGGCCGCAAGCACTTCCTCGTCGGTGGCATCACGACGACCGAGGCGGATGTTTCCCATCACCGTGTCATCAAAGAGCAGCACGTCTTGGAACACAATGGCGTAATCGCGCAGGAGCACCTCGGGATCGACGCTCGCAACATCCACACCGCCCACGGTAACCTTGCCCGCAGTGGCATCCCAAAAGCGTGCGGCCAGGCGGCTCACCGTAGACTTACCGGAACCCGAAGGACCGACCAGCGCCGTGACCTCGCCTTCCTTGGCGGTAAAGCTCACATCGGTAAGAACTTTATCGCCGGCGCGTCCGTCCTCGCCCGCGCCATAGCCAAATGCCACGTGATCGAACACCACATCGTGGCCCACGGGCTCAAATTTCTCGCTGCCCCGCGCCACAGGCTCTTCCATGATGGAGCGCATGCGCTTGGCAGACGACTCGGCGACGAACAGCTCGGACATTAACATTAACGCCTGGTCAAACGGCGCATAGATACGGCTCACCATGAGCAGGAAGGCAAACATCACCAAAAAGTCGACCTGCCCGGAGGCGACCATCGCGGCACCCGTGACCAGCGTGGTGGCAATGCCCAGACGCAGGATGGCAAAGGCGGAGTTGACCAAAAGCCCGTTAACGAGCTCGCCCTTGGTAGTCTCGCGCTCCTCGGCATCGATCACGGCGTTGAGTCCCTCAAGATAATGGGCCTCCTGGTTGGTGGCGCGGATCTCGCGAACGCAGTCGAGCGTCTCTTGAATAGCCTCGGTAACCTTGACCTTCTCGGCACGCACGCGATCGAACACCGGAGTCATGGGGCCGCGTGTTAGATACAGCACGGCAAAGGCCACGGGAACGCTCCAAAACGCCGCGATCGCCAGCTGCCAGCAAAAGAACAGCGATGCCAAGAAGACAATGGCGCTTGCGATGATGGCACCCCAAAGCTCTCCCAGCACGTGGCTGTAGGCGTGCTCCATGGCCTGGACGTCGCCCATGATAGTCTCGGTTAAATCGGCCAGATCACGACGACCAAAAAACGACAGCGGCAGTTTGCGCAAGCGCTCAGCAATCTCCATACGCTGCTTGCCGCACTCCTCGTAAAAGATGCAGTAGGTGTAGTAATACTGCTGCCAGTTAGAGGCAAAGAGCAACACGAAAAAGACCAGGAGGCCGCCCACGATCGGCAGGGCATCCGGCAGGTCAGCCCCGCTGGCGAGATGCTCAACAAAGCCGGCCATGACCAGGAATAAAAAGCCCATGCCGGCCATGGTAATGAGATTGGTGAGCGTGGTCCAGAAAATGCCGCGTTTTACGCCGACGACGCCTTTATCGGATAGGAAATACTTCTTTTGGAATGAGGCGAACATTTAGGCCTCGCCTCCCTTCGTGACGGCGGCATCCGCGGCTGCAGCAGTAATCTTCCAGCTCGCGGCCTGCTCGTACTCGGCCCACATCTTGGCATACAGACCCTCTTGGGACAGCAACTCGGCATGGGTACCCGACTCCTGCACGCTGCCCTGGTTGAGCACCACGATTTGGTCTGCGCCCACTACAGTCGAGAGTCGGTGCGCGATCATAATGACCGTGCGACCCGCCGCCAGCTTGCTAAAGGCGCGCTGGATGAGCGCCTCGTTCTCGGGATCGGCAAACGCCGTGGCCTCATCGAGCACCACGATAGGCGCGTCTTTAAGGATCGCGCGGGCGAGTGCCACGCGCTGGACCTCGCCGCCCGAAAGATATGCTCCGCCAGCACCGAGCATGGTATTGATGCCCTGTGGAAGCTTGGCCACAATGTCGTCGCACTGAGCTGCGGAGAGGGCCGCACGCACTTCGTCGTCAGTGGCCGTAGGCTTGGAGGCGCGCACGTTATCGGCAAGTGTTTGCCGGAACAGCTGGTTGGTCTGAAACACGAAGGCGACCTGGTCCATAAGCTCGTGCGGATCCATATCGCGAACGTCCACACCGCCTACGAGCACTCGACCCGAGGAAACATCCCAAAAACGCGGGATCAGGCTTGCGCAGGTTGACTTACCGCCACCCGAGGGACCCACCAGGGCGATGGTGCTACCCGCGGAAACGCTAAAACTCGCATGGTTGACGGCAGGCGCTTCGGCGCCCTCGTAGGTAAAGCTCACATCCTCAAATCGCACGTCGCTGCCGGCAGGGTGCTTGGGCTGGGCGGGCACGGAGAGCTGCTTGGAATCCATGATGCTTCGGATGCGGGCCAGCGAATCGGCACTCATCTGAGAGGCCTCGCCCACAAACATGAGCTTGGTCATGGCCGTCGGTACCACGGCCGAAAATATCGCGTAAAACGTGAAGTTTGCCATAAAATGCGCGAAGTCCGTCTCGCCCGGCGCCAACAGCAACGCCACGGGCAGCAGGAATGCCACAAGACCATTGAGCGCGGTAAGGTTGAGTACCTGCGGACCTCGACAGAACGTGCCCGCATAGTTTTGTGCCATGTCGGCGTATTCGGCGATCGCATCGTGGAAGGCCTTGAAGGAGTAGACCGTCTGCTGAAACACCTTGACCACGGGGATGCCACGTACGTATTCGGTGCCGGTCTTGTTCATCTTGACCAGCGCTCCCATGTAGGCCTTCATGAACTCGGCACCTTTGCCGCCCATCATGGTGGCCATGGCGCCAAGCGAAACGACGACCGAGATAAGGCATGCCACCCCCAAACGCCAATCGAGGGCGAAAAGCAGCACGAGCAAGCCCACGACCATGGCGGTGGCGCCGGCGATATCGGGCAGCATGTGCGCGAGCAGGGTCTCGGTGGAGGCGGCGCATCCGTCTACAATACGGCGCAGCTCACCGGTGGCGTGCGTGTCAAAGTAGCCAAGCGGCAGCTTAAGCAGGTGCTCGCTCGTAGTCTTGCGGATGTTAGACGCGCAGCGAAACGCGGACAGATGCGTGCACATGAGCCCCACGAAATACGCTACGATGCTTGCCAGGGCAAAACCCACGGCCCACCAGCCATACATCGCGATGTCGCAGGCTTCGCTCCAGTTAGGTGCCACGGCGATCAGATCGCGCGCGACAAGCCAAATGCACACGTACGGGCCAAAGCTCAGCAGCTGCGAGAGCGCTGAGAGCGCCATGCCCAAATACGTTAGGAATTTGCGGTCACCGGCATATGCAAGCAGCTCGCCGAGACCGCCGCCTTCCCTTTTTGATCCCTTTGCCATGAGATTCCTTTCTAACGGCTTGAGAGTTAACCGTAATGAACTTATCATTGATATGTTAGCCATGGCTCACAATCAAGCCAGGCGTGGACGTTTCTGCAAAGGAAAGGGACGCTTTTGCAAATACGGCGGGCAGCGACCGACATAACCGAGCTCTACGCACCACAGTTTGAGCAGTTTGGCTTGGAGCTTACTGGCAAGGGCGCCGTCTTTACCGGCGAGGTGGCAAACGACCGGGCGCACGGCCGCGCATGGATCATGCCTCTCTCCCCCGCCTGCATCGTCATGGAGCATTTCATCACCCCGACGCACGATATGTACCTGGCCGAATACACACCCGAGCCATACGCCTGCGTGAGCGAAGTCAGCGCGCCCACACTTACATGCATGCCCGAGGCTGGCATAACGCCCGCGAACCTCAAACCATTGTATGGACCGTGGCCAAACAATGCCGTTTGCAGCTTTATCCAAGATAGCTGTGGCGAGGAATTAAGCCCGCTGTTTGCGGGGGAGCTCTATCACTCGCGCTCGGTGCTCTTTTTGCCTGGATATTTTGACGAACTGGAACACCGCTATCCCACCGAGTTCGCGGGAATCTTTGAGGCGTTTGCCGAGCCATGGCACGAGGAAGCGACGTCTGCCATCTGCCACACGCTTCGCCGGATTAACGAGGACCGCGCCCGCACCGCAGGCGGACACGTCTATATGCAGGGCATCGTGGAGACCATGGTCGCAGAGCTCGCCTGTTCGTGCGCGGCCCACAAGCAGGCGCGGCAGGCGGCAGACACGCGCGTCAGCGTAACCATTGCCGAAGAAGCAACGGCAATGATTGAGCGCGCGCTCGACAAAGGCAGACGTGTGGGTATCAACGAGGTGGCCGAGAGGCTCTACACAAGCCGCTCCAAACTATGCGCCACCTTTAAGGCCCAAACAGGCGAGTCCCTGGGCGCCTACATTCGCAGACGCCGCATGGAGCGAGCACAGGACCTTTTGGCCGACAGCTCGCTCACGATAGCGCAGGTGGCAGAGCGGCTCGACTACCCTCAGCAAGCCGCCTTCGCCCAAGCCTTCAAACAACACACTGGCATGACACCCACGGCTTGGCGAAGCAAGCATCGCTAAGGCCCACGCTCCCTGGCCGTAACGGAGCGATTAATTAGCCGCCGCCCGTCAGCTCACCCAGGATCTAAACGTCAAGATGTGCACGATCAAGCGCCTTTTTGATAAGAGGGACAGATCGATCAGCCAAATACAACGGAATGTTGAGCACCCCGTCGTCGAGCTTTAGGTTCTTAAGTGAGTAGCGGACCCTCAATGGAGTCGTCTCCGCATGCTTGTCGGCATAGTACTTAAGGCTCTTGGAATGAACGACCTCTCCCGATTTGACCTCGACGGGAACGATTTCGTTTCCGACTTGAATCAAAAAATCGACTTCGTGCTTCGGCTTCTCGTTTGTCCAATAACGCGGAGCAGCATCTAACTGTGAAAGTAATGCCTGAAGCACATAGTTCTCGGCGAACGAACCTTTGAACTCCGAAAATAGCGCATCCGAGATGGCAAAAGCGGACGCATCCAGCCTTGCCATGCGGCGCAGCAAGCCGACATCAAGACAGTAGACTTTAAATGCCTTGAGGTCATCGTACGCAGAGAGCGGCACACCACCGGCAGCATTAAGGCGAACCGCCGTGATGAGCCCAGCATCGGCAAGCCATTCCAGAGCATCCTCGTATTCTCGAGCACGAGCCCCCTCGCGCACCGCACCCCAAACGAACTTTTTGTTCTCGCGCGCCAACTGAGCTGGAATCGAGTTCCATATTTGCGAAAGCTTGGCGAACTGCGCACGGCCACCATGCTTGGCAAAATCGCGCTCGTAGGAATCCAAGAGATCAGACAACACCTTATCGACCTGAACGATATCGCCCGTCTCCACCCACCGGCCAAGAGCCTCTGGCATGCCGCCGCATGCAAAATAACGACGAAGATGCTCGACGAGACGGACATGGAAGAAATCGGGCACTGTCTCGATCTGATCCAGGCCGCCAAGGTATTCGTCGTAGTTTGCAGCGCCCTCGGCTTTCAGAAACTCGGAAAAGCTCATGGGGCGCATCTCCATGAACTCGACCTTTCCCACCGGAAAAGCGCTGGTCTCACGGGACAAGCGAACGCCCAACAAAGACCCTGCGCATGCGACGTGATACTCGGGGGCCTCGTCACAGAAGTATTTAAGGGCGCCGACTGCAGAAGGACAATCCTGAATCTCATCAATAATAAGCAGCGTTTCGCCGGGCTCGATAGGCTGTCCAAGTGCCAGGGAAAGATTTGAGATGATCCGTCGAGGATCGCGCGTACCTTCGAAAAACTGAGCGTACTCGCTCTGTACCCCAGGTGACGGCTCCTCGAGCGTCAGATACACAAAATTGATGTACGAGGTTCGGCCGAACTCCTTAAGCGCCCACGTCTTTCCAACCTGGCGCGCCCCCTTAAGGATAAGCGGCTTACGATATTCTGACGCTTTCCAAGCGTTAAGCTTGGCAATGATATCTCGCTGCATGGCCGAACCTCCCGCAAAGAAACTTCCGTAAACGTGATATTTCCCACATTTTACCCTAGGTAAAATGTGACATTTATCACATTTACGGAAGTTTTAAGTTCATTTCGCCACACTTTCATCACATTCAAAAGGCGGAGGCGCATTTTGCGCCTCCGTCACCATCTTTCCCATCAGCCTACCTGACCCGAACGGCCGAGTCGTCACAGAACCCGGGAGCCCCGGCAGGGCGGGTGCTTGCTCAAAATGAGTTCCGCACGCAAAGAAGGCCACTTAATGTGGCCTTCGTCTTGCGCAGGACTGTTCAAAATTTTGAGGAAGCACCCGCCCTGCCGGGGCTCCCGGGTTCCCGTTTACGAGAGCGACGTTCTCAGCAACTCGTTGAAGAGCTTCGGATTGCCCTTGCCGCGGCTCGCCTTCATGCACTGGCCCACCAAAAAGCCGATGACTTTCTGGTTGCCGTCACGATACTGCTGCGCCTGATCGGCACAGTTAGCCAGCACCTCGTCCACGATCGGCTGCAGCGCGCCGGCATCGCTCACCTGACGCATACCACGCTCGTCGACGATCTTGTTGGGGTCGTCGCCGGTCTGGGCCATGGCCTCAAAGACCTCGTGCGCCTGGTTGGAGCTAATGGCATCAGTCGCGAGCAGCTTGGCCAGCGCTGCCACCTGAGCCGGCGCAATACCGGACTCGGCGAGCGAGACGCCTGCGCCCTTAAGGTAAGCGATCATCTCGTTCACCAGCAAGTTTGCAACCGTCTGGGCCTCCTTGCCAGCCATACCGGCAGCGGCAGCCTCAAAGAACTCGGCAAACTCCGGGTCGCCGGCGATTTGCTCGGCATCGGCCGCCTTAATGCCAAAGTCGGCCTCAAAACGGACGCGCTTGGCATCGGGCAGCTCGGGAATCTCGCCACGGCAGCGGTCGATGAACTCGTCGTCCAGATCGAACGG
>CBCSNG010000014.1:0-53737 GCA_965141635.1 uncultured Collinsella sp. | reverse complement strand
CGCGTATGCACCTCCATGCCGCGATATAGACAAAAGACCATTCCACGGCAGACAGCACCGCCCATACGCACGGGCTTCCGAGCCCAATCGCCCCATCCGTTCTAGTCAGCGCAACTTCACGATTCAGTTTTTCACCCGCGTAGTGCAGCGACAGAAGCAGTCCGAGACCCAATGCATAGCTTGCGAGAGAAAAGGCGACTGCCCGCGAAACACCGGATCCCCAATCGCTATCCGCCATTACCAAGGGGCCCGCCGCAAGGAGGATAAAAAATGTTGTGAGCAGGTATCGAAACAGCCGGCGCGTCCGAACTGATGTCAACATATCACCAGCATGCCGCTGCAGCAGACCAGGCCCTGTAGCATCACCCTCACCCGCAAACAATGCCACGAGCTCGCGTGAGCCCGCAACCGATGCCTTCCCGTATGCTCGGTGAAGCGTTGTTCGCACCGTCGATGGCTTCGTACCCGTCTCCCTGGCAATTTCCGCCGGCGTTTTCCCTTTGAGCAGCAGTCGAACAAACTGCTCTTCTCGAGGCGACAGGGCAGGGGAAAACACCCCCGCATCGAATGGGTCGGACGTGCGAGGGGTATCCGAATTGTTGTCCCGTTTCTCCCTTAGCAATGTGCATACGAAGGCGGCAACAGCAATAGCGGACCCCATCGACAGTGATGCAATGACTGCGGCATCGCTTGCAAAGTATGCCACCTCGACAGCCGGAACAAGGCCAATGGGAACTGCTACAAGCACAGAACGGGCAAACACGTCGCCCTGCCCCCGACCAAAGGCGCGGGGACAGCAAAGCAGCGGGACCGCAGCCAATACGAGATAGACCAGCGGAATTAAAAGCACGAGGCCAATTGATGCGGCCGTTACAGAGGGCATCCCCCATGGCTCGGGAACGACTCTCCATGAAACTCGACAGCAAAACAGCAGGCAAGACAGGACAACTATTGTTTCTGCAAAAAGCGCGCTCTGCGATCGGCGGGTCCCCCTTTCGCCGTCCCGCGCCGCCCCCCGTATCAAAGGAGAGCCCGCCGTATCCCAAATTACATATGAGAGGAGCAACGACCCAGTGAAGCACAAGGTACACGAAACACCATGCAACAACCAGATTGGTGCAAACACGATTGGGATAGAATCTCCGCGAGCATAGAAGGCCAGGTCGACCCATTCGGGAACCACCGCAATAGCAGCAAGGAAAACACCGAAGACGCCAAGGCGACCCGGCCGTCTTATTTCTCTCCCCTTGCGGAGCGCAACACCATGACCAAACGCCGCGAGGCATGCGCCGAGGATAACGAGCCAGGTCATTGCACCTGATGCCAAGCCGATTGAAGATGAAAACCGGTGATAAGGGGTAACCGCCATTACGACGAGCGCAATGGCGAAAGCAGATGTGGCAGAACAGCGGGAAAAGAGCATATGACCTCCATAGCGTGTCATTATATCGCTCGGGCTGCTCGTTTATCTCCACGCCCACACCAGCCAGCATCAACGATTCAGGCGAACTCCAATCCGAGCCAGATCACGGTTCAGCTTTTGTCCGCAGTCCCCGCATCAAAGCGGGATGCGGTTTCCTTTTGAGCGTCGATCTGGAAACTGTATCCCGTTCTGAGTCAATATTCTGGGACGCAGTTTCCGCAGCACACCCCATTCGGAAAGCGTGTCCCAGTATTTGGCCGCAAACTGGGGCGCGCTTTCCGGATGGGTCGAGACGAAGGCCAAGCCAGACAGGCAGCCTCGCATCCCGCCATCCTCGCCATCCGCCTGAGCGTGCTACACTAGCAGCATCTATGCCACCGCGAACGGCTCGGCCCCGCGCCCGCCGCTCGCAAACGAACTTTAAACGCACGAGGGTTGGCCATGCCGCTTTTCTCGCAACATACCGCCCGGTTCTCGCCGGACGTTCCCTTGGAGGGCACTAGCTCTCGCGAGCTGCTCAAGCGGTACCAGCCGCTCGAGACGCTTGCGACCGGCGGTTTTGGCTCCATCGAGATTTGCCGCGACACGCATCTGCGCCGTCGCGTGGCCATTAAGCGCATCCCCCTTATCAACGGCGCCGGCATGCCCGCCAGCGACATCATGGACGTGCTGCGCGAGGCGCATACCGCCGCCATGCTTCAACATCCCAATATCGTGCAGGTTATCGACTTTACGCACGACACCGCCTATGCCTACCTGGTCATGGAGTATGTCGACGGTATGTCGTTGGCCGAGTTTTTGCATCGCGTGGACGGCCACTCGCTCACCTTTGACGAGGCCGCGGCCATTGCCGACGCGCTGGGTCAGGCACTCACCTTTGCCCATGCAAACGGCGTGCTTCATCTGGACATAAAGCCCGCCAATGTGCTTATCGACCATTCGGGCAATGTAAAGATCACCGACTTTGGCATGGCGCGGCTGTCGTCCGCCGGCGGCTTTGGCGGATCGCGCGGCGGCACCATCGGCTACATGCCGCCCGAGCAGCTCGATATCGAGACCGGCACGGTCGACGAACGTGCCGATGTCTTTGCCCTTGCCTGCGTGATCTACGAGGGCCTGTGCGGCAGTGCCCCCTTTATGGCGGCCACGCCTGCCGACTCGCTCGACCGCATCATCGGCGGCGCCACCTATCCCAGCGAACTGATCCCTCACTTTCCCCCGGGGGCCGAGGCGGCGCTCATGAGCGCTCTCTCCCCCATGCCGCAAGACCGCCCCGATAGCATCGAGGCATTCTGCGACCGACTCCTTGCCGGCTTGGGGAGCGTGCGCGAAGGCCGTCGCAGCTTGGAGCAGATGGTAGGCGAGCTTTCGAATGACGAGTGCGCGGCAGATGATATCGAGCCATCGAGCTACGAGGATGACACCGTCGAGGTCGACCCCGCACTTGGCTGGGCGGGCACGCGCTGGGGCCGCGCACGCAATTACACCATGCGCGGCATCTCGGCGCTCTCATGCGGAGCCTTCAGCTTTTTGCTTATGCAGACAGCCGGCGTCGCGACGCTTCCCGGGCTGGTCGTGGCGGCCGTCGCCATTGGCGCGGCGGCAGGCTTGGCCCCGCAGATTGGCTCGGCCATCTCGGCCGTGGGCTTTTTGGTGCTCATGGCCAACGCCACCATGCAGGCGCAGGGCATCCTGTCGATGCTGCCGGTCGCGGTCATTTTTGCCGCTGCCATGTCCGGTTGGTGGATTGCTTGGGGACGCACCGAGGCGGCTGCGAGCGCGACGCTCACCTGCGCGCTTGCGCTGGGTTGCCTAACCGGCGACGCCCTCCTTGCCGCCGGAGCCGCCACGAGCATCGCGGCGTTTTGGCTCGGCCCGGCAAGCGCAGCGGCGGCCACGGGCATGGGCGCACTCTTTGCCCGCCTTGCCGCAGCGGCTCTCTCTGCGGGAGGCGTACTGGGGCTTAGCAATGTCGTCGCAGCGCTGGGAGACGCGCTCCTTCTCGCTGCAATCGTGCTGGTTGCAGCAATAGCCGCGGCAACATCGCTGCTGCTCAATGCTCATGCCAAGCGCGCCGAGCAGGGATCGAACCTTGCCGCCATCGTCGCAATTGCCGTCGCCGGCATCGGCTCGGCCGTATCGTTTTGTCTTGCACACCATATGGAAATTGCCAGCCTTGCGGGCCCGGTCGTCGCCAAGGCGGCGGTTACGGGAATCCTATCCTCTATAATCGTCGGGATATGCCTTTATTTGCTCGGATACCAAAGAACCTATACGGAGAGTGATCTTTCGTGAACTTCCTGAACATCTTCGAGGACCACGTGGCCGGCATCTTCGGTGCCGCCCGTGCCCCGTTCTCCTTTAAGAAGCTTGCCAAGCAGGCCGCTCGCGACATGGAGGATCAGACTCTGGTGATCAACGGCGTCAACACCGCGCCGGCGCTCTATACCATCCTGATTGCCGCCGACGACGATCCCATGCTCGCCCCGTTCTATCCCGAGCTTTCGCGCGAGGTCCGCGAGTTTGTGAAAGCGCAGGCCGAAAAGCGCCGCTACGTCTTTGTCGGCGAGCCCCTCGTTCGCTTTATGATCGACCCGCAGCTGCGCGGCGGCAAGTTCTCGGTCTTTGCCGAGAACGTCGATGCCCCCACGCTCGGTCGCCTGTACGAGGAAGAGCGCGCCTACCAAAACGGCCTGGGCCAGAACAACTCAGCCGCGAGCCGTGCCGCCAGCGCCCCGCGCGCCGGCCAGCAGCAGTTTGCCGCCCCGCAGCAACACCCCGCTGCTATGCCGCAGCAGCAGCCGGCACCTCGTGCTGCCACTCCCGACCCGCTTGCCGTGGCCGACCCCTTTGCGCCCAATATGCCCGATCCCGCCGCCGCACCCATCCCCGTGCCCCAAACCGTCTCGCGCGACGCGCTTGCCGGCATGGGCGGAGCCGCCGCGACCGGCGCCGCCGCTGGCCTTGGCGCCGCAGCCAGCATCGCCTCCAACATGGCAAGCTCTCGCGCCCCGCAGCGTCCGCTCGCCCAGCTCGTCGACGTCGTGAGCGGCGAGAGCCACGCCATCACCTCCGCACAGGTGACCATCGGTCGCGAGCGCTCGGTTTCCGACATCGCCCTGCGCGACCCCAACGTGTCGCGCCGTCATGCCCAGCTCACCTTTACCGGCTCGGACTGGTCGATCGAGGACCTCAACTCCACCAACGGCACGCTCGTCAACAACCGTCGCATCACGCGCTGCCCGCTGCGCAACGGCGACCTG
This sequence comes from uncultured Collinsella sp., assembly GCA_965141635.1. GTDB lineage: Bacteria > Actinomycetota > Coriobacteriia > Coriobacteriales > Coriobacteriaceae > Collinsella. The sequence continues at coordinate 49,051 of CBCSNG010000014.1, read as the reverse complement.
CTGACGTTTGGCCTGAGCACGTTCGAATTTAGGGGATAGTCGCTTATGAACATCGATATCGTCCTGTTTGCAGGCCGCATCGTCCTGGTCGTCCTGCTTTATATCTTCCTGTTTGCCGTCATGAAGACCGGCGTGGGGCTCGTCCGCGGCCAGCGCCGCGACTCGGCCATCTGGACGATCGATGTGGACAAGGGCCCGCGCGGCATCCGCGGCATCCACGTGGATATGCTCGGCCCCGTCATCGTCGGCCGTTCGCCGTCGTCGGACATCTGCATCAACGAACCGTTTGTCTCGGCCTCGCATGCGCGTTTTTCGCTGCAGGGTCCGGCACTTATTATCGAGGACCTCAACTCGCTTAACGGCACGCTCGTCAACGGCCGCCAGCTGGTGGAACCCGCAACGCTGCGCGAGGGCGACGAAGTCCAGATTGGCGACGTGGTCATGAAGGTGAACCGTCGATGATCGACGAGGAGAACAAGTCCGCAACCATGCCAGAGACGTCGGCCGCCCCCGCGACCGCGCCGGTTCATGCCGCCCCGGCGGGCCATGCGCCCGTGGAGCCCGAGGACACTGTGTTCTCCCTGCCTCTTTCGCATGTAACGCAAGAATATCCGACGCTGACCGACGACGAGGATACCGAGGACAACGCTGACGGCGGTAACACCCCCATCGGCGTGCACGCCGCTACCGAGCAGCCCGCGGTCCCGCAAGACATGCCCGCGCCGGCTCACTTTGCCGAACCCGTCGCCACGGCGATTACCGAGAGCTCCGCGGTATTTGCGGCTCCCGAGCCCGCGGCACCGGTGTTTCCCGTAGCGCCGGCACCCGCCGCAGCACCCGAGTCCGCATCTGCACCGGAACCCGCGGCGGCGCCCGAAGCCATGCAGTCTGTAACCGAAGACGTACCCGCAGCAACGACGGAGGATGTCTCCCAATCCCACGGCACGCCCGCGCCCGCGCACTTCGCGACGCCCGAGTCTGCAGCCGTCGCCCCGCAAGACGACGAGCCTGTCGACCGTACAACCGAAGAGCCCGCCACGCCCAACGTCAACGACCCGAGCAACGATGCCGACACCGTCTCGCCCGGCGATACGGCCGAGATTGACGTTGCCGCCGTGGAGGCCAAGCTTAAGGACCCCGGCTCGACCATGAGTTTTGAGCCGCTGACCGACGAGCGCGTCGAGACTGACTCGACCTACGACGCCGGCACGACCACGCAGCTCATGTGGGGCGCCCGCTCCGATGTTGGCTGTGTGCGCCCGCATAACGAAGACTCCTATCTGGTGCAATCGCCGCTCTTTTGCGTATGCGACGGCATGGGCGGCCACGCCGCCGGTGAGGTAGCCTCCTCCATCGCCGTCGAGACCATTGCCAAGACAGCGCCGCAGGCAGCCGACGCCGCACGACTGGCGGCCGCCGTCGAAGCTGCAAACGCCGCGGTCATCGAGGCTGCGCTCAACGGGCTTGGCAAGCCCGGCATGGGCTGCACGGCAACCTGCGCCTATATCGAAAACGACATGCTCGCTATCGCCCACGTGGGCGACTCGCGCGCCTATCTGCTCCACGAGGGCACGCTCATCCGCGTGACCCGCGACCACTCCTATGTGGAGGAGCTCGTGGACGCCGGCGAGATTACGGCAGACGAGGCTCGCGTCCACCCCAACCGCTCGGTCATCACCCGCGCGCTGGGCTCGGATCCCGCAATGTATGCCGACCACTTTACCCTGCATATCGAGGAAGGCGACCGCCTGATCCTGTGCTCGGACGGTCTTTCGAGCATGATTCCCGATAGCGATATCGAAAACATCGCCACGCAGTCCTCGACCGCGCAGATTTGCGTCGACAACCTTGTTGACGCGGCACTGGTCGCCGGCGGGCATGACAACGTCACCGTGCTTGTCGTTGACCTGGTCGACGATGGCGTCATGCGCGAGGCAAAGCGCGTCCGCCGCCGCAACATCACCATTGCCACCGTACTGGGCATCGCTTTTGTGCTGGCGGCAGCCATCTGGGCCTACGCAGGCATCACCGGCTCGTACTACCTGGGCACCTACAAGGACACCGTCGCGGTCTACCGGGGCATTCCCGGCAAGCCGCTCGGCCTTAAGCTGCACTGGCTCGACAGCACGACCACCATCAAACTGTCCGACCTGCCCGAAGACACACAAAATCGCCTTAAGGCAGGTATTCAGCAGACGAGCATCGACGACGCACAGGACACCATCTCCAAGTACCGCCATCAGATCGACGAGGAGCAGACCCGTCAGGTGATCGACGCGCAAACGATCCGCAATAACACCGACCAGGGTTCGACCTCCGAATCGGATTCCGAGAATACCGCCGAACAGTCCGCCGAGGCCGAAGCCTCCGATAAGAATTAGAAAGGAAGTGCCGCTTATGAGTCGCCGTAATACCGAACTGCTCTTACTCATCGCCTCGGCGTTCCCCGTCATCCTGCTGTATGCGATGTACGTGCTCACCGCAGGCGCCGCCATCTCGTTTGAGACACTTGCCGTTCCGATCGGTCTCTTTGCCGCCTTCGCCGCGGCGCATATCGCCGTGCGCATTCTGGCACCCGGCGCCGACCCGGCCATCCTGCCCGTCGTCTTTGTTCTTTCGGGCATTGGCATCACGTTTGTGACGCGCTTGGCGCCCACGCTCGCCATCTCGCAGCTCGTCATCCTGTTTATCTCGGTGGCGTTGATGGTAGGTACGCTTGCGCTGGTCAAAAACCTCGACGTAGTCATGCGCTACAAGTACACCTTTGGCATCATCGGCATCATCTTGCTGATGCTGCCCATCTTTATCGGCACCACGATCTCGGGCTCTAAACTGTGGATTCGCATCGCCGGCTTTACCATTCAGCCCGGCGAGTTCGCCAAGGTCTTTATCGTGCTGTTCCTAGCCGGTTACCTGGCCGAGAACCGCGAACTGCTCTCTATCTCCAACCGCAAGATCTTGGGTCTTAAGATTCCGCGTCTGCGCCTGCTGCTGCCGCTGTTCGCAGTCTGGGGCGTATGCCTGCTCGTCGTTGTCTTCGAACGTGACCTGGGCTCGGCCTTGCTGTTCTACACCATCTTCTTGCTGATGCTCTACGTTGCCACGGGTCGCTTCTCGTATGTCATCATCGGCCTTGTGCTCTTGGCCGTGGGGGCCGTGGGCGCTTACAAGTTCCTGTCGCACGTCCAGGTTCGTTTCCAGATCTGGGCCGATCCCTTTAAGGATGCACAGGGCCAGGGCTACCAGATTGTCCAGTCCCTCTTCTCGCTGGCCGACGGCGGCCTTGTTGGCGTCGGCATTGGCAACGGCATGGCCAACAACATCCCCGTCGTCGAGTCCGACTTTATCTTCTCGGCTATCGGCGAGGAGATGGGCCTTTTGGGCGGTGGCGCCGTTCTTATCCTGTTTATGCTCTTTGCCGTACGTGGCCTGACCACGGCAGCCCGTGCCAAGTCCGACCTTGCCGCCTTTAGCGCCACCGGTCTTACGGCCGCTATCAGCTTCCAGGCGTTCTTGATCGTTGGCGGCGTTACCCGCCTGATCCCGCTGACCGGCGTCACCCTGCCCTTTATGAGCCAGGGTGGCTCCTCGCTGCTGGCAAGCTTTATCATCGTCGCGCTGCTGCTGCGCGCCGGTGACGAGGCAACCGGTCGCGAGGCCGAGCTCACCGGCACCGGCACCATGGCCGCCATCACCGACGACCAGGTCGCCTCGGCGTCCTCCCCGGCCGGCACGCGCTTCGCCACTTCGTCTTCGTATGCCCGCGGCAGCCACTCCGCCGGCTCGCGCATGCGTCGTCGCCTGCTCGACACGCCCGAATCCGGTGTGCTCGGCCGCGTGGCGCTCGCCAATCGACTGACCCGCGCCGTGCTCGCCTTTACGGCACTATTCGCCATCCTTATCGGCAACCTCACCTATGTCCAGGTCATCAAGGCCAAGGACTATCAGGACATGCCGACCAACAACCACACCATCGCCCGCTCCAAGTACATCCAGCGCGGCTCCATCATCACGTCCGACGGCGTGACGCTGGCCGAGTCGCTGCAACAGGAAGACGGCACCTACGCCCGCTCCTACCCCAACGGAAACATGGCCGCTCACGTGGTGGGCTATGTAAGCCAGCAGTACGGCACCGCTGGTGTCGAGAGCGTCATGAACGAAACGCTCACCGGCTCCAAGGATTACTCCAGCTGGGACAACGCCCTCGCGTCGCTCGCGGGCCAAAACCAACCGGGCAACACCGCCAAGCTCACCATCGACTCGCGCATCCAGACGGCTGCCGAGCAGGCACTCAAGGGCTTTAAGGGTGCCGTGGTGGTTATGGATCCGCGCACCGGCGCGGTCCTCGCATGCGCAAGCTCGCCCACCTATGACAACACCAACATCGATGCCCTGATGCAGTCGGGCGGTGGCGAGGACGGCTCCATGTACGACCGCGCCATGGACGCTCTCTATACCCCGGGCTCGACCTTTAAGGTCGTCACACTCTCCGCGGCGCTCGAAACCGGCACCGCCAGCCTTACCAGCACGTACCAGGCGCCCGGCTCCATGGATATCGGCAACGCACCGGTCACCAATTACGCCAACGAGAGCTACGGTACCATCAGCCTGCAACAGGCCTTTGCCGTGTCGTCCAACGTCGTCTTTGGCCAGGTGGCCAACGAGATCGGCGCCAGCTCGCTCGTCCAGTTTGCCAACGCCTTTGGTTACGGCCAAAAGCTCGGCCAGGACCTGACCACCGCTGCTTCCATCATGGCCGACCCCTCGCTCATGACCGAGTGGGAGACCGCCTGGGCAGGCGCCGGCCAGCCTGTCGGCATGGACCACACGCCAGGTCCGCAGACCACCGTCATGCAAAACTGCGTGATAGCGGCGGCCATCGCCAACAGCGGCGTGGTCATGGACCCGTTCTTCGTGGCCCAGGTGCTCGCCCCCGACGGAACCGTGGTCAAGACCACGCAGTCCCGTTCGCTCGGCCAGGCCGTCAGCGCCACCACGGCCGATCAGGTCAAGCAGGCCATGCTCGCGGTTGTCCAGTCCGGCACCGGCACCGATGCCCAGATTCCGGGCGTCAAGGTCGCCGGCAAGACCGGATCGGCCGAGACCGGCGGCACCAACGTCAACTCGATGTTCGTCGGCTTCGCACCTTACGATTCACCCACGGTCGCCATCTCGGTGGCCTTGGAGGATTACGACAAACACGACGTCAAGGCAGCCAAGATCGCCGGCATCGTCCTGACCGCGGCACTTGCCGCCCAAGGAGCGTGATGCCCGTGATCGAAGCGGATACTTGGGGCGCGCCGCGGCCGATGAGCTAGCGGCAAGGCGCCACGCGGCCTCAGCGGCCATAGTTTTGGTACTACACACATCGTTGAGCGAATAAGTTAGTTAGGAGCAGGAATGGAACAGAGGGTCCTCGGGGGAAGATACCTCCTCAAGGATAAGGTGGGAACGGGCGGCATGGCGACCGTCTTCCGTGCGCAAGATCAGGTCCTCGACCGCACGGTTGCCGTCAAGATCATGCTGCCGCAGTATGCCGGCGACGCCACCTTCGCCGCCCGCTTTAAGCAGGAGGCCCAGGCAGCAGCAGGTCTCTCCTCCCCCTATATCGTGGGCGTCTACGATTGGGGCAAGGACGGCGATACCTACTACATCGTCATGGAGTACCTGCGCGGTACCGACCTTAAGAGCGGCATCAAGAGCCATGGCGCCCTCGATCCCAAGAAGGTCGCGCAGATCGGCTCGCAGATCAGCTCTGCGCTTTCGGTCGCCCACAAGCACGAGATTATCCACCGCGACATTAAGCCGCAAAACATCATGGTGCTGCCCGACGGCAACATCAAGGTGATGGACTTTGGCATCGCGCGCGCCAAGAACAGCCACCTCACGCAAGACAACAACGTGCTGGGAACCGCCCACTACGTCAGCCCCGAGCAGACCCGCGGTCAGGACCTCGGCCCCACCTCGGATATCTACTCGCTGGGCGTCGTGATGTACGAGTGCGCCACCGGCCGCGTTCCCTTTGACGGTGACGACGCCATCTCGGTCGCACTCAAGCAAGTCAACGAGCTGCCTATTCCGCCGAGCCAGATCAACTCCGGTGTCGACGCCGACCTTGAGCGCATCATCCTCAAGTGCATGGAGAAGGACCCGGCAAACCGCTTCCAGACCGCCGACGAGCTTCGTCAGGTGCTCAACAGCTACCTGTCGGGCCGTGCCGTCAACGTCTCGGAGCCCACGCGCATCATCGGTGCCCCCGGTGAGCTGGGCGCCACCAAGACTCGCGAGCTTTCCGATCAGACGCGCGCCATGGTGCGTCCCGTCTCGGGCGTGAGCGGCCAGAATACCGCCCGTAGCTCGGTTTCGGGCTCCACCGGCTCCTACGAGGTCGAAAAGCCCAAATCCAACAAGAACAAGATCATCGCCGCCGTGGTGGCAGCCGTTGCCGTCATCGGCATCGTGGTGGCCTTTGCCACAGGACTCTTTGGCGGCGAGCAGGTCACCGTGCCCGATGTGCTGGGCAAGGACCAGCAGACTGCCGTCGAGCTGATCAAGGAAGCCGGCCTCGAGGTCGGCACCATCGACCAAAGCTACAACGACGATGTCGACGAGGGCAAGGTCGCCGAGCAGACGCCCAACGGCAACACCAAGAAGGCCAAGGGCACCAAGGTGAACCTGGTAATCTCCAAGGGTCCCAAGCCCTCCGAGAAGGTTGAGGTTCCCCGGCTTGTCGGCCTGACCAAGGACCAGGCCGAGGCCGCGCTGGCAAGCGTTGGCCTGAAGGGCAACGCCTCCGAGGAGGCCAACGAGGCCGATGAGGGCCAGGTCTTTGAGCAGGGCACCGAAGCCGGTAAGGAAGTCGCGAAGGGCACGACCATCTCGTACAAGGTCTCGAGCGGCCCGGATACCACGTCCGTCCCCGATCTGACCGACATGACCGAGGCCCAGGCGCGCAACGCCCTCGATATGGCAGGCTTTGGCGTCGACGTTAGCTACCAGGAGAACGACTCGGTTACCGAGGGCACCGTGATCAGCTGGAACCCCAGTGGCAAGCAGAAGCCCGGCGCCACGATTACCGTCGTCATTGCCAAGAAGTCCGGCAAGGCCAGTGTTCCGGGCAACCTGTACGGCAAGAGCATCTCCGCCGCCGTCACCGCGCTCAACAACGCCGGTTTCTATAACATCGGCTTCTGTGACCAGAACGGCAATCCCGTAAGCGGTAACGAGGATGCCACCGTTACGGGCGTCTCCCCCACTGGCAAGCAGTCCACCGACAGCACGATTACGCTGACGGTCGCACTTTCTGGCTCGGGTTCGGGCTCTGGCTCGGGCACGGGTGACGATTCCGGTACGACCAACTAGTCGCCACCCCACCGCTCATCACGGCTCTCGCCGCAAACATATTCGCTCACAGGCGCCCGCTTGCTCCCCCAGCAAGCGGGCGCTTCGTTTTTGACATGGCATTGAACCAGAAGAGCCCGGCACCGTAGCGGTACCGGGCTCGACAAATCTCTGGTGCTCCGGGCGGATTCGACCCCCCCCGCGGGGAAATTGCTGACGCGGGTGTCGACGGCTCGAATCCTGCCGGCGGTCCCCACAAACCAGAAACGGCGCCGCTCTCGCGACGCCGTCATAATCTTCTGGTGCCCCCGGGCGGATTCGAACCGTCGACACCCGCTTTAGGAGAGCGGTGCTCTATCCCCTGAGCTACGGAGGCATGTTGTACTAGTGTAGCAGATTTACGCCGTTGTAATACAGCGTATAGCCACTCTTCGAAGTTGCGGTGGAACAGCCCTCCGGAAAGTGTGTCCCACTATCCAGGCAAATTCTGGGTCAAACTTTCCCAATGGGACCTCGCTGGAAACAGTGTCCCAGAATTTCGGCTCGAAACGGGACACGGTTTCCCAAACGACCCCGTTCCGGAAACTACATCCCGGAATCGGCGCTCGAACTGGGATGCACTTTCCCAATCGAGCCCCATGGGAAACTGCGTCCCACTTTGGGGGGCGCTCTTTAATGACTAGTTACCTTTGTGGAAGAGGTTTTTGATAACGGAGGGGATGCTCTTGGCGCCCTTGGCAGTCACATCGATAAAGTCGGGCGAACGCACGAGCTTATCCTCGTCGACGTACTTGCGGACCGCACGAAGCGTCTCTTTGTCGTCGCGCGTCGAAAACGTAAAGTGACCGTTATCCTTGGTGAAGATGGCAAAACGCGTAATCTTCTTGGTGCCGCGCAAAACCTCGGCGGCAATATAGTCGACCTCGTCCCACGGGATCTGAATATAATCCTCGGGATTGCGCTCGTTGTAATACTCGAACGCCTTATTGCCCACCATCACGTTACCGTGGCTGGTAAGCCCCATCAGGCAGGTTGCCGGCGTTGCCAGATCGACCGTGCTGTTCTGAGATTGCGCCATGCGCGCCTCGCCCTCCAAATAAAACAATCGGACCGCATCCAGTGTACCCACCGGGTGCGGTCCGTTTCAATGGCTCAAAAGCCCTTGCCTAGCAATTCTCGGTCTTAAGCCGAAGCGTACTTACATGAAGCCGCAGAAGCGACCGATGATGCCGACGGCGAAGAGAGCCAGGATGATGACGATCGGGCTGACCTTCTTCTTGAGGAGCTTGCAGACCAGCAGGGTCAGGCACACGGCGGCAAGGCCGGGGATGAGCTGATCGAGGTTGGCCTGAAGCGTGGTGACCTTCATCTGATCAAGGGCGGTAGCACCGACGGAGTTGTACATCGTCAGCGCTTCCTTGATACCCTCGGAACCGGAGGGCAGGCTAGCCCAGTCGATAAAGGCGCCAGCAGACTGCTTGACCGTGGAGACGATCGGGGTGAAGGAAATGGACACCCAGCGCTCGACCAGGGCGCCGATGATGAACATACCCAGGATGGAAGCGCCCTCGGTGACCTTGCCCATCAGACCACCGGAGAGGTCCTTGGCGATGGAGGAGCCGACCTTGTAGCCAAACTCCTGCGTGTACCACAGGAAGGCGTAACGGATGATGTTCCACGCGAAGAAGAACAGCAACGGACCGGCGATGCTGCCGGACAGGGCCAGGGAAGCGCCCAGAGCGCCCAGAATCGGGCGAAGGGTGAACCAGAAGACGGGGTCACCGACGCCGGCGAGCGGGCCCATCATACCGACCTTGACGCCCTGGATGGCGACGTCATCGATCGGAGCACCGTTGGCGCGCTCCTCCTCGAGGGCGAGGGTAACGCCAATGACGGGGGCGGAAACATAGGGGTGGGTGTTATAGAACTCCAGGTGGCGCTTAAGAGCGGCAATCTGGTCATCCTTGCTGGTGTAGAGCTTCTTGATCGCAGGGATCATTGCGAAGCACCAGCCGCCGTTCTGCATACGCTCGTAGTTCCACGAGCCCTGAAGGAACTGATGACGGAAGCAAACCTTCTTGCGGTCAGCCTTGGTGAGCTGAATCTTGTTCTCTGCCATATGTATCACTCCCCTCCTACTCGTAATCGTTCAGAATGTCGCCGAGCGGGTCGCCGGAGCCACCGCCCATGCCGCCACCCTGCTTGGCCAGATCCTTAAGGCCAAGGTAGATGAGGGCAAGGGAGATGCCGATGAGACCAAGGGCGATCAGCGTGAGCTGAGGGATGGCAGCAAGGACAAAGCCGAGGACGAAGAACGGCCAGGTCTCCTTGGTGGCCATCATGTTGATGACCATGGCGTAACCGACGGAAGCGACCATGCCGCCGCCGACAGCCATACCGCCGGACAGCCAGTCGGGCATAGCGTTAAGCGCGTTGGTAACGGCCTCGGCCGGGATGACGCACAGAAGCACTGCCGGGATGGCGATACGAAGGCCCTGCATGAGGATGGCAGCATACTGCCAGCGCTCGATGCCGGAGAAGTCGCCCTTCTCGGCGCAACCGTCCATGGCGTGAGCGATAGCGGTAGCAATGGTACGGCAGATCATGGTCAGGAACAGACCAGCGACCGACAGCGGGACGGCGACGGCGATGGCGGCGGTAACGGCCTTTGCCGAATCAGTGGCGCCACCGTTGAGGGCGAGCACCATGATGATCGAAGAAGCGACCGAGGCCAGAGCGGCGTCAGGCGCGACAGCGGCGCCAACGTTAGCCCAGCCAAGGGCCATCATCTGGAGCGAACCGCCCAGGAGGATGCCCTCCTGAAGGTGACCGGTTACGAGACCGATAAGCGTGCATGCCACGAGCGGCTGATGGAACTGGAACTCATCCAGAATGCCTTCCATACCGGCAAGCAACGCGACAATCGCAACAAGCAGAATAGTGATTGCAGACATGTATCGGACCCTCCTTTACTATGCTTGAGCGGCCAGTTCGGCCTTAGCTTTCTTCAACATGGCGTCGAGATCCTCGGAGGAATCCGAAGGAACCTTGCGGACCTCGAACTTGACGCCCTTGGCCTTGAGAGCCTCGAGAGTCTTAACGTCGTCATCGCCCATAGCGACGGCGTTGGTGACGACGACCTTGCCCTTGGAGTGAGCCATGGAACCGATGTTGACTTCCTTGATGTCGACGCCGGCCTCGATGGCCTTGAGCAGATCCTGCGGGTTCTCAAAGAGCAGCATGGCCTTGGTGTCACCAAAGCGCGTGTCCTTGACGACCTCGGCCATCTTCTTGATGGGCACGACGTTGGCATGGACTCCCGGAGGGGCAGCCTGCTCGATCATGGTCTTGCGGAGCTCGTCGTGAGCAACGCCGTCGGAAACCACGATGATGCGGTTGGGGTTGATCTGCTTGGTCCACGTGGTGGCCACCTGACCATGCAGCAGACGGGTGTCGATACGGACGTGGGCAATCTTGATGTGCCCGTCGCCGATGACCGTTCCCGGAGGGATGGCGCCTGCAGGAGCAGCGGCGGCCGCAGCCGGCTTCTTCTCCTCGGGCTCCAGAGACTCGGGCTTGACGCGCACGCCAGCCTTAGCCTCAGTCACGAGATGTTTTGCGATCGCATGTGCAGTGTTCTTTGCGTCAAAGCGCTGCGAATATGCCTCGATGAGCATAGGCAGGTTGACACCGGTGACGATAGCCCAGGAATCGTGGCCCTCGATGAGCCCGCTGATCTGGTTGAACGGCGTGCCGCCCCACAGATCAACGAGGAAGAGCACCTGCTCCTGGTCCTCGAAGGAAGCGACTGCTTCCTCGACCTTGGCACGGAAATCGTCGGGGCCCATGCTCGGCTCGAGCGAGACCACGGCAACAGACGGCTGATCGCCAAAGACCATCGAGCCCGTCTGCTTGATTCCAGCTGCCAAGTCCCCGTGGCTAGCAAGAACAATACTTACCATCACATAACCTCCTTTTTGTCTACGTATTTCCTACACGACATGAAAGGAGTATACCTGTTTGGATTGTGGAATTATAGCTAAATTCGCAAAAGGTTGGATTATTTGTTTAAACGTCTAAGTTTGTTACAAATTGATTACGTTGCCGGTTTACAGCTTATTGCCTGCTAAAACGTGATTTGCTGATTGCTTTCAAAGACATATAAAGGTGCACTGTTCGTTAAGACCTCTTTTAGGTTGATCCCAATGCGTCTGCGTGCCACCATTTTGTTTAAACAGACATGACTTGACTAACCGAAGCAAATATGTTTAGAACTCTAGCCCATGTAGTCATTGGATGTTAGGCGATGTGGAGAGGGTTGGCGGCGTCGACGGCATCGGGGGCGTCGGAGAGGCCGTCAGGAGCAGCGTCTGCCGGGTCCTCGTCGGGGGTCTCGATCTGTTTGATCATTACCTCTTGGCCCTGCAGCAAATAGGTCTCGCCGCTACCGCACTGGGGACAGGTCTTGCCGTGCTCGACCGTCGCGTAGTCGCAGCCGCACGCCTCGCAATGTGTCACGGCCTCGACGGGCTCCACGATAAGCTCCGCGTCCTCGGTGATAGGCTTTTTATCTGCTGCCCAGCGCCAAGCGTCGAGCAGCAAGTCGGGAACGACGCCCGAGACCTCGCCCAGTAGCAACGTCACGCTCGAAACGCGACGCACGCCATTGGCGCGCGCCACGTTCTCAACATCACGAATAATGTGATAAACGATTCCCAATTCATGCAAGGTAGAAACCTTTCAACAACGGTTGATGCGATGCAAACTCAAAGCAAGGGGACGGCGAAGTCTAGCCTGCGCCGTCCCCTTACCCGCCATGGTTACCTATTTACGACCGAACTTGATTTTGATTGCACGCTTTAAAGCATACTTGCCGAGGCTTGGGAGCTTTTGCTCGTATTTGACCATCGTAGAGCACTCGGGGCGGTCGCGATCCAGATGGATAGCGTCAAACGCGCACTTGGTGGTGCACAGGCCGCAGCCGATGCACTTGTTGGGGTCGACGATCGAGGCGCCGCAGCCCAGGCAGCGGGCGGTCTCGGCGCGCACCTGCTCCTCGGTAAAGGTCTCAACATACTCGCTAAACGGCGCAGCCTTCTCGCGTTCGCGGTCCACATGCGCAACCTCGCGGCTCGCGTTGTCGTAGCTCTCGAGCACAACGTCGTTGCGGTCGAGCGCGGTGTAGCGGCGCTGGTTGCGGCCGATGGTGAGCGTGGAGCCCGGCTGCACAAAGCGATGGATGGACACCGCGGCCTCGTGACCGGCGGCGATAGCGTCGATGGCAAAGCTGGGGCCAGTGTAGACGTCACCACCCACAAAGATGTCGGGTTCGGCGGTCTGGTAAGTCTGGGGATCGGCAAGGGCGCCCTGGCCGCGGCCGAGCTCCACCTTGGAATCAGCCAGCAGGTCGCCCCACACAATGGACTGGCCAATCGACATGACGACACGGTCGGCATCGACACGGCGCAGATCGTTCTCGTCGTACTCGGGCGCAAAACGGCCCTCGTCGTCAAAGACACGCGTGCAGCGCTTGAAGGTGATACCGCACACACGACCGGCCTCGTCCAGGTGAATCTCCTTGGGGCCCCAGCCGCAGCTGATGTGAGCGCCGTCCTCAACGGCCTCGCGACGTTCTTCCTCGCTGGCGGGCATCTGGACCTCGCTCTCCAGGCAGAACATCTCAACGTGCCCAGAGCCCAGACGGCAGGCGTTGCGGGCAACGTCGATGGCCACGTTGCCGCCGCCCACCACAATGGTGCGGCCGGACAGGGTATCGATCTTGCCGCTGTTAACCTCGCGAAGGAAGTCGACGGCCACGGTCACGTCCACGGCATCCTCGCCCGGAATACCGGCAAGGCGGCCGCCCTGGCAGCCGATGGCCACGTAAAAGGCCTTAAAGCCCTGCGCGCGCAGCTCGTCGAGCGTCACATCACGACCGACCTCCACGCCATAGCGGAACTCGGCACCCATCAGGCGAATGATCTCGACCTCGGCCTCAATGACGTCCTTCTGCAGCTTAAAGCTGGGAATGCCGTAGGTGAGCATGCCGCCCGGGCGCTCGTTTTTCTCGAAGACGACGGGCTTGTAGCCCTTCTCGGCCAGATAGAAAGCGCAGGACAGGCCGGCCGGACCGGCACCGATGATGGCGATCTTCTGATCAAAGCCGCCAGCGCGCGTCGGCGTCACCACGGGCGGGACGTAGCGGGTCGCGGCATCCAGATCGCGCTGGGCGATGAACTTCTTGACCTCGTCGATGGCCACGGCGGCGTCCACACGGCCGCGGGTGCAGGCGTCCTCGCAGCGGCGGTTGCACACACGGCCGCAGATAGCGGGCAGCGGGTTCTCGCGCTTAATGAGTGCCAGCGCCTCGTCATAGCGACCCTGAGCCGCGAGCTTCAAATAGCCCTGAACGGCAACGTGCGCGGGGCAGGCCGTCTTGCAGGGAGCGGTGCCGGACTCATGCGTCTCGATGCGGTTGTCGTTGCGGTAGTTGGGCGACCACTTGGTGTGGTCCCACTTGGTGGCATCGGGCAGCTCCTGGCGCGGATACTCGGGCACCTGTCCGCCGGCCTTTTTGCTGCAGAGCTTCTGGCCCAGCTTGGCGGCGCCGGCCGGACACACCTCGACGCAGCGACCGCAGGCCACGCACTTGTCCTTCTCGACCTTAGCGACATAGGCCGAGCGCGACAGGTTGGGCGTGTTGAACAGCTGCGAGGTGCGCAGGGCGTAGCACACGTTGACGTTGCAGTTGCAGATGGCGAAGATCTTGTTCTCGCCGTCGATATTAGTGATCTGGTGCACAAAGCCGTTGTCCTCGGCCTGGCGCAAGATGTCGTAAACCTCGTCGCGGGTCACGTAATGGCCACGATCGGTCTCAACCACGTAGTCGGCCATATCGCCCACGGCGATGCACCAATCGGCCGGGTCGTCGGCGCAGCCCTCACCCATCACGCGACGGCTCGCGCGGCAGCTGCAGGTGCTGGCGGCATATTTGCCATCGTATTTGTCGAGCCAATGCTCGATATGCTCGATCGGCACCGAGGTGCTCGCGGCGTCGATGGCCTTCTCGACCGGAATGACGTGCATGCCGATGCCGGCGCCTCCGGGCGGCACCATCGGCGTGGCCTTGGACAGCGGTCCCTTGGACGCCTGCTCAAAGAACTTGGCATAGACCGGGTGCTCCTCGAGCTGGCTCACGCGCATGTTGAGGAACTCGGCAGAACCCGGCACCAGCATGGGCAACACCCATTGCTTGGCGCGCTCGGGGTTTTCCCAGTTGTACTCGAGCAGACCCGTGTAGCTCATGTCGTCGAGCATCTTCTCGATATCGGCTTCGGGCATGCCGGTGAGCTTGACCATCTCGGGCAGCGTATAGGGACGGCGCATCTTCATCTTGCAGAGCACTTCGGCCTGCTCGTCGGTTGCGGCCTCGGCAAACGACCAGTACTCGTAGCCCAGCAGCTCGTCGCGATGCAGCAGACGGTTGGTGCAGTGCTCGCACAGCTTGACGATGGCCTCGCGCGGATGCTCCGGCAGCGGCGGCACGAACTCCGAACCGATGTCGGGCTCGGTGTAACTAATCCCCGGTCCGTTGAGAATCATGGTTGTCCCTTCTCTTGCCGCAGCCCGGCGGGACCGCAGCGCCCCTCTTTTTTTGCAGGCCGGACATGCCCCCATGCCGTTCACCCGCCATTGTTGACATTGTGTCAAAAATAGTATTGACGAACCGTCAACAATATTCAAGACTGTTAGGCGAACGGTCAGGCAAAAGAGGATGAAAGGCGGCAAAACATGGGCAATAACACAGCAGGTACCTCTGTGGTCGATGCCGTCCCCGCATCCGATAGCGCGGCAAAGCGCCTGACGGGCGACGAACGCCGTCGCGAGATCCTCGATGCCGTGCGCACCGTAAGCTCCGAGCTGGGCGTGTCCCACCTATCGGTATCGGCCGTGACCAAGCGAGCCGGCTGCACGCGTTCATTGTTCTACCACTACTTCGCCGACATGGACGCCGCCGTCACCGCTGTTATGGACGAGGCGATCGACGACTTTATCTCCGAACTCGAGCGGTGGAACGCCGACCGCACCGTCGGTGATATCGAGGGCGCGCTCGACACCGTCGCCCCGCTCTTTAAGCGCCTGGTCGCCAGCGGCCACGAGCTGCCGAGCACGCTTACCTCGAGCAGCGGCGCGCTCTACGGCGGCTTTTTGCACAACGTGGTCCAGCGCGTGGCGCAGTATATCTGCGACACCACCGTAGTGGATTTTGTCGCCCATCATGAGCTACGCATCGACCATGTCTACGAGACGTTCTACACCCTCATCATGGGCCTTTTGATGTATATCCGCACGCACCCCGATGTGCCCGACGAAACGGTCAAGGAAATCATCGCCTCGACACTCCACATCGAGGGCTATACCGCCAAGTATCCGGAGCGCAAGCCCCAGAACTGACGACATTTGGCCAAACTGCCCGCGATCAGAAGAGGGGCCGCGGGCGTGTGAAAGGAGAGCAGCATGCTGTTCGATGTTTGGGGTAGCGATACCCTTATCCACTGGGCCGGCTGGGCCATGGTCTTTATTGGCCTGATCGTGCTCAACGAAGTCGGCCGCCGCACCAAGCTGGGCGCGGCAATCATCTTTGGCGTGGCTCCGCTGGCCATGACCATCTACTGCGTCGCCATCGCCGTGGGCGTTTCGCAAGGCGCCGAGTGGGCGCTCACCAACCCCACCCATGTGTACCAGAACAGCTGGTTCCACTACGCCAAGGTATACGCGGCGCTCGCCGGTTGCTGGGGCTTCATTGCCATTAAGTACCAGTGGGGAAAGATCGGCAAGGCGCATTGGTTCCGCGCATGGCCGTTTGTGATCGTCGCCATCAACATCATGATCGCCGTCGTATCCGACTTTGAGAGCGCCTATCACTTCTTTGTCCTGGGCGAGTCCACCTGGGTCACCTCCGAAGGTGCTACGCAGCTGGCCGGCTGGAACAACGTGTTCAACGGCATCGCCGGTCTCATCAACATCTTCTGCATGACCGGTTGGTGGAGCGTCTACGCCTCCGAGGATCAGACCGATATGCTGTGGCCCGACATGACCTGGGTCTACATCATCGCCTACGATATCTGGAACTTCTGCTACACCTACAACTGCCTGCCCACCCACTCCTGGTTCTGCGGCTTTGCGCTGCTGCTGGCGCCCACCGTCGCCGCCTTTATCTGGAACAAGGGCGGCTGGATCCAGAACCGCGCCTTTACGCTGGCTATTTGGTGCATGTTTGCCCAGGTATTCCCCTACTTCCAGGAGGAGTCCATCTTTGTGACCCACTCCACGCTCGACCCCGGCGCCGCTACCGCGGTCTCGATCGCCGCACTGGTCGCCAACGTCGCCGCGATCATCTACATCGCCTACCGCGCCAAGAAGCTCGGCCGCAATCCCTACAAGCAGGATGTCTTTGAGGGCACCAGCGATTGGGAGAAGGCTACCGCTCGCCGCGCCAAGGTGGATTACGCACACGCCGAGTAACGCGCCCGGCGCAGACATCGCTTGAACACGAAGCAGCATAGCCGGCTCCGCGCAACTCAACGCATTGTAGAGCCCCCGGAATGTGATTCGTTCGCGTTCCGGGGGCCTTTTGCCGCCGCGAGGATGCGGCCGAACGATGCGCTCAGGTTAAATCGGATCTTATATTTCGCACGCGCTTTATATGGCTCCATTTTTGGGTACAGTGTTGTCCCGATATTGAGCTTGGGGGATGTATGAATGATGAGACGATGGGCCAAGAGGATGCGGCCCAAGATGCAGAAGCTTGCGCTGAGGCCTTGGAGAGCTTAGACCGGATTTCACTCGATGAGATTGCGTTTGACGATTCGGGCGTTGATGTGCAGGATGAGCCGGAAACCGAGGCGCAATCCGATAATCAGGATGCAGGCGACGTTGAGCCTGCCGAGGATGAGGCAGATCACGAAGGCACCGAAAGCGAGGCCGGCAACCAGCCCGAATCCGACACGGGCGAGGAAACCGTCTTGCTCGACAGCTTGCCGGCCGAGGATTCGCTGACTCGCGAGCTTCCTGGCCTGGGTTCCGCACCAGCCGTGGACGAGACCATCGCCATGGGCGATATACCCCTGCCGTCCGTTCCCTCGGCACGCGAGGCCGAGGTCCGCCATCGCAAGATGTCGCCCAAGCGCCGCAATCTGATGGTCGCCGGTGTCGTGGCCGTCGCGCTCGTCGCCGGCGGTGCAGGCTATGCTGCCTGGAACGGATATCAGCAAGAGCAGGCTGCCGCTGTCGCCGCCAATGCCCACACGATGATGTCGGTGCAGATTGGCATGCATGCCGCGGGCCTCGACTGTTCCACTGGCTCCAAGATTCCCGTACAGGTGAGCGGTCAGGATTCTGACGGCTCCTCCGTGAGCGAAACGCTCTATGTTGACGAGCACGGCCGCGGCATCAAACTGCTGCCCGGCGATTACACGCTCTCCATCGCTGCCTCCCCCATCGCGGCCGACGGCACCATCTATACCGTCCCGACCACCAAGACGCAGGTCACCGTTAAGAGCGATGGACAGGATTTAAGTGCCCAGGCCACCTTTAAGCTCAAGGTGCCTTCGGCCGACACGGTGACTGACGACCAGATCGATGCCGCCGCCAAGTATGCCGAGGAGGGCGGTGCGAGCTCCGCCGCGGCTGCCAAAGTGCTCCAGCAGGCAGCAACCGCGCGGCGCGACGCCGCCGTCAATGCCGTGAGCGCGCAAAAGGCACAGGCGTCCCGTGATGCTGACGCTCGCCACAAGGCAACCGACCTCTACCAGCTCGATATTCCCGTCGAGTGGTACGACAAGGTCGCAACTTGGCAAAACGGAAGCACGCTATGCATCTATCTGGGCGACGACGCCAATACGCCGCTCGTGACGCTCGTCGCGGTGCGCGAGGGCGAGAGCTTTACGCCCGATGAAGGCGATACGGTTTTGGGTGCGGCCAATCTAGGCAACGGTTATACCGTCTACGCCAGCGGCCCCGTCTATCCGTACGTGGTGCCCCAGACCATCAACGGGCGGACGCAGAATCCCGTGTCGACCTACCCCATGGATACGGCCATTGAGCTTGTCGAGCTGACGACCGGCAACCGCTATACGTATAGCCAGATCAAGAACGACCTGGTGGGTAAAGACGGCAAGGCCGATGGTGCCACTAAGCTCGAAACCGACTACCTCGCGCAGATCCTGCTGCCGAGTATCAAAGCCCAGGACTAGCCTGGCGCAGCAAGGTGCTCCCCAACCGTGATGAAGGAGCCAGGAGGTCCTGACCCCACAGGCCCATAGATGATTAGGCAAGGAGCCACTTCCATGCGGGCATAACGTGTACCACACCGTGCTCGCATGGAATATCGGTCTGTTCATCCATGGTAACGATTGCCGACTCGCCAAGATCAAACTGGGCCATCGAGGCATCAAGCGCGGCGATTTCGCGCTCGCGCGTTTTCTCACTTGCCATATCCGCACTCACCTGAATCAGGCTATAAGCCCGCATGAGAAGCGCATCCCCAGCCACAAAGTCCACCTCATGGCTTTTGCTCTTCTCTTTGATTAGCAGGCGGCAGACCGAGCCGGTCCTCACCGCGGGAGTCCTTCTTCTTAGCGCATTGAACACTGCGGTCTCGAGCCTCTGGCCCTGGTCCAATGCCGATGCGGGAGAGAATGCTCCAAACATCGCAGGGTCGACAGCGTAGACCTTAGACGCAGACCGCATGTTATTTGCCAGTGAACGCGTGAACTCCGGCACAGAAAATAACAGGTAGGCGTCCTCATAATACTCAAGTAAGTCGCTGAGCGAATTACGACTGACGGGTATCTGTCTGCTCTTGAACTCGTTGTACACTTTGTTCACTGACAGCTCTCGTCCCGAAGATGCCATACACCGCGTCAAGAACAGCGATGCCAGGCGAGGGTTCTTGACGTCGTAACGTTCAACGACGTCCATGGCGACCGTTCGCGAAGCATATTCCTGTAGCAGCTGAATCGCGTCTGCAGGCGTCTGCTCAAGTGTCGCGATGAATCCCCCTCGTTCAAGATACCCGATCAGATGATGTCGAAGCAGCGCTGCATCGCTCGGGGAAAAGGTCGCATCTGACTCGAGAACGCTCCCCGTCTTATATCGAACGTATTCCGAAAAACTCAACGGAAAAAGCTCTCGCACAAGAGAACGACCCCTGAACTCGCTCTTAAGTTCTGAGGACAGCATCTTAGAAGAAGATCCCGTCACATAGACGGTCGCTTTCTCCGTATCGACTACACGCCGCAGAAACGCACCCCATTCGGGAATTTCCTGGATCTCGTCAAAGAAAATGTAAGCGCCCTCGGTTCGAGCAACAGGATACAGCGCATAGAACGTGTCGAGCACGTCCGCCAGCAGCGATGGCTCATACGGGCGCAAGCGCTCATCCTCAAAATTGAAGTAAAGCATCCGGTCAAGCTCGACGCCCCGGCTCTGAAGCCGCCGCATCTCCTGATACAGGCGATACGTCTTTCCACAACGGCGGGCCCCCACAATCACATTTACGATGTTGTCGCGCTTTGGCTCCTGTGGGTTTCCTAGATCAAGGTCTCGCTCAAAGACCTGCGGAACCCCCTGCTGTTCAAAGTCCTTTATTTTCTGGGCGATCAAGTCGTTGAATGCCATGATTCTCCAATCTTGCTCTCTAGCTAATCAAAATTATAGCGATTCTTGATTAATTAGAGATCAAGATTATGTCTGACTTGATTAACACTTAAGCAAGTTTTTTCACTATTACTGCTCGAAGGATGCCGAGTGGCTGAGAGGGCAACCAAGCTCGAATGCGACTCCCTGGACAGTCGATTTGGGACGGGACTTTTTTGACTACCCCGTCCCAGGAAATCATCGCCAAATTAGCTACTTGATGCAACTAGCGCCAGGGGTCGGCTTCGAACAGCGGCTCGCGCTCGGGGCGGCGATCGCTGTAGGGATCGTAGCCGTCATCGTCCTCGTTCTCGGCACGGATGTAGGGGTCGCGCGGCTTGGGCGCCGGCTTAGGCACAGGCTTGGGTGCGGCGGGTGCGGCATCGGTCGCCGGCGCGCTTGTCTTGATCTCGTCTTTCATCTGCATAGCTCCTCGCATCGCATCCGTTCAATATCATCGATTGTCGCACGAAAAAGGGCGGCGGACCCAATTGGATCCGCCGCCCTTGGCGTTTAGAGACGGCTGGTAGATTTTAAGGCATGGCCCAAAACCTACTCGGCGTCGGGGACCTCGTAGGTGGCCGCCGGCGTGTTGTCGCACACGACGGTAAAGCCGCCGTCCTTGTCGGCATCGACCGTCACCTGATCGCCCTCGCGCACCGTGCCGTCGATGATAGCGGCGGCGATGGCATCCACGACCTCGCGCTGAACCAGGCGCTTGAGCGGACGGGCACCGAACACGGGGTCCAGGCCACCCACGGCGAGCATCTGCTTGGCCGCCGGGGTGATGGCAAGCGTCATGCGCTCCTTGGCCAGGCGTGCGCGAACGTCGGCAAGCTGGATGTCGACAATCTTCTCGATCTGCGCCATGCCGAGCGGATGGAACACCACGATATCGTCGATACGGTTGAGGAACTCGGGGCGGAAGGTCTGAGCCATGGCGGCGTCGACCTGATGGCGCATCTCCTCCTCGTCCTTACCGGACAGATCGGCGATGGCCTTGGAGCCCACGTTGGACGTCATGATGATAATCGTGTTCTTGAAGGACACCTGGCGACCCTGGCCATCGGTCAGACGGCCGTCGTCGAGCACCTGCAGCAGCACGTTGAAGACATCAGGATGAGCCTTCTCCATCTCGTCGAGCAAGATCACGGAGTACGGACGACGGCGCACGGCCTCAGTGAGCTGGCCGCCCTCGTCGTAACCCACGTATCCTGGGGGCGCACCGATCAGACGCTGGACGCTGAACTTCTCCATGTACTCGGACATGTCGATACGCACGAGCGCGCGCTCGTCGTCGAACAGGCACTCGGCAAGTGCCTTGGCGAGCTCGGTCTTGCCCACGCCGGTGGGGCCCAGGAAGAAGAAGCTGCCGATGGGCTTGTCCGGATCGGAGAGGCCCGCACGGCTGCGGCGCACAGCCGCGGCGACGGCGGAGACGGCCTCGTCCTGGCCGATGACGCGCTTATGCAGCTCACCCTCCAGGCCCTTCAGCTTGTCGAGCTCGCCCTGCATCATCTTGGACACGGGCACGCCGGTCCAGGCACTCACGACCTCGGCGATCTCATCGGAGGTCACCTGCTCGTTGAGACCCTCGCCGTCCTTCTGCTTTTGTGCCTCGAGCGCAGCCTCGGAATCCTGAATCTGCTGCTGCAGACCCGGAATCACGGAGTAGCGCAGCTCGGACGCACGGCCCAGGTCGCCGTTGCGCGTCGCGCGCTCCTCTTCGCTTCTGGCCTCGTCGAGCTGTCCCTTAAGCTCCTGCACGTGGTCGATGGCGTTCTTCTGGTTGAGCCAGCCGGCCTTTTGCACGTTGAGCTTTTCTTGGACCTCGGCGATCTCTTGGCGCAGGGCCTCCAGACGCTCCTTGGAGGCGTCGTCGGTCTCCTTCATGAGCGCCTGCTCCTCGATCTGCAGCTGGGTGAGCTGACGCGTGGTGGCGTCAATCTCGACCG
Source organism: uncultured Collinsella sp. (assembly GCA_965141635.1). Classification (GTDB taxonomy): domain Bacteria; phylum Actinomycetota; class Coriobacteriia; order Coriobacteriales; family Coriobacteriaceae; genus Collinsella. Next base: position 27,056 of record CBCSNG010000014.1, on the reverse strand, counting down.
GCATGCTGTCGAGTTCCATGCGCAGGCGGCTTGCGGCCTCATCGACCAGGTCGATGGCCTTGTCGGGCAGAAAGCGGTCGGCGATATAGCGATCGGAGAGGTCAGCAGCGGCCACGAGCGCGCTATCGGTGATGTGCACACCGTGGAAGATCTCGTACTTCTCCTTGAGGCCACGCAGGATCGAGATGGTGTCCTCGACGGTAGGCTCGCTCACCATAACGGTCTGGAAACGACGGGCGAGCGCCGCGTCCTTCTCGATGTACTTGCGATACTCGTCGAGCGTGGTCGCGCCGATCGCGTGCAAGTCGCCACGGGCAAGCGCCGGCTTGAGGATGTTGCCGGCGTCCATGGAGCCCTCGGTGGCACCAGCGCCCACGATGGTGTGGAGCTCATCGATGAACAGGATGACCTTGCCTTCGGACTTCTGTACCTCCTTGAGCACAGCCTTCAAGCGGTCCTCGAACTCGCCGCGGTACTTAGCGCCGGCGACCAGCGCGCTCATGTCGAGCTCGATAAGGTCGCGGTCGCGCAGGGTACTCGGCACGTCGCCGGCCACGATACGCTGGGCGATGCCCTCGACGATGGCCGTCTTGCCGACACCCGGCTCGCCGATGAGCACGGGGTTGTTCTTGGTGCGGCGGGACAGGACCTGAATGGTGCGACGGATCTCGTCGGTACGGCCAATGACCGGGTCGAGCTTGCCGGCGCGGGCAAGGTCGCAGATATTGCGGCCGTACTGTTCCAGCGCCTCAAACTGGGTCTTGTCCTCGGCGGACGTCACGCGGTCATCGCCGCGCAGCTCCTCGTAGACCTGCTCGATGCGCTCCTTGGTGACGCCGGCGTCGCGCAGCACACGGCCCGCCTCGCCCTTGTCCTCGGCAAGCGCCATCAGCAGATGCTCGGTCACCACAAAGCTGTCGCCCATCTTGGTGGCCTTCTTCTCGGCCTTCTCGATGACGCGGACGAGCTCGTTGGACAGGCCCATCTGCTGACCCTCGCCCGAAACCTTGGGCGCGCGGTCGACGGCATCCTGCGTGGAGCGTGCGAGCTGGGCCGGATCAGCGCCGATGCGCTCGATGATCACGGAGATATTGCGCTCGCCGGCACCGAGCAGGGCAGACAGCAGGTGAATCGGCTCCACCGCGCCGGCCTGCGCATCGGCAGCCGTGCTCATGGCGGTCTGCAACGCCTCGCGCGACGTCATTGCTAGCTTATCGATTCTCATGGAATCACCTCTCTTGGGGCGGCCGCCCTACGGGGCGGCTTCACGTTGTTCGAGAAGTATTGTTGCCAGCTTTGTGCGATCTTATACATAAATCTAAGTCTCTATATATAAGATTTTCTGAGTGTTCCCACGACATGCAAACCACCACAAAGGGGACAGACACCTTTGTGGTGGTCGCGGTCTCTACTCCTTCGCCGGACCCGTACTTCCCGATTCGACGGTCCAGGGCATCTCATCCTCGAACAGCCATGTACGGGCAGACCCACTATCGCGTGCAGCCTGCGGGTCAGGCAAGCAGGTCTGTTTATAGGCATCTTGGATACACTGGCCCATAAAATCGTTGAGCTCGGTCTGGTCGCCCTCCATGACATAGGCGACATCGCCGTCCATGATGTAGATGCCCGGACCCTCATTGTCCTCGTAGCCCGGATCGTACGAGACATCACATAACTTTGCGCCGTTTGCAGTGTCCAGCTCGATGGAAGAGTGGCATCCGCCAACCATGTCGTTCGCTTTTGCCCGATAGGACGCATATCCATACCAGCGCTTAAAGATTTTGCCCTTGAGCAGCTCGGACGCCCTGTCGATCAGACCAGAATCCGTGGTATAGCGCATAGCCCCAAGCTGAATGCGTGGATAATTACTAATGCCCAGCGCAGCCGGTTGCTCATCAAAATCAACGGTAATGGTCTCAGGCTTGTCGTCGCCGGTCAGAAGTTCGACAGATTGAGTCACAGGCTTGACCACCGGCTCCGTCACCGCAGCAGGTAGAAATGCCATACCGACAGCGCCCGCGCCAACCACAGCGATCGCAAGCGCCAAGACAATCAATCCAATACGGGCAGGACTTCTCACAGCAAAGCACCTCACAATGCAAACCCGCGCCATTTGTCCTAATGATACCGCCGGCTAACACTATCACCAAAAGAAGCCGCGCGCTCCCCACCACCACAAAGGGGACAGGCACCTTTGTGGTGGTTTTCGACGCTAACGGTCGACCATCTCACGCCATGAGATTAAACTTGAATTGTTCTCTGAACATATCCATTTCTGCCTATCCTCAACAGCTCTTTGTCTCGAGGAGCGCATATGAAGCCGTCTCATTCCACCGGTCGCAACGTCATCGCCATTCTCGCCATACCCATCGTGATGCTCTTCCTTATCGTCATCACGCCCTTTTCTTTTGGTATCGCCTCGCCCTTCGATCTTTGCGGGATGATCGACGCCGGCTCGCGTGCCACCTCGCTCTCCTTTGTCTGCCGTGGCGTGTTCTACGAATATGCAATTCCCACCGGAAGTTGGCAGTCCAAGTTACCGTTGCTCGGCAAGGTCGACGGATGCTCTCCTTATTTCTGCCTCGAACCTCAGACAATGAATTATCTGATCGACGACCAGCCCCTTGACTCCATCACCCTCGCCTACGACTACGCACCAAACACCGATGAGCGCCACATGAACCAAGTCCTCGACAAGCTGCTTGGACAGTGCGGGCTCACCGCGGAAGCCGGTCGAACCATCTATAGCAACCAGAAATTAAAGCGAACAGAACTCCGCCGTGTCGGAAAAATCAAAGGGCGAAACGGGGCCGCCTACTGGGATGCCTGGGCAACACGCGACAAGGGCGAATTCGGACACAGCACCTATATGGTCACTGTCTACACCAAAGACGGAATTAAGGACAATGTTGACGATTTCGCGTCATCCAAACTCGGCATCCCCAAAACAACCAAACCCGCCAGCCCAGATGAAATTCTGTAGAGGTGCCCATTAACATGCCGCTCAACGATCACAACAACATCGAGCTCGTCCCCACCGCCACAAAGGTGCCTGTCCCCTTTGTGGCGGTTTTCGACAAAAAGAAGCCGCCCCGATAACAGAGGCGGCATCAAGCAAGCCTATTTATTAGCGTCCCTCAAGACCCAACGAAAACGCAGCGATGGAATCGAGAACCGACAATAGCCCGTTCGCACAGATAGAGGCGGAGATTCAAGGTCAGAGTCCGGCTTAAACGGCTTAGCTATCGCACGTCACAACGTTCTCGTCGTCCTCCCTATCGTATTTATAGTGCTTACTGTGAAAATAGTGAGTTTAGTGAGAATAGTATCGCTCAAGACTCGTGAACTGAATTATTGACCTCTCGCCCAGAATGAGTGGGGCAAATATTCCTATTAGAGGTCAAATCGAAGCCCAATAGGGCCTTTTCGCCCCGTCATTTCGACCGATCGCTTTCTTTTGAATATTGTCGTAAGCTGGTATCACTTATCTTAATGAATGCATACTGTTTGCGAGGTACCCGCCGTGAAACGCTCCACCTATATCGGCCTGCTCGTCTTAGCGTTTGCGATTACCGCAGTCGGCGTAGGAATTATCTATCTCGCATTTCTCCCTGCCTCGGCAACGCAGGCGGCGGTTGAAACCGTAAGCTACCCCATCGAAATCCTCACCGATATCGTCAAACCCGATTCGATCACCGTCGATTTCGACGGTACGCCCGCAGCGCTTGGGGTCAGTAACTATCCCCGAATCGAACTTGGAGCCACGCGCTATACCCAAGATGAGCAGCTTATCGGTAAGGCAACCAGTTTACTCAAAGGCAAGACGTTTAAGCGGTGGTACGGCGCCGCAACATATCGAGCCAAGAACGGCCAAATGGTTGGCGGGTATCATTCGACCCTTGAGCTCGATGCGGCAAACGGGAGCAAATTGTGCAACGTCTCATACGACCCCGGCTGCGTGGACAATGAAGGACCGGGGGTCTATATCTCGGATGGCGACGTAATCTACGTCATGGAGGGCGACCAGACGGCAGTCGTCGATTTTATGGATCGGTGTACCGAGGATGCCTACGAACAAACCTGCGAGCCCGATCCGCAGACAGCGCGCAACAGTGGCTCGGCACGCACTTGGCTATTTGACGATGAAATAACCTGGACCCCATCGAAATAAGGACCCGCCGGGCAGGCACCTTTGTGGTGGTTTCGGCTCCGATGTTCCACTGTCTCGATCTGTAACATCTAGCGGCCCTTTTCGATCCTAGATGTTACAGATTGAGATGAAATGATCGGCGGCGATCGTTTGTCTCAATCTGTAACAACCGCTCGTCAAATAGGGGCCCAGATGTTACAGGTCGAGACAAACGGAACCACCGCAAAGGCGCCTACCCCTTCTTGGTGGTTTTCGACAAAAGAAGCCGCCCCGATAACAGAGGCGGCATCAAGCAAGTCTATTTATTAGCGTCCCTCAAGACCCAACGAGAACGCAGAAATGTAGCCCGGGGCTTACCCTTTCCCGAACGCGACCCTCGCGAAGCGCGTGAGCGGGCGGGAAAGGGTAAGCCCCGGGCGGACAATTAAGTGCGTTACTCGGCAGCGGCCTTGAACTTGTTGTAGTTGATCAGGCAGCCGGCCTTGACGATGGCACGCTCCTCTGCCGTCATATCGGCAATGTAGAGCTCAATCTGCTCGACCGCACCGTCGGCGCGCACCACGTAGGCGGCGATGTCCTTTAGGTCACCGTCGAGCGCGGCACGGATACCCGGCACAAAGACATAGTCGCCCACCTCAAAGCTGGGCTCGGCCTCCATCTGGAAGGGCACCATACCCCAGTTCATCACGTTGGAGCGATAGCGCTTGGTGGCGTACTCGTGGACGATGTTGGCCAGACCGCCGATCACGCGCTGACAGCTCGCGGCCTGCTCGCGGGCGGAACCGTCACCGGGCTTCTTGGCATAGAGCATGGAGCCGTACTCAGTCGCCTTGGCATCGGCCGCGACACCCGCGCCGACCAGCGCCTCAAACACGCCCGCAAGCTCGGCATCGAGTGCCGCCAGATCGCCTGCTGCCTCGCCGGCAACGCGGCGCTTCTCCACGGCGTCGACCTCCTTGGAGCGACCCACGTAGGCCGGATCGCGACGGCTGAGCGTAAACTCGGCCAGGCCCAGCGGGTTGGAGCGGAAGGAGCTCGTCTCGCCCGAAGGAATGAGCTCGTCGGTCGTGGTGACCGGATCCATGATCTTGGAGCACACCTTGAGCAGGATATCGTCGCCGAGCGGCTCCATCGCGGGCCACGGCTTGATGTTGGGACCCTCGACCAGCTCGTCGGCAGGCTCCGCCTTGCCAAAGCCCCAGTACACGCGCTTTTTGTACGGCGCGTCGTCAAAGGTGTACTCGCAGGCCTCGTCCCAAGTCTCCTCGGGCAGGTCGGTCGCCGGCGTCAGGACGCCGCCGTTGGCAGCCGTCGCCGCAATGGAGCGGGCGTCCATCAGGGCCACGGCGCTCAGCTGGCCATTGCCCGGCTTGGAACCCTCGCGGTTGGGGAAGTTGCGCGTAGTGTGGCGGATCGAAAGGCCGTTGTTGGCGGGCGTGTCGCCGGCGCCGAAGCACGGGCCGCAGAACGCCGTGCGCACGATCGCGCCGGCCTCCATGAGGTCGTAGATGTAGCCGCGGCGTGTAAGCTCGAGTGCCACGGGCTGGCTCGTGGGATAGACCGACAGCGAGAACTCGCCGCAGCCGGTGTTGGCGCCCTTGAGCACGCGGGCAGCCTGGACCACGGAGTCGTAGTTGCCGCCCGAGCAGCCGGCGATAACGCCCTGCTGCACGTGCAGCTTGCCGTCGACGATCTTGTCGAGCAGGCTAAAGTGCGTCTTGCCCTCGCCGATCTTGGCGGCCTCGAGCTCCACCTCGTGCAGGATGTCCTCGAGGTTCTCGTTGAGCTCGTCAATCTCAAAGCCGTTGGAAGGATGGAACGGCAGCGCGATCATGGGCTTGATGCTCGACAGATCGACCTCGACGCAGCCGTCGTAGTAGGCGACATCGGCGGGCTTGAGCTCGCGGTAGTCGTCGCCGCGGCCGTGCATGGCCAAAAACGCGTGTGTGTCCTCGTCGGTGGCCCAGATGGAGGAAAGGCAGGTGGTCTCGGTGGTCATGACGTCGACGCCGTTGCGATAGTCAGTCGTCATGCTCGCGATGCCGGGGCCCACGAACTCCATGACCTTGTTCTTGACGTAGCCCTTGGCAAAGACGGCGCGGATGATGGCGAGCGCCACATCGTGCGGGCCGACGCCGGGGCGCGGAGCGCCCGTGAGGTAGATGGCGACGACGCCGGGATAGGCGACATCGTAGGTGTCGCGCAGCAGCTGCTTTGCCAGCTCGCCGCCGCCCTCGCCCACGGCCATGGTGCCCAGGGCGCCGTAGCGGGTGTGCGAGTCGGAGCCCAAGATCATCTTGCCGCAGCCGGCGAAGTTCTCACGCATAAAGGAGTGGATGACCGCAATATGGGGCGGAACGAAGATGCCGCCGTACTTCTTAGCAGCGGAAAGGCCAAAGACGTGGTCGTCCTCGTTGATGGTGCCGCCCACGGCGCACAGCGAGTTATGGCAGTTGGTGAGCACGTAGGGCAGCGGGAACTGCTCCATGCCCGAGGCACGCGCCGTTTGGATGATGCCGACAAAGGTGATGTCGTGGCTCGCCATGGCGTCGAAGCGGATCTTGAGCGCCTCGGGATCTCCGGACGTATTGTGTGCCTGGAGGATCGAATACGCGATGGTGCCACGCTTGGCATCCTCGGGCGTCTGCGTAATACCGCGCTCGGCAGCCTCGGCCGCAGGCACAACCTCGCTGCCGCCGCGCAGGTAGATGCCGTCCTCGTACAGCTTGACCATACTGTCTCCCACTCTGCCCGAAAGGCTCGGGCGCATAGCATACATTCATTCAATATCGTGCCATAGAACAGTTGCGAGTGGGTTGCGAATCTGCACGTTCACTTTATCTCGGTAAAGTAAAGGGCAAGCCCGGTGCGGTCCGGCAAATTTGGTGCAAGAGCGTCCCTTTCGACTAGTCATTTAAGAACGTCCCCCATGACTACCGCATCCGGAGCAAGGCAACGCCGCAGGTAGAGAACGGACAGCGAGCGGGCCGTATTTCCAAAGTGAGGAACGTCCCCAAGTGCCGCATCCGGGCCATGGCAACGCCGATATTTTGGCGCGGACAGCGAAAGCCCGCCAGAGCGAGCAAGGTGCCTTGAAACAAGGCGGCATTGATCTTTTGATCATGCCGCCGAAGTTGAAAGGCAGATTGCCGCTCTGACGGGCTTGCAGCGTCAACTGGTTACGCGGGTTGGTAAACCCGCGTAACTACAAATCCCCGCCGGCGCCCAGCAGCTTGCGCATGACTTGCTCGGGGTTAACTGAGCCGTCGCGCGGGGCCAGGGCGGTGATCTTCTTTTGCATCTTGTACTCGTGCAGCTCGTCCTCGAGCTGGCGTACGCGGGCGCGGAGCTTCTCGTTCTCGCGTTCGCGCTCCTCGGCACGCTCCTTCATATCGAGGATGCGCACCACGCCGGCGAGGTTGATGCCCTCGTCGGTCAGTTGGTTGATGAGCTCCAGGCGCTCGATATCGGCACGCGAATACAGACGCGTGTTGCCGCCCGAGCGCTGGGGATTCACCAAGCCTTTGGACTCGTAGACGCGCAGAGTCTGCGGGTGCATGCCGGTCAGCTCGGCCGCCACGCTGATCATGTACAGCGGTTTGTTCCTATTGTCCTCGGCCATGCTACCTGACCCCTTTCCGTCTCGTTATCGTCCATCATAAGCCCGTGGGCGCGGGCGTGCGCCGCGACCGCCCTAGTACGTCGCCTTGTAACGGTTGACCTTCTCGCGATAGTCGCGTGTGTCGGTCTCGCGCAGCTTGGTCATGGCATCGCGCTCGTCATCGGATAGGTTCGTGGGGACCTGCACCTTGATCTCGACGAGCAGCGCGCCTGTGCGGCCACGGTGCTTAACGTCGGGCGCCCCCATTTCCTTAAAGCGGAACTTCTTGCCCGTCTGGGTACCCGCGGGCACCTTCAGACGAACCGTCGCACCGCCGGGCGTCGGCACGTCCACCGTGCAGCCGAGCGCCGCCTCGTAGACCGAGACCGGTACCTCCATGGTCACGTCGGCACCTTTGCGCTTAAACAGCGGGTGCTCCTCCACATGCGTGGTCACGACCAGGTCGCCGCGCTCGCCACCCGCAACGCCATACTCGCCGCGACGCTTGTAGCGCAGCTTGCCGCCGTCGACCGCACCCGCAGGCACCGAGACCGTAATGGTCTGCTGCTCACCTGTCGAGGGAATGCGATAGGTGACCTTGTGCGTCACACCGCGAAACGCGTCCTCGGCCGTCACATCGACGGTCAGCGACAGGTCGCCGCCCTTGCGAGCACGGCTGCGGCCAGCGCCGGCACCGGCAGCGCCCGCAGCCCCGGCAAAGCCCGAGCCCCAATCGCTGCCCCAGGCGCCGTTGCCGCTAAAGATGCTGTCGAAGATGTCGCCCCAGCCGCTGGCACCCGCGCCGGCACCGTAGCCGCCGCCATACGCGCCGCCCGCGCCCGGCATACCGCCAAACATGAGCATCTGGTCGTACTCTTTGCGCTTCTTCTCGTCCGAAAGCGTCTCATAGGCCTCGCTGATCTCCTTAAACTTGGCCTCGTCGCCGCCGGCATCGGGGTGATATTTTTGCGCGAGCTTGCGAAACGCGCTCTTGATCTCTTTGTCGGAGGCGCTCTTGGATACGCCCAGGATGTCATAGAAGGTTTTGCCTGCAGCCATCGTAGCTCCTCTCCTGTTACGTCCGCCGTCCATGCAGACGACGGCTCATGCTTTCATATGGCACTAGGCCAGAAAGGGCCCCGGGTGTTGCCCCGGGGCCCTTCTCAATTACTCCTCGGTGCTCTCGGCCGTATCGGCCGCAGCATCCTCGGGCGCCGCTTCGGGCTCCGGTGCGGGGCGCTTCTCGCCACCGTAGGTCACCGTCACCATCGCGGAACGCAGGATGCGGTCCGCCATGCGGTAGCCCTTCTGGTACACGTCGTTGACGGTCTCGTCGTACTGCGACGCGTCCTCGACGCGACCCACGGCCTGGTGCTCGAGCGGATCGAACGCCTCGCCCTTGGGGTCGATGGGCTCAACGCCCTCGTGCGCAAACACATCGAGCAGCTTGGCATGCACCGCGTCGACGCCGTCGACGAACTGCTTAAAGTCGTCGGCAAGCTCCTGGCTGCGGGCATGGTCGATCGCACGCTCGATATCGTCGACCACCGGCAGCAGCGCGGTGACGAGCTTCTCGGTCGCGCGCTCGCGCTCGGCGATACGCTCATTGGCGGTGCGGCGACGGAAGTTCTCCCAGTCGGCCTGAAGACGGGCGGTACGCTCAGTGGCGTCCTTTGCCTTGTCCTCGGCGGCCTTCTGAGCCTCTGCCGCAGCATCGAGCTCATTGCGCACGTCGGCGAGCTCCTTTTGGGCCTGCTCGAACTTGAGCTTAAAGTCGTTGTCGGCGGCTTCCTCACCGGCGCGGATAGCGGCTTCCACCATCTCGTCCTCGGTCATCGTCGCCTCCTTGTTGGAATCCTCTACCTGGTTCTCGGCAGCCTCGGCGGCCGCGGCCTCGTTGGCCTCGGTATCGTCGACGGCCTCTACGGGAATCTTCACGTCCTTCTCCTCAGAGTCAACGGGGGCGGCACCAACAGCGGCCGCCTCCGTGCGAGCTTTACGGGCGGACATGATTACTTGTCCTCGTCGTCCACAACCTCGTAGTCGGCGTCGACAACGTCATCGTCGGCAGGCTGGGCGCCGGCGGCACCGTCGGTCTGCTGCTGAGCGTCGGCGTAGACAACCTGGGCCAGCTCGTAGGCCACGGACTGCAGGGACTCGCCGGCGGCCTTGATGGCCTCGACGTCAGAGCCCTCGAGCGCCTTCTTGGCGTCGGCGATAGCGGCCTCGGCCTTGGACTTCACGTCGGCGGAAACCTTGTCGCCCAGCTCGTTGAGGGTCTGCTCGGTGGAGTAGCACAGGCTGTCGGTCTGGTTGCGGACCTCGACCTCTTCCTTCTGCTTCTTGTCCTCCTCGGCATGAGCCTCGGCGTCCTTGACCATACGATCGACTTCGTCGTCGGAAAGCGCGGTGGAACCGGAAATGGTGATCTGCTGCTCCTTGCCGGTGCCCTTGTCCTTAGCAGAGACCTTGACGATGCCGTTGGCGTCGATGTCGAAGGTGACCTCGATCTGCGGCACGCCGCGGCGGGCAGCCGGGATACCGGTCAGCTGGAACTTACCGAGCGACTTGTTGTCGCGGGCAAGCTCGCGCTCGCCCTGGAGCACGTTGATCTCGACGCTGGTCTGGTTGTCGGCAGCGGTGGAGTAGACCTCGGTCTTGGAGGTCGGGATCGTGGTGTTGCGGTCGATCATCTTGGTCATGATGCCGCCCATGGTCTCGACACCCAGCGACAGCGGGGTAACGTCGAGCAGCAGGATGCCCTCGACGTCGCCGGTGAGCACGCCGCCCTGGACGGCGGCGCCGTCGGCAACGACCTCGTCGGGGTTCACGGACATGTTGGGCTGCTTGCCGGTCATAGTCTTGACGAGCTCCTGGACGGCGGGCATACGGGTGGAGCCGCCGACGAGGATGACCTCGGTCAGATCGGAGAGCTTAAGCTTGGCGTCGCGCAGGGCGTTGGTGACAGGCTGCTTGCAGCGCTCGAGCAGGTCGCGGGTGATCTTCTCGAACTCGGCGCGGGTCAGCGTGTAGTTGAGGTGCAGCGGGCCGGACTGGTTCATGGTAATGAACGGCAGGTTGATGGTGGTCTGCTGGGCGGCGGAGAGCTCCTTCTTGGCGTTCTCGGCGGCCTCCTTCAGACGCTGCAGGGCCATGGGGTCCTGACGCAGGTCGACACCGTTCTCCTGCTGGAACTTATCGGCCATCCAATCGATGACGCGCTGATCCCAGTCGTCGCCGCCCAGGTGGTTGTCGCCCGAGGTGGACAGAACCTCAAACACGCCGTCGGCGAGGTCGAGGATGGAGACGTCGAAGGTGCCGCCGCCCAGGTCGAAGACCAGGATGCGCTGGTCGGTGCCCTGCTTGTCCAGGCCATAGGCCAGAGCAGCAGCGGTCGGCTCGTTGACGATACGCTTGACGTTGAGGCCGGCGATCTTACCGGCGTCCTTGGTGGCCTGACGCTGGGCGTCGTTGAAGTAGGCCGGGACGGTGATGACGGCGTCGGTGACGGTCTCGCCCAGATACTTCTCGGCGTCGGCCTTCATCTTGGCGAGCGTCATGGCGCTCACCTGCTCGGCGGTGTAATCCTTGCCCTCGATGTCGACGACGGCACGGCCACCCTGGCCCTCCTTGACCTCATACGGCACGGTCTTGATCTCGGAGGTGCACTCGGAATACTTGCGGCCCATGAAGCGCTTGATGGAGAACACGGTGTTCTTGGGGTTGGTGACAGCCTGGTTCTTAGCGGCCTTGCCCACGACGCGGTCGCCGTCGGCACGGAAGCCCACGACAGACGGGGTGGTGCGGTCGCCCTCGGCGTTCACGATGATGGTCGGAGAACCGCCCTCGAGGACGGCCATAGCGGAGTTGGTAGTACCAAGGTCGATACCAAGAATCTTGCCCATTAGAAATTCCCTCTCTCTTGTGCGTTTGCACCGACTCGGCGGTCTGCCGAGCGGTGTTTCGGCTTGTCTTTCAGGATGTAGTGTATCCCCTTATGGGCCGGAATATACAAAATCTAAGTCAATTCATATAAGATTTCTTATTGCTGAGAGTTTAGGTTCTTAAATGTGCAGGTAGATGCGCTGATTGAGTTCTCGGCAAATCTATCGAGATCTATGTAGAGATGGCTGAGGCTTGGGTCCGAGGGTGCCTGGGGCTGCCTTGCGGAAAGCTCGTCCCGTTTTGAAAGCTGATACCGGGTCGCAGTTTCCGCTAGCGGGCCCAACCGGAAACTACGACCCGGTTTTCGGCCAAATAACGGGATGCCCTTTCCGCAGGCGCGCTCAATAGCTCGATATTTCAAGTCACCTTTAGCTAACATTTGCGCAGCTCAACGGCCCCACCTGCGCATTTTTTAGTAAACCTTGGCATACTCGGCGAACGGTATGAAGATGCCGGTCAGAGGGTATTGCAAACGGTCGCTCCCGTGGTATGTTTTTGCCCGAATCAAACCGGCGCGCATCGCCTGTAGCGTCGGTCAACAGAGAGGAAACTACCATGGCTCATCCCGTAATTGATGCCGACGAGTGCATCGCTTGTGGCGTTTGCGTCGACTCCTGCCCCGCTGGCGTTCTGGAGCTCCAGGACGTCGCTACCGTCGCTGACGAGGACTCCTGCGTCGCCTGTGGCGCTTGCCAGGACGCTTGCCCCGCTGGCGCGATCACCGAGATCGTCGAGGAGTAACAACTCCCCCACTTGCACACTCAAAAGTACACCGTGCACAAAAAAGGAGGCCTCCGCATCGCCGCGGAGGCCTCCTTTTGTGCGGATAACTAATTTGGCACCGTCGCAGGTTGAGCCCACGTCAGCGAAAACGTCCCTAAGCGAGCAAGGTGACGTGAAAGAGGAGGGAAGCGTACTTTGGGTACGCGACCGACGATTGAACGTCAGATTGCCGCTTAGGGGCGTTTGCAGCGTCGGCTAAGAGAGATCGTCTTCGTAGGGCATCAGGTCTGCTAGGTAGCCTTTTTCCTTGAGCATCGCCTCGATCTCGTCGAGGGTCTGTTCGTCCTCCGCCGCAATGCGATGGAAGTGGTAGCCGCTGGTCACCGTCAGCAGCGGGAAGCTCTTGCCGCTCTCGATATCGCGCAGATAGCGCTCAACATCGCGACGATTGCGGATGTCCAGGTCGGCCGTGATCTTACCGTACACGCGGTGATTGACGATCACGTTGAGCACGGCGCCTCCGGCGTCGACGATACTCGTGAGCTCATCGCCTGCCTGCTCCACGCTGTGGCGAACCTTGACCAAGCGCGTGGGCACGGCGGGGCTGCTGGGGGCCTCCTGCAGCACGTAGCCGCGGTTGGTCGCCACGATATCGTGCCCATCGGCGCGCAGCAGGGCGATGTCCTGCACCACGACCTGGCGGCTCACACCCACCTCGCGGGCAAGCGCGCTGCCCGAAACTGGCCCCTTGGCTCCCTCGAGCACGGCCATGATGGCACGGCGACGCTCGCGGGCGTCCATTATTTACCGTCCAGCAGACGCAGGTGCTTAAGCGAGAGGTCGAGAATCGGCGCAGAGTGCGTCAATGCCCCCGAGCTAATGTAGTCGACGCCCAGATCAGCCAGGGCGCGGATATTGCTGGCATCCACATTGCCCGAGCACTCGGTCTTGGCGCGACCGGCGATAAGCTCTATGGCGGCGGCCATGTCGTCATGGGTCATGTTGTCGAACATGATGATATCGGCGCCGGCCTCCACAGCCTCGCGCACCATGTCCAGGTTCTCGCACTCGATCTCGACCGTCGTGGTAAACGATGCATGGGCGCGCGCCATCTCGATCGCACGCGTCACGCCACCGGCGGCATCGATGTGGTTGTCCTTGAGCATGACGGCCGTCGACAGGTTGTAGCGGTGGTTGCTGCCGCCGCCGATCTCGACCGCCGCCTTCTCAAACACGCGCATGCCCGGCGTGGTCTTGCGCGTGTCGACGAGCACGGTCTTGGTGCCCTCGAGCGCCGCGGCCATGCTGTGCGTGTAGGTAGCGATGCCGCTCATGCGCTGCAGGTAGTTGAGCGCCACGCGCTCGCCCGAAAGCAGCACGCGCGCATCGCCGCGCACCTGACCCACATGGTCGCCGGCGTGCACCTCGTCACCGCCGGCAACGTCGAACAGCACCGAGCTCTGCGAATCCAACAGCTCAAAGGTGCGGGCGAACACATCCAAGCCGGCGATGATGCCGTCGGCCTTGGCGATAAGCTCAACGGTAGCGGGACGCGCCGTGGGGCACACGCTCGCCGTGCTCACGTCCTCAAACGTGATGTCCTCGCGCAGAGCCTGCAAAATCAGATCATCGACGACGAGCTTCATGGTAATGGGATTCATGGTCTACTCCTCCACGGCCTGCGTGCCGGCGGCACGGGCCAAATCATCGATTGCCAGGATGTCGGCGCTCAGGGCGCGATGACGGCCATCGAGCGCGGGATCGCCCGCCTGCTCCACGGCCAGTGACTCGCCGGTACGCATATACCACGCGGCGCGACGACCCCAGACCAGCGCTTCGAGCAGGCTGTTTGATGCAAGGCGATTCTTGCCGTGAACGCCGTTGCAGGCCGTCTCGCCCGCGGCGTAGAGCTCGGGCATCGAGGTGCGGCCGTCCTTATCGACCCATACGCCACCCATAAAGTAGTGCTGCGTGGGCGTAACGGGGATGGGCTCGTCCAAGATGTCGCGGCCGTCCTCAAGGCAGCGCGCGCGAATGTTGGCAAAATGCCCGGTCACCACATCGCGTTCGACGGGGGCGAAGCTCAGCCACTCGTGCTCGGTACCGTCCTGCTTCATCTGCTCGCGAATAGCGGCGGCGACCACATCACGCGGCTGAAGCTCGTCGGTAAAGCGCTCGCCGGCGGCGTTGAGCAAAATCGCGCCCTCGCCGCGGCAGCTCTCGCTGATCAGGAAGGTGCGGCCCGGCTGCGGCGAGAACAGTCCCGTGGGGTGGATCTGCACGTAGTCCAGGTGCTCCATCTTAATGCCATGCTCCTGAGCGATGTAGCAGGCATCGCCCGTGAGCTGCGGATAGTTGGTCGAGTGGTCGTATACGCCACCGATGCCGCCCGTCGCCCACAGCGTGTGGCGGGCATGGATCTTAAACGGCTCGCCGGCATGCACGCCCTCGGCAGCATTTGCCAGCTCGTCGGCAGGACGAACCGAGTTGTCCTCGTCCACGGAAACGGCGACGACACCGGCACACACCGTGGCGCCGTCACGCTCGCCCGTCAGGATATCGGTCATGGCCACGTGCTCCAAAATCTGCACGTTATCCAGCTTGCGAACGGCCTGGAGCAGCTTGGTCGTAATCTCCTTGCCGGTGATATCGGCATGGAAGGCAATGCGCGGACGGCTGTGCGCGCCCTCGCGGGTAAAGTCGAGGCTGCCGTCGGCCTTGCGCTCAAAATCCACGCCCAGCGCTAGCAGGTCGTTGATGACCGAACGGCTCGAGCGGATCATGATGTCGACGCTCTCACGGCGATTCTCGTAATGACCGGCGTGCATGGTGTCCTCAAAGAAGGCATCGTAGTCCGATCCCTCAGGCAGCACGCAGATGCCGCCCTGCGCGAGCATCGAATCGCACTCGTCGACAGCGCCCTTGGAGAGCATGATCACACGCGTGCTCGTCGGCAGATTGAGGGCCGCGTACAGGCCTGCCACGCCGCAGCCGGCAATGACGACGTCGCACTCCATATCGGGGTATTGCTTGGTTTCCACAGGAATCCTTTCCCTTGAATGTGACAAAGGGACTGTCCCTTTGTCACATTGTTCTAGCGCGCTGCGTACTCGAGCATGCGGTCGAGCGTGAGTTTGGCCTGGTCGGCAGCCTCGTCCGACACGCCGATCTGCACCTCGCCCTCGCCCGTCTCCAGGCAGCGCACGAGCTTTTCGAGCGTGATGAGATCCATGTTGACGCAGGTGGGCTGCACCGCGGGGAAGTAGAACTTCTTGCCGGTGCCCCGGCAGCGGCGCTCGAGCTCGTAGAGCACGCCGCGGACCGTCACGATAATGAACTCGCTCGCGTCGGACTCCTCGGCATACCTGATGATGCCGGCGGTGGAGCCGATGTAGTCGGCCTCGGCCAGAACGTCGGCCTTGCACTCGGGGTGCGCCAGCACGAGCGCGTCGGGGTGGGCCTCCGTCGCGTCGACGATCTGCTCGACGGTGATGATGTGATGGCGTGGGCAGTAGCCGTTGTTGAGGATGACGTGCTTTTGCGGCACCTGCTCGGCTACGAAGCGTCCCAGGTTTTGGTCGGGAATGAACAGGATATGCTGCTGCGGCAGCTCGGACACGATCTTAACGGCGTTGGAACTGGTGACGCACACGTCGCTCCAGCTCTTGATCTCGACCGTGGAGTTGACGTAGCAGACCACGGCAAGGTCGTCACCGTACTCGGCGCGCGCCGCGTCGACCGTCTCACGCTTGACCATGTGCGCCATGGGGCAGTCCGCGCCCGGCTCGGGCAGCAGCACGGTCTTGGTGGGGCTGAGCAGCTTGGCACTCTCGCCCATAAACTCCACGCCGCACAGCACGATGGCCTGCTGCGGCAGGCTCTTGGCAAGCTTTGCCAGGTAAAAGCTGTCGCCGACGTAATCAGCCACGGCCTGTACCTCGGGCGCCACGTAATAGTGCGCTAGGATCACCGCGTCACGTTGGGTTTTTAGTTGTTGAATGGCCTCGACAAGCTCTGCGGGCACCAGTGCCGCGCGCTCCGTTGCCGTCGTTGCCGATGCTAGGCCGGCCGCGATATCGCGTGCAAGCTCCGACGCATCCATGTTCGCGCTCTGTGCCATCAAGGCCCCTCTCTTTTGGCGAATCTTGGGGCTTTAGTATGACACCTAGGTTTACAGCTGACAAGACAGCTGTAAACCTAGGTGTAAAGTTGAAATAAAGATTCAATCATGCGGCAGGTCCATTTTCGAACTGGCAAGCTGAGGATAGCCGAGCTCTCGATAGCGCAGGAGGCATCTTTCGCCACCGCAATACCGCTCGGCGCGAGTTGCGCGACGTGGGGCGCAAATGGGACACGCCTCCGCGAGCGGTCCGCACCCAATGTGGCAAAATCGAACTACTAAGGGGGCTCAGAATGCTCAAGATTATTGCCTGCGACGACGACGTCGCTTTTCTAGATAGACTGCACCGGATGATCGACCGTTGGTCGAGCGAGACGGGCACGGCGGTCGATGTTGCGCTCGTCACGCGCGGCGAGGACCTGCTGGCCCGCCATGCCGCATCGCGCGCCGACATCATCTTGCTCGATATGATCATGCCGCTCGTCAACGGCATGGACACCGCGCGCGAATTGCGCCAGGCCGATACCGCCGTGCGTCTGGTGTTTCTCACCTCATCGCCCGAGTTTGCACTGGAGTCCTACGAGGTCCGCGCCTTCGATTATCTGCTCAAGCCCGTGGCTTACGAACGCCTAGCGCAGTTGCTCGACGAGCTTTCGAGCATGCGCCCGGCGGCAACCGACGAGCTCGTGATCAAAACTTCCTTTGGCTACCACGCCCTGCGCCTGTCCGACATCGAATATGCCGAGGCGCGCAACAAGCACGTGGTCTTCCACCTGCGCGACGGACGCGATATCGAGGCACTTGAGTCGTTCCGCAGCGTCGAAGACCGTTTGGCGCAAAATGCCACCTTCTTTAAATGCCACCGCAGCTACCAGGTCAACCTGCGCAATATCGATCACTTTGACCGCACGGGCATCGTCATGCGCTCGGGCGCGTGCATCCCGCTTTCGCGCAGCTGCAAGCAGGGATTCCAAGACGCCTACTTTGCGGTGCGCTTTGAGGGTGGGAGACACTGATGGTCTCCACGGTCGAAATGATCCTTTGGGCAATCCACCACGCCACGACGCTGCTCTTTGGCGTCTTTGCCTCGGCGGCGCTGTGCGGTGTCGAGATCAACCGGCGTCATGCGCTTGAACTGGTGCTGGTCGGTGCCGTAACTGGATGCGCATTTGGCCTCGCCAATGCCGTCGGCGGCGAGCTTTTCGCCCGCCAGGTATATCCACTCGTCGTGCATCTGCCGCTCGTCATCTATTTGTGCGCGCGCTACCGCCTGAGCCCGCTGCTTGCCGTACTCGGCATTACGAGTGCCTATCTGAGCTGCCAGTTCAGCAATTGGATGGGCATTGCCGCATTTGCCGCAACCGATTCTCAGATCGCGTACTATCTGGCGCGCATCGCGACCACACTCGCCGTCTTTGCCGTCCTGTTGCATTGGGCCGGCGACATCAGTCCGCGCTTGGCGATTAAAAGCACCACCGAGCTGGGCATCCTTTTAATCCTGCCGCTCGTCTATTACGTCTTTGACTATGCCACCAACGTCTACACCACGCTGTTCCACTCGGGCTCGGTGGTGACGGTTGAGTTTTTGGCATTTGCGCTCTGTGCCTTCTATCTTATGTTTCTTGCCGTTTACCTGCGCGAATACGAAGAAAAGGAAACCGCCGAGCGAGAGCGCTGGATGCTCGAAACCCGCGACAGCGCCGCCATCAAAGAGCTCGAGGCTTGGCGTCAATCTGGGCGCGAGCTGTCGATTCTTCGCCACGATATGCGCCACTTCCTACGCGGCCTGGCCGCTTTAATTGAGGAGGGCCACACCGACGAGGCGCTCAAACGCATCGATGAACTCTGCGAAGTCGGCGATCGCACCGCCGTACGCCGCTTCTGCGCCAACGAGACCGTAAACATCGCGCTTTCGTCATTTAACTCGGATATCAATAGAAACGGCATTACCGCCAACCTGCGCGCCGCCGTACCCGAAACCATCCACGTAGGTGACGCCGACCTGTTTAGCGTGCTCTCAAATGCCTTGGAAAACGCTATCACCGCTGCAAGCGCCGCACCCCAAGGAAAGCGATTCGTCGACTTTGACCTGCGATTAGAGGACGGCCAGCTGCTGCTGTTAGTTTCCAACACGTTTGACCGCGCGCCGCGCATGGTCGACGGCATGCCCGTAGCCGGGCACACCGGACACGGCTTTGGAACCAAGAGCATTAAGCTTGCCGTCGAACGCATGAACGGCAACTGCCAGTTCCGCATTAACGGCGATCGGTTTGAGCTGCGCGCTGTGATGTAGAAGTGCGGCGCCGATCTCGAGGCGTGCCTTGCCCGCCAGACAATCGCTCGCCGGCGCTAATCCGCTACAGCGGAGCGGCCGCCGGGGTCAGCTGCTTGATGTATGCCCACATGCGCTGCTTGGCGGCTTTGTCAGTTAGCGCCGCCTCAAAACCGTCGAGCGCGAGCACGCGGCGACCCTGCACATGGGCGACCAAGCCGGGCTTGAGCATGGCGGTGTCGAAGTCATCGATCGCCACGAGCATATCGGCGTAGGTCTCGCGCATGGCGTCAGCCGCGTTGTTGTCGAGCAGTAGCACCGCCTCGGGATCCAAAGCCTCAAGCGCCTCGCGGAACAGCTCGCACGGCAGAGTCTCGCCCACCGCGACCGCTCCGTCACCCACGCCGGCGACGCTTGCCAGCACGCAAAAATCCTCGGGCGCGTAGCCGATGGCCCCAAGCGCCTTGCGCAACGCCGTGCCATCCGGGCCGGCAGCAAGCTCGCCACCCGAACGCTCGGCGTCGTCCAAATCGCCTTTGACCAGAACGATCGGCGAGCACGCGTTGCCCGCGATACGCACGCCACGGACCGCAAGCGATGTGAGCTCCTGCTCGGCCGCCTGGGCGATGGCTTCTTTTTTCTGGCTTTGTGACGTGGACATGCGCTCTCCAATCGTTTGCGTGCCCACCATTATATAAAAGAGCTGCCCGCGAGTGGTTGCTTTGCGGGCGGCTGGGTATAAGCACGGTCGTACTGAGTTTTACGCGGCCGAGCCGCGTCGCATTATGGAGGTCACCATGGCTGGCATTAATCAGATTACCCCCGAGAACTTCGATTCCATCGTTAACGACAGCCTGCCCGTGCTGGTTGATTTTTGGGCACCGTGGTGCGGTCCCTGTCGATCCCTCTCGCCCATCGTTGACGAGGTTGCCGATGAGCTGGCGGGCAAGCTTGCCGTTGCCAAATGCAATGTCGACGACAACCAGGACCTGGCCATGAAGTATGGCGTCATGAGCATCCCCACGCTGATTGTGTTTAAGAACGGCGAGGAGATTGACCGCTCGGTTGGCGCTCTACCCAAGGCGAGGCTGCAGGCGCTGCTGGAGAAGCATCTGTAATACGCTTGTTACTTACTCGCCGTCTATGAGCGCTTTTGCACCGCTCGCCGGACTTCTGGATGCACCGAGTGCAACCACGGATAGTATGGTAGTCACAAACAGCCCCCAGTGAACGGGTGCGGGTCGCACAGACTCGTACCCGTTTTCTTATGCAACTGCGCGCAGAGCGGGCGTAGTAAAATCTGAACCACTGAACTGCCCCATACAAAAGGAGATTTCCCATGCATGATGTTGGAATGAACATGAGTCAGCTTGCCATGAGCGTCAAACAGGTCGACGACACCATCGAGCTCGCTCATGAGTGGAGCCATCAGCTGCTGCATGCGACCGAGAATTTTGACATGGAGCGCATCGGCGCCAAGCTCGAGGCCGCCATGGCCGCGCTGCACGAGGCGCATGACGCGCTCGAGGGCTACGAGGAAGCCATCGAGGCCGACCACAACTCCGTCGGCTCCGTGAAGCTGGTGTAACGTGGCCGAACATGAGCACGGCTGCGGGTACGAGCACGAGCATCCGCACGGGGCGGACGGTGACGCAGGCTGCCACTGTAGTGGCTCCGGCTCCGAGCTGGTCCGCTTTTCGGTTACCGCACCGGACGACCTGCTGCGCCGTTTTGACGAACAGATCGCGCGCCGCGGCGACGTGGCCAACCGCTCCGAGGCCGTGCGCGACCTGATTCGCGCCTCGATCGCCAAAGAGCAGATGCGCACGCCCGATGAGCATGTTATCGGGTCGCTCACCATGATCTACGACCACCATACCGGCGACCTGACGCGCCGTCTGGACGAAGTGCAGCACGACTACACCGACGAGATCGTATCGACCATGCACGTACATCTGGATCACCACAACTGCTTGGAGATCCTGGCGCTCAAGGGTCGCGGCGAGCGCGTCTACGAACTGTCCGACCGCCTGCTGGGCCTGCGCGGCGTTAAGCACGGCGAGCTCACGTGCGCCGCCACCAAGCAGAGCCTGGGGCTGTAGCGGGATTTCCCGCAGCGCACCTGCCAAAAAGGGACAGGTTTGTTTTGGCAGGTTTAGAAGTTTTACCTACCAAAATAAACCTGTCCCTTTTTGGTCGGTTTTGATGAGGGGTGTCGCATGCGGCATGTGCATATTCATGTGACGGGCATTGTGCAGGGCGTTGGCATGCGACCGTTTGTGTATCGCGAGGCCATGGCGCATGGCATTTGCGGATGGGTGCTCAACGCGGGCGACGGCGTGCATATCGAGGCGCACGCTCCGGCCGATGCGCTCGATGCTTTTGTTGCCGCGCTTTCTGAGCATGCGCCTGCGGCAGCTCACGTTGAGCGAGTCGATATTGCGGATTTGGAGCCTAGCGGCTGGAGCACTGCCAATGAGCAGGGCTTTCGCATCGTAGCGTCGCAGGATCAGACCGCGCACACGACTCTCGTCTCGCCCGATATCGCCACCTGTGACGATTGCCTGCGCGAGCTGTTCGACCCCGCCGATCAGCGCTATCACTACCCTTTTATCAACTGCACCAACTGCGGCCCACGCTTTACCATCATCCGGTCGCTGCCGTATGACCGAGCGGCTACCTCGATGGACCGTTTCCCCATGTGCCCCGCCTGCGACGCAGAGTATGCCAATCCACTCGACCGTCGCTTTCACGCACAGCCCGATGCCTGCTTTGATTGCGGGCCGCATATTACGTGGCGCGAGGCTGTGAACGGCGATGCGTGCGGGAATTCGTCCGCGACACCGGCCGTCGGCACCACACGCGAGGCCAGCGACGCTATCATCGAGCGCTGCGTTGAGCTGCTGGCCAGCGGTGGCATCGTCGCCATCAAGGGCCTGGGCGGATTCCATCTAGCCTGTGACGCTGCCAACGAGCAGGCGGTGGCCGAGTTGCGCCGTCGCAAACGCCGCAGCAATAAGCCGCTTGCCGTCATGGTGCGCAGTCTTGCCGATGCCGGGCGCCTGTGTCATATCGACGATGCTGAACGCGATCTGCTCGCCGGCAGTATCCGCCCCATTGTGCTGCTGCGCCAGCGCACTGCTGGCGAGGGCAACGGCGGTTCCCCCGACATCCTCGCCCTCGCGCCATCTGTCGCGCACGACTTGCCCGAGCTCGGCGTCATGCTCCCCTATACGCCGCTTCAACATCTGTTGCTTGCCGTGGCAGAAGCCTGCGGTATGCACGCGCTCGTCATGACCAGCGGCAACCTGAGCGAAGAGCCCATCGAGACCGATGACGATCTTGCCTGGGAACACCTCGTTGCCGCCGGCATCGCCGACGCGTTGCTCGGTAACGACCGCGCGATCCTCTCGCGCTACGACGACTCTGTAGTGCGCGTGGTCGGCGGCGCCGTTATGCCCGTGCGCCGCGCTCGCGGATATGCACCCCAGCCGCTGCCGTTGCCGGCGCTCGACGGCGCTCCGTCCTGCGTGCTCGCCTGCGGGCCACAACAAAAGGCCACGATTGCGCTCACGCGCGAAGGGACGAACGGCGAGGCAACCTGTTTTGTGTCGCAGCATATCGGCGATGTTGAAAACGGCGGGACCTTCGATGCCTGGAACGCCGCGCGCACGCGCTTGGAAGATCTCTTTGACTTGGCGCCCGCCGCCTTGGCCTGCGATGTACACCCCAGCTATCTATCGGGCCAGTGGGCGCGCGAGCAGGCGCGAAAATGCAATCTGCCGCTCGTCGAGGTGCAGCACCATCATGCGCATATCGCGAGCGTAATGGCCGAGGCCATCGCCGCGGGCCAGCTTACAACCGACGCGCGCGTCCTTGGCATCGCCTTTGACGGCACCGGCGCCGGCACCGATGGGACCATTTGGGGCGGCGAGTTTCTTGTCGCCGGCCTTGGCGGCTTTGAGCGCGCCGCGCATTTGCGCACCTGGGCGCTCCCCGGCGGGGCGGCCTCCGTGCGCGACGCCCGCCGCAACGCCTTTGCCCTGCTCAGTGAGCTCGGCCTGCTCGAGCACCCAGGTGCCGCTCGACTTTTGGACAGCCTCGACGAGCAAACGCGCAGCGTGACAGCCACCATGATCGAGCGCGACATCAACAGCCCGCGTACCAGCAGCATGGGGCGTCTCTTTGATGCCGCAGCAGCAATTCTGGGCATCTGCGACAAGGCAACCTACGAGGGCGAACCCGCCATCGAGCTTGAGGCCGCCGCCTGGCGCGCGCTCGACAACGAAATCGCCCATTTTCCCGACGACAACGCCGGCTATTTCGCATCTGGCCCATCGTGGCTAGACGGCCCCTATGTTCTGGACCAGAAAGCACTCTTTGAGGCACTTTTGGGAGGAATTGAAGCCGGAGCGCCCGCCGACAGGCTCGCACTCGACTTCCATGTCGCCGTCGCGCGCTCCTCGGCGCGCATCGCCAGCGATATCTGCGTGCACGAGGGCATCGATACCGTCGCGCTCTCGGGCGGCGTGTTTATGAACCGACTTTTGCTTCAGTTCCTCACCCGCAAGCTTAAAGACGCAGGCCTTACGGTCTTGATTCCCCAAACCGTGACCGTTAACGACGGCTGCATCGCCTACGGTCAGGCGGCAGTCGCACGCACTCGCCTCGCACAGGTCGCACCGCAATAGGCTGTTCGGCCAGCCCGCAAGCCGCCGTCTCACAGGTGTAGCGCGTTTGCCCGCAGCGCCCGCGAGCGCTACCATCAACTGATGGATTATTGAGCGCCCGTCCAGCGCAAAGCGTATAAAAGGGGAACAATATGTGCCTTGCCGTTCCCGGTAAAGTAGTCAAACGCGACGACGACCTCAAGGCCACCGTCGACATGATGGGCATCGAGCGCCCCGTGTCGCTGCGACTCGTGCCGACGGCGCAGGTTGGCGACTATATTCTCGTACACGCCGGCTTTGGCATCCAGATCGTCGACGAGCAGGAAGCACAGGAAACGCTCGAGCTTGTTAATGCCATGTCCGAGCTGGTCGAAGAAGACCAGCTTGCCACCAACCCGGCGGAGGCTTACTAGTGGCGCCCGAACAACCGGCTCGCTCCGGTATCGACTTCTCGGCATTCCGCAATCCCAAGCTGGCTCGCGAGCTCATCGAGCGCATTCATGAGCTTGTCGGCGACCGCGCCATCAACCTTATGGAAGTCTGCGGCACGCATACCGTGAGCATCGGGCGCTATGGCTTTCGCTCCATTATGCCGGCCGGGCTCAAGCTGCTGAGCGGCCCGGGCTGCCCCGTCTGCGTCACCGCCAACCGCGACATCGACCACGCAATCGCGCTCGCCAACATAGACGGCGCCATCATCACCACCTTTGGCGACATGATGCGCGTGCCCGGATCATCCACCTCGCTCGCTGCGCAAAAAGCGGCAGGGCGTGACATTCGCATCGTCTACTCCCCGCTCGACGCGCTCGACATTGCCGAGCAAAACCCCGATCGCCCGGTCATTTTTATGGGCGTGGGCTTTGAGACCACAACGCCCACCATCGCCGCCGCCATCTTGGAGGCCGAAGCGCGCGGGCTTTTGAACTTCTCGGTCTATTGCGCCCACAAGACCACGCCGCCGGCGCTGCGCGCCATCGCCAACGATCCCGAGACCGCCATCGACGGCTTTATCCTGCCGGGACACGTCGCCACCATCACGGGCTTAGCCCCCTTTGGCTTTTTGGTCGACGAGTTCAATACCCCGGGCGTGGTCACAGGATTTGAACCGGTCGATATCCTGCAGGGCATCTGTATGCTGGTCCAGATGGTTGTCGAGGACAGGCCCGCAATCGACAACGCCTACCGTCGCGGCGTCAATGCCGACGGCAATCCCGTGGCGCGCCAGCTGGTCGAGCAGGTATTTGAGCCGTGCGATACCACATGGCGCGGGCTGGGGCTGATTGCCAACTCGGGTCTTTCCATCCGCCCCGAGTTCTCGCGCTTTGATGCCCGTGCTCGCTTTGACGTGCCCGTTGAGGCGACGGTCGAGCCGCGCGGGTGCCGCTGCGGCGACGTGCTGCGCGGGGCCATTGCGCCGAGCAGCTGCCCGCTCTTTGGCCGCACCTGCACGCCCGAGCACCCCGTCGGCCCGTGCATGGTGAGCTCCGAGGGCAGCTGCGCGGCGTACTACCGCTACCGCGACTAGCCCGGACACACCCACACACCGGCACCACCCACGATTGGAGTTTTCGATATGTCCCGTACTGCCACCGATAGCACCGTCCTGTTGGGCCACGGCTCTGGCGGTCAGATGATGAAACGCATCATCGATGAGGTCTTTCTGGATGCATTTGGGTCGCCCGAGCTGCTCGAAGGCAACGACGCCGGCGTCGCCGCGCTGCCCGCGAGCGGGCGCATAGCCATGTCGACTGACAGCTTTGTAGTCTCGCCGCAGTTCTTCCCCGGTGGCAACATCGGCCGCCTCGCCGTGTGCGGAACCGTTAACGACGTCGCGACCTCGGGCGCCAACGTGCGCTACCTGTCGTGTGGCTTTATCCTCGAAGAGGGCTATCCCATGGATAAGCTCCACCAGATTGTGCAGACGATGGCCGAGACAGCACGTGAGGCGGGCGTGTCCATAATCACGGGCGACACCAAGGTGGTCGAGCGCGGCGGGGCCGACGGCGTCTACATCAATACCGCCGGCGTGGGCGAGGTTCCCACGGGCGTGGCGCTCAGCGGCGCCAACTGCCAGCCCGGCGACGTTATCCTGGTGTCGGGCACACTGGGTGACCACGGTATCGCCATCATGAGCCAACGCGAGGGCCTGGCGTTTTCGAGCACGATCGAAAGCGATGCCGCGCCGCTCAACCACCTGATTGCCGACGTTCTGGCCGCAGCGCCCG
Organism: uncultured Collinsella sp.; assembly: GCA_965141635.1. GTDB lineage: Bacteria > Actinomycetota > Coriobacteriia > Coriobacteriales > Coriobacteriaceae > Collinsella. The sequence goes on along the minus strand of CBCSNG010000014.1, from coordinate 1,350 downwards.
GCACGCGTTGCTTTCGCGACCCCACGCGCGGTGGCCTGGCGTCCACACTCAACGAGTTTGCCCAGGCCAGCAATGTTGCCATGGAGGTCGACGAAGATGCCGTGCCCGTGCGTCCCGACGTGCAGGCCGCCTGCGAGATGCTCGGCTACGATGTGCTGCAGGTGGCAAACGAGGGCAAGATGGTTGCCGTCGTGCCGGCCGAGCAAGCCGATGCCGCGCTAGCCGCCATGCGCGCCGCCCGCTACGGCGAGAATGCCGCCATCATCGGTCGCGTGCTGCCACTTGCCGAGGATGCCCGTCCCGCCGTGCGCGTGCGCACCGGCTGGGGCTCGACCCGCATCCTCGACATGCTCGTGGGAGAGCAGCTGCCGAGGATTTGCTAGCGACAAAGGCTCAGGGCTATTAAAGATATTCAGATTCCAAACATGCCCGGCACGCATGCCCAGTATCATGGGGTGCGTTTTGGAACCCAATGACGGGAGCTTTCATGGCAGCAGCTTTTTCCCATGTGATCTTTGACCTGGACGGCACCATCCTCAACACGCTCGAGGACCTGGCGGCCGCCGGCAACCATACCTGCGAGATGCACGGCTGGCCCACGTTTGCCGTCGACGAGTACCGCTACAAGGTGGGAAACGGCATGCTCAAGCTCGTCGAACGCTTTATGCCTGCCGAATATGCGGGCGACGGTCGCATGTTTGAGCAGACGCTTGCCGAGTTTAGGGCTTACTACGGCGAGCACAAGGAGGACCACACCGCCCCCTATGCCGGTACAATCGAGATGCTCGACCGCCTACGCGCCGCGGGCGTTCAGCTTGCCGTGCTCACCAACAAGGACCACGTCTCGGCGGCTCCGCTTATCGAGAAGTATTTTGGTTCCGAGCGCTTTGCGCTGGTACAGGGCCGTGTCGATGCGTTTCCGCCCAAGCCCGAAGCACCCGTTACGCTACATGTGATGGAAAAGCTGGGCGCCAATCCGGCAACCACGCTCTATGTGGGCGATTCCAATGTCGATATCCTGACCGGCCACAACGCCGGCCTTAAGAGCGCGGGCGTCAGCTGGGGCTTCCGCGGCCGCGCAGAGCTGGAAGCCGCCGGCGCCGACTACGTGGTGGACACCCAGGCAGAGCTCGCGGCGCTGATTCTGGGCGAGTAACGCTGGTGCTGCTCAACCCAGCCGTCGCAATACCGTTGCGCGGAAAGTAGTCGTTGGGGACGTTCTTAAACGACTAGTCAAACAAGAACGTCACCAACGACTAGTCATTTAAGAACATCCCCAATGACTGCCATGACAACGCCGATGTTTTGGCAACGACAGACACTATGACCCAATCCGAGGGCACTAAAAAG
>CBCSNG010000013.1:0-55966 GCA_965141635.1 uncultured Collinsella sp. | reverse complement strand
CGTTTGCCGGCGCGCCCCTGCTATGCGTCATACACGTTGCAATTGCCCCTACCTAGAAGTGTATGGCAGTTCGATCAATCGCCTTTACGCTTTGGCCTACCTAGAACCGCAATCACGACGTTAACAAACACAAGCGCTGTTCCCAGCAGGAGTAGCGCCAAGGAGGCGGCGATCCAGTTGCTGTCGGCTGTCCTGGGGAGCGTGACGGTGGCAGCGCTGGCGGTCTTGGCCCTGGATGGCGCGGGCGCCGTGGTCCTGGTAGCCGTCGTTTCGGTTGTCGTGGTCGTCTTGGTCGGCGCAGTCGCGGGCTTCAGGACGGGATCGGTCGCGGACCCGGCACCGGGCCGCTCGACGGCAGGACCGGCACCGCCGGCCGGCTCGCCCGCGTCGTCGGTCTCCCCCGCCGGCGCCGTGGTGTCCTCGGGCTCGATCACCACATGCGGCGCCATGGCCCCGGAGGCATCCACAACGCCGCCGGCACCGAAGGCCCCGCCCGCAGGCGTCACAAAGCGCGCATGCACAAGCGACCCGCTCGTGCATGCAACACCGCCATCGGTACCGGTCGCATCGAGCCACGAGGCGTCGACGGAAAGCGTGCACCCGGCCGAGCCAACTCCCGCGCCCGCTCCCTGCAGGTACACGCCGTAGGCACGCGCGCCGGCGGCGGGCGCGGTCCCGACGGCGGCGACGCGCCCGCCGCCGCGCACGGCCATGCCGCCGGCGATCAAGCCGGCCACGGCCTCGTCCGTGACGTTTGCCCCGTCCGCCCGGGCATCTACGGCGCAGCCCTCCACCGCGAGCGCCTGCGAGACGTGGATCGCGCACTGCGAGCCCGATGCCGCCAGGGACCCGGTGCCGCGGAGCGTCAGGTCGCCCCACACCTCCATGCCGCACTGCGTGATGTCCGCATCGGGCGCATGCGACTCCGTCACCGAGTTCTGCCCCACAAGCGTCACGACCAGGTCGCCGCCGGCGCCGATAGCATCGCCCGCGTAGCCGTCGAGCTCCAGATGGCCGGCATCGGTCCAGGACCAACCGGGGCCCGACACGCCCGGCTCGCGGTACGTCGCGCCCGCGATGAACAGGCTCTCCGCGCCCGCGGCACAGGAAGGCCCGCCCAGCAAGACGCAAAGGCAGGCCATAGCGACGATCGCAATGTAATGACGGCTGATGTAGGACTCGGCGGCAAACATACCCGCTCCGATCTTCGCAGGAGCCAATAGAATGTGCACCAGAAAATGCCCTGGTGGCAGCGACTATTAGTTTAGCGAGATCGATGAGGGGGCAAAGAGAAATCGCGTGGACGATGTCCACAATTAGGTGTAAATCGTTTTGCCAGTCGGTGAAAGGAAGGATCAATAATTCCAGACGAAAAAAGCACAGCGTTCATCTGCTGTTTCTTTCAGCGAAATAATCGAACGACATGCCAAGCTTTTGAGCGATAACCAGGTGAGCGGCGATCCATGCACGCTTCTGCCTAAGTCAACAACGACGAACCCAGCATGCGAAGCGGACTGCAGCGCAAGCGGAGGAGCGCCGAGCCCTTGAGTTCAGGCGCTACCGAACATAACGTCCCCCGGTGCCCCCGCTGACGAGGATTGTCGTTGGTACGGTTTCATTGAAGATGGAACCTCTATCGCTTCTTGATCACCTTCGCAGGCACGCCCGCGACGACCACGCCCTCGGGTACGTCGCGCGTGATGACCGCGCCTGCGCCCACGATGGAGTTCGACCCCACCGTGACCCCGCTCATGACCTGCGCACCGTAGCCCACCCACACGTTGTCGCCGAGTACGATGTCCGCCTCGTCGTGCCCTTGGCGGTTCACGGGGACGTCGGGGTCGGAGTGGCGGTGCATGTCGGTGCGCAGGTGCACGGCGTAGGACACGAGGCAGTCGTCGCCGATGACGATCTTAGCCCCGGGCGAGGCGCACAGCATGCCACCGTTCACGTAGGAATTGCGTCCAATTGTTATGTTCTCAGGATGGCTCAGCGAGACACCCCCCCCCACGTAACTATTCTCCCCGCAGCGGCACAGCGAGGTCTTGTAGGTCCCTAGGCACCTCATGCGGAGTCTCTCGAGGTTGTAGAAGAGCCAGCCGAGGGCGCGAAGCAGCATGCGAATCATCTCCCGACGAAGGACTTGAGGTAGCCTGCGAGCGCGCGCAGCCTAGACGGGCCATACAGCGCGAGTGAGAGGACGAGCAGCGCAGCATCGATAGTGAGCCGAAGGGCCAGTCGATCGGGCAGCGCGAGTGCGACGACGCAGACTGCGACGTAGGGCAGAAGCCCCCTGAGCATGAACGAGCGGTCGCGTATGCTCTGGTAGTAGTGCTCGCCTATCGCCGTCTTGAGCGCGAGGCCCACGGCCGCCGCGCCCCCGACCGAGACGGCTCCGCCGCCCAGCCCGAGCACGGGCACGAGCGACAGCGAGAGCGCCACGCTCGAGGCGAGCGTGGCGGCAGAGATCAGCAGATTCAGCCCCGACTTCATCTTGAGGTTGATGCCCACCCCCGCCGTCTCGCCGATGGTGTAGCACAGAGGCCCCAGCGCTAGGAACGGTACAAGGCGCGCCCCCGCGGCGTAGTTCGGCTTGAACAGCAGGAACGCGAGGTCGACGATCATGGCGAGCAGCATGCAGGCGCTCACCGCCACCATGACCACGGCCTCGTGTACGCGCATGATTTTCCCCTGCTCGTCGCGCGCATGCTGGTAGACGTAGGGAGCCCAGAAGGCGTTGAAGCCGCTCTGGATGAGGTTGACGGCCAGTGACACGGTGAGGGCCGCCGTGAACACGCTGATGTTGGAGAAGCCTATGAGGGAGCGGATAGCGAACTGCGGCACATAGTTGGTGAGTATCGCGACCAGCCCCGACGCCAAGAGAGGCAGCGAGAAGCGGGCCTCGTCGCAGTAGAGGGAAGCCTCCCCGCGCAGGTCAGGGGCGGCGAGCTGCGCGCGCTCGTGCGCGGCGGCGGCCACCAGGATCGGCAGACAGGCGAGCGCAACCCAGCCGACCGCCACTACGTAGCTCGTGGACACGACCGCCGAGACGATGTAAAGACCCTTTTGGATGACCGATACGGCGCCGGCAAAGATGGTGTAGCCCCACACGTCCTCCGCCATCCGGTAGCGCAGCGAGAAGAACCTGAGCGCGACGACGCACAGCGTGACCAAGCAGATCATCGCCGTCGCTGGCATGCCGGCCTCCCCGAACAACCACACCGACAGCGAGTCGTCGAACGCCCACGCCACGAGGCCCGCGGCCACGACGACGCACAAGCACGCCGAGACGCTAAACGTCAGCAGCCTCCTGCGCTGCCCCTCGTCCTTCGCGAGTGGGTAGAAGCGCACGTAGCCCTGGTCGAGCCCGAGGCAGAACAGGGTAAGCAGGACGTTGGTTACCGAGAAGAAGAAGTTGATCTTGCCGAGCGCGTCCTGGTCGTACAGGTGCGTCGACACCGGAACGACGACGAGCGAAAGCACCGCGCTCACGACGCTCACCATCGAGAAGCCGACTATCTTGCCGAGCAGGCCCCCGCGACTCATGAGCCGTCACCCCCGCGCGCAGTTCGCAGTGAGGAGGCCGAGACCGAGATCCCCAGCACCACCCAGAAGAGCAATCCAACGTCGAAGTTGTTCTGCGTGAGCGACACTTCGAGGCACTCGTGCACGAGCACGCCCACCAGCAGGGAGGCACCCACGCACGCCTGCCAGCCGCCTTCCTTCCCGAGGCGCTCCAAGACGAGCCATAGGAGGAGGAGCACAAACACGAGGCCGACCGCGCCGGACTGAAGGATGGTCTGCAGGTAGAGGTTGTGCGAGGAGAAGGACGTCTCGTACACCATGCTTGGGACCATGGAGAGCCCCAGGCCGAACACCTCGTGCCCCTTCACGGCGTCCAAGATCATCTTCCAGACGACCTCGCGGCCCGAGAAAAAGTTCTTGTTCAGCCACTCGCGCGACAACATCTCCAGGGAGTAACCCAGCTGCGTGCCGATCAGCGAGGGGTAGACGACCGTGAAGGCAAGCACCGCGACGAGCACGACGAAGAAGGCAACGCGCGCCACTGCGAGAAACGACCGTTTCTTGGAGACTGCGTGCAGCAGATAGGGTAAGGCCACTACCACGAGAAGCGCGAGCATCGCCGAGCGGCTGTTCGCGAACAGGAGCAGGACGAGCGCCATGGCGAAGACGCATAGGTCGGAGACCTTCGGCTTCGGCCCATCCATGGAGAGTAGCGAAAGGGCGCAGGCGCATATAAGCACGACGGCGAACGCGTTGCTGTGGACATAGAATGCAGCGTAGTAGTTCGTGACCCGTCCGGACACAAACCAGTAGACCAGGGCGGCGAAGAGCAGGGCGGCGAAGAGCCTCTTAACCTTTGACACGCGCGCGGGCGTCCATTCATAGCTCGAGAAGGCCAGGAGTGTCGCGAGATAGACCGCAGTCTGCACGAGGCGCTCCGCCGCGCTGCCGCCATTCAGCAGCCAGCATATGATTAGATAGCAGAAGAGTCCGACGGATGTCCAGACAAGCCCCCCGTCGAGCCTCATCTTGGTAGCCCCGGCCGAGGCGACGAGGAGCAAGAGCAGGTCCAGCGCAAGGATTGCGGCGTAGAGGGGCGTCTTGAGCGACGAGAGCGCGGCGATCGGCAGGCAAACCAAGCATACGAGGAGGAGGAAGACTATCGTGTTCTCCTCCCGCTCGACCTCCCGCGCCCTCACCAGCGCGCGCACGCGCCCCTTTTCTCGCGAGAGGATCAAGCCCGACCCCCTCGGGCCCGCTCCGCAAAAAGATATGTCAGCAGCACCGCGCATCCGCGCCCCTTTTCTTGATGAGCCGTGCCGGAACCCCACCAACGACGGAGTACGGCTCGACGTCCTTGGTCACGACGGCGCCAGCGGAGAGGATGGAGTGCGCACCCACGTTCACGCCGGGCAGGATGGTGACGCGCCGACCAATCCACACGTCGTCCTCTATGGTCACGGGGCGGTAGTCCTCGTAGCCCTGCTCAATCATGGGCACGTCAACGCGGTCGTGCCTGTGATTGCGGGTAAGCACAACGCAATCCGGCCCCATCATCACGTCGCGACCGATGGTCACCGGCCCGAAGCACTCCGAGTCAATGCCCACCGACGAGCGGTCGCCCACAACGAGGCGAGAGTCGAACTCCGCGCCGTGCTCGATGTTCACGTCACGGCCCAGCTTACAGCCCATCAATCGAGCCACCCCGCCCCGCAGCTTCTTGGCCGGCGGGAAGCGGCGCGAGCGCGGCAGCAGTTTCGCAAGCATGCAGTACAGGCCCCTCGCGACCTTCTCCCTCATCGCGCTTCCTCCATGTTCCTACGGTAAATCTCCTCCACGCGGTCGAAGCAGGCGCCCACCTCGTAGGCGCGCTCCACGTAGGCTCGGCCCTCGGCCCCCATGCGGGCGCGGCGAGCCGGGTCGTCGGCAAGCGCCTCCAAGGCATCGGCGAGGGCCGCCGGGTCGCGCCGGGGCGTGACGACGGCCGTGTGCCCGCCGTCGCAGGCCTCCATAAGGCCAGGGATGTCCGATATGATAAGTGGGGTTCCGCTCGCCTGCGCCTCGACCGCGGAGACGCCAAAGCTTTCGCTTTCGCTTTCGCTTTCTACTATTGCGATGTCGAGGCCCGCCCACTCCCGCGCGGCCTCCTCCTGCGGGATGAAGCCGAGCCAGTCGAGGTACCCGTCCATGCCGAGCCTCGTGGCGAGTGCCTTCAGCTCGGCCTCCATGGTGCCCTTGCCCGCGATGCGCACGCGCACGCCCAGGTCTGGCCTGCGGTCATGCAGGAGCGCGCAGCCGCGCAGCAGCGTGTCGATGCCGTACTTGCGTTCAAGCGCCTTCACGGTGCCCACCACGAGGCCCTCGTGGGGCTCACGCTTGCGAGGCGAGAAGAGCCCCATGTCCACGCCGAAGGGCGTTATCTCGAAGTCGCGCCCCGTGTACTTGGCACACTCCTCGGCCATAGCGCGGCTCGTGGACATGAGCCAGGCAGGCTTGGCGAGCGAGCGCCGGACGACGGCGCGGTGCAGTGGGGACTTGCGCGGGAAATCGTAGACGTCGGAGCCCCAGACCGAGAGGTAGTACGGGCGCCTGCACGCGAGCGACGCCACAAGCCCGTAGCTCGAGGCATAGTGAGCGTGCACGACGTCGGGGTCCAGCTCCTCGATGAGGCGGCGCGCCACGCCGACGGTGGAGAGGTAGCCGAGCTTCTGCAACTCCGAACCCTGGCGGGCGCTGGGGTTTTGCAGGTAGTGGACGGTGACGTTTTTCAGTTCGCGGATGGCTTCGGAGCGGCACTCCTCAAGGGAGAGGACGTGAACCCCGTAGCCCCGGAGCGAAAACTGGGACGCCCACTTGTAGGTGTGGTAGTTGTCGGCATTCGCTAAGTAACATATCGTCGTGGTCTTCTGCCGCACTACAGCCTCCAGTACCGGTACCCAGCGAACTCCGCCTTAGGCAGGACGCTCTTCACGTCCACGAGCACCTTCTCGGCGTCGGGCTTGTCGGCGAAGAGGGCCTTCACGTCGTCGCTGCTCATATCGCGGAACTGTCGGTGCGCCACCGCGACGATGAGGCAGTCGAGGTCGCGCAGCTCCTCCATGGGAACAAGGTCAACCCCGTAGGCAGCCTTGGCGTCAGCCGGGTCAGCCCAGGGGTCGCAGACCTGGGGCGCGATGCCGTACTGGCGCAGGCGAGCGAGAATGTCGTCCACCTTGGAGTTGCGCACGTCGGGACAGTCCTCCTTGAAGGTGAGTCCAAGCACGGCCACGCGCGACTTCGCGGGGGCAAGCCCGGCCTGTACCATCTCGCGGATGGCCGCGTCGGCCACGAATCCGCCCATGCCGTCGTTCACCTTGCGGCCGGAAAGGATAATCTGGCTGTGGTAGCCGAGCTTCTCGGCCTCGTAGGTGAAGTAGTAGGGGTCGACGCCGATGCAGTGCCCGCCCACCAGGCCCGGTCGGAAGCCCAAGGCGTTCCACTTGGTGTTCATGCCCTCGATGACCTCGGAGGTGTCGATGCCCATGCGGTCGAACACCATCGCGAGCTCGTTCATGAAGGCAATGTTTATGTCGCGCTGCGAGTTCTCGACGACCTTCACGGCCTCGGCGGTCTTGATGGTCGAGACCGGGAAGGTCCCAGCGGCGATCACGATGTCGTAGACCCTGCGGATGAGCTCGGCGGACTCGTCGTCCATGCCCGAGACCACCTTGCGGATGGTCGTAAGGGTATGCACGCGGTCGCCGGGGTTGATGCGTTCGGGGCTGTAGCCCACCTTGAAGTCCTCTCCGCACCTGAGGCCGGATTCACGCTCGAGAATCGGCACGCAGACGTCCTCGGTGACGCCCGGGTAGACGGTGGACTCGTAGACCACGATGCTGCCGGGCTTCAGGTGCTTGCCCAGCGTCTCCGACGCGCCGATGACGGGCGTTAGGTCGGGCGTCTTGTCCTGGTTCACGGGCGTGGGCACGGCCACGATGTGGAAGCGGGCCTCCTCTAGGCGCGTCGGGTCGGCCGTGAAGTCCACGGTCGTGTGAGCCAGGGCCTCGTCGCCTACCTCATTGGTGGCATCGTGGCCCTGCTTGTACTGCTCGACCTTGGCCTCGTTGATGTCGAAGCCGATGACGGGGACGTGCTTGGCGAACTCGACGGCGATGGGCATGCCAACGTAGCCGAGGCCTACGAGCGAGAGCTTGGCGTCACCTGCGAGCAGATCTTCGTAAAGGGTTGTGAACATTTAAATACTTCCTATTCTCTTGAGGGTTGCGTGGAACATCTGCCAGAACAGACAGTAGGCGGCGTACGGTAGCCACAGCCGCTCGATCTGTCTGTAGAGCATCCATGTGTTGCGGACGGCGGAGAGCTTGTTCGAACTGAGCGAGCCCGCCCGCTTACGGTTCGCCGCGAGTACTTCGTCGAGGCCGTGCAGCCTGTGGCCCGCCTTGATGACCTGGAGCCATGTGGCGGCGTCCTGCCTTTTGCGGATGTCGGGCATCACGAGAAGCGCCCGGTCCACGACGGCGGTGTCGAACATGACGGTGTGGCTGCACGTGGGCGGCTTGGTGAGGAAGCGGTGGTAGCCCACCTCGGCGTCCACGTGGACGTAGTTGCGATGATCCCCGTCCTCGTTCACCGTCTCGTAGGAGGTAAAGCACGCGCCTATGCGGCGGTCGCGCATGAAGCCGAGCTGGCGCTCGAGCTTCTCCGGCATCCAGTAATCGTCGGAGTCGAGGTAGGCGATGAAGCGGCCGCGCGCGTTCTCGAGGGCTCTGTTGCGGGCCTTGGCAGCGCCGCCGTTCTCGGGCTGTCGAAAAACGCGGAAGCGCGGGTCGCGGGCGGCGTAGGCGTCGGCCATCGCCGCGGAGCCGTCCGCGGAGCAGTCGTCCACGAGGATGGCCTCCCAGTCAGGCACCGTCTGCGCGACGAGCGAGTCCAAGGCCTCGGGAAGATACTTCTCGCAGTTGTAGAGCGGGATGATCACGCTCACCAAGGGCTTTGCATCCATGGTCATCGCCCAGTCCTCCTTTTTCCAAACATGGCACCGAAAGTGCCTGTAAAACATTTCCAGTCCATTCCGAAGCAACGGTTCCGCACGTAATGGAGCTCGATCTTCTGGCGCAGGCCACTCTCAAAGGTCGCGCCGTTGCGCTCAGTGGCCTGCCATAGGCCCGTGATGCCCGGGGCAACGCTCAACAGCTCTTCCTTCTCCTCGTCGGAGAAGTGCTGTTCCAGCTCATCACGTGTGATGGGACGTGGTCCGATAACGGACAAATCGCCCTTGAGCACGTTGAGGAACTGCGGCACCTCGTCGATGGAGCACTTACGGATGAACCTGCCCACCCTGGTGATGCGCGGGTCATCGTCGACCTTGCGCTCAACTTCCCACTGGTGCAGTTGCTCGGGACTAAGGTACTTGTGTACGTCGCTGGCGTCTGCCACCATGCTGCGGAGCTTAAGCACGCGGATCACCCGGCCTCCCCTGCCCACGCGCTCCTGCGTGTAGACCGGGCAGCCCGGCGACTCCGCGCAGATCGCGGCGCAGACGCAGGCCATGGGAATCGCCAGCACCACGGTGCACCCGGCGCTGAAGGCTATGTCGAACGCTCTCTTGCATATGCGGTAGAAGAGGGTCCCCGTCGGTTTCCTAGGCACGGGCTAGCACCCCACCAAGGAAATAGTCGTGGGAAATGCCTCTAGCAGGCACCCCCACGGGCGTATTACTTTCTGTTACTTCTTTAGCAGCCACAATAAAACTTACGGTCCTGTCCCCAGGACCCCCCCCATCCACGGATTCAAAAACCAAATAAATTGCCAGTGCAACGTCTCCCCTACGTTTTGCTGGGGACGTCCAGCGCAAGCAGCTCCCTAAATGCGGAGTCGCCTTCGCCAAAGTCGACCAGGCACCAGCGCTTATGACGGTCGATCTTTTTAACGCGCGCCTCTTGCCCCACAAGTGGGCCCTGCTCTATGTGCAGCACGCCGTCTTCTATGCGCGCAACGCTGTTACGCACCACGCCGTCTTCGTCCAGCACGCTGCGGTACCAGTCCTGTGCGTCGTCCGGCATGGGCATGTACGCCCGCTCCCTACTGCCGGCAATGCGGCAGCCAAAGCTCAGTTGTGCCAAAGCCCTATCGAGCACGGCGGCATCGCGCGTGGCGACGAAGAAATATTCCTTGTACATGGTTTTGGTTTGGAGCGACCAGGCGCCGTCCCGCTTAAACCAGAACTCCTTTTGCATCACAAAAGCGTCCTGCATCAGCTCGTGCGGGATAATGCGGCGAACCTTTTCACAGGTCTCGCGCTCTTTACCGTTGGGGGTGTGGACAAGATACCAGCGGACACGGCCATGCTGGCTGTTGGTGATGGCGCCGTTAAAGGCACCGGGCAGCTGCTCTTGGCGCCGCATTGTCTGTTCCATCTCTCGCCCCCTTTTCTTGCTCCGCGACGCACACGGATGCAGGGGCGTTAAGAACAGGCTTCTCGCTCGCAGCTAGGCGCAGTCGCAAAAGTACAGGTTTTTGTATCTTTCGACGAAGCTCATTATACGAGCAAACTGCTCGCGTTTTCCCAGATTGCACAAAATGCGCCGCGAATGGGTGCATCTCCATACGCCTCTACAAAAACCTGTACCTTTTTGCACAACAAAAAAGCCGCTCTAACCAGCGGCTTTTCTTCTATAGACAACAAAAAAGGCGACCGCCCTATGGGACGATCGCCTTTGTTAATTCTTGTATTGTTTGTGCTAGGCGCGAGTCTTGATCTCCTCGGTCACCTTGGCAACAAACTCGTCAACGCTCATCTGAACGGTCTCGTTGGAGCGATCGCGGACGGAGATGTTGCCGGCCTCGACCTCCTTCTCGCCCAGGATGAGCATATAGGGCACGCGGTCAATGGAGCGGGCCTCGCGGATCTTATAGCCGATCTTCTCGTCGCGGTCGTCGCAGACCACGCGAATGCCGGCCTCCTCCAGCTTGGCGCACACCTCGTGGGCGTAGTCGCGGCTCTTCTCGGAAACCGGAAGTGCCTTGACCTGCACGGGAGCCAGCCAGGTGGGGAACTTGCCCGCAAAATGCTCAATCAGAATACCGATGAAGCGCTCGATGGAGCCAAAGCACACGCGGTGCAGCATGATGGGGCGCTTCTTGGTGCCGTCGGCGTCCACGTACTCCAGATCAAAGTTGAGCGGCATCTGGAAGTCGAGCTGCACGGTACCGCACTGCCAGGTACGACCGAGCGAGTCCTCCAGGTGGAAGTCGATCTTGGGGCCGTAGAAGGCGCCGTCGCCCTCGTTGACCTCGTAGTCCATGTGCAGCTGTTCCAGAGCGGTGCGCAGGCCCTCCTCGGCTCGAGCCCAGTCCTCGTCCGAACCCATGGAGTCCTCGGGGCGGGTGGAAAGCTCAACGTGATACTTAAAGCCAAACTTCTGGTACACGGAGTCGATGAGGTTGACCACGCCCACGATCTCGTCGGTCAGCTGGTCGGGACGCACAAACAGGTGGGCGTCGTCCTGGTTAAAGCAGCGCACGCGGAACAGGCCATGCAGGGCACCGCGCAGCTCGTGACGGTGCACCAGGCCAATCTCGCCGGCGCGAATGGGCAGCTCGCGGTAGGAGTGCGGCTTGGAGGCGTACACCAGCACGCCACCCGGGCAGTTCATGGGCTTAATGCAGTACTCTTCGTCATCGATGACGGTGGAGTACATGTTGTCCTTGTAGTGGTCCCAGTGGCCCGAGGTCTTCCACAGCTGCTTGTTCATGATGAGCGGCGTGGAGATCTCCACGTAGCCGGCCTTGTGGTGGATCTCGCGCCAGTAGTCCAGCAGCGTGTTCTTAAGGATCATGCCGTTGGGCAGGAAGAACGGGAAGCCGGGGGCCTCGTCGCGCATCATAAAGAGGTCCATCTCGCGGCCGATCTTGCGGTGGTCGCGCTTCTTGGCCTCCTCCAGCATGTGCATGTGCTCGTCGAGCTCTTCCTTGGTGGCAAAGGCGACGCCGTTGATGCGGGTGAGCATCTTGTTGTCCTTATCGCCCTTCCAGTAGGCTCCCGAGACGCCGGTGAGCTTAAAGGCCTTCAGAGCCTTGGTGTAGCAGATGTGGGGTCCGACGCACATGTCGATATAGTCGCCCTGCTGGTAGAAGGTGATGCGGGCATCGTCGTCCAGGTCGCCGATGTGCTCGACCTTGTACTTCTCGCCGCGCTCCTCCATAAGGGCGATGGCCTCGGCGCGGGGCTTCTCGTACACGGAGAACTTGAGGTTCTCCTTGACGATCTTCTTCATCTCGGCCTCGATCGCGGGGAAGTCGTCCTCGCTGATCTTGACGCCCTCGGGCAGGTCGACGTCGTAGTAAAAACCGTTGTCGGTCGCGGGACCGTAGGCAAAGTCGGCCTCGGGATAGAGGCGCTTGATGGCCTGCGCCATGATGTGCGCGGCAGAGTGGCGGATAACGTGCGTGACCTCGTCCTGCGGGAGCTCGGCCACCGAACCGTCATTGTAGAGTGCCTTCATGGGTATGTTTTCTCCTCTCGGATGCCTGATGCAAGTGCGTGCGATGCGCTCGGCGTTTTTGACTTGCATCATTATAGGCAGGTTGCCTTGGTATACAAGCGCCCGCCGCACCTTAATGGCACGGCGGGCGATTTTCTACGCATGCTTCATCGTGTGGGGGCGGGGCTGCGGGGCGCGCGTGCGACTTGCGCGTGACGCGCGGTGCCCGTGGCTTGCGGCCGGCTCGGCGATGGATGCGCTACTGGATGCGAGTTCGGCAGTAGGGGCAGACCTTCCAGTGCGCGTCGAGCGGGCGATGGCAGCTGGGGCACACGTTGCGAACCTGGGTGTCGCACACCGGGCAGACCACAAAGTCCTTCTCGATGGGGGCGCCGCACTGCGGGCAGGTGCCGTACTGGGCAAGCTGACGCTCGCGCAGGGCCATGTCCAGCTCCTGCTCCTCGCGGTCGGCCGCGTAGGAGTGCGGACGTAGGACCAGGTAGGCGATAAGGCCCACAAACGGGATGAGGGCGATGATGCCCCATGCCACGTAGGCGCTGGCGCCGCGGCGGCGAGCGTCGATGAACACATAGACAACCGACAGCACGTACAGGGCGATGATAAAGCCAACAAAGGCATAGATGACGCCCATAAGCTGCGGCGACATGAGCTCAGAGATGTACTTGGACATTGAGGTGTACCTTTCGGAATAATTACAGTCCGGTCAAGTTTACCACGGGGTTTGTTTATATGGGACTACGGTTGCAAGCGGGGCCTGTGCGGACACAAACATCTCAATCTATAACAGATACTCGGCAAATAAGGGTCTAGGTGTTACAGATCGAGACACAGGGGTCCCTCCCCGACTTCAATCTCGATCTGTAACATCTTGGGCCCCAAAACCCCTCTTACTGTTACAGATCGAGACATTCAAAATCCGTCGGAAGGTTTGTCTTGATCTGTAACATCTACAACCCAAATCCTCAGCTAACTGTTACAGATTGAGACAAAAGAAAACGTCCAGGCCGAATGTCTCAATCTGTAACAGTTACTCGGCAAAGACAGTCCCAGATGTTTCAGTTTTAGACAAACCTCTGACACCAGGGGCGACAGACGATGTCACCGATGGTTCCGTGTCTCCCCTCGCCTGCCGTTGGCGGGTGTTGCGGGGCTGTTCGCCGCATTGCCGCTGCGCTGGGTGCGTGCAGACCGTAGGATAGTCCTATTGACAGTCTGTCAACTTGTCTGGGAGGCACCGTGGCAGAAACGTTTGATATCGCGATTGTAGGCGCAGGCATCACGGGATGCGCCATCGCGCGGCAGCTTGCGCGTTTTGACATGTCCATTTGTGTGGTCGAGGCGGCCAACGATATCGCGCTGGGCGCCTCGAAGGCCAACGGTGGCTTGGTGCACGCCGGCTACGATCCGGCGCCGGGCACGGTCAAGGCGCAGGTCAACGCCCGTGGTTGCGAGCTATATGGCACGTGGGCCCAGGAGCTAGGCATTTTGTTCCGCCGCACCGGGTCGATGGTGCTGGGTTTCAACGACGAAGACCGCGCGCACCTGGAGAAGCTGCGCCAGAATGGCCTGGCCAACGGCGTGCCCGCGCTGTCGATTATCGGCCCCGAGCGCATCCACAAGCTGGAGCCGCGCGCGAGTGCTAAGGCGACGTGCGCGTTGTGGTGCCCTTCGACCGGTTACGTCGACCCGTTTGAAGTGGCCATCGCCGCGTTGGAGAACGCGGTCGCCAACGGCGTGACGTTTATGCGCTCCGCGCCGGTGGAAGCCATTGAAGTCGCCGACTCGGATGACGGGGACGTTGCTGCCGAAGGCGAAGGCCGCGCGCGCTTTTCGCTGGTAACACCCGCCGGCGATGTGCGCTGCCGTTACCTGATCAACGCCGCAGGCAACGGAGCCGCGGACATCTCGCACATGGCCGGCGCCGAGGAGTTCCAGATGGTCTGGCGCCAGGGCAACATCGTAGTGCTGGACAAGGAGTCGCGTGCGCTCATGCCGCTCTACCCCGTTCCCACGCCAATTTCCAAGGGCGTCATCGTGACGGGGACCGTTCATGGCAACACCGTGATTACCGCGACGGCCGCCGTGCGCGAGCCAGGCGATACACAGACCTACGCGACCGATGTCAACGCGCTGCTGAGCGGCGCGCGTAAGCTGGTGCCCGATCTGGACACGCGTCGCGTGGTACGCGCGTTTGCCGGCGGGCGTCCGGTCATTCAGGGAACGAACGACTTCTTTATTGGAGAGTCGGCCGTCGTACCGGGGCTGTTCCAGGCGGCAGGCATTCAGTCGCCGGGCGT
The DNA here is from genome assembly GCA_965141635.1 of uncultured Collinsella sp. Taxonomy (GTDB): domain Bacteria; phylum Actinomycetota; class Coriobacteriia; order Coriobacteriales; family Coriobacteriaceae; genus Collinsella. The sequence continues at coordinate 41,640 of CBCSNG010000013.1, read as the reverse complement.
GGCGAGCGCGCCAGCCATCGCCGAGCGCATGGAGCAGGTGTTACGCAATGCCGGCGTAGCCCTGCGCGAACGGGACGATTGGGACCCGATTCGCCATGCGCCGGACGACTTTGACCGCGCCCCGCTTGCGCGCAAGGAAGAGCTCATTGAATCCGACCCCGCGTGGGGGCAGATCGTCTGCCGCTGCGAGACGGTGCCCGAGGCCGAGATCGTGGCCGCGATCCGACGCCGCCCGGGCGCGGTTTCGGTCGAGGGCGTCAAGCGCCGCTGTCGTGCCGGCATGGGTCGGTGCCAGAGCGGCTTTTGCCAGAGCCGCGTGGTAGCGATCCTGGCGCACGAGCTGGGCTGCGACCCCAGCGAGGTACTGTTGGAGGATGCCGGTTCTTGGCTGGTCGAGGGACCGCTGAAGGGGGTGCGCTAGGATGGCGACGTTTAATATGCGCGACGGACGCGCGGAGGCCGGAGCTACCGAGGCGGTGCAGACGCAGGCGTTCGACGTGGTCGTTATCGGCGGCGGACCTGCTGGCATGGCGTCTGCGCTTGCCGCACATAAGGCCGGCGCCCACGTGGCCATCGTGGAGCGCGAGCAGCATCTGGGCGGTATCCTGCGCCAGTGCATCCACCCCGGTTTTGGCCTTTCGCACTTTAAGCAGGAGCTCACCGGTCCCGAGTACGCGCAGCGCTTTATCGACCAGGTGCGGGCGACCGACATTGCGCTGTTCCTGGACAGCATGGTGCTTGGGATCGATTCGGACGAGGGCGCGACCGAAGGCGACCCGGGCACGGGCAAGACCGCGGGAGCTACCGCAGTCCATACCGTCACGCTCATGAGCCGTTCCGGCATGCTTCAGCTCACCGGACGCGCGGTCGTCCTTGCCATGGGGTGCCGCGAGCGCACGCGCAGCGAGATCAAGATCCCCGGCAGCCGTCCCGCCGGCGTGTATACGGCCGGCCTGGCGCAGCGATACATCAATATCGAAAACCTCAGGCCCGGCTCGCGTGCCGTCATTTTGGGCTCGGGCGACATCGGACTTATCATGGCGCGCCGCTGCACGCTCGAGGGGATTTCGGTCGAGGGCGTATACGAGCTCATGCCGTACGCCAACGGTCTGCGCCGCAACGTCAAGAACTGCCTAGACGACTTTGGCATTCCGCTGCACCTGTCCACCACCGTCACGCGCGTGATCGGACACGATCGCGTGGAGGCCGTCGAGGTGAGTCAGGTCGACGAGAGCCTGGCGCCCATTCCGGGAACCGAGCGCGTTGTTCCGTGCGACACGCTGCTGCTTTCGGTGGGTCTGATTCCCGAAAACGAGCTTTCGGTTGCCGCGGGCGTTGAGCTTGACCCACGCACGCGCGGCGCCGTAGTGGACCAGAGCCTGCAAACGGGCGTGCCGGGCATCTTTGCCTGTGGCAACGTGCTGCACGTGCACGACCTGGCCGACAACGTGACGACCGAGTCCGAGCGTGCCGGCGCGGCTGCGGCGGCATACGCGCTGGGGAGCGGCGCGAATGTCGAGGCCGGAGATGCGGGCGCGAGTTGCCAGCTCAAGGTCTCCCCTGCCGGTATCGCGGGTTACGCACTGCCGGGACGCATTACGGCTGTGGCACTCACCAAACTCAACTTCCGCGTGCGCCGACCGGTCGACGCCGCCCGCGTGCGCATTCTGACAGGCGACGAGGAACTGTTTGCAGGCAAGGTCCGCCCGTTTAAACCGAGCGTCATGGAAAGCTTCCCGCTGCCGGCAAAGGCGATTCAGAGCGCACTCAACCTGGGTGTTAGCGAAATTGTTCTGTCCGTCGATCCCATTGAGGAGGCGTAAGGCCATGAGCACGAATGTGACCGAGACATTGCAGTTCAACTGCACCACCTGCCCATCCGAGTGCCTCCTGACCGTGGAGGTGGAGCGCGACGCAGACGACGCCGTGGTAGAGGTGCGCTCCGTGACCGGCAACAGCTGCCCGCGCGGCGATAAGTTCGCTCACCAGGAGCTCACCTGCCCCATGCGCGTGCTCACCACCACCGTGGCCGTATCCGGCGGCGACGAGGCGCTGCTGCCCGTGCGCACGGCCGAAGCCATCCCGCTGGCACTTCACGTCCAGGTCATGGACCTCATCCGCGGCCTGGTCATCGAAGCCCCCGTCCGCATGGGCGACGTCGTGCTGGAGAACCTCCTCAACACCAACATCGACCTAATTGCCAGCATGGACATCGACCCAGCCTAAGCAGCTAATTTAGGACGGGGCTCTTTAGCTACCCCCGCCATCCACCCCGCCCCTCCTCAATTGCGGTGAAATAGTTCCTGATTTCCGCCAAAGCCCCGGCATCCAGGAACTATTCCACCGCAACTATCCTTGGAATCGGTATTTAGCTTGTGCCTACTTTAGTGCCAATTCAAAACTATGCCGGATTACGGGGCTGATTCGGAGACCCCCATCCATATCGGCAATTTACGATTTTTGATAAGCCGTCTACCTGCGGTTTTAATTTCGCGATTTTTCCCATGGTCAAGTAATACCGGTCCAGCCCCGTAATCCGCCATACTTTTGAAACCAGCCCATTTGGGACGGGCCTCTTTTAGCTACTTTTGCCCGAACGTTCGCTCAAATGATTTTTTCTGGGACGGGGATTAAATAATCATTCGGCACCCAATGATTATTTAATCCCCGTCCCAGAAAAATCATTCCGCATGTTGGACGCAGCTAAAATAGCCCCGCCGCAAATTGACTACCCTGGCATTGGGGATACCATGGTGGCACCCTAGCGAAAGGATGTTTTATGGCACATGTCGATGACCAGCGCGTGGCGCGCGTGCTCGATGCGCTCGAGGCTCAGCACCCCGGCGCGCAGCTGCTCGTAAACGACCCGTGGTCGATTTATTACCTGACCGGCTTTTATGCTGATATGTTCGAGCGTTTTTGCGGTGTGCTGCTCGAGCGCGGCAGCGAGCCTGTGATCTTGGTCAACGCCCTGCATCAGCTGCCCGAGTATGACAATGCCCGCGTGGCCTACCACACCGATACCGACGTCGTGACCGACGCCATCGCTCGCGAGGTCGATCCCTCCAAGCCCCTTGGCATCGATACCGTTATGCGCTCGGGCTTTTTGATGCCCCTTATGGACCGTCACGCCGCCAGCGAGTTTTTCCTGGGCGACTTTGCCGTCACCGCCGCACGCACCCACAAGGACGAAGCCGAGCAGGAGCTGATGCGCGCGTCCTCGGCCGCCAACGACGCCGTGATGGCCGACGCCATCAAGCTCGTCCACGAGGGCGTAACGGAGCGCAAAATTGCCGACCAGATGCTCGGTCTGTATCGAAAACACGACTGCGAGGGCTTTAGCTTTCCGCCGATCGTGAGCTTTGGTGCCAACGCTGGCGACCCGCATCATGAACCCGACGACACCGTGCTCAAGCGCGGCGACGTGGTGCTGTTCGACATTGGTGGACGCCGCTGCAACTACTGCTCGGACATGACGCGCACGTTCTTTTGGGGCGAACCGGACGAGGAAACGGCACGCATCTACGACATCGTGCGCCGCGCCAATGAGGCCGCCGAGGCGCTCATCGCACCGGGCGTGCGCATGTGCGACCTGGACCGCGCCGCGCGCGACGTAATTGAGGAGGCAGGCTATGGGCAGTACTTTACACACCGTCTGGGACACTCGATCGGCCTGCAGGACCACGAGCCGGGCGACGTCTCGCTCGTCAACGAGCAAGTCGTAGAGCCTGGCATGACGTTCTCCATCGAGCCGGGTATCTACCTCCCCGGCCGAACCGGCGTCCGCATCGAAGACCTGGCCCTGGTTACCGAGTCCGGCGTCGAGATCCTCAACGCCTACCCCCACGACCCAGTCCGCCTAGACTAGCCCTTACCCAATAGCCCCTCAATAAGTTGCGGTGGAATAGTTCCCAGATTGACCCACAGAGGCATAATCCAGGAACTATTTCACCGCAACTGCCAAGGGGCCAAGTCGACCAATTTGACAGTCTAGAGATGCGCCACGAAAACGGTCTATCTACTACGTTTAACCCGCATGGGTCGACCACACCCGCGTTTTCGCATAACTGGCAAGCCTTCTACCTGCGGTTTTGATTTTGCAATTCTCGGTGTGGTCGGGGGTAACCGGTCAAACGTAGTAGATAGGCCCATTTCGTGGCTAGCAGGCCAACTAGCTGCCCAGCGGAAAGGCTCTAACGCAGCAGCCCCGCTACTTCGCCGGCTAGGGTGATGGTGCCGGCTGCTACGAAGGGCTCGCCCGCGGCATCGAGGGCTGCGAGGGCCTCAGATACGCTGGGGTACACGCCTGCGAGCTTATCGGCGTCCACCAGGGCGGCGAGTTCCTCTGCCGGCAGGGCGCGGTCGGAATCGGTCTGCGTCACGACCACACGGGGGAACGCCGGAACAAGCACGTCGACGATGCCCGCCACGTCCTTGTCAGCCAACGCCGCGCACAGCAGCGTGGGGCGATTCTCTACGCACGGGTCGATCTCGTCCAGCGCGCTCACAAAGTTCTCGCAGCTCTGGGGGTTATGGCAAGCGTCGATCAATTTGAGCGGATCGGTTCCCAGCACATCAAAGCGACCCGGCGTGGGGCAGCCCATAAGCGAAGCGTCGAGCGCATCGTGGTCGAGCTCGCGACCCAAATAGCCCTCGCACAGCATAATCGCACACGCGGCATTCTGCGGCTGATATGCCGGCTTGACCATACTCGACGTATAGATCGCGCGCGGCGTGGTGCAACTAAACTCCACCGTATCGCCCACGTGTGCCGGAAGTTTGGTCGTCGTATGGCTCACCACGAGCGGCACGACGCCGCACTCGCGGCAACGGGCATCCATCACACGCTGAACGCTCGCCTCATGCGTGCCCTCGCCCAAAACAACCAGGCGCCCAGGCTTAATAACCGCAGCCTTCTCCCCTGCAATGGCCTCGAGCGTGTCGCCAAGGACCTTCATATGGTCGAGTCCAATGCCCGTAATGGCGACGGCCACGGGATCGGTCGCACTTGTAGCATCCCAGCGTCCGCCCATGCCAACCTCAAGCACGGCCACGTCCACGCAAGCCTCGGCAAACATAGTCAAACCAGCCACGGACAAAAGATCGAAGGGCGTAATAGAACGGAGCTCCTCGCCCGCCGCCTCACGACGTGCGTTGAGACGACGACCTGCCTCATACGCCGCAGAGACACCATGGGCAAAGACCTCGTCTGAGACGACCTTTCCGTCAATCTCCATACGCTCGGGATAGCGCACCAGGTGAGGCGACGTAAAGAGCGCCGTCTTAAGGCCCTCACCGCGAAGAATGGCAGCCGAGAATCGCGTCGTCGAAGTCTTTCCATTGGTACCCGCTATCTGGACGCAATCATAGAACTCGTCAGGACGACCAAGCTCATCGAGCATCTCGACGACGGTCTCGAGCAGCGGCGTGGAATAACGCGCAATCTTGCCCGTATCGGCCGCAAGTGCAACAGCCTCATCAAAAGAAAGCTCCGGAACCTCAAACGGCACCGAATACAACCCAGAACGCTTTGCCATAGCCAAAGTCCCCTCAACATAAAAAGAGGCCCGTAAGCAACAACGAGCCCCTCCCATTCAAAATATCAGCCAAACACCGCTTTGCAGCAGAATCAAGGCCACAACCCAGTGGTCCTAACCTACCAGTTGCAAACAACCACGTAAACGAACTAGGAGCGGCCCGATGCTTTGCTCGCCGCAAGTTCCGCACGCAAAGGACAGCACTTAATGTGCTGTCCGTCTTGCGCAGGACTGTCCGCAGCGGAGAGCAAAGCATCGGGACGCGTCCCCCAGTACCGCCTACGAGAAGTCAGCAACCTGAGCAGTCAGTGCCGCCAGGATCTCCTTGAGCTCAGCTGCACGGTCCCTCTTCTTCTGCACCACGGCAGGCGCGGCCTTGGCCACAAAGCCCTCGTTGGCGAGCGTCTTCTCGCAGCCGGCGAGCTCCTTCTGGGCCGCGGCGATCTCCTTCTCCAAGCGTGCCTTCTCGGCCGAAAGGTCAACCTTGCCCTCGAGCACCACAAAGACCTCGACGCCGCTGTCGACCACGGCGATGCTCGCAGCCGGCTTCTCAACGTCGGTACCCATGACCAGCGAGGCAGTGTTTGCCAGCGGCTCGATGGTCGAGCGCAGGCTCTCGAGCTTCTCGATGTCCTCGGCACCGGCACGCACGACCACGTCGAGCTCGGCCTTGGGGCTCAAGCGATAACGCGAACGGGTGGCGCGAGCGGCGGACACGACGGTACGGCACAGCTCAAACGCGCGCTCGGCGGGCTCGTCGACATACTTGGCGTAGTCGGCGGGCTCGGGCCACTTGGCGATCATGAGTGCCTCGGCGCGGTCCACGTTGCCCTCGGCGTCCAGGTCGAGCACGCTCGCCGGCATGTTGTCCCAGATCTCCTCGGTGACAAACGGCATGAGCGGGTGCATCAGGCGAATGGAGGTATCGAGCACAAAGATCAGGTTGCGCTGCGCCTGCAGACGGCCCTCGCCTTTCAGGCGGGCCTTGGTGACCTCGACGTACCAGTCGCAGACCTCGTTCCAGAAGAACTGCTGTACGCCGCGGGCCATGTCGCCAAAGGTGTAGTTCTCGATACCCTCGGTGACCATCTTCACGGCCTTGGCCAGGCGGCTGAACATCCAGGCGTCGGCCGGCGTCTCCACGACGGGCTCGCCGGGCGTGTAACCCTCCATGTTCATAAGCAGGAAGCGGCTGGCGTTCCAGATCTTGGTCACAAACGACTTGGCCTGCTCAGTGCGCGGGCTGTCGATAAGCTTCTTGGTCTTCTTGTCGATGTTCGCGTCGAACTTGACGTCCTGATTGTTGGTGCAGAGGGTCAGCAAGTTGAAGCGCATGGCGTCGGCGCCGTACATGCCAATGAGGTCCATGGGGTCAACGCCGTTGCCCTTGGACTTGGACATGCGGCTGCCGTCCTTGGCCAGGATCGTCGGGTAGATGACGACGTCCTTAAACGGCACCTCGTCCAGGAAGTACAGCGAGCTCATGACCATGCGGGCGACCCACAGCGCGATGATGTCGCGCGCGGTGACGAGCGCCGTCGTGGGGTGATGGCCCTCGAGCAGCTCCGGCTTTTGCGGCCAGCCCTGCGTGGCAAAGGTCCACAGCTGCGAGCTGAACCAGGTGTCCAGCACGTTCTCGTCCTGATGCACGTGGTGGCCGCCGCACTTGGGGCATACGTCGGTGTCCTCGGTAAGGGCGTCCTCCCAGCCGCAGTCCTCGCAGTAGAACACGGGGATGCGGTGGCCCCACCACAGCTGGCGGCTGATGCACCAGTCCTTGAGGTTCTCCATCCAGGTGGTGTAGGTCTGCGTCCAGCGCGCGGGGTGGAAGGTGACCTTGCCGGAGTTGACGGCGTCGAGCGCCGGCCCCTTGAGCTTGTCGACGGCGACGAACCACTGCTCGGACAGCCACGGCTCCAGCGCGGCGTCGCAACGGTAGCAGTGCATGACGGAGTGGTCGAGCTCCTCGACGTGGTCGAGCAGACCGTGCTCGTCAAACCACTTGACGACGGCCTCGCGGCACTCGTCGCGGTTCATGCCAGTAAACTCGCCGTAACCCTCGACGACCACCGCGTGCTCGTCGAAGATGTTGATCTGCGGCAGGTCGTGGGCCTGACCCATGGCGTAATCGTTGGGGTCGTGGGCCGGGGTGACCTTGACAAAGCCCGAGCCAAAGTTGGCGTCGACATGCCAATCCTCAAAGATGGGGATCTCGCGGTCGACGATGGGGAGCTTGACGGTCTTACCCACAAAGGCGGCCTTCTCGGGGTCCTTCGGGGAGACGGCGACGCCCGTGTCGCCGAGCATGGTCTCGGGGCGCGTGGTGGCGACGACGATGTAGTCCTGGCCGTTGACCGGCTCGGTCAACGGGTAGCGCAGGTGCCACAGGTGGCCCTTCTCGTCCTTGTACTCGGCCTCGTCGTCCGAGATGGCGGTAGTGCAGTTGGGGCACCAGTTAACGATACGCTTGCCGCGATAGATCAGACCGTCATGGTACCAGTCGCAGAAGACCTTGCGCACGGCCTGGGCGTAGTCCTCGTCCATGGTGAAGCGCTCGGTGTCAAAGTCGACGGAGCAGCCCATACGCTTGATCTGCTCGACGATGATGCCGCCGTACTCGTGGGTCCAATCCCAGCAGGCGTCGACAAACTTATCGCGACCGATTTCCAGGCGGCTGATGCCCTCGCTCTTGAGTTTCTTGTCGACCTTGGTCTGCGTGGCGATGCCGGCGTGATCGGTACCGAGCACCCAGCGCGTGGACTTGCCGCGCATGCGGGCCATGCGGATGATGGCGTCCTGGATGGAGTCGTCGGTGGCATGACCCATGTGGAGCTTGCCGGTCACGTTGGGAGGCGGAATGGTGACGGTGCAGTCGCCCACGCCCTCACGGCGCTTGTAGTAGCCGCCGTCGAGCCACTTCTGCAGGATCGCCGGCTCGTTGGTCGACGGATCGTAGTTCTTGGGCATTTCTTCCATATATCTCTCCCTTGCCCATCGGGGAGGAATGTAGGCCCGATTTTCGCTCGGTCAAGTCCTGGGCTCGCTCGAAGACCACATTAAGTGGTCTTCGGCTCGTGCGGAATCTACGAAAATCGGGCCTACATTCCTCCCCTTAGGTATCGATTACTTCAGTCTGATATGACTTCGCCGAGGCTTAAACAAACACACAGAATAACACAGGTAGTTGGGGTTATTGCGTATATATAAAATAGCCTCCGACCGCGGGTGGCCGGAGGCTATTTGCAAACACGTTTTAGGCTGGCTTAGCCGTAGATGCGCTGGGGCTGTTCTTCGCCCTTTACGGAGGCTTCGGTCACGATGACCTTGGTGACGCCTTCCTCGCTGGGCAGGTCGAACATCGTCTGCTGCAGCACGTCCTCACAGATGGAACGCAGGCCGCGGGCGCCGGTCTTACGGGCGAGCGCCATGCGGGCGATCTCGTGCAGGGCGGCGTCCTCAAACTCAAGCTCAACGTCCTCGAGCTGGAACATCTTGCGGTACTGACGCACCACGGCGTTCTTGGGCTCGGTCAGGATCGACACCAGGTCGTCCTCGTCGAGCGCCTGCGTCTGGGTGACGACGGGCGTACGTCCCACAAACTCGGGGATCATACCAAAGGCGTTGAGGTCCTGCGGGAGCACCTGACGAAGCAGGTCGTTCTCGTCGACCGAGGTGGGGCCGGCGATCTCGGAGTTAAAGCCCACGCCCTTGTTGCCCACGCGGTCGGCGATGATCTTGTCCAGACCCACAAAGGCACCGCCGCAGATAAACAGGATGTTGGTCGTGTCGATCTGCAGCAGCTCCTGCTGGGGATGCTTGCGGCCACCGGTGGGCGGAACGCTTGCCACCGTGCCCTCAAGAATCTTAAGCAGCGCCTGCTGAACGCCCTCGCCCGAAACGTCGCGGGTGATGGAGAGGTTCTCGGCCTTGCGGGCGATTTTGTCGATCTCGTCCACGTAGATGATGCCCACCTGTGCGCGCTCAATATCGCCGTCGGCGGCATTGATGAGCTTAAGCAGGATGTTCTCCACGTCCTCGCCCACGTAACCGGCCTCGGTGAGCGCGGTGGCGTCGGCGATGGCAAACGGCACCTCGAGGATGCGCGCGAGCGTCTGGGCGAGCAGGGTCTTACCGGTGCCGGTGGGACCGAGCAGCAAAATGTTGGACTTGGCGAGCTCCACCTCGTCCATATCATCGTCGAGCTGCGAGTCCAAGCCGTCGTCAAAGGCCGAAAGCGCAGCGCCGCCCTCGATCACGCGGCGGTAGTGGTTGTACACGGCAACCGACATGGCACGCTTGGCGTCCTCCTGGCCCATGACATAGGCCGAAAGCTCGTCATAGATCTCGTGCGGCGTCGGCACGCGCGTAATGACCTGGCGGGCGTCGTCCTCGAGCTCAAAGCCCTCGGCCTCGGGATCCGCGGCAGGCTGCCCGGCAGCCTGGCCGTGATCGTTGAGGAAGCCCGGCAGCTTGCCGTTGCGGGCAGCGTCCATAAAGTCCGAAGCCAGCGACTCCTCCAAGATCTCGGAGCAGGCGGCGACGCACTCGTCGCAGATAAAGATGTTGGTAGGGCCCTTTACAAGACGGCGAACCTGCCCCTGCTCTTTTCCGCAGAAAGAGCAGCGGATAGGGTTGCCGTTCTCGTCAAAGTTGTCCTGCATGCTACCGGCCATCCTAGGCGTCCTTCGCGGCGAGGTCGCGCGAGGTGACGATACGGTCGATCAGACCGTAGTCGAGGGCCTCGGCAGCGGTCAGGTAGTTGTCGCGCTCGGTATCGGCCTGGACCTTCTCGATGGGCTGGCCCGAGGCATCGGACAAGATCTGGTTGAGCTCGCGGCGGGTCTTCTTGATCTCCTCGGCCACGATCTCGATCTCGGTCTGCTGGCCCTGGGCACCGCCGCTGGGCTGGTGAATCATGACCTTGGAGTGCGGCAGGCAGAAGCGCTTGCCCTTGGCGCCGGCCGAAAGCAGCACGGCAGCCATAGACGCGGCCATACCCACACAAATGGTGGAAACCTGCGGCTTGATAAAGTTCATAGTGTCAAGAATCGCCAGACCGGAGTAGACCTCGCCACCGGGCGAATTGATGTAGAGCGAGATATCCTTCTCGGCATCTTGGCTCTCAAGATGCAGCAGCTGGGCAACGACCAGGTTGGCGCTGACGGAGTTAATCTCCTCGCCCAAGAAGATGATGCGGTCGTTGAGCAGGCGCGAATAGATATCGTAGCTGCGCTCGCCGCGCGGCGTCTGCTCGATAACGTATGGCACGAGGGCGGAATCGAACTTAGCGATCATACGCATCTCCATTTCTCTCTTGCGGACCAAATTGGTTCTAGATAAACGTACGGTGCCCGCATGCTATGCATTGGCTGGCACCGTACGAAGCAACCGGATAACCGGTGTATAACTTTACCCCATCACGGGCACACGCATGCGCTCGCGGGCAAGGTGGCGAGAATTACTCGGCGTCCTTGGCGGTCTCGTCGACCTCGGTCACCTTGGCGTTCTCGACCAGGTGGTCGACGGCCTTGGAGCGACGGATGGACTCACGGACGGCAGGCATGCGGCCGTCGGCGATGAACTCAGCCTTGGAAGCCTCGACGTCCTTGACGCCGGCCTTCTCGAACTCGGCGTTGATGTCGTCCTCGGTGACCTCGATCTTGAGCTCACGGGCGAGGGCGTCGAGAGCCAGGGACTCACGGGCGACGTCGTTGGCCTGCTTGTGCAGGTCGCCGATGAACTGCTCCATGGTCAGGCCGGAAGCGGGCAGCCAGGTGTCCAGCGTCATGCCGCGGGCAGCGAGGTTGGACAGGAAGTTCTGGCCAAGCTCCTCAAAGACGGACTGCTCGTAGTCGGCGTCCATCTCCTCGAGCTGCAGGCGCTCGGCGAGAGCGGAGACGCAACGGTTCTCCTTCTCGGCCGGGAGACGGGAAGCCTTGTCCTGCTCGATCTCGAGCTTGATGGCGTCGCGCATGGCGTCGATGCTGTCGAAGCCAAAGTCGGACTTGACGAGCTCGTCGGTGAGCTCGGGGGTGTTGCGGACCTTGATGCCCTTGACGGTGACCTCGACGGTGTGGGTCTCGGCCTCCTTGCCCTCCTCGACCTCGTCGGTCCAGGTGACAGTCTTGACGTCGTCAACGTTAGCGCCGATCAGGGCCTCGTTGAACTCCTTGGGGTTGCTGTCGCTACCGGCAATGAGCATGCGGCCCTCGGCGGCAAAGTTGTCGGCGTTCTCGACGGCCTTGAGGTCGACGGTGACGTAGTCCTCGGCCTCGACGGCGCGACCCTCGACGTCCTCGAAGGTGGCACGGTAGTTGAGGAGCATCTCGACCTGGTTGTTGATCTCGGACTCGGTGACCTCCGCGGGGGGCATCTCGATCTCGACGGCGTCGAAGGAGGAGAGCTCAGCGGCGGGACGCAGGGAGAACTCGACGGTGTAGGTGTAGTCCTCGTGATCCTTGGCGAGGTCGAGGTCCTTGTAGTCACCGTTCTTGGTGGGGACGATGTCCAGCTCGTTGAGGACGGCGGACTCGTTGGCGGCGATCAGGTCATTGGTGGCCTGAGCGAGGGTAGCCTCGGCGCCAAGAGCGGAGTCGATGACCGGACGGGGAGCCTTACCGGCGCGGAAGCCCGGGAAGCGGTACTTCTTGGCGGTGTCCTTGTAGGCCTTCTTGATCGCGGCGTCGACGTCGGCGGCCGGGATGGTGACCGTAGCGGTGAGCTTGGCGTCCTTGACGTCAGAAGCGGTGATGTTCAACACGTTCCTCCTCATACTGCCCAGCTTATCTGAGGTGCTGGTACCTTTATGCAACAAGCGTCGCGAGGGCATAAGCCGACGCGGGTGCGTTGGTGCGGGCGAAAGGACTCGAACCTTCACGGGAATCCCACCAGAACCTAAATCTGGCGCGTCTACCAATTCCGCCACGCCCGCATGAGCGCACAGATTAGGAATGATAGCAGATACGAGCGACAAGCGCACGCACACGTTTTACAGGCTCACGACCTCACCACGAGTGCAAAAGGCGGGGCGAGTTGCCCCGCCCCGCCAATTACGACTTGTTCGCTGACCCGCTACTCCCCCAGCAGGGCCTTCTCGGGCGTGATCGGCAGCGAGCGAACCTGATGTCCGGTAGCGTGTGCCACGGCCGAGGCAACGGCGGCGAGCGGCGTGTTGATGACGACCTCGCCGATCGACTTGGCACCAAACGGACCCGTCGGCTCGTAGCTCGGCTCAAAGGCCACGCGGATGCTGCCGATATCCAGACGTGTGGGCAGCTTGTAGCTCATAAAGTTGCCGGTGCGCAGACGACCGCGCTCATCGTGCTCGACGATCTCGTAGAGCGCGTGACCGATACCCTGGGCAATGCCGCCCTCGGCCTGGACGCGCGCGAGCGCCTCGTTGATCACGGTGCCGCAGTCAACGGCCGCCGCATAGTCCACCACAGTCACCTTGCCAGTGGCCTTGTCGACCTCGACCTCGGCAATACCGGCCATAAACGGCGGAGGCGAAACGGGCAGGCAGGCAGAGGCATGCGAGGTGAGCGCGTCGCCGCCCGCAATGTTCTTGACGCACAGGTTGGCAAAGTCACGCAGCGTGAGGTAGCGGTTCTGCTCGCGCGCGGCACGCTCGTCAGACAGGCGCACGTACTGACCATCAAAGACCACGTCGGCGGCGTCCACGTCCCACATCTGGGCGGCCTTGGCGCAAATTTTCTCGCGCAGCTCCGTCGCGGCGTTCTTGGCTGCCAGACCCGTCACGTACGTGCCCGAGCTCGCGTACGAGCCGGCGTCGAACGGCGACACATCGGTATCCACACCGCGCACCACAATGAGCGAGCTCTCCACGCCCAGCTCCTCGGCGGCAATCTGCGCCAGGATCGTGTCGACGCCCATGCCGTTATCGGTGGCGCCGGTGCCAATGGTAATGAAGCCATCCTCTTCCAGGCGCATGTCGATGCCGGCGATGTCCACGTTGGAGATGCCCGAGCCCTGCATGGTGAGCGCGCAGCCCAGGGCGCGCACGCGGTCGCCCAGGTCGACGGCCAGCGGCTTGTCGCGCCAGCCGATCATGTCCATCGCGCGTAGCAGGCAGCGGTCGAGCGCGCAGGCGTTGAGCTTCTCGTTGTAGTACTGCGGCATGATCTCGCCCTCGCGCACGATGTTCTTAAGGCGCAGGTCGGCGGGATCCATGTGCAGCATGTCGGCGAGCTCGTTGACGGCGCTCTCCACGGCAAACTGGCCCTGGGTGGCACCGTAGCCGCGATACGCGCCGCCGCGGTTGGTGTTGGTGTAGACGGCGTCCCAGCTAAAGCGGCTCGCCTTCACGTGGTTGTAGATGGGCAGGCTCTTGTGGCCCGAGAGGCCGATCGTCGTGGTGGCGTGCTCGCCATAGGCGCCGGCGTTGGACAGCGTGTGCAGGTCGATGGCCGTGATAGTGCCGTCGTTCATGGCGCCCAGCTTAACGGTCATCTGCATCTGGTGACGCGAGTTGCCCGCGGTGATGGTCTCCTCACGGGTGTAGCAGCAGTAACTCGGACGGCCGGTCTGCTGGGTCACAAACGCAACAAAGATCTCGCAGCAGCCCGTCTGCTTGGAGCCAAAGCCGCCGCCGATGCGCGGCTTAATGACCTGCACCTGCGACTGCGGAATGTCGAGCGACTGCGCGACCATGCGGCGCACGTGGAAGGGCACCTGCGTGGAGGTGGTCACCGAGATACGCCCGAACGCGTCGGTCGTCGCGAAGGCGCGGAAGGTTTCCATGGGCGCGGTCTGCGTGGCCTGGCTGGTGTAGGTGCGGGTGAAGACGATGTCGCTCTGGGCAAAGGCCTCGTCCAGGTCGCCATAATCGCTGGTACCGCTGCACACCAGGTTGCGCGGGACATCGCCGCCCTGCGGGAACATAAAGGTCACGTCGCCCTCGGGGTGGACCACGATGTCGTTATCGAGCGCCTGGGTAAAGTCGAGCAGGGGCTCGAGTACCTCGTAGTCGACCTTGATGAGCTTGAGCGCCTTGTCGGCGGCCTCCTCGGTCTCGGCGGCGACGATCGCCACCTCCTCGTTTTGGTAGCGCACGAGGTTCTCGAGGATCAGGCGGTCGTAGGGACTCGGCTGCGGATAGCTCTGGCCGGCGATGGTAAAGCGGCGCTTGGGCACGTCCTCGTAGGTGTAGACGCCCACCACACCGGGCACTTTCAGGGCGCGCGACGTATCGATGGAGCGGATCTTGGCGCGGGCATAGGGGCTGCGCTTGAGTTTGACGATGAGCGCACCGGCGGGCACCATATCGCCGGTGTAGACGGGACGACCCTCGAGCAGGGCCTTCGAGTCCTTCTTGGGCTGCTTATGGGTGATCTGCTTGTAGGAGACACCGTCGGAGCTCGTGTCGTTGACGGGCAGCTCGGGCATCTCGAAGCCCACCTGCACGCCAGACTCGTTGAGGAAGCGCACGATGGCGCGCAGCTGGCTCTCGTAGCCGCTGCAACGACAGAGGTTACCGGCAAGCTGACGCGAGAGCTCCTCACGCGTGGCGACGAGGCTCGGGTCCTCCTTGGCGGCGCGGGCGAGCGCCAGCACGTTCATGATGAGGCCGGGGGCGCAAAAACCGCACTGCTCGGCGCCTTCGGCAGCCATCGCGCGGGCAAGCGCCTCGGACTCGGCTTTGAGGCCCTCGAGCGTGGTGATGGTGTGGCCCTCGACGCGAGCGGCGGGAACCGAGCAACTCAGCACCGGGTCGCCGTCGAGCCACACCGTGCACAGGCCGCAGTTGGTGGTTTCGCAGGCACAGCGCACCGACTCGCAACCCTGCTCGCGCAAAAGTGCAAAGAGCATGGTG
Organism: uncultured Collinsella sp.; assembly: GCA_965141635.1. Lineage (GTDB taxonomy): Bacteria > Actinomycetota > Coriobacteriia > Coriobacteriales > Coriobacteriaceae > Collinsella. The sequence goes on along the minus strand of CBCSNG010000013.1, from coordinate 26,271 downwards.
TCGGGGGCAATCTGGACCTTGACCTTACGGCCGTTGAGCGTAAAGGAAAGATCGATGAGTTTGGCAGCCATTAGCGCACCTCGCTAGAATCGACGCCGGGCACGCGGCGGCAGGAATACTCGTCCGTGGCGAACTTAGGAATCTGCACGCCCTCGAGCTCGCGGGCAAGCGCGGCCGAAAGCTCGATGCCGGCGGCGCGGCGCACGGCCTGAATCGCCAACGGGGCCGAGATGCAGCGGCGGTAGTCTGCCGAGCCCCACAGGTTGGTGCCGTAGCTCAGCGCACGCACGGATGCAGCCAGGACGCGCAGCTCGTCCTCGGAAGGCTGCTCGGCAGTAAGGCCACATGCCTCGCCCTGCAGCAGGGTCGCGCGCAGCGGGCGGGCGCCCACGGTGACATGCCAGCTGTTGTCCCACCAGGCGGCAGTGACGTTTAAGGAGGGGAAGTCGGTCGCGGCCTTGCGCACGGCCTCGTAGCTTGCACGGTAATCGTGCTTAACGACTACGATGTGCTCGATCACGTCGCGAACGTAACCCATGTTCACGAACTCGGCGAGCGGCACGCGGCCTGCCCCCGTCAGCTCAACATAGGAATCGAGCGCGAGAAAGGCGGAGAGAACGTCCGAGAAGCCAAAGCGACCGTAGATGCTGCCGCCCACCGTAGCGGTATTGCGCAGCTGCACGCCCACGATATCGTGGACGGCGAACTCAAAGACATGGTTGACAAGCGCGTTGAGCTTGGCATGGCGCTCGAGCTGGCGCAGGGTACACATGGCACCGATGCGAAACTCGGTCTCGGTCTCCTCGATCTGATCGAGTCCGCAGGCCGAAAGGTCAATCGCCGTCGCCACGCGACGCGAACCAAGGCGCATCCAGATGCCGCCGCCCACAATCTTGTTGTTGCGGTTCTTCTGTAAGAGCTCATAGGCTTCGGCCGCGTTTCCAACACGGACGTAGGTACCGAACTTGAGCACGTTCTCCCCCATCTCTCCACTTGTCCAGTACGTTTAAGTGTACCAAACGAGGGGCCGCACACCGTTTTAGGACAAAATCCACCCACCCATACATAACTTGCGGTGATATACGGACTGATTAGCCGTTCTGGAACGCAAAACAGTCCGTATATCACCGCAAGTTATGAGGAGTCCTCCGAGATAGAAAAGGCTCCCAGCCAAGATGACTGGGAGCCTTATCAATGCTATGTCAGGCAGGGTTTAGCAGACGCCCTGGGCGAGCATGGCGTCAGCGACCTTCAGGAAGCCGGCGATGTTGGCGCCCATGACGAAGTTGCCCTCCTCGCCGTACTCCTTGGCGGTGTCGTCCACGTTGTGGAACATGCCGCGCATGAGCTGCTCGAGCTTGCCGTCGACCTCCTCGAAGGTCCAGGACAGGTGCTCGGCGTTCTGGCTCATCTCCAAGCCGGACACGAGCACGCCGCCGGCGTTGGCAGCCTTACCGGGCATAAAGGCGACGCCGTGCTCCTGGAAGTAGGTCGTGGCCTCGATGGTCGTGGGCATGTTCGCGCCCTCGCCGACCACCTTGCAGCCGTTGGCGACGAGTGCCTGGGCGTCCTCGAGCAGCAGCGTGTTCTCGCGAGCGCAGGGCAGCGCGATATCGCAGGGAAGCTGCCACACGCCGCGGCCGTCGCCCTCGTGCCACGTGGCATTGGGCTTCTCGTCGACGTACATAGCGAGCGTAACGCCCTTGTCGTGGCCGGAGCGCTTCTTGTTGTAGACATGCTCGAGCACGGTGTAGTCGATGCCGTCGGGATCCTCGACCCAGCCGTGGGTGTCGGAGCAGGCCAGTACCTTGCCGCCGAGCTGGGCGACCTTCTGGACCGCGTAGATGGCGACGTTACCGGAGCCGTGAACGACGACGTTCTTGCCCTCGAAGGAGTCGCCGCGGCTCTTGAGGTACTCGTCCACAAAGTAGACCAAGCCGTAGCCGGTGGCCTCGGTACGGGCGAGCGAACCGCCAAAGGAGAGGCCCTTGCCGGTAAGGACGCCGGTCCACTCGTTGGTCAGGCGCTTGTACTGACCGAACAGGTAGGCAACCTCGCGGCCGCCAACGCCCAGGTCGCCGGCGGGAACGTCGGTGTTGGGGCCAATGTGGCGATAGAGTTCGGTCATGAAGGACTGGCAGAAGTGCATGATCTCGTTGTTGGACTTGCCCTTGGGGTCAAAGTCGGAGCCGCCCTTGCCGCCGCCCATGGGAAGGGTGGTCAGGCTGTTCTTGAGGATCTGCTCCAGGCCCAGGAACTTAAGCATGCCCAGGGTGACCGTCGGGTTAAAGCGCAGGCCGCCCTTGTAGGGTCCAATGGCAGAGTTGAACTCGACGCGGTAGCCGCGGTTGACCTGGACCTTACCCTGGTCGTCGACCCAGGGGACACGGAACATAACGATGCGCTCGGGCTCGACGAGGCGCTCAAGCAGAGCGGCCTCCTCGTACTCGGGATGGGCGTCGAGCGCCGGCTGGATGGTGCCGAGGATCTCGGTCGCGGCCTGGATGAACTCAGGCTGCTCGGGATAGCGGGCCTTGAGCTCGTCGAGAACTTTCTGCGTGTAGCTCATGCTTCCTCCAATTGATGGAAAAGAAAAGTGTCGTTCGAGGCGCCCCATGCGCCGCGAGCTTTATCGAGTATGGATAATATCGCACTGTTGCAGCAAAGTTTCGCATAAGCCGACGGGCGGATGTTTCGTTTTGATTACGATGCAGGTAGAAGCGTTTTTGAGCACTCGACGTACAAATCGCGTGTTTCGAAGCTGTTTCGTCCACGTGTTCCAAACCACCACATTGGGGACAGGCACCTTTGTGGTGGTGTTGGCGATTAGAGGACGAGCTGGTGGTAGTCGGCGGGGGTTACGCGGCCCTCGGTGGCGGCGCGGAAGGCGGCGAGGGCATCGCCCGAGAACGGCATGGCCCAGCACAGCCCGCAGCCGGCGGTGATGGAGCCGGGCAGCGGCATGATGCGCCCAGGCACGCCGGCGGCAAGACACAGCTGTTCGCATTCCATCACATCGAAGGTGCTGTCGAACGAAACGATGATTTTGCGTTCGCGATCGAGGGCATCACCGGTCGGGCCTTCACGGTGTGCCTCACGATACGCCGCGGCGGCCGCTTCCTCTTCCGCGGTATGTCCACAGCCACCGCAACCGCAGGTACAGGGTTCGGACCCGTCGCAAGTACAAGGTTCCCCCGTGTCGGGACAAATATCGTGAGACATCGCAACTCCAATCCTCTAGGCGAGTAACTCGGCCGCCGCAAACTCCTCGGGCGTATTGACGTTCTCGAAGCAGAGCGTCGACCCCGCGGCCTTAACGATCTGCGGCTCATCCATATAACCGGCCTGAACGCGATTGATCAGGCAGCGAATGCGCTGTCGGTCGCAGGAGAGCAGCTCTTGGGCAACCGGCGCACATGCGGCACGGCGCCAGACGGCACAAAGCGGCTCAATCCCCCGCTCCTCGCACGGCACGCACACGTCGAGTGCCTCGGCCTCAACACGATTGGCAAGCGCGCCAATGAGTTCCGGCGAGACAAACGGCATATCGCAGGCAACTATCGCCACGAGAGGCAGCCGAGCCGCTGCCAACGAGCTCGCGATGCCGCGCATTGCGCCCGCCGAGCCTTCAAGGTCCGCCACCACACGCGGCACCAGGCCGCCAAACGCGCGCTCCTCAAGATAGGCAAGCTCGCTGGGACGCGACGTCGTCACGACCAACTCGCCGGCAACTGGCGCCAGCCGACCCAGCACGCGCTCGATGAGCGGCTCACCGCAAAACGCCATGCGCGCCTTATCGCAACCCATGCGCGACGACAACCCGCCCGCCTGGACGACACAAGAAAGATCGGCCCGTCTTACGGTAGTCATACGGCAAACCACCCCCATCGGTATGCTCAAAACCCGGCACACGAAGCCAAATACCGTCGCCGATAAAGCGGGCGGCACGGCAAACCCGTGCAAAAACAAAACAGCGCCTTTGCGGCACGCAGCAAGACCGCGAGCACAAAAGCGCTGGTAGCGTATGGCGGGAACGTATGTGAATCGAACACATCCAAGACGTTTTGCACGCCTCGCAACGGTTTTGAGGACCGCGGAGCCCACCGGAGCCCATCCGTTCCCAAGTGCGGCGGTATTTTACCAAACCGAGCAGCCAATCTAGCGCAGGGAGCGCAGGCCGCCGGCATCCTTGTCGAGCACCGTAAAGCGTACGGCATCCAGGTGCTCCAAGATGCTGATGGCACGTTTGCGCGACACGCCCAGAGCCTCACGCAGCACGCTCGTGGTGGCTGCGCCACCGGCATCGGCGATGGCGGCGGCGACGAGCTCGCGCGCATGGGCCTCGGCGGCGGCAGACAGGGCAACGTCGCGCTCAACCTTAACGATCGAGCGATTGAGCGAAAGCTCGCGCAGGGCACGCGTCATGGTGTCGCGATCGAGCTGCAGTTGCTCGCCCGCCTCGGGCAACGTCGGCGCATCGAGGCCGGCTTCGTCCAGCAAAGCAACGATACGTTCGCAGGCTTCGCGAACCACGCGTGCCGCCGCGGCGGCCGAATGCGGATCGAATACCTCGGCGCCCTCCGAGGCACACACACCACGCGAGCAGCCCTCGGCAATCAGAGCCGCGGCAACGCCATCATCAGCGGCAGGCCACGCAGCATGGGCAACGGCGCCGGGCGTAAAGCCCGTCTCCTTGGGAGACGCCGCATGCATGGCTGACAGGGTCGCCGCCAGCACGTCCATGGCGGCATCGAACACGGCAGCATTCACATACAGCCTACAGCCCGAGCCCGCAAGCTCGCGCACAGCACCTCGCGCCACCAACTCGTTCAGCGCGGCATCGGCCCCACCGGAAACAAGGTCTAGCGCCGCGGCAACGTCGGCAGCCACGACCGGCAACGTCTGCAGCGCCAACCACGCCTCAACACCAGCGACGGCATCGCCGGCCTCAAGCGCTGCAAGCAGCGTGCGCTCCCCCGTCGAAAGCTCGCGCGAGCGACGGCAGCGCGAAAGCAGCACGCGCCCGCCGCCGATGAGCATAACGGGCGAATACGACAGCACCACGGCATGGTCTCCGGCACACAGCGGCAGCGGCTCCTCCAGGCGCACCTGCACGGTACGGGTCTCGCCCACCGCCATGGGGGCCTCGCCCTCCAAAAGCATGATGCGGCCGATGACCTCGGCCGTGCCGGCCATCACATGCACACGCGCGCCCGACTCGAGCACGCGCGGCTTGGTGCCCTCGCGGCCCAGGTAGGTGAACGTCATCATAAAGCGCAACGTCTGGCCAAAGCGGTCCGCCACGCCCAGCATCTCGCCACGGTCAAGCGCCGCGACACCGTCACCAACCAGGTTGAGCGCCACACGCTGACCAGGCAGCGCGCGCGGCGTATCGCCATGCACCTGGATCCCACGCACGCGACAGACCGTACGCGACGGCAAAGCCATCAACTCGTCGCCCACCGCAACCGGCGCATCGTGCAACGTTCCCGTCACGACAGTGCCGACGCCCTTGATCGTAAAGCAGCGGTCAATCGGCAGACGCGGCGCGGCATCAGTGAGCTCGGCACGGGCACGGCAGGCATCCCAGCAAGCGGCAACCTGCTCGTCGAGCACGGCGAGCAGCCTTTCGATCCCCTCGCCTGTCTTGGACGACACAGGCACGATCGGCGCGTCCGCAAACACGGTACCCGACAAAAAGTCATCGACATCGAGCTCGGCAAGCTCGGTCATCTCGGCATCGGCAAGGTCGCACATCGTCAGCGCGACCACCATATGCGTAACGCCCAGCAGCTCCAGCACGTGCACGTGCTCGCGCGTCTGCGGCATCACGCCCTCGACGGCAGAGACCACCAGCACGGCAACGTCGATGCCCGTGGCGCCCTGCACCATGGCGCGCAGGTAATGCGCGTGGCCCGGCACGTCGACCAGGCCGACGATCTTGCCACTCGGCAGCGCCAACTCGCCAAAGCCCAGCTCCACGGTCATACCGCGACGGCGCTCAACCTCCAGACGATCGGGATTCTTGCCGGTCAGTGCCTCGATCAATGCCGACTTACCATGGTCAACGTGACCCGCCGTGCCAACGATAACGGGACACTCCACCAGCGCCTGAACCTCACTCATCGAGCAATCGCCTTCTCAACGCACGCGACGAGCGTCGATGCCGCCGTCTCGATATCGCGGTCGCCCACGAGTGTACGCATGTCAAACAGGACGCGATCGTGCGAGGCGCGTGTGACGACCGGCGTGTCGAAATCTTGGACGAGCGAGCGCTTGAGTGCGTCAACGGAAAGACGCTCATCGACGAGGCGCACGGCAACGCACATGGTAGGCAGCTCGACGGTAGGAAGCGAGCCACCGCCGGGAGTCGACGACTCCTCGACGATTTCCACCTGCACGGCACACGGGCAGCCAGCCTTATCGAGGCCCGCCACCATCAGCTCGCGCAGCTTGCGTGCGCGACGCTCCAGATGAGCCTGCGGAAGCGTGAGCATGTTGAGAACCGGCACCTCGCGATGGGCAACATCCGCCCCGTCCATGTAAATGCGCAGTGTGGCCTCGAGCGCCGCCAGCGCGAGCTTGCCCGGGCGCAGGGCACGCATAAGCGGATGCGACCCGCAAGCCTGGACCAGATCGCGACGGCCCATGATAATGCCTGCCTGCGCGGCACCGAGCAGCTTATCGCCCGAGCACGACACCAGATCGAGCCCTGCCGCGACCGAAGCCGGCGTGGGCTCCTCACCGCCGCGCACCAGAATGTCATCGGGCAAAAGCGCGCCCGAACCCTGGTCCTCGTAGAACAGCAGACCATGCTTGTGGGCCAGGGCGGCAAGCTCCCGAGAGCCCACTTCCTCGTGAAAGCCCTCGATGCGATAGTTGGAAGGATGGACCTTGAGGATCATGGCCGTATCGGGCGTAATGGCTTGCTCATAATCTGCCAGGTGTGTGCGGTTGGTGGCGCCGACCTCGACGAGTTTGGCGCCCGAAGCCGCCATGACATCGGGGATGCGGAAGCTGCCGCCAATCTCGACAAGCTCGCCGCGGCTGACGATGACCTCTTTACCCGCGGCATGGGTGGCAAGCACCAGCAGCACCGCGGCGGCATTGTTGTTGACCACGAGCGCGTCCTCGGCACCGGTGAGTGAGCGGATCAGCTGCGCGGCATGTTCCTTGCGCGACCCGCGAGAGCAGGTGTCCACGCTGTACTCAAGCGTGCTGTAGCCGCGCGCGACCTCGGCCACCGCCTTGGCGGCTGACTCCGCGAGCGGGGCTCGACCCAGGTTGGTATGGATAACCACACCCGTGGCGTTGACGGCAGGGCGCAGGCTCGGCAACGCGGAGCGGTGCGCACGCCACTCGATGGCCGAGGCAAGGTCGCGCTTAGAGCGCGGGGCAGCACCGGCGCGAATGGCTGCGCGCTCCTCGTCGAGCTCGGCCGTCACGGCGGCATGCACCACCGCGTCGCAGGTCTCCCCCGCCGCCTTCACTACCGGCCACTCGGCAAGCAGCTCGTTGACGGAAGGAATGGCGCGCAGGCGGGCGCGTACCTCATCGGACATGTTCTGGCTATCGCTCATGTACGGCCTTTCAAAAGAAACGTGGATCAGTCGAATGCATCAGCTGAGTCAATTACTCGTTATTATCCTCGCGCTCCGTGATCTTTTCCACGCGAACGGCGTTTTCCTGAGTGAGCGCGGCGCCCGTCAACGGGTCCCAACGCAACGGCGTATGGTCGAGCGGGCCTACGCCCAAGGCCTGAGCGCCACCGGTATCGGCGCCAGACGAACGCCCGCCGGGGGCGGCCGAGGTGAAGATGCACGCCGGATGCAGATAGGGCGTCGTCTCCACGCGCACGCGGTCACGGCCCATGTCGCTCACCAGCTCGACGACCTCGCCATCGACGATACCCATGCGAGCGGCGACATCGGCGTTCATCTGCACGGCGTCCAAGTCCGACCCCACCTCGGCGGCACCGGCCGCCGCGAGTCTGCGCGAGGTATGCGACTCAAAGGGCCGGTTACCGCTAATGAGGCGAAACATCCCCGGGCTGGGTTCCACCATCGGCGCGATCCAGCCTGGCACGCGTCCCAGGCCGGCACGCTCCCATACGTCACTTGCCAGCGCAATTTTGCCGCCATCCAAGGGGATCGCCGGCTCGCCCGTACGCGACGGCAGCGCCATGCCCGTATCGGCCCAGCCGCGCTCCTTGAGCTCGTCCAGATCGATCCCAAACGGCGCCACCTGGGCAGCCGCCAGATCGTCAGACGCAAACTGGAAGTACTCGCCCACACCACACGCCTGCGCCAGACCGGCAAAAATCTCCCGACCGGGACGTGTGTCGTCATGCTGCACAGGCAGCACGGCGTTGCGGTAGAACACACGCGCATCGTTGGCGCCCACGACCGTACCCACGCCGCGGTCGGCCTCCAGATACGTCACATCGGGCAGCACGAAATCTGACACACGCGCCGTCTCGGACCATCGAATATCAACGGTCACGAGCAGGTCAAGCTGTTCCAGAATCGATAGCCACGCCCCAGCATTGCCATAGCCCGCACCAGGGTTACTGGCATAGACGATGAGTCCACGCAAATCGCCGGCAAGAATCGACTGACCGATGGTCGTGCACAGGCCGCGCTCGGGATCGACGAGCGGATAGCGCTGGGACCCCAGCTTGGTCCCACGCGGCACCGGCGGCGTCGCAAAGCGCGCGGGATCGAGGTCGCCCAACACAAGCGGCGTGGGCGGATTGAGCGCGCCGCCCGCATGCCCGATGCAGCCCAGCAGCACATCGACCAAGCAGATAGCGCGCGCGGTCTGGGTGCTATTGGCATACGCGATACCGATGCCACCATGAAAGCCCGCATCCACCACAGCGGCAGGCGCGGCGGCAGCGAGATCGCGCGCCGTGGCGACAATCTCTGCGGCCGGCACGTCGCACATCGACTCGGCCCACTCGGGCGTCCAAGGACGGGCCGCCTGCGCCAGCTCGTCAAAACCCGTGGTATAGCGGGCAACGAACTCGTGGTCGTACAAGTCCTCGGCAATCAGCACGTGGGCGATGCCCAGCAGTAGTGCCAAATCGCAGCCCGGGCGCACGCGCAGCCAGCGGTCGGCAAGCGCGGCGGAGCCGCTGCGCCGGGGGTCGACCACGATAATCTTCGCCCCGCGCCGGCGCGCATCGTTGAGCGCATCGACGGCCCCCATCGTCGATGAATCGACGATGGAACGCCCCAGGTACATGATGCAGTCGGTATGTGCCAGGTCGGAGGCGGGGCTATAGCCCAGGCTGTGCTCCCAACCGGTAAGTCGGCTTACCTCGCAGGCGCCATCGGCACCGTACACGTTGGGCGAGCCCAACGCATGCATAAAGCGATACGCCCAGTAGCGGTCGAACGAGGGAACGCCGAGCGTCATGCCCAGCGCGCGCGGACCATGCCCGTCAACAATCCCCAAAAGGCGCTCGGCAATCTGAGCAAACGCCTCGTCCCAGGTAATCGCATCGAACCCCGAGCCATCCCGGCGGCGTCGCATGGGGTGCACAATGCGGTCGCGCTCGTCAAACGGCATTGCCAGGCGATGGCGCCCGCGGGCGCACAGGGCACGCGCCGCGCACGGATGCCCCACAACCGGCAACTCAGCCACCACACGACCGTCCTCAACGCGTGCCGCAAAGGCGCAATCGGCATAGCATCCCCCGCATGTGGTCACCACGGCGCGACCGTCACGCTTCACAGCAGATGCCATCTCGATTACCCCTTTCATCAGCCAAACACAACAGGCCAACAGCCCGACAACGAGCCCCAGACCCAAATAGCCTCCCGCACGGCAACGCCCCGCGGGAGGCCCAACGTCAAACAGACGGTACCTTACGCCTCGGACTTCTTAGCGTAGATAAACCAGTAGCCGAGCGCGATCAGAACCGCGCCGCCCACGATGTTGCCCAGCGTGGCGGCGGACAAGTTAAACGCAATGCCCGCAGCGTTGAGTGCATCGGCGCCGGCGACGTCGGCACCATAGCCGAACGCGTGCATCACGGCACCCATGGGCAAAAAGTACATGTTGGCGACGCAGTGCTCAAAACCGCAGGCCACAAAAGCGGCGATGGGCAGCAGAATGCCCACAACCTTATCGACCACGGTCTTGCCGGCGGTACCGATCCACACGGCCAGGCACACAAAGATGTTGCACAGGATGCCACGGAAGAAGATCGTCACCCAGTCGATCGTCACCTTGCCGGCGGCGACGCTCACCATGGAATTGGCGACCGCCTCGCCGTTGAGCTTGTAAATGCCGGCCATATACACCAAAAAGACGATGAACAGGGCACCGACAAAATTGCCGACCCACACGACGACCCATGCCTTGAGCATCTGAGCCAGGGTGATCTTTTTGCTCTTGAGCGCGCAGACCATAAGCGAATTACCGGTAAACAGCTCGGCGCCGCACACCAGTACCAGCACCAGGCCCAGGCAAAAGCACAGACCGCCCACGACGCGCTGGGCACCCCAGCCCAGCGTGCTGTCGCTCAAGAACACGGTAAAGAACAGGCCACCGAAGGCAATAAACGCACCGGCGAACATTGCCAACAGAAAGGCCTTTGCGACCGGCAGGTTGGCCTTGGTCACGCCGGCGGCCTCGGTCTTGGCCTCGATCGCGGCGGGCGCCAGGCAATCGGGAGCGGGATATTCTGCCTTGGAATCTGCCATGTCAATCACTTCTTTCCTAATCAGCAGGGACAAGCGCACCTATTGCTCTTGTCCCAAGCGGACAAAGTGGGAAAAGTCGTTGGCGGCCACGGCGTCGTACACGGCGTCGACGGCGTCAAAGACTTCCGGGGACATGGGGTTGTAGAACTCCGTGTCGCCCGGCTGAATCCCTATGAAGACGATATCTTCGCACGATTGCTCAATCTCTTCGATCAGAATCGACAAGGGAAGCGAATGCGTGGTGAACATCGACTTGCGCGCGACGTCGGTCTTATCGAGCAGGCGGATGGCACCGACGGGCAGCGCCATGTCGGCGGCATCGACCAACACTAGGCGCGGCGGACGCTCGCGCTTGACCTCGATGATGTCGTCCTCGGGCGTCTGACCACCGTCGATGGTGTACCAACCGGCGATGGGCGTGTCCTCCATCTTTTTGGAGAGCACGGGGCCAGCGGCATCGTCGGCGCGCAGCACGCTTCCCGCCGTGAGCACAATGCCCGCAAACGGGGCGTCGTTCACACGGCCATCCACAACGCGACCCATTACTGCAACCTCCCCGTCAGATACACGCCCGACACATCGCGCACGCGCTCAACCAGATCGCGAAACTTCATTAAGAACGCAACCTGCTGGGCATGCAGGCCAAAGTCGTCATCGAACACCGAGATGCCGGCCTTGGCCGAACCGCGAAAACCGCGATCGTCGAGCAGCGTGTCACAGGCCTCGAGCAGCGACGGCACCGCCGCCTTGTCGAGCTGGCACTCGCCAAAGGAGCGGATGGCCTCGAACTTGGTCTTGGCCTCCCCCTCCGGCAGCGCGTCGATAAGCGTATAGAACACGTTCACCGGCACCGACAGGCGCGGCTCAAAGCAGTCGAGCACGCCGGTGTGGTGGCCCACGGCGAGCGTGTAGTACAGCACGTCGCAGGCCTCCTGGGGAACGTCTTCCTCGGTCTCCACAAACTTACGCGTGAGCTCATAGAAGACCACCTGGTCGGGCGTATGGCCCAGGCAGGGGTCGGCGACGCCCTCGGCGGCCTCGTCGCTTGCGCGCGAGGCATCGCCAAAAGAGCCGCCGAGCATGCCGGGGCCCGCAAAGTAACCAGAGCGGTCCGTGAGCTCCATCTAGCGACCTCCGGCCAGTACCAGATCCTGTAACGCCGAGTACACCTCAACGCGGCGAGGATCATCCTGCTTGTCGATGAGCAGCGCCATGGCACCGCGGATATCGCCCTTGGGCGCGCCCTCGAGCGTATCCATAAACTCGTTGGCCAAGTCGCGGCCGTAACGGTAGCCGCTCATGGCGCGAGCCTCGCGCTCGATGGCAACGCGCAGCTTGTACGGCACGCCGGGGTGCAGGATATCGGCCTGCTCGCCGGCGGCCTCCACCGTGGTCTCGGCATGGAGCTTTTGGTCCAGCAGGCCAAGTGCCATGGCAAAGCCGTAGATGGTCTGCGCGGGGCTGGGCGGGCAGCCGGGGATATAGACATCGACCGGCAAGATCTTGTCCGTGCCACCCCAGACGCAGTAGTTGTCGTAGAAGATGCCGCCGGTGCAGCCGCACGCGCCATAGGACACCACGATCTTGGGATCGGGTGCGGCCTCAAAGGCGCGCAGGGCCGGCATGCGCATGGCACGCGTTACGGCGCCGGTGTACAGCAGCACATCGGCGTGACGGGGCGAGGGCACGACCTTGATGCCAAAGCGCTCGACGTCGAAGACGGGCGTGATGGAACCGAAGATCTCGATCTCGCAGCCGTTGCAGCCGCCGCAGTCAACACGGTAGACGTACACCGAGCGCTTGATCTTCTTAAGAAGGGTCGCCTTGGCCTTCTCGATGCTCTCGTCGAGCTCGATCTTGGTCGGGCGGTACTGGAGCCGCTCGGGCAAAAGCGTGGGTTCGGCCATGGTTACTCCTCCTTCGTTTCAAAATCCATGATGATGCCCTCGACCGGCGCCGGACCGGCGGGAATCTCGGGCGCATCGGGGTTGAGCTCGCGGTCGATATACTCCGGGTTCACGCCGTGGCCGCCCAGATACTCCATGCCGGGGCCCTGGGGCTCACCGGACGCAAGCGTCTCGTTGGCAGCCATGCCGGCAGCGTTGCCGGTCTTTACGGCCGAGGCGGCGCGCAGGGCGTCGAGCTCGCGCTTGCACTCCTGGCACATACCGACGGTACGGGCAGCCTGCTCGGCCTCCATGCCGCCGGCCTTTTGCAGCAGGCGCTTTGCGTAGTCGATCTCCTTGTGCGGGGCAAACGGCTTGCCGCAGCGCGAGCAGTGCTCGAGCGTATAGACGCTCTTGCTGGTGAGGTCGTCCTTGCTCATGACGGCAAGCTCAAACTCCTCGGTGAGCTTGATGGCCTCCATGGGGCAGGCTTCCTCGCAGCGGCCGCAAAAGATGCAGCGGCCGTAGTCGATCGACCAGGTGATGGTATCGGCCGCAAGGTCGGTGTCCATGCGAATGGCATCGGCCGGGCACGCCACGCCGCAGGCACCGCAGGCGATGCAGAGCTCGGCATTGTGCTCGGGCTTGCCGCGCATGTCCTTGTTGGTGGGGAACGGCGCAAACGGGTACTTGACCGTCGCGTCGCCGGCCTTGGCGTTAACCTTCCAAAGCTTCAGCATATTAGAGCGCCTCCTCATCGAGCGGAGCGGCCATGGTGCCCTCGCCCGCAAGCGGCGACTTGTCGCGCCAGACGTTCTCGAACTGCTCCTTGTCGAGCACGTGGTCGCGCTTGGCGGCGACATCGGTCACCGTCACGCGGTCGGTGCAGGAGTAGCACGGGTCGAGCGAGCCGACGATCAGCGCCGCGTCGCCCACGGTGTTGCCGCGGAACATGTAGCGCAGGACCGGCCAGTTGCTGTACGTGGCGGCCTTGGCGCGCCAGCGGTAGCACTTCTGGTTGTTGCCGAGCATGGCCCAGTGCACGTCCTCGCCGCGCGGCGCCTCGGTGGCGCCGATGGCGTACTTGTGCGGGGTGTACTCCCAATCCGTGGTGAGGATGGGGCCCGACGGGCAGTTCTCGAGCATGGTCTCGATCATGTCGATCGAATCGTAGACCTCCTGGATGCGAACGGCGGTACGGCCGAAGGCATCGCAGGTGTCGGCCGTGGCGGCGTGCATCTTTTGAACGTCCGGATCGGCGTAGCCGTCGAAGGGATGGTCAAAACGCACGTCGCGGGCATAGCCCGAGCCACGCATGAGCGGACCGACCGGCGAGAAGTCGCGTGCGATCTTGCGGTCCAAGATGCCGATGCCACTCGTACGCTCAATAAAGTTGGGCGTGGAGAGCAAGACGTCGACGAGCTCCTGAACCTCGGAGCGCAGCTGGTGGATGGTCGTGAGCGTGGAGAGCTTCTGCTCGGCCAAAATGTCGCGACGCACGCCGCCGATCACGTTGAGGCCGTAGGTCTTGCGGTGACCGGAGAGCTTCTCGGCCAGGTCCATGGACTTCTCGCGGACGCGGAAGAACTGCTGGAAGCCGGAGTCGAAGCCTGTGTAGTGCGACGCCAGGCCGATGTTGAGCAGATGCGAGTGCAGGCGCTCGACCTCGAGCATGATAGCGCGGATGTACTGGGCGCGCGGCGGGACATGAATGCCCTGGGCGCGCTCGACGGCCTCGGCATAGGCCACCGAGTGGGCGCAGCCGCAGATGCCGCAGATGCGGTCGGCGAGGAACGTCACGGCGTCATAGTTCAGGCGCGTCTCGGCGACCTTCTCCATGCCGCGGTGCACGTAGAACAGACGGTAGTCGGCGTCGACGATCGTCTCGCCCTCGACGAACAGGCGGAAGTGGCCGGGCTCATCGGAGGTAATGTGCAGCGGGCCCATGGGGACGAGCGTGGTCTCCTTGCCCTTGGTGTCGGCCAAAAACTCGTAATTTTCCATGTCGCTCGCGGGAGCGGGACGGAAGCGGTAGTCCATGGAGTCCTTGCGCAGCGGGTACAGGCCGCTGGGCCAATCGTCGGGAAGCACTAGGCGGCGACGGTCGGGCAGACCCTCGGGAATCAGGCCGAACATGTCGCGAAGCTCGCGCTCGCCCCACACGCAGGCGGGGACGAACGGCGTCACGGACGGGAACGTCATCTTGGCGGGATCGACCTCGGTACGCACGGTCACCCAGCCGGGGTCCTCCCCCTCCATGGAGATGACGTAGTACACGGCGTAACGGCCGCACAGACTGCGCTCATCGTTGCCGATGATCACGGGAATCCAGCCGTAGCGCTCGTAATACAGGTAGTGGACGGCCTCGGGCAGCTTGTCCTGCTTGACGGTAATCGTCAGCTGGTCCTCGCACTGCCACTCGACCTTCTCGATGCAGCCCGGAACGGCGCGGCGCAGGGCCTCGACATGGCTCTCGCAGCGACGGGCATACACCTTGTTCTCAGTTTCAATCATTCGTTACTCCACCTCGCTCTGAGCGGTCTCGGTACCGAACACAGCGCGGTACATCGGCGTCGCGTGAAGTTCCTCGGTGCTCTGCTCGAGCACGATGCCGGTCGCGGTCTCCACACCGTGCACGAGAGGCAGCGGGGTGGCGATGCCAAACCACAAGATCATGACAGCCAGGATGATTTCGGGGATAAGCATGAGCGCCGGGGCCTCATGCTTGCCCATGCCCTGGGGCGCATGACCGAATACCGACTTGAGTGCGATGCGGGTGAGCGCGGAGATGGCCACGGTAAGACCGAGGGCGACCACGACGACCAGCCACATGGGACCGGCGGTAACACCGGCGACAAAAGTCAGGAACTCGGAGATAAACATGCCAAAGGGCGGGAAGGCGCCAAGACCGAGCAGCGCCAGGATGGCGAGCGCGGCGGTTGCGGGGGCAACCTCGACGACGCCCTGGATCTTGGCCAGGCTACGCGTGCCAAAGGCGTGCTGGATGTTGCCGGACACGCAGAAGGCAAGCGTCTTGGTAAAGCCGTGGAACACGCAGTGCAGCAGGGCCGCGTGGATACCCAGCGGGCCGCCGATACCCAGGCACAGGGCGATAACGCCCACGTTCTCCACAGACGAATACGCAAAGCGGCGCTTGAGGTCGTCCTGGCGGAACATAGAAAGTGCCGCCACCAAAATGGACAGCGTGCCGACGATCAACAGCAAAAGCTGCGGATACTCGGCGCCCACGGCCTGGATAGTAAAGCCGTAGAAGCGCATGATCACAAGCATGGCGCACTTAAGCAGCACGCCCGAGAGCAGGGCCGAGACAGGGCTCGGGGCCTGGGAGTGGGCATCGGGCAGCCAAGTGTGCATGGGGAACAGGCCGGCCTTGGTGCCAAAGCCGATCACGATAAACGCAAAGGCGAGGCGCATGAGCGTCGGGTCGAACTGGTCGGCATACGGCAGCACGCACGACAGGAATGCGGCCTCGTGGGCGTTGGGAATCACGTCGGCGGCGTTGGCGTAGATCAGCAGCGTACCGAACAGGCCGAAGGCCACGCCGGCGGTGCAGACCATCGCATACTTCCAAGAAGCCTCGAGGGCCGTCTTGTTCTTGTAGATACCCACCAGGAACACGGTGGAAAGCGTGGTTGCTTCCACGGCGGCCCACGTGAGGATCATGTTGTTGGACAGGCACGCGAGCAGCATGGTAAACACGAACAGACTAAACAGTGCAAAATACTGCTTGGCGCGCTCGGCGGGCATGGAGCCCTCCTCGATATCGGCCTTTACATAGGGCAGCGAGAACAGCCCCGTAAGAAAACCGATAAAGCCGATGAGCAGCACAAAGATGGCGCCCAGCGAATCGAGGTGGAACCACAGGCCAAGAGCGCTCGCGGTTTCGCCGCTCATAAGGACGTCACCGGCCGTCATAATCGACAGCACCAGGACGGCTGCGACGGAGACCAGGTTGAGACCGGCAAACACGTTATAGGACGTGTTCTTGGGCAAAAACGCCATAACCAGCGAGAACACCAAAGGAGTCGCGAGCAGGGCGAGAATCAACGTTTCCATGGACTACCCCCTCAGCTCGGACAGGTCGCGCGCATCGAGCGAGTGGGAGTCGTCCCAAATGCGACGCACGACGATGGACATGATGATGACGGCAAAGATGGCGTCGGTGGCGATACCGATCTCGATGATCTCGGGAGCGGTGGGGGCCAAAAGCGCGAGCGTCACGTGGCTGCCGTTTTCCATAAGGCAGTAACCAAAGATCTGCTTCATGATGTTGCGCTGCGAGATGATGCAGGTGAGGCCCACAAAGAAGTGAGCGAAGCTAATAGCGAGCGCAGGCGTTGCGACCTCGGCCGTGGGAAGGCTGATCTGCGTCACGACGGCAAAGCAAATCGCGACCTCCACGGCGATGATGCAGATGGCCCACGCGGGCTTAAGGCCGGCCTTGAGTGATGCGTCGCTCGGCTCGCCCATCTTCTTGTATGCGCGGTTGAGGATATAAGGGACCAGGACGACCTTGGTGATAAAGGCAGATCCGGCCCACATAAGCAGCTCCTGCGCACCGGTGGTGGCACCGAGCGTAGCGAGCAGCCCCACGAGCACCAGCGACTGCACCGCATACCAGTTGATGGCATGTTTGATGTTCTTGGAGACGACCACCATGGTGGACGTGACGATCAGAAGGCCGCCAAGGATGTTGACGATCGAATAACCCATGTCGTTCTACCTCCTAACCGATCCAGCTGGCCGAAAGCGGGCCGCTGACGATGACCATGATGATGAGCACGATGAACACGAACGCCATCGCACGGGGAAGCGGGGCTCCCGCAGCGACCTCTTCGCTCGGCTCGCCGGGCAGGCAATAGCCCATCCACTTGAGGAACCAGGCGAAGGTAGCGACGGTCTCGGCGACCATGATGCACACGAGCACCAGGATCGCGACGTTGCCGGCACCTACAGAAAAGCCGCCGGCGATGATCTGGAACTTCGAGAAGAACGTGTTCATGGGCGGCACGCCGGCAATAGCGAGTGCCGCGACACCGAAGCCCACGCCTGAGATCGGGTACTTCTTTACGATGCCGCGAAGCTTGGGCAGCATACGCGTGCCGAGCGTAAAGGAGAACGAACCGGCGATCAGGAAGAACAGCGTCTTGGCGAAAGCGTGGTTAAAGATGTGGCAGACGGCGCCATCGAAGGCCAGCTGGCTGCCAAAGACCGAAAGGCCCAGACCAAAGAACACATAGGAGAGCTGGGCGATCGTGGAGAAGGCCAGCAGACGCTTCATGTCCTTTTGCGGCAGGTACATAAGGAAGCCAAAGAGCATGGTGACCATGGCGTCGATAATGGCGACCCAACCCACAATCTCGGGGATCTCGCCGGCAGAGACGAGTGCACGCGCGAACACGCACACGCCGACCTTAACCATCGAGGCACCATGCAGGTAGGCCGAAACAGGCGTCGGCGCTTCCATGGCCGAAGGCAGCCACATGTACATGGGGACCTGTGCGGACTTGGCCCAGGCCGCAAACAGCACGAGCAAAAGGACGATAGCCTTGAGCTTGGTGTCGAGGCCGGCAATCGCGGTGATGGCGAAGGTGCCGGTGTGGGCAAACACGATGGCGGCGCCCAGATACAGGCCGAGCGCACCGATATGCGTGATGATGAGGGCCTTCATGCCGGCCTTCTTGGCCGTAGGCGTCATGTAGTAGCTAATGAGGCCCCAAGAGCACGCACCCGTGATCTCAAAGAACACGAGCTGGCCCAAGAGGGTCGAGCTGTACACGAGGCCGGCCATGGCGCCGATAAAGGTCGCGAGGTACGCGTAGAAGCGACGACGCGGTGCGTCGGGATGCTCACGGTTATTCTCGCTCATATAGGGAATCGAATAGATCACGACAAGCAGGCCGATACCCACAAAGGCGGGCGCGAGCAGCGTGCTCATGCGATCGAAGGTGAATCCCATAACGAGGGTCTGCCCAAACGAGATCAGGGGGACCTGCGTGTCGGGCATGCCGGCGCCAGCGAAATTCGCGGCGAGGGCGATGGTGCAGACCGTCGAGACGGCGGCACCCAAAACGCTGAACCACTTGGCGTACGGACGGGGGAACAGGGCGACGAGCACCGAGGCCACCATCGGGGCCGCGATAGCGACCAAGCCGAGAAGGGACAGACTGACTGCAAATGACATTGTTTCTCCCTTCTCCTACACGCCGACGACCACGAAGACAAACGCCAGAACGGCGATGCCCACGACAGCCCAGGTCTGATTGCCAAGCACCTTAAAGCGCGAACGCGAGCAAGAGTTCTCGATCACGCCGCACACGACAAAGTCGATCAGGCACTTAACAAGGAAGATGACCGCGCCCAGAACGGCGGCGACGCCCACGGTCGCAGGCTCGCCCCAGGGGATGAAGATCGCGCAGAACCAGGCGACGACCAGGACCTGTTTCATGGACATGGCAAGCTTGGCCATGGCGAGCGACGGGCCGGAAAGCTCGGCGAGCGGTCCTTCCTGAAGCTCTTGCTCGGCCTCGGCCTGATCAAACGGCAGCTTGCCGAGTTCCATGTAGCAGGCAATCGCAAAGGCGATGCCGGCGAGGATCACGGCGACCGGCGCGTCGACGGCGCCCGTCATGATGTGCTGACCCATGGTGGCGATGTCGGTGGAGCCGCACACCAGGGCGGCGGCAAACAGCGCCAGTAGCATGGACGGCTCGATGAGCACGCTCATGAGCAGCTCGCGAACGCCACCGATACCGGCGTAGGCGTTGGACGAATCCACGCCGCAGAGGGCGAAGAAGAAGCGGGCGAGCGCCAGGCTGTACATGATGGTGATGGCGTCACCAAAGACCGGGATGGGGCTTTGTGCCGTAAAGAGTGGCAGGCCCATCGCGAGCATAAAGGCGACGGCGAAGAACAGCGGCGGCATAATGCGCAGCGCAAAGCTCGCGTCCTCGCACTGGGACTCGGGGCGCGCAAAGAGCTTGGCCAGGTCGCGGTAGTCCTGCATGATGCTGGGGCCGCGACGGTTGTGCATCTTGGCGCGGATCACGCGGCCGAGACCGGAGAAGAACGGCGCGACGGCCATGACGACCACGCCCTGCAGAACGGCAAGTACGATGTTGTTCATGCTCTCCCCTCCTTAACCCATTTGCACGGCGAGCACGAGGAACACCACGAGTGCCGCGACGATGTAGCAGATATAGATGCTGTAGTTGCCGCCCTCGAGCTTAGTCGCGAGGTCGGCGAGCTTCTCGACACCCTTATGCGGGGCATCGACGAGAACCTTGTCGGGTACGGGCTCCACAGCCTCGGCCACACCGGTGAGCTTCTGGAAGAAGTGCGCGATGGACCAGCAGACGGCCGTGCAACGGTCACGCAGCGTGTAGAGCGGCTGCATAAACCAGGACACCTCGGAGGCAAAGGTCGTGGCCACGACGGGCATATGCTCGTTGGGAGCATAGCCGCATGCCCACGGCTGGGACTTCTGCACCTTGCCGACGGTCTTGAGCTTGCGATAACCGCAGGCAAGGCCGACGAGCACCACGAGCGCAATGGCGATCGCGGGCGTGGAGGTGGCAGCGCCGGAGTACTGGTTCATGAGCTCCATGCCCTCGGCGGCAAACACGCCACCGTACGGATGCAGCACGGACGCGGCGACATCGACCAGCACGGGCGCGATCACGGGAGCGCCAATGCCCAGCACGACGCAGATGGCCGCGAGCAGGCCCTGCGCAAACACCATGGGGGCGGGAACCTCCTTGGCATTGGCCGCGGCCTCGGAGCGGGGTGCGGAGGCAAAGGAGACGCCATAGGCCTTGACAAAGCACGTGACAGCCAGCGCGCCGGTAATGGCAAGCGCGACGGCAGCGAACACGGCCACGATCATGACGGCCTTGTCGCCCTGCATGGCGGCATTAAAGAGCGACTGGTAGGTAAACCACTCGGACACAAAGCCGTTGAAGGGCGGGATAGCCGAAATGGCAAGCGCGCCAATGAGGAAGCAGATGGCCGTTGCCGGCATACGACGGAACAGGCCGCCCATCTTCTCCATATTGCGCGTACCCGTGGAGTACAGCAGCGCACCGGCGCCCAAGAACAGCTCGCCCTTAAACATCGCGTGGTTAAACGTGTGGTAGAGGGCGGCCATCAGAGCCAGGACGGCGATGCCGACCGAGTTGAGCGCCATGGCGGCCATGGAAGCGCCGACGCCGAGCAGAATGATGCCGATGTTCTCGACGGAGTGATAGGCCAGCAGGCGCTTGATGTCATGCTCCTGCAGGGCGAAGGCCACGCCGAGGACCGACGAGATCGCACCGAAGACCATGACCATAAGGCCCCACCAGACCTGAACGCCCGAGGCGGAGAGCAGGTCGAGACCAACCTTGAGGATGCCGAAGATACCGATCTTGATCATGCCGCCGGACATGAGGGCAGACACGTTGGACGGCGCCTCGGGATGTGCCTTGGGCAGCCAGCCGTGCAGCGGGATGATACCGGCCTTGGCGCCAAAGCCAAAGAAGGCGAGCACGAAGCACACGGATGCGACCGCGGGGCTAAACTGCGTGGCGCGGAAATCCGCAAAGGCAAACGAGCCACCGGCGAAGTTGGTCATGGTGAGGAAGCTCGCCATGATGAGCACAAAGCCCACATGCGCGATCACAAAGTAGAGCCAACCGCCGTGGATGGAGTTCTCGTTCTCCTCGATCACGACCAGGAAGTACGAGGTCAGCGACATGAGCTCAAAGGCGACCAAGAACCAAAACACGTTGTCGGCGGTGATGACGAGCATCATGGACGCCACGAAGGTGTTAAAGAAGAAGCCGGCGCGGCCCTTTTTGCCCGGGTACTCATCAAAGTAGTTGAGACCGTAGATCGAACCGGCAAACGCGAGCACCGAGATGAGCGCCACGAACAGGCCGGACAGTTGATTGAGCAGCAGCTGGAAATGGGCAAACGGGAAGAACACGATGGTGTCGACCGACGTGACATCGCCCAGCACGGCCTGGATACCGGCAACAAACGAAAGCACCGCGGCGACGGCGCCGATTAGGCAGCCGGCGGTCTTGGCGGCGTTATCGGCCTTGATCAGCAGAACCGAGGCGAGCGCACCGATGCACGAGACGGCAAGCGATGCGATAAACAGCGTCATGCTATCCATTGTTTACGCTCCCTTCTGCTTTCTCGGACAGGCCCTGGGCCACAGCGGTAACGTCGACGACCGGACCGTTTTCGATCGAGCGCAGGCGCTTGGCCTCGTCGAGCTCGCGATCGGCCGCGCCGCCCATGACGGTCAGCGCCTTGGTGGGGCACGCCGCCACACAATGCGGGCCGTCCGGATCGAAGGCGCACAGGTCGCACTTGACGGCGCAGGTGTACTGGCCAGGAGCCCACGTAAGCAGGCTGCTCAGGGACTTAGGATACGAAGGCGTCGGGTCGCACATGCCTGCGACACCGGCGATAGACGTGCCATCGGGATGGATGGCTCCGAAGGGGCACGCAATGGCGCACAGCCTGCACCCGATGCACTCCTGCTCCTTGACGTGGATGCGATCGCCATCGTGCTCGATGGCATTCACCGGGCAAACCTCGGCGCAGGGGGCACCCTCGCAATGGTGACAGGCAAGGGCGGCCGAAATACCGCCGGTCTTCACGAGCGCCAGACGCGGCGTATCCTGAAGACCCTGCATCCGGTGGGCGTCGGCACAGGCGGACTGGCATGTTCCGCAGCCGATGCACCTCTCCGGGTTGATGTCGATGAAGCGGTTCATCCCCACTTCCTTTCAAAATAACGGGCCGGGCTCCCGAACGTACGGGACGCCCGGCCCAAAAAGCCAACGAGAACGGGACTACACGATTTGGTTCACGTGCGTCTCGTCATCGAACTTGGCGGCGCCGGGCTCAACGTCCTGGGGAGCGGCGGCGTCCACCAGAGCCTGCTTGAGCTCGGTGTACTGACGCTCCACCTCGCCCTCAGCCCAGACCTGGTCAGCGATAGCGTCGACCTGGCAGGCGGAGAACTTGTCCTCGGGCGTATGCGAGACCGGGTCGACCTTGTGCATGGTCAGCTCGTTGCACTTGCCGATCCACCACTGGTAGGTCATGTAGACCGTGCCCTTGTTGATGCGATCGCTCACGTCGGCGCGGCTGTATACCTGGCCGCGGCGGCTGTGAATCGAGACGATGTCGCCGTTCTTGATGCCGCGCGCCTGGGCGTCCGCGGGATTCATGCGGACAAAGCCGGGCTCGTCGGCAAGCAGCGCCAGCGTCTTGCAGTTGCCGGTCATCGAGCGGCAGCTGTAGTGGCCGACCTCGCGGACGGTGCACAGGATGAGCGGGTACTCATCGTCGGGAAGCTCGGAGGGCGCCTCCCAGTCGTGCGCCATCAGGTTGGCGCGGCCGTCCTTGGTGGTGAACTTGCCACCAGCGAACATGTCGGGCGTACCGTGGTCGTTCACATCGGTGCTCTTGACGGGCCACTGGGCGTAGCCGCCCTCGGGAGCCATCTTCTCGTAGGTCGCGCCCACAAAGTTGGGGCACAGGCTAATGCACTCGTTCCAGATCTGCTCGGTGTTGTCGTAGTGCATGGGGTAACCCATGCGCGTAGACAGATCCGCGAAGATCTCCCAGTCGTGACGGCACTCGCCCTTGGGCGGAACGGCCGCGTCAAAGTGCTGGAAGCTACGGTCGGATGCGGTAAAGACACCCTCGTGCTCGCCCCAAGAGGTGGCAGGTAGGATGACGTCGGCGAGCATGGTCGTCTGCGTCATAAAGATGTCCTGGCAAATGAACAGATCCAGCTCGGAGAGCGTCTTGCGCATTCCGGCCGAATCGGGCTCGGTCTGCACCGGGTCCTCGCCGTAGTTGTAGAAGCAGTGCACCTTGCCCTCGTCGACCAGGTGGCCCAGGTCGGTGAGCTTGTAGCCCTCCTCGAGCGGGAGCTTTTCCTCGGGCACGCCCCAAGCCTTGGCAAACTTGGCACGCACTGCCGGGTCGGTGACTTTCTGGTAGCCAGGGTACAGGTTGGGCAGCATGCCCATATCGCAGGAGCCCTGGACGTTGTTCTGACCACGCACGGGCGCGAGGCCGGAATTGGGTTTGCCGATCTGGCCGGCAACGCAGGCGATGGAGGCAATGGTGTGCACCGTCTTCAGGTTCTGCTTCTGCTGGCATACGCCCATACCCCAGCCAATGATGGCAGAGGGCTTCGCCGTGGCGTACATCTCGGCAGCTTGGTGGATCAACGCGGGCTCGACACCCGTGATGTCCTGTACGGATTCGGGAGTGTAGTTCTTGATGGTCTCCCACCACTCGTCAAAGCCGTTCGTGTGCTCGGCGACGAATTCCTTGTCGTAGAGGCCATCGTTGACCAAGCAGTTGGCAAAGGCGTTGAGGAACGCAACGTTGCAACCGTTCTTGATCGGAAGGTAGAGATCGGCGATACGCGCGGTTTCGATATGGCGCGGATCGGCGACGATGATCTTGCAACCCTTTTCTTTGGCTCGCACGATACGCCTTGCGACGATGGGGTGCGAATCGGCAGGGTTATAGCCGAAGAGGAAAATGCAGCCCGCATCCTCCATACCGGGGATGGAGCATGACATGCAACCTGAACCAACCGTGTCCATCAGACCGAGGACAGTAGGGCCGTGTCAAGTACGGGCGCAGTTGTCTACGCTGTGGGTGCCGATGCACGCACGCGTAAACTTCTGCATGACGTAGTTCGCCTCATTGCCGCCGCCTCGCGAAGAGCCGGTGGTCATGACAGCGTTAGGACCATATTCGTCAATTATGGCCTGCATCTTAGATGCGGTGAAATCCAGTGCCTCGTCCCAGCTTACGCGCTCAAGATCCGCGCCCTTAGTGCGGCGGATCATCGGGTGCAGTACGCGAGGAGTCAAGATCTTGGTGTCGTTGATGAAGTCGTAGCCGCTCATGCCCTTAAGGCACAGCTCGCTCTGGTTGGTGATGCCGTTGAGCGGTTCGGTGCCCACGACCTGGCCGTTTTGGACCAGGAGGTTAAACTGGCAACCGGCGCCGCAGTACGGGCAGATCACTTTATGCTTCTCCATGACACCCTCCTTCCTTTTTCTGCTACCGATTAATCGGTACGTATTTGACAATCGTTGGGCCTGTATGGCCGCCCGCCTACGCCTCGTTTTCGATGGTGGCGCGGGCACGCTCGGCGGTCAGTTCCGCCAGGCGCTCCTCGTCTACCAGGGTGAGACCCTTGGTCGGGCACGCCTCGGCACACGCCGGACCGCCGGGACGGTCCACGCACAGGTCGCACTTGAGCACGAAGCTCTTGGTCTGCGAACCCACGCGCACGTCGCCCATCAAGACGGGGACCTGCGTGGTCGCCACGCTCACGGCGCCAAAGGGACAGGCCATGACGCAGCTCTTGCAGCCGATGCAGTTGTCCTCGTTGACGCCGATACGATGGTTCTTTGGATCAAAGAACAAGGCGCCCGTGGGGCAGGCCTTGGCGCACGGGGCATCCTCGCAGTGATGGCAAGCCACCGGTGCGGAGATCTCGTACGTACGCGTCACGCGCAGGCGCGGCGCGGCGATGTTGCCGGGGATGTCGTGTGCCTCGATACACGCCGCCATGCAGGTTTGACACCCAATGCAGCGCGAGGAATCGGCTACGACTCGTTTATTGCCCATGTTGTTCACTCCCTCCTGAATCCCATGCCGGAGAGACCCTGTCGACGTTGCCCCAAGCCGCCCGTGGCCTGGCATCGGCGTATCGAGCGCATGCGGCGAAACAGGCGCTTCGATAGAGTTCCTCCAACGATATACAGGCTAAATATACGCAGTTGCAGGTGGCAAACTTGAGCATAGGCCCTGCAATACGGGTGTATTGCAGGGGTTTGGGCAGGTTGGAATTATTCTCTAGAAGCTATAAAGGTGAGTGTATTACATGCGTACACATCTGAGATTTTTACGCGCTCTCATTTTGGATGTACTACGCTTGTATTCGTGTTAATGGTTATTTACTTGAGTAAAATAAAGTAATGGTTATAAGATTCTAAGAAGTCGGCACATGCCGCATTTGACCGACTATATGCACGTTAGCTAAGGGAGGGCAGTGATGTCATCGACGCAAAAACGAGCCATCCTGCAGGTGCGCATTCGCGAAGAGGACAAACAGCATGCCGAGCGCCTCTACGACGCCATGGGCACATCGCTTGCCGAGGCCGTTCGCCTTTTTGTCGCGCAGAGTATTTTGATGCGCAAGCTTCCCTTTCAGCCGGTCACCGTGCGCTCAAAGGACGGCACCGCCGCCTATGGATCGCTCAAAGCATATGGAGATCCCAATCGCCGCTCCGAGGAGCGCAATGCCTGGATTGAGTACCTTGCTACAAAAAGCGACGATTCGATTTTGGGTCCCGAGGAAGTAGATATCCATGAGTAGCACCATCATCGACGAGACCGTCATCCTGCGCTACCTGCTTGACGACGACGAAGTTCTGTCACCGCGCGCCGCCAAGGTCATCGCCACGCGCACCGCTCGCGTCTACCCCGAAATCATCACGCGCGTCGTGGTCACGCTGCGCGACGTCTATAAGGTTCCCCGCGTTGAGATTGCTGCGACCTTGAAAAGGCTGCTCGATGACGTCATGGTCGACGAGCCCACCGTTGTCGCCCTTGCC
>CBCSNG010000012.1:0-63993 GCA_965141635.1 uncultured Collinsella sp. | reverse complement strand
CGAGGCCGAGCGCAAAATGGATTCTAAAAAACACCTTGCCAAATAGGAGCGTCAGGACGCAAAGAGGCTCCGCAGCGCGAAGCGCGATGCGGAGCCTCTTTGCATGTCCGAGGACGTTCCGGAGAGAAGCCCCGTCACGCCCCCGGATTCCCGGTGGGAGTTCTAGACCTTGTCGGCCTTAGTACATACCGCCGCCCTGCTGACCAGCGGTAGCAGCAGCGATTGCGTCCTCAAGCTGAGTGTTCTTGGGGACATCGGAGACGGTAGCCTCGGTGATGAGGATCAGGCTGGCGACAGAAGCAGCGTTCTGCAGGGTGACGCGGCTGACCTTGACGGGGTCGAGGACGCCCATCTCGATCATGTCGCCCCACTCGCCGTTGGCAGAGTTGAGACCCTGGCCGGCGGGCAGCTCGGCAACCTTGTCGACCACGACAGCGCCCTCAAAACCAGCGTTCTTGGCGATGGTAGCGACCGGAGCAGTCAGAGCCTTCTTGACGATATCGACGCCGATCTTCTCCTCGGGGTCGTCGATCTCGACAGCATCGAGCGCAGGAGCAGCGTCCATGAAGGCGACGCCGCCACCGGCGACAATGCCCTCCTCGACAGCAGCGCGGGTAGCCTGCAGGGCGTCCTCGACGCGATGCTTGATCTCCTTGAGCTCGGACTCGGTAGCAGCGCCGACCTTGATGACGGCAACGCCACCGGAGAGCTTGGCCAGGCGCTCCTGGAGCTTCTCACGGTCGAAGTCAGAGGTGGTGTTCTCCATCTCGCCCTTGATCTGAGCGATACGAGCGTCGATGGCCTCCTTGGAGCCAGCGCCGCCGACGACGACGGTGTTGTCCTTGGAGATGGTGACGGACTTAGCGGTACCGAGCATATCGGCGGTGATGTCAGCGACCTTCACACCCAGCTCGTCCAGGGCAGCCTGGCCACCGGTGAGGACGGCGATGTCCTCGAGGATGCGCTTGCGGCGATCGCCGTAGCCCGGAGCCTTGACGGCGCAGACGTTGAGAGCGCCGCGAATCTTGTTGAGGACGAGGGTGGGCAGAGCCTCGCCGTCGATGTCCTCAGCGATGATGAGCAGGCCGCGGCCAGCGCGCTGGACAGCCTCGAGAACAGGCATGATGTCCTGGACGCTGGAAATCTTCTGGTCGGTGATGAGGATGTACGGATCCTTCATCACGGCCTCCATGCGGTCGTTGTCCGTGACGAAGTAAGCGGAGACGTAGCCCTTGTCGAACTGCATGCCCTCGACGGTGTCGATGGTGATATCGAACGTCTGGGAATCCTCGACGGTAATGACGCCGTCCTTGCCCACGACCTCCATGGCCTCGGCGATCTTCTCGCCGACCTCGGGGTCACCGGCGGAGATGGTACCGACGGAAGCAATCTGCTCCTTGGTCTCGACCGGCTTGGCCTGCTTCTTCATCTCGGCGACGGCGGCGTTGACGGCCTTGTCGATGCCGCGACGGATGGCCAGCGGGTTAGCGCCAGCGGCGACGTTACGCAGACCATCGTTGACGATGGCCTGAGCGAGCAGGGTTGCGGTGGTGGTGCCGTCACCCACAGTGTCGTTGGTCTTGGTGGCGACCTCCTTCACCAGCTGGGCACCCATGTTCTCGATGTTGTCCTCGAGCTCAATCTCCTTGGCGACGGAAACGCCGTCGTTGGTGATGGTCGGAGCACCGAACGTGCGCTGCAGAGCGACATAGCGGCCCTTGGGGCCCATGGTGACGGTAACGGCGTCGGCCAGAGTGTTGACACCCTTGGCGAGCTTAGCGCGGGCATCGGTGTTGAACGTAATGTTCTTTGCCATGGTGAGTAATCCTCCAAAAGAAATGTGACTCGCGTCGCCGCTTCCGAGTCCTATGCGACGACCGCGATCAAAGACGAATCAGAGAGCCTGGTGAAACTAGGCCTCGACGACGGCGTAGATGTCGTCGGCGCGCATCAGCAGATACTTCTCGCCGTCGACCTTGACCTCGTTGCCACCGAACTTACCGTAGATGACAACGTCGCCAACCTTGACGTCCATGGGGATGCGCTCACCCTTGTCGTTGACCTTGCCGGCGCCCACGGCAACGATGGTGCCACGCTGCGGCTTCTCCTGAGCGTTACTGGCGATATACAGACCAGAAGCGGTCTTCTGCTCGGCCTCGTCGGGCTTGACCAGAACACGATCTGCAAGCGGCTTCAAAGACGACATGCTTGTCTCCTCCTTTTTGGGCCGCGCGGTTATACCACGCGAATTAACCCTTTTGTTTGCGTACGCGTTGAATGGTACCCACGAATGGCGGGTTATACAACACGGAGTCAAAAAATCTTATTTTTTGGCACTTAGATTTTCTGAATGCCGGGGGATAACTTAGCAGTGGCTCCCGTGTGGCTCCGGAGGGGCGGGGCATAAGGTTTCCTGCTCGGGCAGTCCTGCTCGCACGAAGGCCACATTAAGTGGCCTTCGGCTCGTGCGGAACTCGCGATAAACCTTATGCCCCGCCCCTCCGGAGCCACACGGGAGCCAGGTTAACTAATTCGGGCCCGGCATTCAGAAAAGTCAGTGCAGCAAAATGGCGATGCGGATGGGATGCACAAGATAGGGGCACGTTGTTGGGACGCGCTCTTTTAAGTTGCGGTGGAATAGTTCCTGTTTTTGGGCTTGAAGGCCGATTTTAGGGACTATTTCACCGCAACTGAGGGGTGGGATGCGGGGCTAGCGCTCGTAAATCAAGTTGCCTGCCAGGTAGGTGGCTTGGACTTTGGTGGCCTGGAGCTCTTGGGGGTCAATGGTAAGCGGGTTTTGGTCCAGGACTACCAGGTCGGCGTACTTGCCGGGCTCCAAGCTGCCGAGGTTTTGCTCGTCGCCCGCTGCATAGGCGCTGCCCAGGGTGTAGTTGCGCAGGGCTGTTGCCGCATCGATGCGCTCGCTCGGCAACCAGCCGCCCTCGGGCCAGTGGCTTTTGGGGTCCTGGCGCGTGATAGCCGTGTAGAGCACGTTCATGCTGGTAACGGGCGTGATAGGGCTGTCAGTACCGAAGGCTTGGCGAATGCCGCGCTGCTTATAGGTTGCGAACGGCCACATGATGCGGCTGCGCTCAAGGCCCAGATCGCGCTCCGGTCCACCCGGGTCGAGCGTAATGTGGCAGGGCTGGCTCGAGGCAACCACGTTGAGCTTGCGCAAGCGATCGATGTCCTCGGGCAGGAGGTTCTCCAGATGCTCGAGCGTGTTATGGCCGTGCTGGGGCAGCCCGTACAGGTCGGCGGCCTCCTCGAAGATATCCAGCGCGGCATGAATCGCACCGTCACCGATGACGTGGATGCGCACGGTGTGACCACGCTCCGCGGCCGCCAGAACCAATTTGCGCATGCGCTCAGCCGGGACCGTCAGACGGCCCTGGTCGCCCGGGAAGCGCGGATTGGTATAGGGCTCGGTGAGATATGCCGTGTGTTCGCTCGACACGCCGTCGAAGAACTGCTTAAAACCCGGCGCCGAAAGCAGCGCGTTGTTCGCGTAACGTACCTGGAGCTCTTCTAGACGCGACTGGTCATCCAGCAGCGTGGGGAACAGATGGGCACGAATGCCCAGCTTGCCGGCCGTCTGCAATTTGTCATAGACATCGTCGCGGATAAAGTCGCATCCCGGCATGGGCATGAGCGACATGTCGCAGATCGAGGTGATGCCCTGCTCGGCCATGCGCCTCATTTGATCGGCGTAAGCGCTTGCGGTGCGATCTTCGCCCAGCCACTCAAGGCAGCGCGGCAACAGCTGCATGGCAGCCGCTTCGTGAGCAATGCCCGTGAGCTCGCCGTTTGCGTCCTTGTCGTAGCTACCGCCCGCTGGCGGCTCGCTGTCGCGCGTGACGCCGAGCGCCTCGAGTGCACAGCTGTTGAGCCACAGCGTGTGGCCGTCGCCCGAGTACATAACGCAGGGACGATCGGGGAATGCCGCATCGAGCGACGCCTTGCTAGGATGCTCGGGCGGGTCCCAACGGTAGTCGCGCCAGCCCTGCGTCACAACCCAAGCGTCGTCGGGCAGGTCCTGGGAAAACTCGAGCGCATGTTGCACCAGTGCCGCCTCGGACGTGCCCATATCCATGAGCATGTACGGCGAGGAGCCAACCGAGGTATGGAAGAAGTGCAGATGAGCGTCATGGAAACCGGGGCAGACAAACTGCTCGCCGTAATCGATAACCGGCGTGGCGGCGGGAGCGGCGGCAATCACGTCATCGGGCTTTCCGACTGCGACGATACGGTCGCCTGCGATGGCAATCGCCAGCTCGCGGGCGGTATCGATGCCGTCTTGCGCGGTAAAGACGTTCTTGGAGCGGATAATCCGATCGATATGCTGCATGGGCATCCCCATCTCTGGCAGGAAATTCAACACCCCCGAGTGTACTCCCCCACTCTTGTTACAAAACCCCAAGCGGCAAACGGCAACTTTACCAGCCCTAGCGGCAGGTGGCATACTGGAGAGAGCCTGTACGATTTTGCGATCAACCCAGCAAGGAGCAAATCGACCATGACGAAGACCAAGGCACAGCAGATTATGGCGGCGACCGAGGCTCGCGCGGCAGACGATGTCACCGCGGCCATCCGAGATATCGCCACCGAGTTTGAGCCCTACATCATCAAGCAGCGCCGCCACTTCCATAAGCACCCGGAGTTGAGCCTTGCCGAGGAGCGCACGACCTCCGACATCGCCAACCAGCTCGACGCCATGAATATCCCCTACGAGCGTCCCCTCAAGACGGGCCTGGTGGCGACCCTTCGCGGCACCGCGCCCGACGCCTATCGCGAGGACGGCACGCCGCGCCGCCGTATCCTACTGCGCGCCGACATCGACGCCCTGCCCGTTACCGAGCAGACCGGCGAGGAGTTTGCCAGCGTCAACGAGGGCTGCATGCACGCCTGCGGCCACGACTGCCACATCGCCATGATGCTCGGCACGCTGCAGATCCTGCGCCATATGACCGACGACATCCACGGCGAGGTCCGCATCGTCTTCCAGCCCAGCGAGGAAAACGGCCAGGGCGCCAAGCTCATGATCGGCACGGGCGTGCTCGACGGCGTCGATGGCGCCTACGCCGCGCACATCTGGAGCGAGGTCGACGCCGGCACCGTAAGCTGCGAGCCCGGCCCGCGTATGGCCAATACCGACTGGTTCCGCATCGATGTCCGCGGCACCTCGTGCCATGGCGCCATGCCCCAGCGCGGCCACGACGCCGTCATGGTTGCCGCCGAGATCGTCAATGCCCTACAGACCATCGTTTCGCGCGAGATCAGCCCCTACGAGCCGGCTGTCATCACCGTCGGCGAGCTGCACGGCGGCACCGCGCGCAACGTTATCGCCGGCACGGCCTACCTCGCCGGCACGGTGCGCACCTACGGCGATTCGACCCACGAGGAAATGCCGGAGCTTATGCGCCGCATCGTGGAGCATACTGCGGCCGCCTTGGGCGCCGAGGCAGAGCTCACCGACTACACCATCGCCAACTACAAGGTCGAAAACGACGCAGGCTCGAGCGAGCGCTGCCGTCAGGCCGTAATTAAGTGTCTGGGCCCCGCCGGCCAAGGCCATTATCGCGGCACGCTCTCGGGCGAGGATTTTTCGGAGTACCTGCGCCGCGTACCGGGCGTGCTCGCCTTTGTAGGTACGCGCAACCCCAAGATTGGCGCCACGTACGCCCAACATTCCTGCTTCTACAAAATCGACGAGACCGTGCTGGCAAAGGGCTCCATGGTGGCCGCCCAGTATGCCATCGACTTTTTGGCCGAGCCCACGCAAGAGGAGCTCGACGGTCCCGCGATTACCGCAGTCGCCGAAACCAACCCCGATCTGGCCGCCAAGTTGCGCTCTGCCAAGGCAACAACCGCCGAGGCTCGTGACGCCATCCATGATGCCCGCACGGCTCGCCATGCCGCAATCAAGGGCATCCACGAAGCCCGCGCCGCCGCTCGTCACGAGGATAAGCACGACGAGTAGTCGTCACGCCCATCCATAACAGCCTGGCTAAAGCAAAGCGGGGGCGGACGTTTCGACACGTCCGCCCCCGCTTATGTGTCGACCGTTTTTCTAGCGCGTCCTCCGTCACGCCAGGTAAGAGCGAAGGATGGTGAGCCAGCGTGGGGGTTCGAGGTGGATGATATCGTCGGGAACTCCGGCGGGCGCATAGCCGCCAAAGAGCAGACCGGCATCTGCCGGATTGACGAGGCGCACGATCCATACGACGACGACCAGCACGCACAACACGGTGACCGCAATGTCGATACCACGCTTTAGCTTGCTCGATGCCACCTCCTCGCGCACGAACGCGAGCACAAACGCAATCGGCACCACCCAAAACAGCGGATGGTAGGCAAAGGCAGCCGCATAATCGAGGCGCAGCGCCGCCAGCCACGCCCTCGTCATGCCGCATCCCGGACAAGGAATGCCCGTCATCAATCGAAAAATGCAGCCAATGTCGAGCAGGTAGAGCGCGAGCCAGGCGACAAAGAGCGCGCCGGTGCAAAAAAGGGCGCGGCGAAGGAGCTCTGCCGTGCCCCTATGTCCCTGGAAGCTGTTCACGCCGCCCTTATTGTTAGGCACGAGCGCCAAGGCGAGTGTTGTAAGCCGTTGCCATGGCATTGGTATTATTGATGACGATGTTCATAGCGAAGATGGGACCAAGGCCGCACAGGAGCGCGCCGAAGATCTGCCACAGAAGAACGGTGGTGCCGTTTTCCTGGAACACCAGGCCGTAGCGAGGAGCGTTGGCCTGCAGGCGGTTGCCAATCTTGTAATACCAGTAGTACGCGTAGAAGCCGCAGGTCACAAACGATAGAAGGATGAATTCCGCCAGACCCGGCGTGTAATCGCCGTCATCCTGACACAACGTGTTGACGTCGCGTGCCAAGCAATACAGGAAGTAGAACGAATAGATACCGCAGGTCACAAGAGAGAGCAGCAGCCAGCCGATCAGGCTGCGGTCAGCCTTAATGGGGTCATAGCCCATCGGAGCGGATGCGGACTGTTGGGCGTATTGACCGGTGTACTGCTGCTGAGGCTGGGGCGCGGGCTGAATAGCCTGGGCCGGAGCGGGCTGGGGCTGCGGGGCCGCAGCGGCAGAAGCGGCACCAACGGCGGATCCGCAAACAGGGCAGAATTTGGCATCATCCGAAATGGGAGAACCACAAGTGGGACAGAACATGAGCCTCTCCTTTTCCTAAGGCGTCGCACGCCTTCAAACCTTACACGTCTACGTTCTCAACAATAGCCGCGACGTTGTTGCGCAACATTGACCAATTTCCGAGAAATTTTGCTGCAACCGTTTTCCCAGGCATTTTCTTGCTTTCGCAGTAGAAAAAGGCACCCCGGGCTCAGTTGCCCAGGGCGCCTCGACCGGCTATTCGGTTTGATTGTTTTCGGCAGCAGGATTATCGCCCGGCTCATCCGCCGGCGTGGCAACGGCATCCCAATCGGGCTCCGCAGGCGTCGCCTCGGACGCCGGTGCGGGGACAGGAGCAGGTGCCGGGGCAGGGGCAGGCGCGGGTGCCGGGGCAGGTGCAGGCGCGGGCGCCGGGGCAGGCGCAGCACCAGTGGCTGCCGTGGGATTGAATCCCGCAGGAGCAGGCTTCTTCTCACCCGGGAGCACAAAAGTCAAAACGTCGTCCTTGTCCTCATCGGCCCATTCGCTTGCATAACGTGCAGCCCAATAGCCAACGGCACGGTGCTTGAGCATCTTGCCAAAGACCGTAAGGAACACCGTGACGAATGCAATCAGCACCAGGAACAATACGAGCGTGACACCACCGGCGGTAACAATCGCCTCGATACCCGTGGGGCGATAGTAATAGCCGTACGCGCCAATTCCGGCGATGGCACCAAAGACAGCTGTCAAGATCCACGTAATGGCGTTGGAAACCAGGCCCGTCAAAAACTCGGGAAGGAACGAAGCGCAGAACAGCTTGGTCTTATTGTTCTTAAAGGCTGCCCAAACCTTATCGAGCGAAAACGCGCTCTCGACGCGACCGGTCACCGCAAAGTGCATCACGGCAATGTCGGCGAACATCTTAAAGAAGACCCCCAGGACCGCCGTGGCAATCATAGCCAGGACAAGCAGGCCAAGCGAGCCAAACAGCGCAGCCTCGAGCGCATAAGAGCCGTAATAAGAATACGAGCCCGCGGCGCCAATTACCACGCCCTCCACCAGCGAAAGCACTACACCGATAATGGGAATGGCAGCGATAACCTCGAGCACGACCGAAATAACGCTCGAAAAGATTCCGAGACCAAACGACGTGGAACGCATCAACGGACGACCCATGCCGTCATCGATCTTAAGCGACAGGTCGCGACCCCACTCGATGCCAAAGCCCGAACCGCACACGCTCGCCACGTAGGCAGCCAAAAAGCCGATGGCAGCCGCAATACCGCCGATAACGGGGATGAACAGCACGAGTACCGACACGACACAGATAAGCGCCGGCAAAAAGGCAATCTGGCACACGCGCTGCAGCACGCCCGGAGTCTTGGTCATATCCTCAAACGCCTGAGCCGTGCAGCCCTTGGACGCGTTCGCGACAGGTTGAGGAACAAACTGCTGAGGCTGAGGCTGACCCTGAGGGGCGGAAGCTGCAGCACCGGCATTGGGGGCACCACACACGCCGCAGAACTTGTCGTTATCGCCCATGGGGGCGCCACACTGCGAACAGAACATCGAAATCATCCCTTCGTATCTAGAGCGAATCACCTGGATCGCAAACGATGTCATTGGCATCATTATCGCCCAATGTGGGGACAAATACTCTTAGATGACGTATTTGCAACGCGCGAGGCGCTTTTCGATTGTTTGATGAGTGCGTCCGCGTTAGTTCGTTCCGCGGAAACCCTTGCCGACGATCTCGGAGCTGTCGACGATCGTGATAAAGGCACCCGGATCGACCTCGCGCGCATAACGGCGCAGCTGCACGGCCTCGCGACGGCTCAGCACGCTCATGATCACCGTCACGCACTTGCCCGAGAAGGCACCGTAGCCGCGACTGATGGTCGCCGTACGGTTGAGATGCTTGACGATAAACTCCTCGACCTTAAGGGGCTCGGAACAAATGATCGTGCAGACCTTACGAAGATGAATGCTCTCGATGGCTTTGTCGACCACAAGCGTCTTGGCAAACAGGCCGAGCACGCAATACAGACCGA
Source organism: uncultured Collinsella sp. (assembly GCA_965141635.1). Classification (GTDB taxonomy): domain Bacteria; phylum Actinomycetota; class Coriobacteriia; order Coriobacteriales; family Coriobacteriaceae; genus Collinsella. The sequence goes on along the minus strand of CBCSNG010000012.1, from coordinate 54,818 downwards.
TACGCGGACCATACAAAAAGGCCGCGATGGTCACGATGCCGATATCGACCAGCAACAGCGCGCGACCAATCTCGAGTGTGGTACGGCGTTTGAGGATCATAGCGAGGATGTCCGTGCCGCCCGTCGAGGCGCCGATATCAAAGACGATGGCGCTGCCGAGCGCCGGCAGAATCACGGCAAAGCACAGGTCGAGCCACATATCGCCCGTCATCGAGACACTGGTCGGGATAAAGAGCTCGAAAAGCGAAACATAGGCGGACAGCGCAAACGAGGCGAAGACGCTCCACAGGATTGCCTTGCGTTCCAAAAAGATAAAGCCCAAGACGACGAGAACCGCGTTGATAATCCACATAAAGACACCGACGGGCAGGGTCGGGAACAGCGTGGACAGAATGACCGACACGCCCGAGGTGCCGCCAAAAGCAAAGTGATTAGGGGTTTTAAACGCAACGATGGCAAAGGCCGTAAGAATCAGACCCAGATTGAGCTCGGCGAAAAAGCGCGGGAAGCCTGGCTCCTGGCTGCGCTTTTGGCCGGCACGCTCGCCGCGCTCGATATCGGTGCGATCGACCACGCGCTCCATCGGCACCACGGGAGGACGATGTAGCTCCTCGGCAGCTCGCGATGCCGCCTCTGCCGCGGCGGCCTCAATCGCCCATGCCTTGCTTTCTGTTTCGCGCTCGTCAGCCATTACGGCAACCCCTCGTTAACAATTTGGAAACAATGCGCCCATTAGGGTAACGCGGAACGCGACGATTGCAACCCCTAGTTAGACGAGTGGTATGCCTACATCGGGGGCATACAAATAACGGCCGGCCGCACATACATCCGTGCGACCGGCCGTTTGACGTTTTCGCAGATAAAATCTGCCAAAATAAACATCCCTTTTTGGTAGGTTACTCGTGCTGGTTGGTGCGGTGCTCGTACTCCTCGGGGGTGATGACGTCCTCGATGCGCAGGTTGACGCCCGCCACCTCAAGGCCCGTCATCGCGGCAAGGCGCTCGGTGACGCGTGCCTTGACATCGTCGAAGATCGCGGGCGCATAGGCACCGTACTCGATAATGACGGAGATGTTGACGACCACGCGATTGTCATCGGTGACCTCGACCGTCACGCCCTTGGTCAGATTCTCGGCACCAAACTGCTCCTGCACAAAGTGCATGAGGTTACCCTTCATGCCCAGAACGTGCGGAACCTCGCGGGTGGCCATGGCAACGATCTTCTCGATCACACCGTTGGAATAGGTCAGCGAGTCCTCGGACTCGTCCGCCTCCTCGTCGTCCTCATCCTCATCGGACTCGACCTCGACAAGAGCCTCGTCCTCGAGCGTCACATCCTCGGCTTCGGCGACGACCGCCTCGTTCTCCTCGAGCTCGGTATCGGCTACATCGACCTTCGTGTTAAAAGCCATGGTTCCTCCTTATGCCTGCCGCAGATGCGACAGTCGAATACATATTAGCGGCCGCTAAACAGACGGCCGAAGAAGTTGACGATCCCGTTCTCGCCGTCGCGAATTTGGCCGATCACGGCGCCGATCAGCACGAAGAATGCAATGACGAGCGTGTCCCACAGGCCGAGCGTGAGCACCAACACGGCGAGGATAAAGCCAGCGACGGCGCCAAGCGTGGTGTTGGGATGACGCACGGCATAGCTCCAGATGGCAGCGCCCGTACCCTTGATGAGACCCATAGCCTCGTCAAAATCCGCGGCTGCCGCGTCTTGTAACTCGGTTGCCTCTGCTTTGGAATCAACAGGTTCGTTCGCCGGCGTGGCGCTCTGGTCAATCGTCAGGCGCGGCGTACGAGCGGTCTTGTCTTGATTGGTATCACTCACCGGAAACCTCCACGGTCTGGACGGTAGTCTTGGACGGCAAAAAACGAACGCGTGCGGTCGTGCCCGGCGTGCCAAGCATGGTGTCGCAAGCTTCCTCGATGCGCCGCTGCATCGCAGTAGCCAGAGATGCCACGTCCTTATCGTCAAGCGCGATAGCCTCGACCTTAAATCGGACGTGCGAATCGTCGGAGCCTTGGACGCGGGCCTCGACATGCTCGACCATCACGCGGTCGTCGCGCTCGGCAGCAGCCCTAGCACACGAAGAAAGCGCCGCAAGGGTGACCTCGATATTGCGCTCCCCCGCCGGATGCACACAGGACGGCTCGCGACGAGCAAACATCAGGCGGAAGAAGCTTACCAGCACGCCGATCGCCACAACTCCGCCGCATGCCGTCACGACAATGCGCGGCATGGGGTCGCGCATCAGCAGCATAAAGCGATACGTATACGGCCCCCAAAACTGGCAGACAAGCGTACCCAGCGCCACGATGGCGGCGGCAAGATACACAATCGCTAGGGCTCGTTTGAGTACGCGCACGTGGCGCTCCCTTCAAATCTCGGCACTCGAAATACAAAACGGTTCGCATCATTATAAAAGAGCCGGGTCCGGTGCTCTACGCACGCGGATCCGGCTCATCTATTCCACGAGGCTTGCATGCTCGCTTCATTATGCCCAGATATGCACGGCTTAACCCGTGCGGGCGCTACTCCTCCTCGAGGGCAGCGATGACCTCGTCGGTCATGTCCATGGTGCTGTAAACATCCTGGACGTCGTCGAGCTCCTCAAGACGGTCGATGAGGCGCTGAACCTTCTTGGCGTCGGCGCCGGAGACCTCGGTCGGGGTGGTCGGGACCATGGTGGTCTCGGAGCCCTTGACCTGGACGCCCTGCTCCTCGAGCGCCTTGGAGACAGCCATGACCTCGTTAGCAGTAGTCCAGACGATCCACTCCTCGCCGGCATCCTCGTAGTCCTCGCCACCGGCCTCGGCGATGGCCATCATGAACTCATCCTCGTCACCGGCAGCACCGTTGGCGATCATGGTCTCCTTCTTGGCGTTCTCGTCCAGGATCTCCTTGGCGACGACGATCTGGCCCTTGCGCTCAAACTGGAAGGCGACGGAGCCGGAGGTGCCCAGGTTGCCACCAGCGTGGGAAAAGGCGGAACGGACGTCGGCAGCGGTGCGGTTGCGGTTGTCGGTCAGGCAGTCGACGTAGACGGCGACACCGGCGGGACCGTAGCCCTCGTACACGATGTTCTCGTAGACGGCGGCGTCGGCACCCGAACCAAAGGCCTTATCGATAGCGGACTTGATCTTGTCCTTAGGCATGGACTGAGCCTTGGCCTTAGCGACGGCAGCGGCGAGGCTGGCGTTGTTCTCGGGCAGCGGGTCACCGCCGAGACGGGCAGCAACGGTGATGTTGCGGCTGAGCTTGGAGAAGAGGGCGGAACGCTTGGCGTCCTGCGCGCCCTTACGATGCTTGGTTGTGGCCCACTTAGAGTGTCCGGACATACGTGTCTCCTATCGGTTTCGACCTAAAGCCCAGCGTGGATGCTCGGGCAATATAAACAAACGTCGTTATGATATACCTACCGGCCTGCAAGATAAACCCAAAAATGAAGGCGTCGTGATGATGCCCCCTTTGGTGCAAAGAAACCTGGCCCTCAATGCACCAAATTAGAACCAGAAGAAGTCGCTGCGGGTGACGGTGGCGCCGATGGCGAAGGGCATGCAGGCGATGACCGGATACAGGTAGCGCATGTAAGTCGAGCCGTTGCACGGGCCAATCAGGCACACAGCGAGCACGCCCAACAGCGGCACCCAGATCACCAGCGCACGCCATGAATGACGACGCAGCAAGTAGACCACCACGGCGATCATGATCCACACATAGGTGGCCGAGCTCATGGTGAGCGAGATAAAGGGAACACGCTGCACCGCCACACGGTACAAATTGATCAGGTGGTCGCACCAGCGCACCACGTTGCTGTCAACCGGATGGAAGTCGAAGTACTTGAGGTTGTCGGGACGCGCCATGATCTCGGCACTACGCGCCGTGCTGTAGACCCAGGCATCGCGCGCGCTCGGATAAAAATAACCGTAGTAGTTATTGATGAGCGCCGAGATATAGCACTCGGGATCCTTTTTGAACATCTGGGCCCACACCTCAAAATAGGCCTTGATGTCCTCCTGCGAGGCGTACTCGTTAAAGCAGTTCTTGACGGCATCGGACTTGTCGGGGTTGTAGCGGCGGCCCAGGTTCTCGTACTTGAGTACGCGGTCGATCACGGCACGCTCTTCGTCGGTCACCGAACCGTCGCAAGGAGCCTCCACGATGGTGCCGTCCTCCTTAACCGTGGGGTTGACGCCCGAGTTGAGGCCGTCGTGCTTTTGGACGAAACGAGCCGTCTGCTGGAACGGAATCGAAAGGATTTCGCGCTTGGAACCAGGCGTGATATCGTGCGCCGGCATAAAGACCTTGGTGAAGTACATATTAGAGGCAAGGCAGAGCGCGAGCACCGCGAGAACGCCAACCCAGCGGAAACGCGGGATGGCGCCCGAAGGCGCAGCACCAGCCTGCTTGGCTGCACGACGTGCCACATGCACGTCCCATACGCAAAACGCCACCGCGATTACGCATGCCGCCAGGGGAAACACCAAGCCGCCGTTGCGCAGGAACGTGGAACCCATGGCGCCCAGAGCGAGCAGAAGCCAGTCGTGGCGCGCAAAGAGCACGGGGGCTTTCTCGCCCGCTCGCTCGACATTGGCATCACGACGGGGCAAGCCACATGCCACGAGCTTGACGGTCTGTACCAGCAGCACCAAGAACGCGTCGGCAAAGAGCACGTCTTTGGTGAGCAACGCCGCGTAGTTAGAGAACATCGGCATAAACGCAAAGAACAGCAGGATCGCACCGCGAACCGGCAGGCTCACGCCCAGTTTGCGCAGCGACGAAATGGAATAGGCCATGCAGGCGGCCGTGATGACGAACTGAGCACAGGTGTAGATGGCAAGATCTGCGTTGGCGCTGTTGAACAGTGAAAGCCCCAGCTGAACGCACGAGCCGATAATGGCCGTGTGCACTACGGGATGATGCCCGTTGAGCAGCACGTTGGGGTTGAGTAGGCGCAGGTAGTCGCTCGTGCCGTTGGGATAGTTGAACCACTGGCGAATCTGCGCACCCGTATCTCCCATAAAAAGGCCGGGCAGCGAAGCGATGAGCGTGGGCGTCCAGGCGATCATAAGCACCAGGAAGGGCCCGGCAAAGGGATGGACCGAGAGCACGGCGTGAGTCACACGCCATACGCGGCCAAAGTGCGCTTCGGAAAACGGGATGCGTCGGGAGCTCAGCCAATCTAGACACTCAAAGGCAAGGTAGAAGGCAACGACCGCAAAGAGCATCCAGCCCGCGCCGCCAATCCAGGCGCAGATGATGCGGGCTTTGTCGCCAAGGACAATCTCGGCCGAGTCGGTAAGATCGTAGCTGCGGCCGAACACCATGCAGATGGCGAAGAACAGCGACGGCAGAATGATCGATGGACGCCAGGTGTCGCCACGGCCAAAGAACACGTAGCGAAACGGCAGCGTGAGCAGGCAGGCAAGTGCAAGCAGCATGACCGCGTCGGTATGGCCGGCAAACGAGAGGAGCACCTCGTAGCACACGTACAGCATGCCCGAGGCTTTGGGGTCAATCGCCAAGACTGCGTTGCTCGACACCGGGGCGGGATCGATGGAAAACGCCGTGGTCGCCAACAGCGCGAGCAAAAATGCGATGAGCGTCTGCTTGGCGGGGTAGCGCTTAAACCAGACAATGCGGGCAGCGTCGCGCGCAGCCGTTGTGGAGAGATCGGAATCCTTCACAGTCCGAAAGCCTTTCTAGAAACCTATCAAACTCGGCAAGACCACCACAAAGGTGCCTGTCCCCTTTGTGGTGGTTAGGCGTCGAGGTAGATGCGCTGGGGCCGGTTGCGGCGACGAGCAAAGATGACGAGCGCCAGGCCCACGATTACGAGCGGCAGGCTCAGCAGCTGTCCCATCGTGATGACGCCTCCCAGCAGATAACCCAGCTGCGCATCGGGCACGCGCACAAACTCAATGAGGAAGCGAACGATGCCGTAGCCCATCACAAAAACGCCCATAAACGTGCCTTGGGGCAGTAGCGGCTTTTTGCGGCTGAGCACCTGCAGAATGCAAAAGAGCACAATACCCTCGAGGAATGCCTCGTAGAGCTGGGAGGGATGGCGCGGCATATCACCCGCGGTGCCGCCAAAGATCACGCCCCAGGGCAGATCGGTCGGCTTGCCCCACAGCTCGCCGTTGACAAAGTTGGCGCAGCGTCCCAGACATAAGGCCAGCGGAGCACCGATAACGGCAAGGTCGGCGATGGTCCAGGCGTCGAGCTTGTACATGCGGCACACGAGCACGCCGCCGATAATGCCGCCCACCAGGCCGCCATGGAAGCTCATGCCGCCCTCGTTGGTGGCAAAGATCTCGAGCGGGTGCGCCCAGTAGTAGCCATCACCGTAAAAGACGACGTAGAACAGGCGCGCACCGATAATGAGGCCAAAGACCACGCCGACCACGACACTCGTCAGGTCGTCGACCGTAATGTCAAAACCCCAACGGCGCTGCGTGCGGTACATGACGACCGCCGTGAGCAGGGCGCCGACCACATAGGCCAAGCCGTACCAGTAGATGGTGATGGGCCCCGCCGAGATGGCGACGGGATCAAGCATATGGTAGAGGTCGTTGAGCATATCGGTCCCCCTGCTCCCTACATACAAATGCGGCCGCGGGCCTTGCGCTCGCAGACGCATATTCGGGCGTAACGTCTATGCGGAGTATGCCGTCCGCAGCTTTCGCATCTTAGAACGGCGCGTACTCGTCGTACAGGTCGTCGGTCTCGCCGGAAGCATTGACCTGCTCGACGCGGGTAACGCCGGGCACATGCTCCTTCAGGATACGCTCAATGCCCATGGACAGGGTCAGCGAGCTCATGGGGCAGCCGGCGCAGGCGCCCTGCAGCTCCAGCTTGACGACACCCTCGTCGTCGACGCCCACATACTCCATATCGCCGCCATCGGCCTGCAGGTTGGGGCGAATCTCTTCAAGAACCTTCTTAAGCAGCTCTTCGTTAACAGCCACAGGGGCTCCTTTCTCACAATTACGCGGGCGCGCCCGCGGACAGAAGCTATGTTACTACAGCCGTGTACCCGCTCACGAGCCGTCCATGCGCGCAGACGCGACTTTCACGAGTAGTCAATTTGGGACGGGGCTCTTTTAGCTGCTTTTGCCGCCAGCTGGCGTTGCCACGCGCTACTGCTGAGCCTGCCCCTCGGTGCCGATGTGCACATCGACGATAACCTGGCGGTAGCTGATGCCACAGGAGTCGAGGATGCGGCGGCTGATGCGTCCGTCATCGGTGTCGGCGTACTTGTTGTCCAGGTAGACGACCTCGCCCACGCCCACCTGAGCCAAAATCTTGGCGCAGTCGTGGCACGGGAACAGCGTGACGTAGACCGTGGAACCCTCGAGGTCCTTGAGCGAGCCACGGTAGTTGAGCACGGCGTTGGCCTCGGCATGGACCACGTAGTTGTGCTTGTCCTGCAGCGGGTCGTCGCTCGTACCCCACGGAAAAAAGTCGTCGTTGAGCGCCGAGGGTGTACCGTTGTAGCCCACCGAAAGGATGCGGTGGTTGGTGTTGGCGATGCACGCACCCACCTGCGTGTTGGGGTCCTTGCTGCGACGCTGCGCGGCGATGGCCACGCTCATAAAGAACTCGTCCCAGCTAATGACGTCCAGGCGCTTGCCTGACGAAGTTTGATGAAGATCGTCCGACATGGCAGACACCTCCGTAATCGCAATAGTTTGACCCATTGTAGCAGGTGAAAGGTGGAGGCGTTTGTCCCACCGGCGCCCTCACCTTTACACGCGGCGGGGCTTTTGGTTGATGCGGTAGAGCTCGGCGAGACCCCGCAACGTCAGCGCGTCGTCGACCGTCAGACTATGACCGACCAGCGACGCAAGCGCCTCGGCATCGTCGCCGGTAATGACTATGGGCACGTCGCCCTCCCCCGCGGCCTTGGTCGCGCGCATCTCGGCGAGCACCATGTCGAGCATGCCGTCGATGCGGGCCACCTCGCCCAAGACCACGCCCGAGCGCATGGCCTCGCGCGTGTTGCGGCCGATTACATGCGTGGGTGCCGAGGGCTCGACCTGCGGCAGACGCGCTGCTGCCGCCGAAAGCGAGCGGGCGCCGAGCGCCAGCCCCGGCGCGATGACGCCGCCCACAAAGGTGCCGTGCGCGTCGATGACCTCGATATTGGTCGTCGTGCCCAGGTCGATCACAATGCACGGCGAGCCGTAGACGGCACGAGCCGCCACGGCATCGGCGATGCGGTCGGGGCCGATCTCGGCCGGGTCGTCGTAGTGCACGGGCATGCCGGTCTTGAGGCCCGGCCCCACGGTGAGCACGCGCCCCGTGCAGATACGGGAAAGAGCCGCCTTCCACGGGCGCTCGAGCGCCGGCACCACGCAGCTCAGCACGGCCGCCGTGGGTACGAGCGCGCCGGGCATGCCCGCATCGGCCGCCAGCGCGGCCATGACTTGAGCGAGACGCATACGCGCTTCGTCGGCCGTAATGCTCGATGGCGTCGTGATCTCGCACGTCGCAAGCGGGCATTCCTGCGCCGCGGCCGAATCCTCTGCAAACAGACCAAAGCGAATGAACGTGTTACCCACGTCGACCGTCAATATATATGCGCACCCATTAAGCATCGTCGGCGCTCCTTTCGTCTGCCCAGCAGTATATCGCCTACCTAAACCAGTCATCCCAAAATGACTAGCTTACGGCTATACTGGTGCGCGGTCGCGCGCGAGCTCACGCGGCGGCCCTTGGTAACCCGACTTCCCGCGCCGTATCCGTAGCGGCGCTCCCGGGGGAAGCGGATATACGCAAAGGAGTTCAATATGAGCAATCCCTCGAACCGCGCTTCGATGCGCGGGCAACTCACGCTGCGCGGCGTCGTCATCGGCGTCCTTGGCTGCGTGATCATCACGGCAAGCTCGGCCTACACCGCCCTCAAGATGGGCGCTCTCCCCTGGCCGATCGTCTTCGCTGCCGTCATCTCGCTGTTCTTCCTTAAGCTCATGGGCAATGCCAGCCTCAACGAGGCCAACGTCACCCACACCATCATGTCCGCGGGCGCCATGGTCGCCGGCGGCCTAGCGTTTACCATCCCGGGTGCCTGGATGCTGGGCTATACCGACCAGATCAGCTGGCTCGACATGTTTATCGTGGCACTCGCCGGCACCATCCTGGGCCTGCTGGCCACCGCGCTCATCCACCGTCACTTTATCGTGGACGCCGCGCTTGAGTTCCCCACCGGCAACGCCGCAGCTCAGACCCTGCGCGCCACCGAGGCCGGCGGCAAAACCGGCAAGCAGCTCTTTGGCTCCATGGCCATCGCCGGCATCTATAGCGTGCTGCGCGACGCCCTGGGCGTGGTGCCCAGCATGCTATGCACGCTCAACATCCCCGGCGTGACCTTTGGTATCTACAACTCGCCCATGCTGCTCTCCGTCGGCTTCCTCGTGGGCTTCGCCCCGGTCGCCTTCTGGTTTGCCGGCGCCCTGCTGGGCAACTTTGGCATCATCGTGGGCGGCACCGCTGCCGGTCTGTTCGACGTTATGACTGCGCAAGGCATCGTCAAGTCCCTGGGCATGGGCCTCATGATGGGCTTTGGCGTCGCCGTCGTCCTCAAGGACATCCTGCCGCAGGTCGCCGGTATCGTCCGCGGTCTTGCCGCCGACAGCTCCACCGACACCGACGAGCAGTCGCTCATCTCGGGATCGCTTAAGCTCGACGCCGGCATCATCGGCCTGGGCGCTGCCGCCATCGCCGTGATCATCGCCATCGTGCTTAACCTTGGCCCCGTTCCGGCCGTCATCGTGACGCTATTCACCTTTGTCACCACCATCATGAGCGCACAGAGCTGCGGCCAGACGGGCATCGACCCCATGGAGATCTTTGGCCTCATCGTTATGCTCATCGTGGCCGCCTTCGCGCAGATCGCTCAGGTCAAGCTGTTCTTTATCGCCGGCATCGTAGCCGTGGCGTGCGGCCTTGCGGGCGACGTCATGAACGACTTTAAGGCCGGCGCCGTGCTGGGCACCAACCCGCGTGCGCAGTGGATCGGCCAAGCCATTGGCGGCATCGTGGGTGCCCTGGTCGCTGCCGCTGTCATGGTCGCGCTCGTCACCGCCTATGGTCCGGACGCCTTCGGCCCCGACAAGAGCTTTGTGGCCGCGCAGGCAAGCGTGGTCGCCACCATGGTCTCGGGCATCCCGAGCGTGCCGTGGTTCGCAGGTGGCTTTATCGCCGGCATCGTCATGTACTGGCTTGGCATTCCGGCCATGATGATCGGCCTGGGCGTGTACCTGCCGTTCTACATGTCACTCACGGCATTCCTGGGCTCCTGCGTCAAGCTCGCCTACGACAAGTGGTCCGCCCACCGCGACGCCACCGCTGGTCTTTCTGACGAGGAGAGGGCTGCCAAGGACGCCGCCTTCCAAGAGCAGGGCCTGGTTGTCGCCAGCGGCCTGCTCGGCGGCGAGTCCATCGTCGGCGTTATCCTGGCGTTTGTCTCCGTGGGCTTGAGCCTGCTGGGCTAAGTCGAGCAGCTGCTCGACAGCAACCATATTGCCTACGGCTTGCCCGGTCGGTAGCTTTCGCGGCTGCCGACCGGGCTTTTTGATACCGAAACAAAGAAAGGCCGGCGCGCTGCGTATGACAGCGCGCCGGCCTTATCGTTTGGCTAACGAGACGGTCCCGCTATGAATTGAAGTTCGTTGCAGAATCTACGCTCGAAACGCTACATCTGCTTGCGACGACGATCGCTCAGCGTCACACCAGCGGCCACGAGGGTGATACCGCCGATGACGAACACCTCGCCCGCAAGAGCGGAATTGTCGCCAGTCTGGGCGAGCGCAGCGTTCGCAGCCTTCTTCTTGGCGACAGGAGCCTTTGCAGCAGCCTGCGCAACCTGAGGCTTGGCCTGCGGCTCGGCCTTGGGATGATACTTGTCGTACTCGGCCTGCGCGGCAGCCAGGGCATCCTTGGCATCGTCAAGCTCGGCAAGCGCGGCGGCATAGGCGTCGTTGGCGTCGGACAGCTTGGCATCGGCATCGCTCAGGGCAGCCTTGAGACCAGCGGCGGCATCGACGGCAGCCTTATAGCGAGCGTAGGCAGCGTTCAGCTTGACCAGCTTCTCGTTGCCCGTCGTGCCCGCGGCAAGGGATGCCTTGTGATCGACAGCCTCAAGATCGGCCTTGAGTGCCTCGTCGTTGGCAAGCTCTGCCTTGGCCTTGAAGATATCGAGGTTCGCATCGACGACGGCTTCGTTGGCGGCCTCGAGCTGCTTCTGGGCATCGGCGACACTGGCCACGGCAGCGTCATAGGCGGCCTTGGCGTCGTCGACCGCCTTCTGGGCGCCGGCAAAGCGCTCGAAGGCCTTGTTCGCGGTAGCCAGCTCACCCTCAGCAGCCTTGGCCTTGGCCTGCGCATCGGACACAGCCTGCGCCTTGGCGGCAACCGCCTGCTTGGCGTCCAAAAGAGCAGTCGCGGCCTGGACATCTGCGGCCTGGGCCTTGTCTACACCAGCCTGGGCGGCATCGTCGGCCTTCTTTGCCTCGTCAAGCGAGCCCTGCTTATTCGCAAGGTCCGCCTGGGCGGCATCGCGCTTGGCAGCAAGGTCCTTGACCGAAGCCGTGGCGTTGTCATACGCCTCATTGGCCTGTTCGGACTTTGCCTTGGCGGCATCGTGGGCGCTGCGAGCCTTCGCCTTGTGAGCAGCGGCCTCGGCTGCCTTCGTCTTGCTGTCAGCAAGCGTGGCGTTTGCCTTATCGAGAGCCGCCTGGGCAGTAGCGGCCTCGGCCTTGGCGGCATCGAGGTTCTGCTTGAGGGACTCGATGTCGATTCCGCCGAGCGCATCCTTCGCTGCGTCGTATGCCGTCTTAGCGGCGGCGGTGCCGGACTTGGCCTTCTCGTACTCACCCTTGGCGGTGTTCACGTTCGTGTCGGCCGCGGTATAGGCGTCGCGCGCGCTTTCTTGCTTATCCAATGCGTTAGAATAAGCCGTTCCAGCAGTCCCGAAGTTCTTCTGCGCATCTGCCAGCTTGCTCTGAAGCTGCTTCAGCTGCTCCTTCTGCTCCTGCGTGCCGCCTGCATTGTAGGCGGAATCGATGTAGTCGTTGAGGAGCTTCTTGAACTCGGGGACAGTGAAATCAGCCTGAGTGCTATCAGCGCTGTAATCGAAGATGGTTACCTCGGAATCGGTGTTCTTACCGCTACCGGTCGCGATACCGATGGCTTCCGTGGCTGAATCGATGATGTTGAGATAGTGCCCGCACTCGTGATAGATGCTGTTGTAGTTCTGGTAGATGTAATAGGAATCATATCGGTGGCTGCCGAGTTCGTCGCCATACTGCGCGACGTACTTATCGAATGCCTCCTTCTCCTGTGTGTAGAGGCCGGTGTAGGGCCAACCGAGTGTATCCTCGGTCTCGCCGCCGGTATATGCGCCGCCTCCGCCGGCAAGATTCTCCCCGTTGTCGAAATAGCAGTTCGAGTGTCCCCAGATGTTCGATGAATATGATGTATTAAGGGCTGCCGCCACAGTCATGCGGAGGCTGACGCTGAGCGCCGACTGGCCGTTCGCCTTGCGGAGGTTGTTCTGGGTGTCGAGATATGTCAGGGCGTTGCGCATCTGCTCCAAGGAGAGCGGGTTGGTGTCGCGGGACATGTCCTGATCGACGTACTTGTCATACCATTCGGCCTTGTCAGCGGCGCCGGTCAGCATCGATACGGCGTCCTGGGCGTTCTTTTTCTGCGTGGCTGTGAACTGGCTGCCGCCGATGATGTAGTTCATGAAGCCGAACATACCCTGACTGATGACTTCCTGGTCAACGGTCATGTTGGACTTTAGGTCTGCAATCTGCTGGTTAAGCTTCTCGACCTCGGCGTTTGCGGCGTCGTATGCATTGTGCGCGTCGGTTACTTCAGCACGAGCCTGATCGAACTCGTTGCTCTTCTGCTGACGAATCTCGACGAGTCGGTCGTACTCAGCCTTCTTGTCGGCCTCGGTCTGCTGGGCCTGCTCGTATGCCGTCTTCGCGGCGTCACGCTTACTGGCCGCGTCCTTGTACTCCTTGTTTGCCGCATCGTATGCAGACTGGGCAGATGCCACGGCAGCGTTGGCGGCGTTGGCCTTCTCCTGCGCGGCAGCGACGGCAGCCTGGGCGGCCTGCAGATTTGTCTGTGCGGTGGCGTCGGCATCCGTCGCGGCATTGAGCTCCGCCTGCGCGGTCTTGAGCTCACCAGCAGCAGCTTTCTTGGCGGCCTCAAGCGCACTCAGGTCAACACCCGTACCCGAGACGGCAGCATCGAGCGCGGCCTGCGCCTGGTTGAACTTCTGCTGGGCGTTATCGCGCGCGGTGGTTGCGGCTGCGAGCGCAGCGGCAGTCTCCTGCTTCTTGGCCTGGGCAGTCGTCAGAGCGACCTCAGTGTCCTTCTTTTCCTGCTGGGCGCTAGCCTCGGCAGCCTTGGCCTGGTCCAGATTGGCCTGTGCAGTAGCAACGGCCTTATTGGCGTCATCGAGCTTTGTCTGCGCGTCCTCGACGGCCTTCTTGGCGGCCTCGTACTCGTCCATATCCATGGCCTCGAGCTTGGCCTGGGCATCGTCGAGGGCCTTCTTGGCCTCATCCTGCTTTGCCTTGGCGTCCTTGAGCGCCTGGGTCTTATCCTCGACACTCTTGTTGGCTTGATCGAGCTGATCGTTCAGGTCACCCAGCTTCTTCTGCTGCTGCTCGGTCTTTTCGACGGCGGCTTTGAGCTCGTCAATCTTCTCCTGGAGCGCGGCGACTTCTGCTGCGTTCTGCTCGATTTCGTTGTCGCTCACAGCCTGCGAGGCCTGATTCTTTTGCTGCTGCGCCTGCTTTTGAGACTGGCCCGCCGCATCGGCGTTCTTCTGGGCGGCATCGTAGGCGGCCTGAGCGTCCTTGAGCTGCTTTGCCGACTCCTCGGCCAGCTGGGCAGCCGTCTTTACGACCACTTGGTTACCGGCGGCAACGGTGTTCTCTACAGAACTACCCCCCCCTGAACAGAATCGCCGTTATCGGTTGACGGTGCGGCGATTGCCGCCAGCGGCGATATGAGCGGCTGAGCGATGAGGCCCGCCGTCAAAACGGTTGCGACGGCGCGGTTGGCAACGCCCTTGACGTTGACAGTCTTGGCCCGAGGCTCAAAGTGTTGTGGACTGTAGTTTGCCATGGCTTTCTCCCTTTGACACGGATGTATCCATACGTATCAAACGGTAGCTGTCGATTTTTGAATTCTGTTGCGCAACATTGGCGACCAGCGTATTTTTTGAAATTCACGCTCTCGTGCTTCACAGTTTCGTCACATTTGAAGGAGCTGGTGCATCATATTCTCGCGGGATGGAATTGAGCCTGTGATTTGCATTTGCTCCCGCGTCATCCGCCCTATCGGATTCCGCATCCAACAGACACCCCGCCCGCCACGGTGTAGAGTTAGGACAACGGGCGCGTTGCGCGGACCGCGCTGGAACGAGGTGGACATGGAACTCGACAAACAACAGATCAAGCGACTACGCGAACGCCATCACCGGCGCCACGGCATCCGCCCAGCCCATAGTGAGGCTGCCGAGCAGGCTGGTCGCTTTTTAAAGCGCGCGTTCAACATTCGCGAGGGACGCGCGCCCTATCACGTGATCCGCAAGCGTTTTGTAAACGGGGCGCGTCTGACTGGCTCTCACCTGTGTATCCTCATCATCGCCATGCTCATCGCAAGCATCGGCCTCGATATCGATTCGGACATTGCCATCGTGGGCGCCATGCTCATCTGCCCGCTTATGGGCTCGGTCCTTGCCATGGCATACGGTATTGCAACGCTCGACCGCGAGATCACCGTCGAGGCCATTGCCAGCCTCGCACTGCAGATGGTCTTTTGCCTGGTCACGTCCACGCTGTACTTTAAGCTCTCGCCCCTTGGCACCACCACGGCGGCCATCATCGACAACTCGACACCCACCATATGGGACCTTGCCGTCGCGCTCGCGGGCGGCTTTGCGGGTGGCCTGGGCAACTCGCGCGACCAGGAACCCGCCACGCTCATCGCCGGCGTGGCCGTGGCGACCGCGCTCATGCCGCCCCTGTGCGCGGCGGGCTATGGCATCGCCATCGCAAGCGGGTCGCTGTTTCTCTCGGCGCTCTACGAGTTTGGCATCAACGTGGTCTTTATCGCACTGGCCGCCGAAGCCGTGCTGCTTCTTTTGCGTGTGCCGCTCAAGCGCGACCTCAACGGCGACGGCATTGTGACCGCCGAGGAAAACGCTGAGGTCAACGAGCTGTCACGCAAAGTGCGCCGCCGCATTATTGTGGGCACGGTGATCTTTGCCATCCCCTGCATCGTTATGACCGCGGGTTCCATTGGCTCGGCGCAGGCCGGCGTGCAGGACGGCTACGGCGTCACCGAGACCACACGCGAGCTTGCCGCGGTGCTGCCGGGCTTTAAGGATTACACCGTCGCCGTCGAGACCTCGGCCACCGAAGGGGACGAAGAAGGCATCGTCGAGCGCGAGATTGTCGCCCATGTGACGACAGGCGAGGCGCTTGGGGCGCACGACCGCCGTGTCGCCCGCAAACTCATCGACCTCAATGTGCCCGAGCTCGATCGCGTGGAGTTCGATGTGAAGTGATGCCGGCGCGGGATGAATGCTCGCACGGACGCAAGTTACGACGAGGCGCAGACGCGATACGGACACGAGCAAATTGCGGGGTGCAGTTCACACCCGAGCCCCGCTCGCTGTTTTATTGCCGTGAATCAACTGTCCGGATCGACATCGCCAGACTCCACCGTAAACGCCGGATCGGTGCTCACAAGATAAAATCGGGTCACCTCAGTATTTCTAATTAGGTAAATCTGCCCCTGATTGCGTCGGCGCGATATATACGCAACGTGAACCGTGCCGAATTCTTCGCCGTTTTCCTTCTTTATTATCAGGATGTTGGGGTCATCCGTACGCTTAAACTGCCCGCCAACGCAGCTGCCGTCTTTGTCGACCAGTTGCCACCGATGGTTATTCTCTTCAAGAAAGGCCAGGGTTTCCAGACTCGTCTTGTCGTCCCGATAGTAACCGTCAATGGCAAACCCTTCGGAAGCGCATTCCTGCATATAGGACGTTTCTCGGCTTATAGCAAACAGCCCTGTAGCGCCCAAGAGCACAGCTAGGCAGACCACTGCAAGGGCTATCGAAATGGCACGGCGACCCATGTTAGCCCAGCCGATAGTTGCTTAACGGAGCGTGAAACATACCTGGAACCTCCGATATCAGGGGGAACGTCGCCAGCAGGCTGGCGACAACTATATGTTTCTGACATCAAACCATATGGCCGCCACTCGCGGAGGGGGCATCGGCGAACGGCGTGTTTTCATACTCCATTGGTCAAACCTGAGCGCGGCCCTACAGCTCGTACTTGTACACGCGGTAGATGTACTTTTCGGCTTCCATCTCGCAGGTGGCGATGGCCAGACCGTAGCGGTCGTCTCGTCGTTTGGCAGATAGGTCACACTGTGCTGGCCTGCGTTGAGCGAAAAATCGCCTTGGGCCTGCAGGAACTTGTCTTCAAAGCCCGAGCCGGCCCAAAAATCGGACAAGCCCACGGAAGGCTGTAGCAAGGTCATTTGCGCAACATATGTACAGCAAAAACGGGTGGTAGCCGGTACGGCTACCACCCGTTCGTCTCATATCCGGCTCGAAGTAGGCCGACTACTTCTTAATGCCGCGTCCCAGGCGCTCAGCGACCGACGCCACGGCACTCTCGTCGACCGAGCCGCAGCTCACGCAGCCATCGTGGGCACGCATCTGGCCGGTGACCTCGTCCATCGCGAGCGGCGCGACCTTCTCAAGCTTAAAGCCCTTACCGGCGCGCATGTTCTCCTTGGCCACGCTAATCATGAGCTTAATGCGGTTGAGCTGGTTGACCTCGGACGCACCGGGGTCGTAGTCCACCGCAACGATGTTGCTCTCGGGATGTTGACGGCGCAGCTCCTTAATCACGGCCTTGCCCACCACGTGGTTGGGCAGGCACGCGAAGGGCTGCGTGCAGATGATGTTGGGCGCACCGTGATCGATCAGGTCGAGCATCTCGGCCGTGAGCAGCCACCCCTCGCCCATGTTGTTGCACACCGAAAGCACCGTACGGGCCTTGTCGGCCATGGTGCCGATGCGCTCGGGTGCCTCAAAGCGGCGGGACTTCTCGAGCATCTCCTCCACCGGCGTGCGCATCCAGTCCACGAGCTTGATGAGCGCCTGCATACCAGCGCGCGTAGTGGCAGAGCTTCCCAGCTCGTCCTTCTGCAGCTCGGCGTTGCTCATGGAGTACAGGAAGAAGTCGAGCAGGCCCGGCACCACGGCCTCGCAGCCCTCGCGCTCGATAACGTCGACCACGTGGTTGTTGGCCGTGGGATGGAACTTGACAAGGATCTCGCCGACCACGCCCACGCGCGGCTTGGTGCCCTCGCCCGCAAGCGGCATGGTGTCGAACGCGCGGATGGCCTCGCGGCACAGCTTGGTGTAGTTGTGGCGGTTGAACTTGGGCGCCAACTTGCGGGCGCGCGCCATGTACTCCTCGTAGAGTGCGTTGGCGGCACCGGGCGTGGCCTCGTACGGGCGGCAACGATAGAGCATCTGCATCATGACGTCACCAAAGAGCACTGCGTAGACTGCCTGCTTAAGCAGTGCCGGCGTAATCTTAAAGCCGGGGTTGTCCTCACCGAGCGCCACGGCCGAAAGCGAGATCACCGGGATCTCGGGGTGGCCGCTCTCGCGCAGGGCCTTGCGGATGAGTGCGATGTAGTTGGTGGCACGGCAGCCGCCGCCGGTCTGGCTGATAACCACGGCCGTCTTGGACAGGTCGTACCGACCGCTCTCGATGGCCTCCATAATCTGGCCCGTCACCAGGATCGACGGATAGCAAATGTCATTGTTCACGTAGCGCAGGCCAGCCTCGACGGCATCGTGGTCGGTCGAGGGCAGCAGCTCCAAGTTGTAGCCGGCACCGCGGAACACCTCTTTGACCAGGTCAAAGTGAATCGGCGCCATCTGCGGGCACAGGATGGTGTAGCCCTCCTCGCGCATCTGCTCGGTAAAGGGCACCTTGGGCCACGCGGTCGAAGCACTCTCGCGCTGAGCCTCGAACGTGTACTTACGGCTCGCGAACGCAGGGGCATCCGTGGAAGGCGCCACCGGCGCGGCGTCGCCTTGCTCGTAGGCCTCGCCCGCGGCCGTGGCATCGGCCAGGCGCTCGGCCTCCTGGTCCTTGAGCGCTGCCATGAGCGAGCGGATGCGGATGCGCGCGGCACCCAGGTTGGATACCTCGTCGATCTTGAGCACGGTGTAGATCTTGCCGCTGGCCTCCAGAATCTCCTGCACCTGGTCGGTGGTCAGGGCGTCCAAGCCGCAGCCGAAGGAGTTGAGCTGAATCAGGTCCAGGTCGTTGCGCATCGTCACAAAACGGGCGACGGCGTACAGACGGCTGTGGTACATCCACTGATCGACGACGCGAATCGGACGCTCGGGCTTTACCAGATGCGCAAGCGAATCCTCGGTAAAGACCGCAAAGCCAAAGCTCGAGATAAGCTCGGGCAGGGCGTGGTTGATCTCGGGGTCGTTATGGTAGGGACGACCGGCGAGTACGATGCCGTGGCCGCCGTGGTCCTCGACCCACTTGAGAGCCTCCTCGCCCATGGTCTGGATGTCCTCGTGGAAACGCGCATCGGCCTCAAAAGCAGCGTTGACGGCGGCATCGACCTCGGAGCGCGTGATCTTGGGACCGCGCACGCGACCGCGACCGGCCTCAGCATCGGCCACACGGTCGACGGCGAGTACCTGGTACAGACGGCGCTTGAGCTCGGTCTTGTCGTGATAGGGCACAAACGGGTACAGGAACTCGATGTTCTGCTCGCGAATCTCGTCGATATTGAGCGCCAGCGCCGTGGGGTAGCTCATGACGATGGGGCAGTTATAGCAGTTGCCGGCCGTCGGATCCTCCTTGCGCTCCCAGCGCACGCACGGCATCCAAATAAAGTCGACATCGCGGTCGATGAGGTTCATCACGTGGCCGTGGCTCATTTTTGCCGGGTAGCACACGCTCTCGGACGGCATGGACTCGATGCCCGCCTGGTAGGTCTTCTTGCTCGACTGGTCGGACAGCTGCACGCTAAAGCCCAGGCGCGTAAAGAACGCGTGCCAGAAGGGGTAGTTCTCGTACATGTTGAGTGCGCGGGGGATGCCGACGGTGCCGCGCGGGGCGTCGTCGGGACTCAGGACCTCGCGGTTAAAGAGCAGCTCGTTTTTCTTTTTGAAAAGGTTGGGGGCCTCGGTCTTCTGCTTTTTATGGCCGGCGCCCTTCTCGCAGCGGTTACCGGTAATGAAGCGCCTGCCGCCGCCAAAGTCGTTGACGGTAAGCTGGCAGTTGTTAGAGCAACGGCCGCAGCGGACATGCTTTTGCGTCACGGTGAGGTGCGCGATGTCCTCGGCCGAAAGGATGGTCGAGGTGCCGTTCGCGCCGGCGCGATCGCGGGCAAGCAGGGCCGCACCATAGGCGCCCATGCAGCCGGCGATGTCGGGACGCACGGCGTGAACGCCCGTGAGCTGCTCAAACGCGCGCAGTGTGGCATCGGACATAAAGGTGCCGCCCTGGACGATCACCTGGTTGCCGATCTCCTTGGGGTCGCGCAGCTTAATGACCTTGAACAGGGCATTCTTGATGACGGAATAGGACAGGCCGGCCGCGATGTCGCCCACCGTGGCGCCTTCCTTTTGCGCCTGCTTGACGCGCGAGTTCATAAAGACCGTGCAGCGGCTGCCCAGGTCGACGGGGGCCTTGGCATGGATGGCGGCATCGGCGAACGCGCGCACGTCCATGTTCATAGAGACGGCAAAGCTCTCGATAAAGCTGCCGCAGCCCGACGAGCAGGCCTCGTTGAGCATGATGTGCTCGATAACGCCGTCCTTGACGCGCAGGCACTTCATGTCCTGGCCGCCGATGTCCAGGATGAACTCGACGCCGGGCAGGAATGCCTTGGCGCCGCGCAGGTGCGCGACGGTCTCAATCTCGCCGGAGTCGGCCTTGAGGGCCTCGATGAGCAGCGCCTCGCCGTAGCCCGTGGTGGTCACGTGGCCGATGGTGCAGCCGGCAGGGATGTGATTGTAGAAATCGGCCATGATGACCTTGGCCGTGCCCAGGATGTCGCCGTTGTTGTTGCCGTACCAGGTGTGCAACAGCTGGCCGTCCTCGCCCACAAGCGCGGCCTTCATGGTGGTGGAACCGGCGTCGATGCCAATGAACACGCGGCCGGTGTAGCCGTCGAGCTTGCCCTTGGGGACGACCTCGGTGTCGTGGCGACCCTTGAACTCGGCAAAGTCCTCGTCGGTGGCAAAGAGCGGATCCAGACGCTCGACCTCGGCACCCTGTGTGTCACCCAGGGCATCGATGGCCTCGATGAGCTGCGGGAACGTGCTGAGTTTATTGGACTCGTGCGCCATGGCGGCGCCGCTCGCCACAAACAGGTGAGCGTTTTGGGGCACGATACGGTGTTCCTCGTCCAGATTGAGCGTGAGGTAGAAGCGATGGCGCAGCTCGGAGAGATACTGCAGCGGGCCGCCCAGGAAGGCGACGTTGCCGCGGATGGGACGGCCGCACGCCAGGCCCGAGATGGTCTGGGTCACGACGGCCTGGAAGATGGAGACGGCCACGTCCTCGGGGCGGGCGCCCTCGTTGAGCAGCGGCTGGACGTCGGTCTTGGCAAAGACGCCGCAGCGGCTGGCAATGGGATAGATGGTGGTGGCGTTGGCCGCGAGCTCGTTAAGGCCGCTGGCATCGGTGTGCAGCAGAGTGGCCATCTGGTCGATGAAGGCGCCCGTACCGCCGGCGCAGGTGCCGTTCATGCGCTGCTCGATGCCGTTATCGAAGTAGATGATCTTGGCGTCCTCGCCGCCCAACTCGATGGCGACATCGGTGGCGGGGATAAGGGTCTCGACGGCGCGCTTGCTGGCGATGACCTCCTGGACAAACTCCAGGTCGAGCCACTGGGACAGCAGCAAGCCGCCCGATCCGGTAATGGCGCAGGTCATCTGGGCCGTCGGCAGCACGGTCGCAGCGCCCTCGAACAGGTCGCGGGCGCAAGCACGGACGTCGGTGTGGTGGCGCTGGTACTTGGCGTAGACAATCTGGTTGTCGTCGTTGAGCACGGCGAGCTTAACGGTGGTGGAGCCCACGTCGATGCCCAGGTGCAGGTTGCCGTGGGCGTTGCCGGGGTTGAAGATCGCGCCTTCGGGGGCGTGGGCGGCGATGGCGGCTACGGGCTCAGCGGCGGTGGCGGGCTCGCTGACGACGGACGTCTCCCCTGCCACGTTCTTGGCATCGGCAACTGCCTCGGCAACTTTCTCGGCAGCCGCGGTCGCGGCCTTCTGCGCGGCGTCCACCACGGCGGGCGCGGCCTCGCGTGCGGCAGCGACCATGCGGTCTTTAATGCCCTCGACGAGTTTGCTCATTGTCTCTCCTCTTAGTTGTTGGACTCGACGGTTGCGGTGGTGTCGACCGCGTCCTCGAGCTGCAGATTCAATAGCTTCATGCCGTATTCCGGCACGTTGATATCGATGGGTTGGCCATACAGGTCGCCGGGGCGCACAAAGGCGATAACCGTCATAATGCGCGCCATGGTCTCGGGCGATTCGGTGAGCCCACGCTCAAACCAGCGCTGAATCAGGCCGACCTCGGCACTCACGACATAGGTAACGTAGTAGTCAAAGAAGGTGCCCAGTGCCAGGCCCAAGATGCCCGTCTGTGCACGCGGCACCACGGCCTCGCGTGCGGTATCGATGATCTTTTTAATAAAGGCGGGGTCGCCGCCCGGGCCCAGCAGCGATCCGATTAAATCGCGGTTGGCCGCAAGGTAGCGCAGCAACTCAACCGAACCGGGTGCCGGCTCGAGCTCATCGATGTTGTGATAGAGATCGGGCAGCTGAGCTGCGGTGATGAGCTCAATGCGCTCACGGATCTCGGCCAGCAAGCCGTCCTCGATTTGATTGATAAAGTCGGGAATATCGCGGTAATGCGAATAGAACGTGCGGCGCGTAAGGCCGGCACGCTCGGTGAGCGACGCGACGTTAATGCGCGAAAGATCGCCGCTTTCGGCAAGCTCGCTGGCAAGCGCCTGGCGAAGGGCACGCTGCGAGCGAAGGGACCGGCGATCGCATTTCTCGAGCTGGGACAAACGTCCTCCTTGTTACTCAGCCTGTGCGCTATTGCACAGTGCGAGTATTATTGCACACCGTGTGTATCAACACGTAAAGGCAATATTTGGAATGCGACAAAGGGCAGTCCCTTTGTCACATTCAGCGACCGCCTAGGTTGTGCCAGTTGTGCCTGGCTTTTGGAGCGGCATTGCCGATTGTTCAAAATGTCATTCGTGGGTAGAATAGTGTCGACGGCAGCCCAAGTTCTGGAAAGCTGGGCAGCGCCGTTGCTTGGATTAAGGGGTCAACGCCTTAGCGGCGGCGACCCCTTTTACGTTGCTTCGAACGTTGCTTGAGTGCCTCGGAAAGCCCGACGAGCGCCGTGGAGAACGAGACCAAAGCGGTCAGAAGTCTCACGAAATCAATCAGATCGGTCATGGGCATCACCTCCCATCAGATGGAGGGCGTTGCCCGGCACATGGAACTGCCGCCAACAGTATCAATTCTATCAAAGCGCAGTTAGATATGCGAATGTTTGTTCGTATTTCAGAAGATCGGAGCTCAGGTATGGCGAAGGAACAGTTCCTTTGCCATACCCGAGCTTGTCGCCGAACTGCCGCCTACATTTTTCGAGTTATTCGGCCACGCTACTGGTTCTGTATAAATGCACCGCCGGGATTATCTGAGGGTTTTTGTCCTAATTTGAGCGTATACATGCCCATTTGCGCACTTACGTCACCGAATCAAACACCATTAGAGGCATGAATGTTCCCGAGAGGGCATCTTTAGCCATTTAACGACCTCCGACAGGCCGAATAACTCGAAATTTGTTGGTGGCGAAAGCGTAACAGTCCTATACGCCAAAAGCCGGTATCTCCCATGTGGCAAAGGGACAATCCCTTTGTCACATTATTCGATGACGGTGCGGGAGTTCTGTTTGCGCATGGTGGCGAGCATGTGTTTGGGGACGGCGTGGACCATGCAGCTGCCGATGGTCGCACTCGCGGCGGCCTTAGCTGCATCACTGCCGTTTTTGGTCGCGTAGCTGTGGCGGAAACGCTTGAGCATGGCGATGTCGTTGCCGCCGTCTCCATAGACCGCGACCTCGTCCTCGGCAATACCGTAGTAGCCCGCCAGCCAGGCCACGCTCTCGCCCTTGTTGCACGCCACGTCCGTGATTTCGAACATCACCGGATCGAACGGCGCGTTGACCACGCGGTCCGAGCGCTCGGCCAGATACGCCTTAAGGTCGCGCTCCAGCTCGGGCGAGGTCACGCGACAGTTGATCTTGCACACATCGTGGCGCAGGATGTCACCGATCGACTGGTCGAAGTACTGTTCCTCGTGGTACCCGCCACGCGCACGCATGCCGCGCATCACAATACGCTTGATGGGGCTGTCCTTTTTAAAGCCCGCCTGATGCATCTCGAACGATCCGCTCGAAAACATGCCGTCGGGCGTGGAGCAGTCAAAACAGATATCCGGAAACTCCTTGAGCAGCTCCTCGGTGATTTGTGGGTCGATGGTCCAGGTCTTGAGCACCTCGCCATGGCTGTCGCGCACGATGGACCCATTGGAGCAGCAGGCGTCAAGCGCTAGGCCCGTAAAGCCATGCTCGCCGATCGGCAACGTCGAGCGTCCAGTCGCGGGAACCACGTGCAGGCCAGCCTCAGTCAGCTCGCGAATGGCACGGCGGATAGTCCCGTCTGCCTCGTGCAGGGCGTTCAGCAGCGTTCCGTCTAAGTCACTCGCGAACATCTTGATCATGGGCGTGCCTCTCTTTCGTCTGCACGTTATTTTAGACGAAAGAGAGGCACGCCCATGCAAGGGTGTTCCAACGCGCCAGGGCATTCGCTTCCGCAAAACCACAGTGCCCAGTGCGTTAAATCAATCGTTACGAGCGACTTTTCAGCCGATAAAACAGCGCTATCGTCAGCGTCAGCACCGCCAGCATGGCTGCGAATACAAACGCCGGTGCCCATCGATCATATGCAACCCCGTACACCAATTGCCCGATCGGCGTTGCGCAGGAAAGGACCATGTAAACGACCGAAAGCACTTTTCCGCAGAGTTCAGTCGGCGCTGCCCGTTGAACAAACGCGATGATTTCAACCGACGCAATGCTTGCCCACACCATGACCCATGCCGAACCAACCGCAAACACGGTGAACACGCATGCATCTGCGCCGAACAGTTGCGCGACAATAATCGGTGCGACTCCAAAACAGATCATCGCAACATATCGACATATGTCATTGAAAGAAAAGCGATGCGGCCAAATGCCGACCAAGCCACTGCCGGCAAGACCACCCAAGCCCATAGCAACCTCAACTATCCCAACGCAGGACGATTGCATGCCGAGATGCTTTGTAACAATAATGGGAGCGCCAATCGTTAGCCCAACCAACGCAAGGTTCAAAACGGCCGCAAGCAAAATCACAGCGACCAATGATGCATTTTGCAGCAGATACCGAATCGACTCCCGAAAATCGTTTCGGCATGTCGTACGAGTCGCGCCGTCTCCCATCGTTTCAGATGAGGCATTTTGCTTGAGTGCGACCCCAAACAAGAGAGCTGAAATCGCAAACGCCACCGACGCGGTTGTGCAAAGAGTATCGATACCAAAGCACCCATAGACTGCCGTCCCGACCACAGGGCCCAAGATATTGCTCACCATGGTCATCTGCGAAACCAATGCAGTGGCCCGCTCAACCTTCTCCTCACCCGCCATACGCACCGTCTCAATTTGGAGCATTGGCTTCAGCAGCGATTGAACACCATATTGAACACAAAGTATCGCTACTACGACGACCGCAAGAGGCAACGAGCGCTTCATGGGGATAGACAGCAGCGATGCAGTCATCAGAGCAATGCCAAGGGCCACGAGGACCTCGCGATGTCTTCCCCTATCCGCCAAGATTCCGCCAACCGGAGTCGCGAGCACGCCCGGTATGAACGCTATCGCCGCGACGGCGCCATATAACGTTGACGAGCCGCTGCAATCGAACAAGTAAAGCGGACACGCAAAGCACAGTGCCGACAACATCGAATACGCGCACAGCTGCGCAACAAGAAGGCCAAAAAGCCTGATAGATCGCACTGTTTTTGGCGCCAACGAGACGCTACTCCTCCGCATTCCAGCCATAAGCCTGCCCCCTATACATACCATTAGTATGTATTCAATGACTTGAAAAGGGCAGCCGTGGCTACCCTTACAACTCAATTACATACCGTCAGTATCTATATTACCACCCAGCACGGTTCCATACGTCCCATATCTGAGCCGTTGTCTGGAGCACTTCATTACCCAAATCGAGCCCCACCGCGGCCGCCATCTGCGCCAAACATTGCGCGCGAGCGAGCATTCGACCCTTGTTCTCAAGCGGACGGAACAGCGGCAGCAGCCAAAGATTCGCCAACAACGATACCGCCTCCGCCGCTTCGCGCGGGCATGCACACGCAATGGAGCCGTCGGCGATGCCCTCCTCGATCACTGCCAGGAGATAGCCATCGGCCGACTCGTCAAACGAACCCTGGTACTGCATCGCCAGCAGCCGCGAGCTTTTTACCGGATCTGCCGCAGGATGCATGCGAGCCCATAGCTCGATTTGCGGAACGACGGACTCGGGCGCATAGAGTCGTTTGAGCTTTTGGGCTCCCGTCATATTGCCAGCACCGAGTGTCGCGCGACGGCGCTCAACAATCGGAGCCATTGCCCGATCAAATGCGGCGTTGAAAATCTCTTCTTTGCTCTTAAAGTGATGATAGACAGCACCCTTGGTCATGCCATCGAGGCGGTCGACGATGTCTTGAATGCTCGTCCCCTCATAACCCTGTGCGCAGAATAGCTCCAGCGCCGCGTCGAGAATCTTCGTGACCGTCTCCTCGGGATATTTATTACGACCCATAATCCGTCCATCCGCAACGCAAGTCTTGTGCCTCATTGCAGCATTTTAACGTTGCGGATGGCAGGCGGTCGATTCTACACCGCAGCGGGGCCGTGTTCGCCGGTGCGGATGCGGATAACTTCCTCGACCGGCTCGACCCAAATCTTGCCGTCTCCAACGGCACCGGTGCGTGCAGCGTTACAGATGATGTCGACAATGCCGTCGACATGCTCATCGGCACAAATGAGCGTGAACTGCACCTTAGGGATCGTGTTGACAAGCAACTCGTTGCCGCGCACGTATTCCTTCCAGCCATGCTGTGCGCCGCAGCCCTGCACCTGGTTAATAGTCATGCCACGAACATCGGCAGCAAACAGCGCATCTTTAAGAACCTCAAGCTTCTCAGCACGAACGATCGCCGTAATTTTCTTCATAGTGAATTCCTCTCTTTATCAAAGAAATGAATTGCCATTCAATGACGCGGGTTTTCCAGGTGCCCGAGATTGCCCCGAAAGAGGAGCGCCGCGTACTTCGGTACGCAAGCGACGGTTTGAGGGGCAAGGTCGGGTGCCTGGGAAAGCCGTGCCGCTAGTCAAGTCCCGAGAAGGAGGGATACGCGCTCTCGCCGTGCTGGCTCGCATCCAGGCCCAGCGCCTCGTCGGCCTCGTCCACACGCAGGCTGCCGTGGAACAGCGCCTTGACCACCGCGGCGATCACCAAATCGAGCACCAGCACAAGAGCGACCGTCACCACAATGCCCAAAATCTGCGAGATGAGCAGCGACACGTCGCCCGTGTAGAACAGACCACCCTTACCGGTCCACGAAAGCTCCGGCACACAGAACAGGCCCGTGAGCACGCCGCCCAAGATGCCGCCGATGCCATGGCAACCAAACGCGTCGAGCGCATCGTCGTAGCCGAACTTGGTCTTAAGATGGCTGATGTCCAAGTAGCAGACGGGCGAGACGATCAGGCCCATGACCAGCGCTGCCCACGGCTCGACAAAGCCCGCGCCCGGCGTGACCACCACAAGGCCCGCAACCAGACCGGTGCTGGCACCCACCAGCGTGGGGCGACCGGTGTGCACGCGCTCGACAGCAAGCCACGAAACCATGCCCGCTGCGCTGGCCGTCACGGTGTTGAGGATGGCGAGTGCCGCCACGGCATCGGCCTTGAACTCGCTGCCGCCGTTAAAGCCAAACCAGCCAAACCAAAGCAGGCCGGCTCCCAGCGCCACAAACGGCACGTTATGCGGACGGTAGCTCACCATGCCAAAGCCGCGACGACGGCCGAGCATTAAGCAGAGAATCAGGCCCGTAAGACCGGACGAAATGTGCACCACGTCGCCGCCGGCAAAGTCGAGTGCGCCGATGATGTCGCCGATAAAGGAGCCCTCGCCGCCCCACACCATGTGGGCAAGCGGCGCATAGACCACAAGCAGCCAAATGCCCAGGAAGGCCGTCATGGCACCAAACTTAACGCGGCCGGCCAGGCTGCCCGTGACGATAGCAGCCGTGATCATGGCAAACGCCATCTGAAAGGCGATGTTGATGATCTGAGGGTAGACGGCACCGTCCGCAGCATTGCCCTCGGCCGCCTGCAGCACATGGTTGAGCACCGGCAGGCACAGCAGCTGGTCAAGGCCTCCAATAAACGGGCTGGAACCGTCGCCGCCATAGGCCAGAGACCAGCCGGCAACAATCCACAGCACACCAACCAGGCCAATGGCGCCAAAGCACATAAGCATGGTGTTGATGACATTTTTGCGCCTGGACAGGCCGCCATA
The DNA here is from genome assembly GCA_965141635.1 of uncultured Collinsella sp. Taxonomy (GTDB): domain Bacteria; phylum Actinomycetota; class Coriobacteriia; order Coriobacteriales; family Coriobacteriaceae; genus Collinsella. The sequence continues at coordinate 26,995 of CBCSNG010000012.1, read as the reverse complement.
GAAAAACGCCAAGCCCGGTGTCATTAAAAACACGAGCATGGTGCAGACGAGCATAAACGTTGTCGATCCCGTATCGTACATTCGCTCTCCCTTGGTCGCATGAACGTTGTCGGCGCCCATAATGCGGCCGAGGGGCAACTGGTGTAGACCAGATACGGCGTTGTTAAACGCAGCGTTGTCGAATGGAAATGCTGCCGCAATCTTGGAAACGGCGCGGCAACGGGCGCGAAACGAACGGGAAATACGCGAGCAAGGAAGCCGTGAGCGTGCCCGTCCCGGCTAGCGGCGGAACAGCTCGCGGGCTCGGTCGCGGAGGTCGGTAGCCCGAATGACACCTTCGTAGCGATTGATGCGCAGACGCGGGAAGGCGTTAAAGAAGCGTAGGTCGCGGCGGCTGAGTGACACGCTCGGCACCGGGCGGCTCATGCGCTTGCCGGCAAGGCGACGACTGAGCGACGGACGCGGCATGCTCGGCGCGGCATCGGCCACGCGGCGGGCGGCAAGCGCCAGGCCGCGAGCACCATCCGCGATAAACGTCGGCATCGAAGCCTTCTCGCGCAGGGCATCGAGCGCGGCGTCACCCAGCTCGGCCAGCCACGCGTTAACGGCACGGCTACGGATGTGCGTCTGTGCTACCGAGTCAATCGTAGAATCGGGAATACGTTCGAGCACTGAGTCCGAGGCATCGGCAAGCGACTCATTGATGCGGTCGGCAAGGTCGGCCCGGACGCGCTCCAGCTGATCGGACAGACGCCGCCAGCTCGCCAACGAGCACAACGCGTCGACCATCATCGCGACCGCGACGATAAAGGCGGACAGCCGCACAATCAGCACCGGCAGATGGCCAAGCAGCCCCAGCAATGCCGGCTCCACTAAACGGCAAATACACAACGCACCCAAGCCAAACGCGCAGGCCCAGTACAGGCAGATGCGTCCGTGCAAGTTAAACGGCAGGTGCGAGTAATCCCAAAAGCGAGCGCCCGTTGTTTTTTCCAACAGCACGCCTACGCTGTACTCAATCACGCTGCATACGAGCGCTGCAGCGACAAACTGGCTCGAGGCATCCGGAATCCCACGCAACAGCAGCCAGCAGGCAATGCCGCCCACACCATAGATAGGACAACACGGCCCCAGCAAAAAGCCACTGTTGGCAAATCGTCCGTGATTGAGCATGGCGCATACTGTCGACTCCCATGCCCAACCGCAAAACCCGTAAAAGGCAAACGAGAGCACCAGTGCCGAGAGTGGGCAGGCGGCAAGCGTCGCGCCGTCAAACGCCATGTCGATCGCGGTCCCCACCGTCTACCCTCTCCTCTTCTCGCTCGATTCTTTACTCACGCTATCGTCCGTCTCGTCCTTGCGCGGCAGGCGGCCGGCGACCGTCTCACGCAGAGCACACCATTTATCCGCCAGGCAAACAATCCACGCCTCGCGACACGTCGGCGGCACGGGCACCAGCGGAAACATATGCCGCACGATGATATTCCGCTCGCGCAACGTCAGCTCAAAATCTTCCTCGGCACGCGCCAGGGCAAAAAACGGATGCCGAAATCCGTGCAGGCGATGGCTCGGATCGGGATCGTGCCAGTCATAGAGAAAGTAATCGTGTAACAAGGCTCCGCGCAGCAGCGAGGCACGGTCGATCGAAATGCCAGCACGGCCCAAGTGCTCGGCAAAGGACAGACTTACCCGTGCCACCGAGGTCACATGTGCATAGACCGTCACGTCGCCATGCTGGATAAACTCGCGCGTCAGGTCCAAGCGGCCCGCCTGGGCGAGCTGGCGGGCGGCATCGTCGACCTCGTGCGCGATTTTCTCGGCACGAACGGCATCGGACATGCTGCCTCCTTCCAGCGGCTCACGGCGGCAAGCCACGGCCTGCACGTATTGAAAAAATCATCATCGAATCTATCAGTATGGCATCGGACAAAACGTTTTGCCCCACCAGTTGTCGAATTACCGCGCCGCCGTCACATATCAAACGCCAAAATGTGCGAGACTGTCTTGTGCAATTGTGTCGGCCGAGGGAGCGCCGGCGCTCGATTCGCATGGAGTAACCCACAACGATGCTGCTTACGCAAACGACAACGCCCGAGGACGTCAAGGCTCTCGACCGCGCCGAGCTTCCGCTGCTCTGCGGCGAGATTCGCCACGCCATCCTCGAAAGCTCCGCCGCTGTCGGCGGACACGTTGCCCCCAACCTGGGCGTCGTTGAGCTTACGGTTGCGCTTCATCGCGTGTTTAACTCCCCCATCGACAAGATTGTCTTTGACGTTTCGCACCAGACCTACGCCCACAAGGCGCTGACTGGGCGCGCGTACACTTATATCGATCCGAAGCGCTTTGGCGAGGCCTCTGGCTTTGCCAATCCCGACGAGTCCGAGCACGACCTGTTCGCCATGGGCCATACCTCCACGTCGGTGAGCCTGGGCTGCGGCCTGGCGCACGCTCGTGACCTGGCGGGCGATGCGTACAACGTCATTACCGTTATTGGCGACGGCTCGCTTTCGGGCGGCCTGGCGTTTGAGGGCTTTAACAATGCCGCCGAGCTCGATAGCAACCTGATCATCATCGTCAACGATAACGACCAGTCCATCGCCGAAAACCACGGTGGCCTCTATCGCAATTTGGCCGAGCTGCGCGCCAGCAACGGCACCTGTGAGCGCAACGTTTTCCGCGCGATAGGGCTCGACTACCGCTATCTGGACGCCGGTAACGATGTGTTGGCCCTCGTCGACGCGCTGCAGGAACTACACAATATCGATCATCCCATCGTGCTGCACGTCTCCACCGCCAAGGGCAAGGGCTTTGAGCCAGCCCAGAGCGACCCCGAGCGCTGGCACCATGTGGGTCCGTTTGATATGGCGACTGGCCGCAAGCTCTGCCCGGGCCATCCGAGCGAGCCCGCACCGCGCACCTATGCCGACATTACGGGCGAGGCACTCAGTGCCGCCATCGAGCGCGATCCGCAGGTCGTTGGCATCACGGCCGCCACGCCCTACATCATGGGCTTTACACCCGAGCTTCGCGCTGCCGCTGGCAAACAGTTCGTCGATGTGGGCATTGCCGAAGAGCACGCCGTGACCTTTGCCACCGCGCTTGCGCGCTCGGGCGCTAAGCCGGTCTTTGGCGTGTACGGTACGTTCCTGCAGCGCGCCTACGACGAACTGTGGCACGACCTGTGCCTCAACGACGCCCCCGCAACCATCCTGGTGTTTGGCGCATCAATCTTTGGCACCACATCCGAGACGCACCTCTCGTTCTTTGATATTTCTATGCTGGGCGCTCTTCCCAACATGCACTACTTGGCGCCGGCCTGCATGGAGGAATATCTATCCATGCTGAGCTGGTCGCTCGACCACCGCGAGCATCCCGTGGCGATTCGTGTACCGGGCATCGGCCTGGTGAGCCGTCCCGACCTTGCGCCTGCCGAAAACACCGACTACAGCGCCGTTCGCTACAACGTGGTGCGCCAGGGTCGCGACGTAGCAGTGCTCGCACTCGGCGACTTCTTTGAGCTGGGTGAGCGCGTGGCAAACCGTCTGACTGTCGAGTACGGCATCGAGGCCACGCTCGTCAACCCGCGCTTTGCGACCGAGCTTGACCGCGAGTTCCTCGACAGTCTCGCCGCCGAGCATCGCGTTGTCGTCACCCTCGAGGACGGCATCTTGGACGGCGGCTGGGGCGAGCGCGTCGCGTGCTATCTGGCCTGCACGCCTGTGCGCACGCGCACCTTCGGCATCGCCAAAGGCTTCCCCGACCGCTACGACCCCAACGAGCTGCTCGCTCAGAACGGCATGACGGTCGAGAACATGGCCGCCGAAGCCGTAAGGCTACTCAACGAGTAAAAAACCTCCGCAAGGGAAGCACCCCTGCGGAGGTTTTTGTTTTCACAGCTCAATTATCTCAATCTGTAACATCTAGGGCCCGAATTCCCGTCTAACTGTTACAGATCTAGATAAGACGTCTTAGTCCCAGACCTTTGTCTCAATCTGTAACAGATAGAGACCTTTTGGCCCTCCAGATGTTACAGATTGAGACAAAACAGCGAGGCGGGCCGCCACATCTGCAAGAACCACCACAAAGGTGCCTGTCCCCTTTGTAGTGGTTTTAAGTCATGGTCGGTGCGAAAAACGAATAACCGTTCATACGCGATCTCCTTACTTATATATGCGTCGCGTTGCCGCCATTATAGCGACCGCTGTGATCGATCATGCCGTCTGCAAAACGCTATTTCAGCTGCAATATTCGACGTTTGCCCAGATAAAACCTGCCAAAATAAACCTGTCCCTTTTTAGTAGGTACAATAACCCATAAGGTAAGTATGTTTCTGAGTTATTTCGTGTTGACCCATTTGAGCGCGATAGGGTATAACTCTACTCAACCGCTAGGGATTTTATTGAGAAAGGTGTTCTACCATGAGCAAGAACCTCTCCCAGCAGGTCGTTCTCGACCGCCGCGGCTTCGTTGCCGCCACCTTCGCAACCGTCGCCGGCCTTGGTCTTGCCGGCTGCTCCGACACCAGCGCCGAGGCCGACAAGGGTTCCGCCGCCGGTTCCTCCAAGAGCTCCGAGGATACCGAGGCTTCCACCACGCTCGACGCCAAGGCATTCGACAAGCTCGTCGGCAACGGCCCCAAGGCCGATGACGATGCCGTCGCCGCCAGCACCTGGGCCACGGCCGTCAAGGACGCCGGCGTCTTTAAGATCGGTGGCGTTCAGACTTCCACGCTCTTCTCCCTCCTCAACGAGAAAGACGGTCAGACCCGTGGCTTCGATGCCGGTATCGCGCAGCTCCTGTCCAACTACATCCTGGGCGAGAACAAGGTCGAGATCACCCAGGTGACCTCGGACACGCGCGAGTCCGTCCTGCAGAACGGCCAGGTCGACGCTGTCTTCGCCACCTACACCATCACTGACGAGCGCAAGAAGCTCGTCTCCTTTGCCGGTCCCTACTACTACACCCAGCAGGCTATCCTAGTGCTCGCCGACAACGACGACATCAAGAGCGTCGACGACCTGGCCGATAAGAACGTCGCCGTCCAGTCCGGCTCCAACGGCCCCGCCATTCTGGAGGAGTTCGCCCCCAAGGCCAGCCAGCAGGAGTTCAAGACCGACGAGGAGGCCCGTCAGGCACTCCAGCAGGGTCGCGTTGACGCCTACGTCATCGATAACAACATGCAGCAAAGCGCCCTGGTCCGCGAGCCCGGTAAGTACAAGATCGCCGGCAAGCCCTTCGGCAGCAAGGAGCCCTATGGTATCGGCCTGCCGCTCGATTCCGACGGCGTCGCCTTTGTCAACGACTTCCTTAAGAGGATTGAGGACGATGGCACTTGGACCGAGCTGTGGCAGATCTGCATCGGCGACCGTACGGGCGACACCAATGTTCCCGAGCTGCCCGAGATCGGCGCCTAGGCAGCGAGCCTGGTAACGGCCGCAACGAAACCATATGGAAACGCATGATGCGCTTTATTGCGGTAAACTGTTTCCTCACTGAGTTGTCGGGGCTTCCGTACACACGGGAGCCCCTTTCCTTATCGGCAGGAGGTCCGCATGAGTCTCTCCGAGCTCTGGTCGCTCTATGGCCAGAACTATATCGACGCGCTGCTAGCAACCTGGGGCATGACGCTTGAGTCGTTTGCCATCGCCATGGTGCTGGCCGTCGCCGTCACCGTGATGCGTGTGTCGCCGCTCAAGCCGCTGCGCGTCTTTGGCGACCTGTATGTCCAGGTCTTCCGCAACATCCCCGGCATCGCGCTGCTCATCATCATCGTCTACGCGCTGCCGCCGCTCAAGGTCGTCCTGCCCTACCGCACCTGCGTTATCGTCGCCACGGTCCTTTTGGGCTCGGCCTTTGGTTCCGAAAACTTTATGAGCGGCATCAACACCGTCGGCGTCGGCCAGGTGGAAGCCGCCCGCTCGCTCGGCATGAGCTTCAGCCGTATCCTCGCTAAGATCGTGATTCCGCAGGCGCTGCGTTCGAGCGTGCTGCCCATGACCAACCTCTTTATCGCCGTCATGCTCACCACCGCGCTCGGCAGCCAGGTGCCGCTTAAGCCGCAGGAACTCACCGGCGTGGTGAGCTACATCAATACCCGCTCGCTCGGCGGCGTCGCCGCGTTCTTTATCTCGGCGCTCGGCTACCTGGGCACGGCCTTTGTGGTGAGCCACATTGGCAACTACATCGATAAGAAGGTGAGGATCCTCCGATGAGCAAGCATTCCACCTCCGCGCTCACCATGCGCGATGCGCTCTACGAGGCTCCCGGCCCCAAGATGCGCGCCAAGATTCGCATCGGCACCGCCATCTCGCTTGTTGCTGTCGCCGCGCTCGCCATCCTGGTACTGCAGCGCTTTTATGTGACCGGTCAGCTTTCGGTCCACTATTGGTATTTCTTTACGCACCTCACTACCTGGAAGTTCTTGCTTGCCGGCTTTGAGGGCACCGTTAAAGTCGCACTCACCGCTGGCGCCATCGCGCTGGTGCTGGGCTTAGCCCTTATGCTCGGCCGCACCAGCGGCATCAAGCCGCTACAGCTGGTCTGCCGCGTGCTCACCGATTTCTTCCGCGGTGTGCCGAGTCTGCTGTTCATCTACTTCTTCTTTTTGGTGCTGCCCCAGTACAAGATCGCGCTACCGTCGTTTTGGATGCTCACGCTTCCCGTCGCGCTCGCCGCAGCTGGCGTACTTGCCGAGATCTTCCGCGCCGGCGTCAATGCCGTGCCGCGCGGTCAGGTCGAGGCAGCCCAGGCGCTCGGTCTCTCCAAGGCCAAAATCACCTTTAAAATCGTGTTGCCGCAGGCTATTCGGTTTATCATTCCGTCCTTGATTTCACAGCTCGTGGTCGTAGTCAAAGACACCACCGTCGCCTATGTGGTGAGCTACCCCGACCTCATGCAAAATGCCCGCGTGCTCATTACCAACTACGATGCCCTCGTGTCGGTCTACCTGGTGATCGCAGTCATCTACATCCTCATCAACGTCGCGATCAACAAGGCCGCTGTCTATGTTTCGCACAAGACCGGCGCGACCATCATCCGCTAACGCTTTACCATTTCTAGTCATAAGGAGCCGAGCACCATGGCACAGAGCACCTCTTCCACCGGCAATCAGCCGCTGATCGAGCTCAGGCACGTCGATAAGCACTATGGCGATCTACACGTCCTCAACGACATCAATCTCTCGGTTGACCGCGGCGAGGTCGTCGTTGTGATCGGACCCTCGGGCTCAGGCAAATCGACCATGTGCCGCACCATCAACCGCTTGGAGACCATCGACTCGGGCGAGATCCTCATCGAGGGCGAGCCCCTGCCGCAGGAGGGCAAGGATCTTGCCCGCATGCGTGCCGAGCTGGGCATGGTGTTTCAGCAGTTCAACCTGTTTGCGCATATGACCGTACTGCAGAACGTCATGCTGGGGCCGGTCGATGTACTGGGCGTGTCCAAGGAGGAGGCTCGTGGGCGCGCCATGGACCTGCTGAGCCGCGTGGGCGTTGCCGAGCAGGCCGATAAGGTGCCCGCACAGCTCTCGGGCGGCCAGCAGCAGCGCGTGGCCATCGCCCGTTCACTCGCCATGCAGCCCAAGGCCATGCTCTTTGACGAGCCCACAAGCGCCCTTGATCCCGAGATGATCAACGAGGTACTCGAGGTCATGGTCCGTCTGGCCCAGCAGGGCATGACGATGATCGTCATCACGCACGAGATGAACTTTGCCCGCCGCGTGGCCGACCGCGTCGTGTTTATGGCCGACGGCCAGATTGTGGAAACCGGCACGCCCGACGAGTTCTTCGACCACCCCCAGACCAAGCGCGCCCAGGACTTCCTCAACTCCATCAAGGGTCACTAACCCAATTGCCACGCGGGCAAATTCATCAGTAACGTTTGCTCCGCGCCACCCCTGTGCCATGTCCACCCGGATTCGAAAGCTACGCCCATGATCGGAACCCGCACCTCATCGTCCTACACTCCGCACGTCGACGTCGATCCCGCCGACCGTCCGCTCATCCTGGTCGCACCACGCTGGGAAGAAGCGAAACCCTATTTGAGCGAGACGCTCTCCCCCAACGAGGAGATTGCGAGCGTCTTTGTCGATGCCATCCTTGCCGCCGGCGGCCTGCCGCTGCAGATGTCCATCACCGAGGACATTGAGGTCATCCGTCATTACGTCGATATCGCCGACGGCATCGCCATTCCCGGCGGCCCCGATGTCAATCCCAAACGTTGGGGCGATGATCGACCCTACGACCCCACCCTCTGCTGCGAGATCCGCGATAGCTTTGAGTTTAAGCTGGTCGGCGAGGTGCTCCGCGCCAAAAAGCCGCTCTTTACCACCTGCCGCGGCACGCAGTTGCTCAATGTCGCCACCGGCGGCACCCTGTGCATGGACGTGCCAAGCCTGGGCGCGCGCGAGGGCCGCACGCAGTGGCGCCATACCCACGTGCTCAACGACCCCGTGCATCCCGTCGAGGTCGTGCCGGGCTCGTTGCTGGAGCGCGCGCTTGGCGGGCACAGGCTTATCCAGACCAACTCCGCACACCACTGCTGCATCGATCGTCTGGGTAAAAGCACGCGCTTGGTCGCCAAGGCAACCGATGGCGTGCCCGAGTGCATCGAAGTCGAAGGCCAACCCTTCTGCCTGGGCGTGCAATGGCATCCCGAGTACACCTGGCAGACGCTCGAAACCGACTTTAACCTCTGGAAGTCGTTTGTCGAGGCGGCAGCCAAGGTCAAGCAGGCCCGCTAGCACGCGAACCACAAAACAGATAAGAGCGCCCCGCCGGCCACATGGTCCGGCGGGGCGCCCTTTCACCTATATGTGGCCGGCAAGCAGCCCAAGGCTCGCAAGCTCTTATTCAGCCGCCTCGCGCAGAGCCGACATCGTTGCCGCATATTGCTGCTGCAACGCATGCATTCCCTCGCGAGCGCCGTCAACGGCATCGGCGCCGCGCAGTGCTTCGGTCACCACGACCGCCGGCTCGTACAGATTATCGAATCCCAGGTTCTGGCTCACGCCCTTGAGTGTGTGCGCTGCCATAAACGCACCTTCGGCGTCTCCTGCCGCCATGGCGGCCTCCAGCTTGTCCATGCTCTCGTCATCCAAAAACTTGAGGGCAAAGCGGCTAAGCATCTCCTCGCCCATCAGCCGAGCGCACGCGTCATCATAATTAGCGCCGATCTTCTCATACGCCTCACGCATGGAAATCATGGATTAAAACTCCTTAGGTCAAACTAAATCGTGGGAAACGCGACAACGTCGGCGGGGCGTGCCAACGTCTCGGCAATACGGTCTTGCACCTCGAGCAGACAGTCGAGCAACAGCGGGTTAAAGGTGCCGCACTTACCGTCCAGGATCATCTGGATCGCCTCCTTGTGCGGAATAGCGTCCTTGTACACACGCACGCTCGTCAGAGCATCATACACGTCGGCCACCGAGACCACCTGCGCGGCAATGGGAATCTCGTCGCCCTTAAGGCCATCGGGATAGCCCTTGCCGTCCCAGCGCTCGTGATGCCAACGCGCAATCTGGTACGCATATTCCATAAGCGCATTGCCGACGTGATGGCGGCCCAGCTCAAGCAACATGTCGGCGCCCATCGTGGTATGCGTCTTCATAATCTCGAACTCCTCGGGCGTAAGGCGCCCGGGTTTGTTGAGAATTGCATCGTCAATCGACATCTTGCCGATATCGTGCAGCGCCGAAGCCAGGGCAATCGTAGAGCGTTCCTCATTGTCGAGGGAGATCGTGCCGCTACGCTGGACCAGACAGCCAAGCAGCAGCTCGGTCAGCTTCTCGATGTTCGTAACGTGCCTGCCGCTCTCGCCATTGCGAAGCTCCATAACGCCGGCCATGATATCGATGAGCATGCGACTGTTCTTGACGCGCTCGTTGTACTGCTGGGACAGCAGGTTCGTCAGGCGACGCTGTTTGGCGTATAGGCGGATGGTGTTGCTCACACGGCGGCGCACGACACGGGAGTCAAACGGGCGGTTGATATAGTCCGAGGCGCCCAGCTCGTACGCGCGCAGAACCATATCATCGGAATCTTCGCTCGAGATCATGATGACAGGCAGATTGTCGATACCCGATCGGCGCGACAGATTGGCCAGTACCTCAAAGCCGCTTACGCCCGGCATGACAATATCCAGCAGCACGAGCGACAACTCATCGCCATAGCGGTCGACCATGTCGAGCGCCGCACGACCGTTATCGGCCTCGAGGATGCAATACTCGTCCTTGAGCATCTCGTTGAGAATGGCTCGGTTCATCTCGGAGTCATCGACAATAAGCACCAAAGGCTTTTCGCTTTGGAAGGCCTCGATGGAATCGCCATCGGTCACGACCGTACCGGCTTTTGCCTTGGCACGGCTCAGTAACTGGACAGCGCGGCCAACGCCCTCATCGACCGTCTCGCCATGAATGCGAACGCCACCAACACATGCCGTCAAGCTCACGTACTCATGGCCCGGAATAATCGTGGAATGAACGGCTTCGGATACCTGATGCAGGCGACGGGCGAAGTCATCGGAGGGAATATTGGGCATGACGACCACAAACTTGTCGCAGCCATAGCGCACAAGCTCGTCAGTCGAACGAATTCCGCTGCGTATGGCTGTCGCCACAGCACCGAGTGCAAGGTCGCCGGCATGACGGCCACACGTATCGTTGAAGGCCCTAAAATCATCAAGGTCAATCATCGCAACGCTGGCATTCATGCGGGCGCCACGAAGCTTTTCCTCGTAATATCGGCGATTGCGCACGCTCGTCAGCACGTCGGTGTAGACAAGGTCCTCTTCTGCAGCCTCTTGCTCATCGATCGGACGCACCATCAGCAGGACGCGAGGCTCGCCCTCGACCTTTAGAGGGCGCAGACGGGCGCGGTACTCAACACCATCGTTGAGCAGTTGCTCCGATACATCATCGGAACCTGCCAAGGCCTCAAGACTCGACTGACGCAGACAAGGGCAGCGATCGCCGGCGAGCAAGCAGTTAGGCTCGCTCTTAATCTGATCGGCCGACAGCAAACGCACCACGGGGTAGGTCTTCGCGACGCGGGCAACCTCGGCGGCAGCCTCCTCGTCGGTTAGATTGACCTCGTGATTATTGAGCATATGGGGCCCTTTCGATAGGTTCGCATAGTAACGGTGGGTTCCAAATGTTTCAAGGGTAACACCTTGCCGATGCAGGTAAGCACGTGAATGCTGTTACATTTTTATGAGTTGGCAGACGGTACGATTGAAGCCGCAGGCGTGAGGTTTTGAGCACGTTTGTTAACGCGGCCGAAACGTTTGCGGGTGAAGCCTGTTTTGTTTTTTGCAGCCGCTAGAGCCCCAAGATGCCACGGACAGTCTGGGCAGCCGCTGCCGGGCGATCGCGCAAGCCGTTGTGCGCGCCGGGAACCATTACGAGTGGACAGTCCAAAAGCTCAGCCGCTATCCTCGTTCCCGCCTCGCGAGGCGTACCAATCGAGAGCTCGCCCAAAAGCACGGCGGCCACCGTTTTCGACGCACGAACGCTATCCCAATCGGGAACGCAGGTCATAGTAATCCCGTATTCGTTCGCCATGAAACTGCGGCCGTTGCGCAGGGCGTGCTTGGCCTCTGCCTCGGTTAACTTGGGGGCCTCAGGGTCCGAATCGCCGATGGCACCCAGGAAGGCCCGTAATGCCCTGGAGACCTTTCCCGCGGCGATCATCTCGAGCAAAACCGGGGCCGCGCCCAGGCCGGCACCCTCATCCGTCACGGCGGGTTCATGCAGAATCGCACGCGAGATTATGGCGGGGTTTGCACGGAGAAGCTCCAGGGTCACCAGCGTACCGGCACTGTGCGCGAGCACGTTTGCCGGAGCACCAATATGCTCGATAACGGCCTGCAGGTCGGCGGCTTGGGTGGCGAGGTCGTAGCGTCCGTCTGCAGCGTCGCCACTCTCGCCGCAACCGCGGCGGTCGTAGGCAATGACGCGATAGCCACAGGCGAGCTCGCGGGCGATGGCGTCAAAAAAGACACCGTCGACGCAGGCGCCGTGCACGCACACCAAGGCGGGTGTATCGGACGATACAACCGGGCCGGCATACTCGCGGCAGGCGATCGTGGTGCCCGCGTTCTCGACCGTAAAATCCATACTGTATTCCCATCGTCAACGCCACCAGGCCGTGCCGGGGCGCGGCTTGGCCAGATGGCGTCATTTTGTGTGTACATGAATGCGTTTACTGTACCCGACTCGCACTCTTTCATGACGGGGTTTCGTAAACTCACCCGATTGCAAGGTTTCTGCCTAAACAACAGTACCCAAACCCGCGACCCACATGGAGGCCGATGCTATGCTTAAGCTCAACTGTCCCAAGGAGCATATGCCTATGTCTACGTTTTTAAATGCCAGCCCCATCTTTGGGCCCGTCCGCAGCCGTCGCCTGGGCCTTTCGCTCGGTGTCAACATGATGCCGGCCAGCGGCAAAATCTGCACGTTCGACTGCATCTACTGCGAGAACGGTCTCAACGCCGAGCGCCCCTGCCACGAGCCCTATAACACCGCTGCCGTGGTGCTCGACGCACTTGAGGCCAAGCTGCACGAGATGGCAGCTGAGGGTGAGCTGCCCGATGTGATCACGTTTGCCGGCAACGGCGAACCCACCGCCGCGCCGGAGTTTCCGCAGGCCATCGCCGGTGCCGTCGCGCTTCGCGATCAGCTGGCCCCAAACACCAAGATTGCCGTGCTTTCCAACGGCACGCGCGCCGACCGTCCCCAGGTACACGATGCGCTCATGATGGTCGACGACAACATCCTCAAGCTCGATACGGTCGACCCGGCATTTATCCAGCTGCTTGATCAACCCGTTGGCCCTTACGATGTGGAGCACCAGATCGAGACGTTCGCGAGCTTTGACGGTCACGTTATTATCCAGACGATCTTTTTGACCGGCGAGTATCAGGGCAAGCTCATCGACAACACCGGCGAGGAATACGTTGCCCCCTGGCTCGCGGCGCTTGAGCGCATTCGCCCGCAGGAGGCGACCATCTACACGGTGGCGCGCGAGACACCAATCGCCGGCCTTGCCAAAGCGGCGCCCAAGGTGCTCGACAAGATTGCCGCACGCGTGCGCGCCCTCGGCATTCCCTGCCAGGTGAGCTACTAGCAAAACCACGCAGCAGCTAGTGCCCGCCATCCCACTCCATCAGTTGCGGTGATATAGTTCCTATTTATGCTGTTAAACCGCTTAAATCGGAACTATATCACCGCAACTTACTTTTATGGACGCGTGGGTGGGCTATACTAGCTGCGAATGAAAGGAAGTTAGCCATGTTTGACAATGGACCCGTACCTGGCCGCAACGACGCTTGCTGGTGCGGCAGCGGCAAAAAATATAAGAAATGTCATAGCGCCTTCGACGAGCGCCTCGAGCGCCTGTGGGAAGAGGGCTGGGAGGTCCTGCCCCGCACGCTCTACAAGACGCCCGCCGATATCGAGGGCATCAAGCGCTCGGCCGCCATCAACGTGGGCGTGCTCGACTACGTAGGTGAGTACATCGCCGCAGGCATGACCACCAACCAGATCGACCAGATGATCTACGACTACACCGTCGAGCACGGCGGCACGCCGGCAGACCTCAACTACGAGGGCTACCCCAAGAGCGTGTGTACCTCGATCAACGACGTGGTCTGCCACGGTATCCCCTGCGATACGGATGTGCTGCACGAGGGCGACATCATCAACGTGGACTGCTCCACGATTTTGGACGGCTACTTTAGCGACTCGAGCCGCATGTTCTGCATCGGCGAGGTCTCTGCCGAGCGCCAGCGCCTGGTCGACGTCACCCGCGCCAGCGTGGAGGCGGGCCTGGCGGCCGTCAAGCCATGGCTGCCGCTGTCCGTTATGGCCGAGGCCGTGCAAAAGACGGTCGAGGACGCCGGCTTTAGCGTGGTGCGCGAGTACGGCGGACACGGCATCGGTAAGGAGTTCCATGAGGACCCGTTTGTGGGCTTTACCACCGAGGCGCCCGATGTGGACACCATCATGGCTCCGGGCATGGTCTTTACCATCGAGCCCATGGTCAACGCCGGGGCGCCCGACATTAAAATTAGCAAGGGCGACGGTTGGTGCGTGCGCACCAAGGACGGCAGCGATTCGGCCCAATGCGAGGTACAGCTCGTAGTGACCGAGGACGGCTACGAACTGCTGAGCTGGTAGCCGCAAATGCGCCGGATGCTGACGGGCAAACCCGCTTTGCATCCGGCGTTTTATTTGAACGTTTTGCCTGATACAACCTGCCAAAATAAACCTGTCCCTTTTTGGCAGGTCGAGCGGAGAGGACTGCTAGTGAACATCCTGGTTTTGCTGCCCGTCAACGACCGCCATCGCGCAATTCTTGAGTCGAGTGCTCCGGGCGAGGACTTTATCTACACGAGCGCCGACGCCGCCACACATGAGCAGGTCGCCGATGCCGACGTGATCCTGGGCAACATCGACCCTGACATGCTCACGGCATGCGAGCATCTCCAGTTGTTGCAATTGCAGACCGCCGGCTATGACGACTATCTCGCCGCCGGCACCGTGCCGGCTGAAGCCAAGCTGTCTTGCTCGGTAGGCGCCTACGGTCAGGCCGTGAGCGAGCACATGTTTGCCATGGTGCTGTCTATGATGAAGCGTCTGCCCGGCTATCACGACTTGCAGCGTGAGCATCGCTGGAAGGATTTGGGGCCGGTTACCTCGCTCAAAAACGCCAACGTGCTGGTGCTGGGCGCGGGCGATATCGGCGGCCATTTTGCCACGCTCTGCCGCAGCATGGGCGCGCACGTCCGCGGCATCAAGCGCCATCCGCTCGTCTACCCCATTGTGTTTGAGGACATGGACGGCATGGATGCCCTGCCCGAGCGCTTGGCGGAGGCAGACGTCGTCGCATCCTTTATGCCGAGCACGCCCGAGACCCGCGGTCTGGCGAACGCCGAGTTCTTCGCCGCGATGAAGCCGGGCGCCTTCTTTGCCAACGGCGGCCGCGGCGATCTTGTGGTTGCCGACGATTTGGTTGCCGCTCTGGAGTCGGGACCTCTCGCCGGCGCCGCGGTCGACGTCACCGACCCCGAGCCGCTGCCCGCCACAAGCCCCCTGTGGGATGCACCCAACATGCTCATCACGCCGCACATCTCCGGCTGGTTCCACCTAGCCGCCACGCTCAACAACGTCGTCGACATCGCCGCGGAGAATCTGCGTCACCTGCAGGCAGGCGAGACCCTGCGCTGCTGGATCGAGCACTAATCTTGTTCCGCCGTTCTAACGAACGGCGGACCACTCGACGCTGCGACCCCGTCTGGACGGCAATCTGCCTTTCAATCGTCGGGCATGGCCAGAAGGCCAATGCCCTCCTCTTTCAAGGCACCTTGCTCGCCCAGACGGGCTCTCGCTGACTTTTGTTCAACCTATAGGGACTGGCTGGCGCGGCCCTGCCTGGAGACATTCGCTGACTTTTATTCGACCTGTGGGGTCTTCAAATTGTTAGAGCGTTGCTAAGTAATTCTTTGCGTCTTCTACGCTCATTGCGGCGACTGGTGCGTGTGAGCAGAGCTTGACATCGTTGGTGACCAGAAGGTCTGTCTTTGCGCGCATCGCTGCCGCGATGATTAAATCGTCTTCGTAATCGCTATGGAGCTCACGCTGCTTACTCGCCATCCATATGTCGCTCAGGTCGCAGGGTACCGGCGTGGCAAGTTGCGACAACACGTCGAGGCAATCCCATGCAAGTGATGTCGCCGCCACGGCGGCATCTTGGGATAGTGAGCCATGCTCTCGCCGATACCACGCCTTATGTTCGCTCGAAATCAAATAGAACAGGTCTTTGGACGATGTCGCCGCATATATCAGCTCAGCCTGAGCCGTACACGCATCACGCAAAAACTCAATCGTGGCCGAACGACCACGTCGTGAGGGGATGAAATAATCAAGCCACACGTTGGTGTCAACTAAGATGCGCTTAGGATTCTCACTCATAGAGCCAGCTCATCTCCTCGCCATAGCGATCAGCATAGGCGTTCCGTTTGAGTTCTTCATCGCCCGAGGGCTGCACCTTAGCCAAGTCAATTTCCGATTCACGGCAAGCAGCAGCGAACAGCTGCGAACCCTGGTCGATGAGTTCGAGCTTGTGCTTGGTGGCTTTCTCTCGCTCGCGCTGTTCCGCCCGGGCACGACTAGGCGAAAGGATGTCCTGGAGCGCGCCGGGCCGATCAGCCAGAGATGCCGCAAGTTGCCAGAGCGCACGCACCGCTTGGCTCGGTGTCATACCGGCCCTGGAGAGAGCGGCGTCCCCACTCCTTTTAAGATCGGCATCGAGACGCACGTTGATCTGAGCGGCTGTTGTGGTCATGACCCCTCCTTAATACTTCAAAACTATCATAAAGCTCTATGGTAGATACGTAAAGCATGTATAGCATTTATTAGCATTAGCCGTACTCTGTACGCAAAAAGCCGCCGAGGCGCACTGCACCTCGGCGGCCACGTACCACCGATCTAGTTCGGTTTCACCTTTGGCATTTGCCCAGATAAAACCTGCCAAAATAAAACTGGCCCTTTTTGGTCGATTTTAGAGCTCCACGCTTTCGGCGCCGTTGATGGTTAGGTTGCGCTCGTAGAAAGCCGTGAGGGCGCGGATGGCGTACATCACGTCGCGCACGCCGCCGGTCTCGTAGCTCGAGTGCATGGCCAGCTGCGGCAGGCCCACGTCCACGGCATGCATGCTCGCCTGCATATTGGACAGATTGCCGAGCGTGGAACCGCCGGCCATATCGCTCTTGTTGGCGAAGGCCTGCGTGGGTACGTCGGCGTCATCGCAGATGGCCTGGAACACCGCGCGGCTAAAGGCATCGGTGCAGTAGTGCTGGTTGGCGGCTTCTTTGATGACGATGCCGCCGTTGAGCACCACCTGATTGCGAGCGTCGCACTTCTCGGCGTGGTTGGGGTGCACGGCATGCGCGTTGTCGCAGCTCACAAGCATCGAGGCGGCAAGGGCGCGATGGTACGACTCGTCGTCAAAGCCCAGCGATCCGTTGATGCGGCGCAGCGCGTCGGCCAAGAACGTCGACATGGCGCCCTGCTTGGTCTCGGAGCCAACCTCCTCGTTATCGAAGCAGCAAAAGACCGAAACGTCGTGCGCGTTCTCGGCACCCAAAAATGCCTGCAGCGAGGTGTAGGCGCAGGCCAGGTCGTCGAGCTTGGGCGTCGAGATAAACTCATCGGCCCAGCCCCAAATACGCGCATCCTGACGATTGACCAGGAACAGATCGCGGCCCAAAATTTGCTCGGGCTCAACATCCAGCTCGTCGGCGATCAGGGCGTCAAAGTCGCCCTGCTTAAGGTCACCAGCGCTGATGAGCGGGCACAGGTCGACGGCTCGGTTGGGAGCAAAGCCCTCGTTAACGCCGCGGTTCATGTGGATGGCAAGGCTCGGGATAATTGCGACCTCACGCTCGGTGGCAAGCAGACGGCTCTCAATACGGTCGCCCTCGCGCACCAACACGCGGCCCGCGAGCGCCAGCGGGCGATCGAACCAGGCGTAGTCGATCATGCCGCCGTAGGCCTCGGTGTTCAGGCGCAGCGTCTCACCTGCGCCATCGAGCTCGGGCACAGCCTTGACCTTAAACGTCGGCGAATCGCTGTGCGACGCCGTGAGCTGAAAATGATAGTCGCCGGCAACGCCGTCCTCGCCCCACGTAGCAGCCAGGTCCTCGCCCACCTTAAAGGCAACGACGCTCGAGGTGTTGCGCTGCGTGTAATAACGCCCGCCCGGCTCGATGTCCCATGCCGCGTTCTCGGGCAGGTAGGTAAAGCCCGCCTCGTCGAGCTCGGCCATAATGGTCGCCGCCGTATGGAACATGCTGGGGCATGCCTCGATAAAGTCGATAAGGTCGTTGGCGGCCTCGATATCGTCGGCCGTCACATGCGCGCGCTCGGGCGTTTCCTGATCCGTCATGCTCTCCCCTTTCGCTGGGTTGATGGTCCCCTCCAGCATACCCCGCCACGCCAGCGCCGCACTCTTCATTCCGTGTTTAATCCCGCACCGCTCACCAAGTTGAGCTATCATGCCCGTGCACCTTTTGCGACAATTACGCTAACAGGACGAGAGGAGCCGTCATGAAGCCACGCAACATTGCCATCGCCTGCGGTGTCGCGGGAGTCGCCGTCGGCCTTGCCGCTGCCACCGGTATCGTTTATCACAAGCAAATCAAGTCCGCCGCGTCGCTCAAACGCTTGACCGGCTACGCGGATGGCTATGACCTGTACGCAATCGACATCGCCTACGACTACGATCTTGATCGCATCATCGCCGCTGGCGTGCGCGACGACCAGGCCTACATCGATGCCGTGGTGGCGCAGGTGCTGCCCGGTGTGCCGGTACATGTCCAGGCGCCCCAGTTTGCCTGCAGCGCTTTTGTCGCCGTAGATGCCGAAGGCCGCGTGCGCACCGGCCGCAATTACGACTTTAAAGACGATACCTCGGCGCTGCTGGTGCGCAATCACCCACGCGGCGGCTATGCCTCCATCGGCTTTGCCGCCCTCAATAACCTGGGCGCCAACACTCCGCTTGACTCCGTCACCGGACGCGCCGCGGCGTTGATGGGCCCGTTTGCCCAGCTCGACGATGTTAACGAATGCGGCGTGTCCATTGCCGTACTCACCCTGGATTCCAAGCCCTGTGACCAGGACACGCAACGCCCCGTCATCAACACTTCGCTCGCCATCCGTCTGGTGCTCGACCGCGCGGCTACCACGCAAGAGGCCGTCGACCTACTTTCCGCCCACGACATGCACGCCATGGCCGGACGCGATTACCACTTCTTTATCAACGACGCCGCCGGTGACGCACGGGTGGTGGAGTGGGATCCGCGCGATCCCGGCCGCGCATGCAAGGCGACGCCCGTGCGCCAGGTCACGAACTTCTACGCCTGCTATGGTGACGAAGTGCTGCCCAACCAAAAGAATGGCGAGCTGGGCCATGGTAAAGAGCGCGCCGTCGCAATCGCCGATGTCCTTGACGCCCATGTCGGTGCCCAAGACGAGGTAGTCGCTTGGAAGGCCCTGCGCGCCGCAGCGCAAGAGCCCAATCCGGAAGACATCACCAGCAATACGCAATGGTCGGTCGTCTTTGACAATACCGAACCCGCCGCCGCCATCACGCTGCGCCGCCACTGGGGCGACGTCGACGCCTTCGCACTGTAAGAAGCCAGGCCCGTCGACCTTACGCTCGCCTGACGTTGCTTACATTTCCATACGCTTGAGCTAACACGTTTTACCCCCGTATCAACAGTGTGCGGGGGTAAACTTATGCGCATGTTATAACTTGCCCGGAAGGATTCATCATGCTTAGGATCGGTCTTCTTACCAGTGGCGGCGACTGCCAGGCACTCAACGCCACCATGCGCGGCATCGTCAAAACGCTTATGACCAATAGCGAAGAGCCTATCGAGATCTATGGTTTTGAGGACGGCTACCAGGGCCTTATCTACAGCAGATTCCGTGTCATGACGCCCGCCGATTTTAGCGGCATCCTCACCCGCGGTGGCACCATCCTGGGCACGAGCCGCACGCCGTTCAAGCGCCTGGATACCCCCGAGGCCGACGGCGTCGAGAAGGTGCCCGCGATGGTCCACACCTATCATAAGCTGCAGCTCGACTGTCTGTTTATGCTGGGCGGAAACGGCTCCACCAAGACCGCCAACCGCCTGCGCGAAGAGGGCCTCAACGTTATCGCCCTGCCCAAGACCATCGATAACGACACCTGGGGCACCGAGCTGACGTTTGGCTTTACGAGCGCCATCGACGTCGCCACCAAGTGCATCGACGACATCCACACCACCGCTTCGAGCCATGGGCGCGTGTTCGTTATCGAGATCATGGGCCACAAGGTTGGCTGGATCCCGCTGTATGCCGGCGTCGCGGGCGGCGCGGATGTCATCTTGATTCCCGAAATCCCCTACGACATGGATAACGTCATCAAGACCATCGAGCATCGCATGGAGACCGGCAGCCGCTTTACCATCGTGGCCGTCGCCGAGGGCGCTATCTCCAAGGAGGACGCGGCGCTGTCCAAGAAGGAGTACAAGAAGAAGCTCGCCGAGCGTACGAGCCCGTCGATTGTCTACGACATCGCCAAGGAGATCGAGGCCAAGACCGGTCGCGAGACCCGCGTCGCCATCCCCGGTCACACGCAGCGCGGCGGCCAGCCCGACGCCCAAGACCGCATCTTTGCGACCCAGTGCGGCGTCGAGGCCGCGCTTGGCTGCCTGCGCGGCGAGTTTGGCTACATGATCGCTCTGCGCGACGGCAAGATGTGCCACATGCCGCTCGAGGATGTCGCCGGCAAGCTCAAGTATGTCGACCCCCAGAGCGATCTGGTGCGTGAGGCCAAGGCGTTGGGCATCAGCTTCGGCGACGAATAGCCTCGGCCGAAATCCATCCCATCGGGCCCTCCGACCCCGCCCGACGTATTTCGATATGGCTCCTCCCTTGACTCCGTCAAAGGTCGCCAATCGAAATCGTCGGGCGGGGGCGGAGGGCCCTTCGTTTACACACTCGCCGAGGCTATTCGTCTTCTTGCTGCGGGTGCCTGGTCTGAAATTAAGTTGCGGTGAAATAGTTCCTGCTTAGCCCGCAAATGGCTGAATCTAGGAACTATTCCACCGCAACTTACGAATGATCGGAGCGGCTACAGCACAAGCGTCGGCGTTCGTTTGATGGTCCGCCACGAAAAGGGGTCATCTACTACGTTTAACTCGATGAGGTCAACCATGACCGCCTTTTTCGAAAATCGACAGACCTTCTACCTGCGGTTTTATTTTTCGTTTTCCCGGCATGGTTGAGGGTATCCAATTAAACGTAGTAGATAGGCCCGTTTTGTGGCATATGACCCATTCAAGCCCAATCTCGAAGGCTAAAGAGAGCCTCTCATCCACGCCTGCGAGCAGAAGATAGCAAAGCATAGCAAAGCAACAAACGCCGGGTCACCCGTAGGTGCCCGGCGTTTTCCCAGATAAAACCTGCCAAAATAAACCTGTCCCTTTTTGGCAGGTTACTCGGCGCTCTTGAGGGCGCCGACCATGTCGATCTTGTTGAGGGTACGATTGGTGGCGAGGTTGACGATAAACGTAAAGCCAAAGGCCAGCAGCACGGCAAGCACGTAGCTCAGTGGCTCGACCTCGACGTCAAAGTACAGCGACGGCATCTGCAAAATGTAGGTAAAGCTCTCGGCCAGCAAGCCGCCCAGCGGCACGCCCAGCGCAGCGCCGATCGCCGTGAGGATCAACGTCTCCTTGTTGACGTAATGGTGCACCTCACCGCGACGGAAGCCCAACACCTTAATAGTCGCCAGCTCGCGTTCGCGCTCGGAGATGTTGGTGTTGGACAGCGTAAACACCACCACAAACGACAGGCACGCCGCCATAAAGGTCACGAGCACTACGACCGAATTGATAATCGTAAAGTTCGCCTCGTAGTTCTCCCAATGCTCGGCCGTACTCGAAATCGTAAGCCAACCGTCACTCTTAAGATTCTTGCTAAACGCAATCTGGTCGGCCGACGAACCCTTAAGCAGCACAAAGACGCCGTTAAGGCGTGCGCTTCGACCGAACGCGCGCTCATAGGTGCCCTGCGTCATGTAAAGCGTGTTGCCCAGGTAGTTGAGCGAAATGTCGCTGACTTTGACCTTGGCAACATTGAGCGACGAATCCTGGACGTGCGCCGTATCGCCCGGCTGAATCCCCAGCACCAGCTGAGAGCTCTTGCTCAAATACACATCCCCGTCACGCAAGGCGAGAGGCTCTTTGGACTCATCCTCCAGGCGCACGTAATCGCCCAAGTCACCCGTGCGGTCATCGGGCACCACGATGAGCTGCACGGTCTCGCTCTTGCCGCCGAATGTAAAGGTGACGTTGTCGGTCATAATCGGCAGCGTCGAAGTCACGGTCACGTTGGAATCATTGGCCGCGCTGCGCTCATCCAATGCCGCGCACGTCTGCGAAAAATCGTCGGGATTGGCGACCGCCAGCAAGTCATAGCGCGTGATATGCCCGTACTGTTTGGGCGAAAGTGCCACCGACGTATCGCGAATGCCCATACCGCAGATCACGAGCGCCGTGCAGCCGGCGATACCGAAGATGGTCATAAAGGCACGCTTTTTGTAGCGGAACAGGTTACGTGCTGCCACCTTGTTCAAAAAGCCCATGCGGTGCCAGATAAATCCGATACGCTCGAGCAGAATGCGTGAGCCAGCACGCGGCGCCTTGGGGCGCATGAGCGAAGCCGGCGTCTCGGCCATCTCGTGGCGGCAGGCGATAATCGTGGCACCCACCACGCCCGCGGTAAACAGCGCCACCGAGACGATTGAGGACACGATATCGTACGAAAGCAACATCTGGGGTAGCGAGTACATGTCGTCGAACACCGTAAACAGGAACAGCGGCAGGCCCACAAATCCGATGATGTTACCGAGCACGCCGCCAATCAGACACGCCCACAGCGAGTAATCCACGTATTTGGACAGGATGCGCTCGCGCGAGTAGCCAAGCGCCTTGTACAGGCCAATGAGCGTGCGTTCCTCCTCGACCATGCGCGTGGCGGTGGTAAGGCTGATGAGCACGGCAACGACAAAGAAGATGAATGGGAAAACCGTGGCGATGGCCTCGATCGAAGAACTGTCGCTCTCGACGCTCGAGTAGCTTGCGATGTTACCGCGGTCCTGGATGTACCAGGTGCATTCGCCCAGATCGGAAAGCTCGGCGCGGGCATCGGCAAAATGCTGGTTGGCGGCAGCGCGGCGCTGGTCCAACTCGGCCTGAGCCTGGACGCGCTCATCGCTGCCCTCGGCCATACGGTCGATGTTGCCCTGTTCAATCCCAAAGAGCATATTCGCCTGACGCTCGGCCGCATCCAAGCTTGTCGGCGTGTCGACCGTCAGCTCCTGAGCGCGCGCCTTCTCACGCTCCTCGCGGATCTTCTCGATATTGCCCTTGACTTCGTTGATTTTTGCCACGTAGGCATCCGAATAGGAATTGAGGCTCTTGGCTCCCTCGACGATTACGCGGATCGCGGAGTAGGAAGAAGATGTCGCGGCGTCCTCGCTCACATAGAACTTATAGTCCGCCGCCGAAGCAGCGCGAAAGGCGTTGACTGTCGAGTCGGAGCTCACGTCGGTAGGATCGAGGACCTCGGCCGTAATGGTGTAATCGCCCGCGGCAAACTGATCCTTGGCGCTTTGGTTCGACGAGCTTGCGTCATTGGCGGCAAAACTCACGGTATCGCCGAGCTTTTTGCCCGAAGCCTTCAGGAACTTCGAAGTCACCGCGACCTCATCGGCGCTCTCGGGCAAATCGCCGTTCACGAGCACCGGCTGATCGATGTTCTCCTTGGAGAGACTTTGCACGACCACTCGCTCGCGCGTTGTGCCCACGGCGGTGTAGGCGGTCTCGGTGTAGATACCCTCAGCCGTCTCGACGCCGTCGACCTCTTGGATAGCCGCAAGATCGTCGCGTGTAAGGCCATAGGTCGACTGCACGTTAATGTCATAGACATTCTGCTGGTCAAAATACGCGTCGACCGAATCGCACAGATCCTCGCAGCCCGCCTTAAGGCCGCACATCACGCTCACGCCGAGAGCGGTGATAACCACGATGGACAAAAAGCGCTTAAGACTGCCCCGAATCGTGCGGTAGATGCCGCGGCGAAAAACCGTCGGCACCATATCGTTTGAGCTTTGAGCGGTACGGTAGGTCGCGAACTCCCGGTCGCGACCCGCGTGCTCCGTATCGTGGTTTTGGCTGTTTTGGCGATCTTGGTCCATGGGCGCTACCACTCGATCGTCTCGATAGGCACGGGATTTTGCTGGACCGTCTCGCTCTCCACGCGGCCGCTCTTAAAGCGGATCAGGCGATCTGCCATGGGCGCCAGCGCGGAGTTGTGGGTGATGATGATGACCGTGATGCCCTGCTTGCGGCAGGTGTCCTGCAGCAACTGCAAAATCTGCTTACCGGTTTTGTAGTCGAGTGCACCCGTGGGCTCGTCGCACAGAAGCAGCTTGGGGTTCTTGGCCAGCGCGCGGGCAATGGACACGCGCTGTTGCTCGCCGCCCGAAAGCTGCGCCGGAAAGTTGGCGAGGCGCTCGCCCAGGCCAACCTGACGAAGCGTTTGCTCGGCATCGAGCGAATCGGGGCAAATCTGTGCCGCGAGCTCAACGTTTTCAAGCGCCGTCAGGTTGGGGACCAGATTGTAGAACTGGAAGACAAAGCCGACGTCGGCGCGGCGGTATTCCACGAGCTGCGCCTCGTTGGCGGAGCTCACGTCGCGCCCGTCCACCGTCACGGTGCCGGAGGTCGCCGTATCCATGCCGCCCAGAATGTTGAGCGCCGTGGTCTTGCCGGCACCCGAAGCACCCAGAATGATGGCGAGCTCGCCGCGCTCGACCGTAAAACTCGCGCCGTCGAGCGCATGAATGCGGGCGTCGCCCTCGCCGTATGCTTTGATGACGTCTTTGAATTCGATATAGGCCATCGATCGGTTCCCATCTGGTCGGATAACTCTTTAGTATTACCCATTTCCCACCAACCAAAAAGGGACAGGTTTATTTTGGCAGGTTTTATATGGGGAAACGGCAGCTATAGATGAAGCGCCGGGGAGGCAGAGACATCATCGACGGGGTCAGGCCGACCGCCAAACACAACGCACGCATCTCTATCTGTCAGCCAAATCATTCGAACAGCTGTTCGTTTCTATGATATGATTCCGCTATCTAAGCAGGCCAATACGCAGAAAGGCGGCCAACATGGCGTTCGACTTTAAGAAGGAATGCAAGGAGCTCTACAAACCTGCAAGCAAGCCGAGTATCGTAACTGTCCCGCCTATGAGCTACGTTGCCGTTCGCGGCAAGGGCGACCCAAATACCGAAGGTGGCGAGTATCAAAACGCCCTGCCGCTGCTTTACGGCATCGCCTATACCGTCAAGATGTCGAAGAAAGGCTCAAGGAGTATCGAGGGCTATTTCGACTTTGTGGTACCGCCGCTCGAGGGTTTCTGGTGGCAAGACTCCCCGAGCGGCAACATCGATTATGTACGCAAGGACGATTTCAACTTTATCTCGTGCCTCCGCCTGCCCGATTTCGTCACCCGAGATGACTTTGACTGGGCAGTCGCGGAAGCCACGACCAAAAAGAAACTGGACTTTTCCGCCGTCGAGCTGCTTAAAGTTGACGAGGGTCTCTGCGTTCAATGCATGCACACCGGACCCTATGACAGCGAGTCGGCAACCGTAGACGCTATGCATGAATATACGGCCGAGCAGGGCTATGTCCCCGACTTCACAGACACCCGTTTACATCACGAAATCTATCTCTCCGATCCACGCAAATGTGCACCGGAGAAACTTAAGACTGTGGTTCGTCATCCCATCAAGCGCGCTGAATAGCGTGGAGCGTCATCCCGCGCATCAGGTTTTAGGCCAGGCAATCAGCCGCTCCAAGGTCATCTGGCAGCTTCCTTGACGCAGGTCATCGTATCTTATAATTTTATGTCTCTAAAGCTGGAAAGCCTCTCAACGATGCGCAACTCCAGCTCTTTTTATATCAAGAGGCTTAAATGAAATACCAGAAGTCGTGGATATCCATCAACGAACAGATAGCACTATTGACAGAAAACAAGGGTCTTAAGTGCTTTGATCAAAGCGAACTCGAGCGAGCTTTGGTCGAAGTCGGCTACTACAGGCAAAGTACTCGAGCGTTACTCCTCGTACGCGCCCTCAAGCCGCAGCAGCCACTCCTTACGGTCGAGGCCGCCGGCATATCCGTTGAGCGACCCGTCGGCCGCCAGCACGCGATGGCACGGCACGATAATCGAAACAGGGTTGCGAGCGACCGCAGCCCCCACCGCACGAGGAGACACAGCGGGCGCCTCGTTCCCCGGTGCACGATGTCGAGCCGCAACACGCTGGGCGATCTCGCCATACGTGGCGACCTCACCACGCGGAATAGAAAGTAGCTCGTACCAAACTTCACGCTGAAACGCCGTGCCAATCATATGCAACGGCGGCGTAAACCGAGGTTCCTGCCCTGCAAAATAAGCATTCAGCCAAGCCCAAGAACGCTCAAGCACCGAAGTGGCCGCACCATTTGCCGGATTCACCGACAACATGCCACCAACACCAGAAACCGCGTCGGCGCCTTCAACGTGCTCCGCATCTTCTTTGAGCAGCGTAGAG
This sequence comes from uncultured Collinsella sp., assembly GCA_965141635.1. Lineage (GTDB taxonomy): Bacteria > Actinomycetota > Coriobacteriia > Coriobacteriales > Coriobacteriaceae > Collinsella. Next base: position 779 of record CBCSNG010000012.1, on the reverse strand, counting down.
CCAAAATGCTCCTGCCCCTCAAACCAAAGCCCTGTCAAACCGCGGCCATCAGCGGCAAGCAAGATTTCGCCCAAAGGCGAAGCAAACGTCGTCGTGACCACCAGCGGCTCCTTTCAAAACTCCGCTCCATAATACCGCGAATTGTGCAGACAACTCCCGCAGATGCGTCCGGACAGACTCGATTGTCCAAGAGAGGGCGTTTTCCCTCTCAATATCGGCCGATACCGAGTCGCAACGCCCAAAACGATGTCCGGCAAAAACGAAGGTGAATGGTTTTCCGAGAAGTGGACGAGTAAAACTAGGGCCCCGAAGCATCCGCATTTTTTAATTGCAAAACAGCAGGATTCATGCGATAAAACCGCAGGAAATGGCGGCCAAAATATGCCGATGCTTCAAGGGTCCAAAATAGGTCGTTCACTTCCCGGAAAACCATTCACCTTCGATTCGCATCAACCCCTAAGCCCTCACAAGCAACAAACACAGGCGCGCCAAAGTTACCGCCTCAACCCCAAAGTTCCCGCAGGCAGCAGGCGCAACAGCGCCGCAGCTGCCGGCGGCGCTCCACAGTCCCAAAAGGCGGCAGGCGCGAAGCGCCGGGGTCGCCGCCGGGACTAGGGCCCGCAACAGCCACGTGCCCCCACATCAGCCCAGCGGCCCCAACCAACAACGGCCCCATCGCAGGCCGCTCGCAACAGCGTCACCGCAGGCGGGGGCCGGGCTTAGCTTTCAGAACACTCCGCACTGATATCTTCTGTATTGAAGACGTCGATGATGCACCC